>JBJEOI010000054.1:0-33626 GCA_051880635.1 Acutalibacteraceae bacterium | reverse complement strand
GGATAACAAGATAATTCTGCGTGAAGCAGGGCGCTTAAGGCGTTCGATTGAAGAGGCAAAGGCTCTCGGAGGAGAACCCATTGTGTTTCTTCATTACCCTCCGCTCAGCTCTTCTGCGGTATGCAGTGAGATTTTCGGCGTTTTAAAAGAAGAGGGTATAAGCCGCTGTTATTACGGTCATCTTCATGGTCCTGCGCTGAAAAGTGCGTTCATAGGTGAAAAAGACGGGATAAAATTTAACATTATTTCGTGCGATTACCTCGGATTTTGCCCTTTGCTTGTTGAAAAAATATAATTTTTCAAAAAACTATAGATTTTTCCGATAAAGGCTGATATAATATATCGGATAAATTTTCATAAACCTAAAAGGAGTTTTAAAAAATGGAATTGAAATCAGTTAATCTGAAAGAGACCAACATCTATGAATTAGAGGTCTCAATTGACGGTGACACTTTTGCCGAGGCAAGAAAAAAGGCATACGCAAAAGCTAAAAAGGACATTGTTATCCCCGGATTCCGTAAGGGTAAGGTTCCCATGAAGATGATTGAGTCACGCTACGGCGAAGGCTTTTTCTATGAGGACGCTCTTGAAATTTGCTATCCCGAAGCCGCTGAAGCCGCTATTAAGGAATCAGAGCTCAAGTTCATAGCTGTCAATAATGTTGACGTCAAGAAAATGGACAATGACGGTATCGAGCTTGTTATCGAAATCACGGTTAAGCCCGAAGTTGAAATTGAAGAATATAAACTTCTCAAGGCTACTCAGAAAAAGGTTGAGGTCACCGATGAAGAGGTTGACGCCGAGATTGAAAAACTTCGTGAGAGAAACTCAAGAATTGAAGCTGTTGAGGGCAGAAATGTCGAAAACGGCGATATAGTCACTATTGACTTTGAAGGCTTTGTTGACGGTGTTGCTTTTGAAGGCGGAAAAGCCGAAAACTATGACCTTACAATAGGTTCAGGTAACTTTATTCCCGGCTTCGAAGACCAGCTTATAGGTCACGCAGTTGACGAAGAGTTTGACATAGACGTAACATTCCCCGAGGAATACGGCTCAGAAGAGCTTGCAGGCAAGGCTTCGGTATTCAAAATAAAGATTCATGAAATCAAAGTCAAGGTTCTTCCCGAAGTTGACGACGACTTCGCTCAGGAAGTATCGGAGTTTGATACGGTTGACGAGCTGAAAAAGGATATTGCCGAAAATCTCAAGAAAGATAAGACAGAAGAAAATGAGTCCGAGATAAGAAAGCAGCTTCTTGACAAGCTCGCTGAAAATCTCAAGGCTGAAATTCCCGCCGTTATGGTTGAAAACGAGATTGACAACCAGATGAACGATATGAACTACCGTCTTTCAATGCAGGGTCTGAGCCTTGATATGTATCTTCAGTATATGGGCATGGCTAAGGAAGACTACCGTGAACAGCTCAGAGAAAACGCTGACAAGTCGGTTAAAATTCGTCTTGCTCTTGAAAAGATTGCCGAGCTTGAAAATCTTGAAGTAACCGAAGAAGATTACGAGAAGCTCTATAAGGATTACTCAGAGCAGTATCAGATGAGCGTTGAAGATGTCAAGAAGGCTATTCCCGAAGACGCAATTAAGGGCGACCTTCTTGTTGAAAAAGCTATTAAGCTCGTTCGTGACAACGCAAAGGTTACAACCTCAAGAAAAAAGAAAGCGGCAAAAGCTGACGAAGCAAAGGCTGACGAAGCAGAAGCCGAATAATATATTGTTTACTTATAAACTAAAATGACAAGAATATCTGAAAACAGGTATTCTTGTCGGCTATTTGAAATAAAGAGAGGAGACTGAAGTTATGGGTTCAGTTTTAATTCCCAATGTAATTGAAGAAACCAGCAGAGGCGAGCGTCATTTTGACTTATTCTCACGCCTTCTTAATGACAGAATTATCGTTCTTTCGGATGAAGTAAACGATGCAACCGCCGCGGTTGTTGTCGGTCAGCTTCTTTATCTTGAAAGTCAGGATTCCGAAAAGGACATCAGCTTTTACATCAACAGCCCCGGCGGCTCTGTTTCCGCAGGTCTTGCTATTTATGACACAATGCAGTATATCAAGTGCGACGTTTCAACTATCTGCATGGGTATGGCGGCAAGTATGGGCGCTTTTCTTCTTTCAGCAGGTCAAAAGGGCAAGAGATTTGCTCTGCCTAACAGTGAGATTATGATTCATCAGCCGTCAGGCGGCGCTCAGGGGCAGGCGACAGATATAAAGATTGTCGCTGACCATATTCTCAGAACAAAGACAAAGCTTAACAAAATTCTTGCCGAGAACACAGGTAAGCCCATTGAAACAATCGCTGAGGATACAGAGCGTGATAACTTCATGTCCGCTGAAGAGGCGATGGAATACGGTCTTATTGATAAGATTTTATATAAGAGATAATTTTCGCTTTCTCTGAAAGGTAGGATTTTAATTTATGGCTGAAAACAGAGATAAGCCGGTTCGCTGTTCGTTCTGTAATAAGACTCAGGATCAGGTCGGAACTATGATTGCAGGTCCCGGCGTCTATATTTGCGGCGAATGTATTGAGCTTTGCCGCTCAATAATGCTTGATTCGCCCGAAACAGGTCACGAGCATCACAGAAACGAAAGAGATGTCACAAGTCTCCCTAAGCCGCATGAAATAAAAGAAAAGCTCGACGAATATGTTATCGGTCAGGATGAAGCCAAAAAGACTTTATCCGTTGCCGTTTATAACCATTATAAGAGAATTTTCACCGAAAGCTCTGACGGCGTCGAGATTTCAAAGAGCAATATTCTTCTTCTCGGTCCTACAGGCGTCGGCAAAACGCTTCTTGCTCAGACTCTTGCGAGAATACTTGACGTTCCGTTTGCTATTGCCGACGCAACAACGCTCACCGAAGCGGGTTATGTCGGCGAGGATGTTGAAAATATCCTTCTCAAGCTCATTCAGGCGGCGGACTTTGACGTTGAAAAAGCCGAAAGAGGCATAATTTATGTTGACGAGATTGACAAGATTGCAAGAAAGAGCGAGAATGTTTCAATAACCCGTGATGTCAGCGGTGAAGGCGTTCAACAGGCGCTTCTTAAAATTCTTGAAGGCACTGTTTCAAATGTCCCCCCCACAGGCGGAAGAAAACACCCTCAGCAGGAATTTATTCAGATTGACACAAAGAATATTCTTTTCATTTGTGCAGGTGCTTTTGACGGTATAGAAAAACAGATTGCGAAAAGACAGGGCAAGTCGGGTCTCGGCTTCGGCGCTGAAATAAAGTCGAAGAAAGAAACGGACAAGAGTGACCTTGTCGCTCAGACAACTCACCATGACCTTGTAAAGTTCGGTCTTATTCCCGAGCTTGTCGGCAGACTTCCTATTATTACAACCCTCAAGTCTCTTGACGAAGAGGCTCTTGTCAGCATAATGACAAAGCCCAAGAACGCTCTTATCAAGCAGTATCAGTATCTTTTCTCTCTTGACGGTGTTGAGCTTGAGTTTGAAGAAAATGCTCTTAAAGCTGTTGCGAGAAAGACGCTTGAGGAAAATACGGGAGCGCGAGGTCTGCGTTCTGTTATTGAAAAGATTCTTCTCAAATATATGTATGATATACCCTCTGACAACACGGTTAAGAGAATTGTGTTCACCGAGGAATGTATCACCGAGGGAAAAGAACCGATTTTTGAAACAAACGCAAAAAAAATCAGCGACAGACCGCTTAAAAAAACAGTTAATCAATAATTATCAGCACTGCTATCGGATTTTTTCCAAAATGCAGTGCTTTTTTCTTGCTTTTACGCAACTTCTTTTGAATTTTTTCGGCTTATATAGTAGGGTACCCAATCTGAAAGGAGGAATAATATGACAGACAAAGAAATTGTTTCACTATACCTTGAAAGAAACGAAAATGCAATTTCTGAAACAGAAAGAAAATATGACGCATACCTCATGAAAACAGCGTATAACATTTTATACGACCTTGAGGACAGCAAGGAAAAGGTGAATGACACATATTTCAGAGCGTGGAATATTATTCCGCCGAACAAACCCGAAAGGCTTTCGGCGTTTCTTGCGAAAATAACGAGAGAGCTTTCGATTGACGAATACCGCAGAAAGCACAGCGAAAAAAGAAAAGCTACCGAGTATGCGCTCGCACTTGATGAAATAGGCGAGTGTATTCCCTCGGAAAATTCGCCTGAAAAAGAGGCTGAACTAAAAGTGCTTTGCGAAAAAGTGAACGAATTTATTCTTTCTCTGCCCGAGCAGCAGCGAAACATTTTTGTCTGCCGTTATTTCTTTTTCGACAGCGTAAAGGATATATCGTCATATTACGGTTTCAGTGAGTCGAAAGTCAAATCAGTTCTTTTTCGTCTGAGAAACAAGCTGAAAGAATATCTTGAAAGAGAGGAGCTATGAAAATGAAGAATGAAGACTTAATAAACGCTGTCGGAAAAATCGACGACAGTGTCATTGAAGACGTATCTTTAACAAGAAAAAAACGAAAAAAACAAAAAAGCTTGTGGGTGAAAATCACGGCGGTAGCCGCCTGCGTATGCCTTTTAATATCGGGTGTATGGTTCGGACTTGATTTCGGCTCGGAAACATCGCTCAGCGCATACGCAATAGAAACCGCAAAATACCCCGAAACGGCTCAATACCCTCAGAATATAAGCGATGATAATTATGAGCAATATGAAAATTCATATGATAGCTGGTTTAACGATGTGAGAGCGCGCGCAGATCTTATCGAGGGGCATGAAAAATCCATTTATTCATTCGTTCGGGAAGCCTTGCCCGCTTTTCTGACCGATGAGAAGTTGAAAGACAAAAATATTGTTTTTTCTCCGCTGAATGTCTATATGGCTCTTTCGCTTCTCGCCGAGTCAACAGACGGTGAAAGCCGACAGCAGATTCTTGAGCTTCTCGGCGTTGACAATATCGAAAAACTTCGTGAAAGCGTCAGCGCAGTCTGGAACTCAACCTATCGTGACGACGGCTCGGTTAAAAGACTGCTTTCAAATTCGGTGTGGCTGAGCGAAGAGCTTGAATATAATAAAGAGACAATGAAGCTCCTCGCAGAAAAATATTACACCTCATCTTTTAAAGGCAAAATGGGCAGTGATGAATATAATAAGGAGCTTCAGAAATGGCTCAGCGAAGAAACCGGAGGTCTTCTTGACGATTACGCCGCAGAAGAAGAATTTTCTGCTCAGACGGTTCTCGCTCTTGCCTCTACGGTGTTTTTCTCAGGGAAATGGGATGTCGAGTTTTCAAAGTCAGAAACAGCCTTAGATATTTTTCACGGAGCTGACGGCGATAAAGAAGCCGAGTTTATGAAAGCTCAGGCTGAAGATTATTATTTTTACAGTGATAATTTTTCGGCTTACAGAAGATATTTTAAAAATCAGGCGGGTTCAATGTATTTTATTTTACCTGATGAGGGTGTGAGCGTTAATGAGGTTTTATCAGACAGCGCCGCACTGAAGCTCATTTCAGGTGAAAAAGAGCCGTCAGGCAAATATCTGAAGATAAATTTAAGCGTGCCGAAATTTGATATAAGCTCACGGCTTGACCTTCGTGAAGGAGTTAAAAAACTCGGTATTACCGATGTTTTCGACGACGGAAAGTCGGATTTTTCACCTATGTTCAGCGGTGATATTACGGGAATATATGTTGATAAAATTAATCATTCAGCGAGAATAAAAATTGATGAAGAGGGCTGTGAAGCCGCCGCTTTTACGACGATAATGGAGGCAGGAAAAGGCGGTCCGCCTGACGAAACAGTCGATTTTGTTCTTGACAGACCGTTTATTGTCTGTATAAGCGATAATAACGGCTTACCGATTTTTGTCGGTGTAGTGAATAATGTATAAATATTATCTATATAGCAAAAATGACCGCGTCCTGCGGTCATTTTTGCATATAAATTAAAATAAATATCAGAGACAAGTGAAAAAGTATAAACAAGGGGAGACCTATCATAAATTTATTGTGACGGGTCTTGTGCCTGATAATTTTCATTGTGATATATTCAGCCGCCGCTCCGCCGAAAAGACCGAGAAGCATCAGCGTGTTTTCAGAAATTCTCCGTTTGCCGTTTTTTGCCTTTAATTTATCAATACAGGCGGCAGCGGAAGCGGCAAGAGAAATAAGCGCAAAATAAATCAGACAGATAAAAATGAATGTTTTACTCATTTTCGGTCTCTTTTTTTATAAGTGTGAGATTATAGTCGTGAAGAGGCGAATTCTGAACGCCGAAAGACGACATATTTATGCTGAAAACGCTTGCGCAAAGAGGGCAGACGGCAAAGTTCAGTTCTTTGTCCTTACCAAGGAGCTTGCCGATATAATTATCAAGGTCATAGTTTGAAAAAAGCTGAAGCTGAGTTTTCTTTTTACAAGCAGGGCAAGTAATAGGTTCTGATTTGCCCAGATCGTCTGTTCTGTTTTTAAGAATAGTTTTTATTGCCATATCTTTTTCCCCCGAAATCTTATAGATAAATTTTATAATGAAAATCATTTCTTGTCAATAGGAGACTTTCCATGAAACGAATTTTAATTCTTGTCGGTTTATTTATATTTTTATGCGGATGTGTTGATTTAAAAATTGATAATTCTACTCAGCTTCCGTCACAGCAGCATAGCGATTTTGAAGAAGAAAATAAAAATGAATTTAAGGGAATTTGGCTGACCGTTTATGAATTAGCTCCTGAAAGCGACAGCGAAAAAGAATATATCAAAAAAGCAGATGACATTATGAATAATATAGGTTCATTCGGCTTCACGGATATATTTATTCAGGTCAGAGCAAACTGCGACTCGATTTATGATTCCGATATTTTCCCGCCCTGTTATATGTATGCAGATGAGAATAATCTATACTTTGACGCACTGAGCATACTTTGCAAAAAGGCGCACGAATTTGGTCTTAAAGTTCACGCATGGATAAATCCCTACAGAATATGTTCGGATATTAATATTCAGCCGCTCAATATTCCGAAAGGTATAGAAAAAGACGATATAATCATATGCGGTGACGGGCGATATCTTAATCCCTCGGCGGAGAAGACAAACGCAGTTATTCTCGGCGGAATAAGAGAAATACTCGAAAACTATAATATAGACGGAATACATATTGACGATTATTTTTACCCTGTTCAGAGTGAAAGTATAGATAAAAAGGAATATTCCCGATATCTTAAAAAAGGAGGAAAAAGCGAGCTTTCCGATTTCAGAAGAAATAATGTCTCTTCGCTTATTTCTTCAATGTATTCACTTGTTAAGTCCTACGGCGACGGTATTTTATTTTCAATCAGTCCATGCGCAGATATTGAAAAAGACAGAGAAAAGCTCTACGCCGATGTCGGTCTGTGGTGCAGTGAAAAAGGTTATTGCGACATGATAATACCTCAGATATATTTCGGCTTTGAAAATGAAAATATGCCGTTTTGCGAAACCTTTGATAAATGGAAAAAGCTGACCGAAAATTCGTCTGTTAAGCTCTGTATCGGCTTATCAATCTATAAAACGGAAAGCGAGGATAAATATGCGGGCGGAAGCGGGAAAGATGAGTGGAAAAATAACAGTGATATAATAAAGCGTCAGATTGAATATCTCAGAGAAAACGACGCAGACGGCTTTTCGGTATTTTCATATAATTATGTATTCGGTAACAAGAATTTTACAAAAGATGAGGTGAAAAATCTAAAAAGTGTGATATAATAAAGAAAATCAATCGGAAAAGAGAAGAGTAATGGGAAAAAGCAAGGAAGATAATGCTTTCAGAGCAATTATACTTACAGCGGCAGTGATAGTGATAATATCGGCTGTCGTCTGTATTTTTATGCTCTTTATGAGGGGAAAGGAACTTAATGTGAAAACTGCCGACTCGGATAATGAACAAAAAGGCGAGTTTATCGGTTTCGTTATTCCTGCCGAAGATAAATACTGCTCTTCAAAAGAACAGCTTGACGTTTCGGTAAGCGTTAAAAAGGGTGCTTCGGCATACGCTATGATATCGGGTCAGAAAATCTCGCTTGAAGCGTCTTCACAAAGCACCGACGGCTATGAAATACTGTCGGGCTCGTTTATTCTACCCGAGGCACAGACATATTCCCAAGCGCTCGGAAACGTCGCTTTCTTTGTTACATATGATGGAATAACACAGATTTGCTATGGCGGGAAAATAACCGTGAATGCGCTTTCTCAGTCGGAAAACATAAATTCTTCAACCGACAACACGTCTTCCGCCGAGCTTTTAACAGGCACGACAAAAGCGCTTGTCGTCACCGGAGCTATTACCGATTGCAAGGAAATAACGGAAAACGAGCTTTTCTTTAATCCTACATACGGCAACCTTGTTTTGGGTATGACAGACTACGTGACGGCAAAGATTATTGATTTTGACGATGACGGAAAAGAAGTTGAATTTTATAAACTTTTATCTGGTAGGGCAGTCAAGGCGGACGATAATGTCAGACTTATTGACGCAAATTCCGTTATGCCGTATAACAGCGTTTCTCTTTCTTCACAGCCTTCTTCAAAAGGCAGAAAGATAATAATGAGCGAAACAAGCCGTGTGCCTTATAAGCTCAGATATGTCGGTCAATCCTTTACAAAAGGCTATGAAAAGCTGTTTTATAACGCAAAGCCGTTCTGCGCTGAAGCGGTTGATTTTATTTTTGAAAATACTGTTTCTTTCTCCGGCTCGCTTTCGGATTTTTCGGACGATGTAGTTTCGGGTATTACCGTTTCCTTAAGCCCCGATGACAAGACGTTAATTCTTCATTGTCAGCTCAAACGCCCGGGTAAGTTTTACGGGTATGTTATGGAATATGATCAGAACGGAAATCTTTGCATTTCTTTCAGACAGCCTGTCAGAAGCCTTAATGAACTGACTGTTATTATTGACCCCGGTCACGGTGGAAATCCGGGTGCGGTTGATTACACGGGAAAATACCGTGAAGCCGATCAGACGCTTGCTGTTTCAAAGCATCTTGCCGCATACCTATCGTCAGCGGGGGCAACCGTATATATGACGAGAACGGCTGACACCGAAGTTTCACTCGAGCAAAGACGGCTTATGAATCAGCAGATAAAGCCCGATCTGTTTATAAGCATACATCTCAACGGCGCAGAGAGCAAATCAAAAAACGGAACCTCGACTTATTATTTTACCCCGTTTTCACAGCCACTGGCTTCATTTATAAATAATCGCCTTGTCGGTATTTTTTCTTACTGTTACAGTGATAATCCCGATATGCTTAAAAATGTCAACGGAGGAGACAGATATTATCCGTTTTTTGTCACCCGAACTGATGTTTGCCCCTCTGTTCTTATTGAGGTAGGCTTTTTCACAAATGAGCTTGAAAGCAAATATCTCATTGACCCTGCTTATCAACAGGCTTTCGGCAAGGCAATTTATGAGGCTGTAGGCGATTTTATCGCTTCAGAGCAGTAAAAATGCAGATTCAGATAAAAAATATGTGGATTTTCTCTTAAAATAAATGATTGTTTCTTGACTTTCTTATATATAAGTTGTATTATATATAAGAAATATTATGATTATTATGACCTTTTCAAGTACTATATATTGGGGGTGTAGCTGTGAAAAACAAAAAAGTGCTGAGCGTAATAGTTTCGCTCATGATGCTTATTTTGGTTTGTTGCAGTCCGTTTATCTCTTATGCGTCTTTCTTTGTTGAAGACGGCGATGTTCTTTCCTGCCCGGGTAATACGAGAGTTTATACCGAGGCGAAAGATTATAATTATGCGTGGCTTGACTCAGTTATTCTGAGAGACGGTTCAATGGCTGTCACTCCGCTTACGGTTTACCCCGTCAGCGAATATCCTTACAGTCACACTTGCGATGAATTTATTGACGAGTGTAATAATTATGTTAAACTCATCGGTCTCTCCGACACTGTTGTTCAGAACACTATAATAGATTCGCTGAAAACGATTTATTATACTCTTGTCGCCACCGGAAAGATAACCGATTCAACTCAGGACATGCGTGCCTATAACGAAAGAAACGGTATCTTGTATCCTTACACTGACAGTCAGTTTACCGATCTTTATACGGTTATCACTTATGTTTGCCTTAATCAGAATCTTTATAAGCTTGTCAGTAATGAAGATGTCAGTATTACAAGAGGCACTACGGTTGAGGGCGCCGTTGTCAAGTTCCTCTCTGCGGTATGCGGCATGGATGTTCCGTCATCTGTTGATACCATTCCCGCATTTTCATATCTTTTCACCGAAAAATATGTTCTTGAAGATTCTGCCTATCCTGTCAGCGAAAATCCGACAGAAGAAGAGATTAATTATTGGGTAAAGCTTCAGGCTGCTCAGAAAGCAGGCTACAGCGTTCCTGCAACCACAAAATATGAAAATCTCACTTCAGAGCAGATTGAATATGTCACAAACGCTTATAACGCGTCTGTTCTCACCACAAGATATGAAGTGCCTATTGACCCGATGCTTCTTAAAGCAGCTCTGCTTTCAGATAATTCAGACGATGAAGTGCCGAGGCTCGTTTTGAAGTCAATGCTTGATAATTCCTCTGTTTCTTTTTCAGATGATGAAACGACACAGTCACTTTTTAATAAAGCGGCTCAGGAGGGCTATTTTGAACTTGAGAACGAATTTTATACAGACGTATACAACTACACAATATATGTTGGACCCGAATGTGAAAAGGTATGGATAACCTGTTTCCCCATTGCCGACCAGCTTGATAACGGCAGTATTAATGAGGTCTCAACTTTCATTAACGGAAATCTTGTCAAGAACAGCAGTACAAATGCTGTCGAGGTTCCCGCCGAGGGCACAACCTTCACAGTCAGAACCACATATAACGGAAAATCCGACACCGCAACATATGTTTTCACAGTTGTCAAAACAGGGGACGCTGAAACAATGAATGAAGCTCCTCCAATAGATCTTTCCGACCCCCTTGAAGGCATTGCTTCAAACATTTCTAATGTTATAACAGACTCAACTGATAATTCGCTCGTTCCTGAATTACCTACCGAGGGCTTTACATTTGATTCACAGCTTACAACATATGATTTAGGCGAAATCACATTACCGACTGAGGATTATACGGAGTCGCTTTTTACCACCTATCCTACAGATGAAAAAGGTGAGGTTCTCACGACAAGAAATCCGCTTGAGGTTACGACAGAAGAAGAAACAAGCGCTTCTGTTCTGTCCTATGTCAGTGATAAGGTCAGAGAAAATCCCGTCGTTGTTGCGGCTCCCGCAGGGCTTGCGGCAATCGGTGCGTCAGCCGGATTCATGTTCTATCGCAAACGCAGGGAAGACGAAATTAAAGATATTGACGAAGAATAATTAGATTTTAAATAATAAACCACCGGCTCAGCCGGTGGTTTATTATTTCGCTGTATAAATCAGCCTTCTTCATCATCTTCAAAATCGTGTGCTTTTGAAATATCAAACCAGAATTCAACGCCGTTTTCACGGTTTATAACACCGTATTTATTACCGTGCATCTCCTGAATAGAGCTGACAAAAGACAGTCCCAAGCCGAATCTTCCGGCGGCTCTGCTGTGCGATTTATCCGCTCTGTAAAAGCTCATCCATATTTTGTCGATGTCTTCATCTTTTATTGTCTTGCCTGTGTTAAATACACTGACACGGTATTTATCATCAGCAGCAGGGGAGCAGGTGACAAGAATTAGTCCTATTCCATCAACATGGCTTATTGCGTTAGACACATAATTATTCAGAACATTATCAATCTTTGCCACATCACCGTAGCCGATATATTCAGGGTTAATATTGAAACAGAGTGTAATGCCTTTTTCTTTAAGCAGCATAACTCTCGGCTTTAGAAAGCTCTCAACTGCATACGCAATGTTAAACCTTGTTTTCTGAAGTCGGTATAAGCCGCTTTCATATTGACTTATTTCAAGAAGCCTCAGAACGAGATTGTTCATTTTGTCCGCTTCTTCAATAATAATGTCACAGTATTCTTCGGAAGCCTCTCCGTCAGCTATACCGACCTTTATACCCTCGGCGTATCCCTGAATTATGGCGATAGGTGTTTTAAGCTCGTGAGATGCGTTTGAAATAAATTCACTTCTCGCCTTATCAAGCTGCTGCTCCTTGATGATATCATTTTCAAGTCTGTCATTCTTCTCCTTGAGATCTGTTAGCGACATATCAAGAGCCGAAGACAGATAGTTGATGTTCTTACCCAGTTCATTAAGCTCGGGTATGACATATTCGGGGCAGTGCTCGGAGAAATCCAGTGCCGCTATTTTTTTTGTTACTTTATTGATATGCATAAGCGGCTTTGTGAGGTTATTCTGATAAAGAATACAGATAAAGAGCACAATAACAAAAAGTGAACAGCAAAGAACCGTTATGAATTCTTTTGTCAGATTTGCATTACTTTCAATAACGTCGAGCGAATCATATATTTTAATTGCAAAAAGGTCATTGAAGGTGTCGTTATAAACAAGATATTTCGCCGTGCCGTTCATTTCTTTTTTCTTGTCAAAAAATGAACCGTCATCATTAAATTCAGGCTTATCTATTGTCTTCAGCACCTTCTCCTTAGGCTGAGCCTGTTCTTCTTCGCCGCCGAAAATATAAAGCGAACCGTTTATATTGGTTGAATAGATAAGAAGATCGGGGAGAATATATATTTCAATATACATATTATTCTTAGACTCAAATTCGGCAATATCGTTGTAGAAGTCATCGGAATAAAGGTCATATTTCTTTATCTCCTCCGCGACGCTGAGAATATCATTCTTAGCTTTTCGGATAAAAATTTTATCTGTGCAGGTATAGTTAACAATAAGAATGATTGTAATGAGGGCAAGTGCGATTGAAACCGTCTGTAACAACAGACGGTTTCTCAGCCCTAAATTTTTAGTTGAAAGAGCAGATAACTTACTCATTGATATTTTCCTCTATCTTATAGCCGATACCATATACGGTCTTCAGATGCTTGATGCCCCATTCGCCGAGCTTTGTGCGAAGTCTTGCCACATGTGAGTCAACAGTCCTGATATCGCCGACATAATCATAGCCCCAAATACTGTCAAGAAGCTGTTCACGGCTATAAACTCTGCCCGGATTTTCCATAAGTTTTAAAAGTATGTTGTATTCTTTAAGAGTGAGCTCAAGCTCTGTTCCGTTCAGATGAACCTCGTGAGCTTCTTCGTTTATAATAAGATTTGAAATTGATTTTCCGTTTCTCGTTTTTGAACTTCCGTCAGCTCTTCTGAGAAGAGCGGCAACGCGCTTCATAAGAACCGAGGGGCTGAACGGCTTTGTGACATAGTCATCAGCGCCGGCCTCATAGCCTGTCAGCTCGTCAAATTCCTCACTTCTTGCTGTGAGCAGAATAATGGGAACATCTGAGCCTTCACGAATTTTACGGCATACCTCCCAGCCGTTATATTCGGGCATCATTATGTCGAGAATGAGAAGAGCAACTTCATCTTTAAGTTTTTCAAATAAATCAAGAGCCTGCTGACCGTTTTCCGCTTCAACCGGCTCGTAGCCTTCACGCTTTAAAAAGTCCGCGACGAGTTTTCTGATTCTCATTTCGTCGTCGGCAACGATAATTTTTTTCATTAGAACACTTCCTCGTTCATTTTTTTAAACATTTTATCATATTGAGACAGAACAGACAAGTTATTTTACAATGAATTTACAAAACAACAATATAAAATAAGATTTTGTCGAACATCTGAGCTTTAAGCGTTGCTAATAAATAATAATTATGCTATACTTTATATATAAAAGCGAGGTGTCAATATGGCGAAAAAGAAAAACCGAAACACAAAGGGAAAGATTATCAGTGCGGCGTGGAAGCTCTTTTATGAGCAGGGTTATGACGACACTACCATTGAAGACATTATTGAAGAGTCGCAGACCTCAAGAGGTTCTTTCTATCATTATTTTGAGGGCAAGGATGCGCTTTTGAGCTCGCTTTCTTATCTTTTTGATGAAAAATATGAAGAGCTTTTGGAAACGCTTGACAGCGAAATGACTGCCTTTGACACGCTTATGTATCTCAACCTTGAGCTTTTTGCGATGATAGAAAACAGCATTTCGCTTGACCTTCTGGCAAGGCTCTATTCATCTCAGCTTATCACAAAAGGTGACAAGCATCTGCTTGACCATAACAGGTTCTATTATAAACTTCTCAGGCAGACGGTTGCAAAGGGGCTTAAAAACGGCGAGTTTAAAGAGGAATACACCGCAAACGAGATAGTTAAAGCGTATGCGCTTTGTGAGAGAGCACTGCTTTATGACTGGTGCCTTTGCAACGGCGATTATTCATTGAAGCAGTATTCTTCAAAGATGATGCCTATGTTCATGAATGAGTTCAGAAAATAGCTGTTGCTTTGCGGTATGCGTCGGTTTGTGTGCATTATCGACAAAAAATCCGTAAAATCCCTAGTTGATTTTTAAACTTTATTGTGAGAAAAATATAAAACCGTATTGAAAAATTGACTTTAGTGTAGTAAAATAATAGCACAATTTAATATATCTATATGAGGCTTGCAGGAAATTCGGAGATTTATCCGAGCCGAAGGAGTAACGCTCTCAGGTGTTCCGAAAGGAATGAGGACTGTAAGCTGATAGAACTTTGGAGAAGCTCATTTTATATGAGTGCCGAAGGTGAAAGTGCCGCTATGGCGCGAATCTCTCAGGCAAAAGGACAAAGGTAAATTACCCGTGAGGGCTTAGTTCGGTGTACCTTTGTAATAAGGTGCGCCGATTTTTGTTTTAGTGAGAAAAAAGAGATATTAAATTGAAAAATCTTTATTTTCAGGGAGTATGACAAATGGAAAAAATCAAGGCAATTAATGATGCAGTGAACTCTTTTGTGTGGGGCAAGGGCGTCTGGCTTCTTATCGCCACTGGCGTTACAATGACAATACTTACAAAGGTGTTTCAGATTTCACATTTCGGTGAATGGTGGAAAAACACTATAGGCAGTCTGTTCAAAAAAGATGTTATCAGTCATAGTAATGAAAAGGCCTCTATTTCTCCGTTTCAGGCTCTTTGCACCGCTCTTGCGGCTACTGTCGGCACAGGTAATATTGCCGGTGTTGCAGCGGCAATATGTATAGGCGGAGCAGGAGCCGTGTTCTGGATGTGGGTTGCGGCATTTTTCGGAATGATGACGAACTATTCCGAAAATGTTCTGGGCATCTATTTCAGAAGAAAGAACGACAAAGGTGAATGGTCGGGCGGAGCGATGTATTACCTTCAGGACGGTCTCGGCGGATACAAGGGTATGAAAGCAGTCGGAAAGGTTCTTGCGGTAATCTTTGCGATTTTCGCTATGCTTGCTTCTTTCGGTATTGGAAGCATGGGTCAGGTTAACAAGATTGTTCTTAATGTCGAGAGCGCATTTCCTATTGAGTCGCTTATAAACAATACTGTTTTCGGCTCGGTTAATATGTATCAGCTTGTTATCGGTATTGTTATTATGATTCTTGTCGCTCTTATTGTTCTGGGCGGTCTGAAAAGAATAGCAAATTTTGCGGAAAAAGTTGTTCCTGTCATGATTATTATTTTTATTCTCGGCAGTTTAGTTATAATCGGCAAGAACTATGCAAATATCTTTCCCGCTTTTAAAGCGATATTTGTCAATGCATTTAAGCCTATAGCTGCTTTGGGAGGCGGAGTCGGTTTTGTTATCAGCACAGTTATGACACAGGGCTTTAAAAGAGGCGTATTCTCTAACGAAGCGGGTCTTGGCTCGTCGGTTATGGTTCACTCAAACTCAAATGTTAAAGAGCCTGTCAAGCAGGGCATGTGGGGTATCTTTGAGGTTTTTGCCGACACTATGGTTGTCTGCACAATGACAGCCCTTGTTGTTCTCACATCAGGCGTATATAATCTTGAAACCGGCGCTATTGCAGAGGGCACTTCGGATGCTACTCTTGTTGCCGCCGCTTTCAATCAGGTTTTCCCTTGGGGCGGTATAGGTGCAAAGTTTATTGCAGTGGCAATGTTCCTCTTCGCTTTTACAACCGTTTTAGGCTGGTCGCATTACGGCTCTAAGGCATGGGAATATATTTTCGGCGCAAACACAACTGTTGTTTTCAAAATAATCCATGTTTTAACCACTGTTTTCGGCGCACTTCTTTCTTCGTCTTTAGCTTGGGATATTTCAGACACCTTCAACGGTCTTATGATGATACCTAACCTTATAGGCGTATTAGCTATGTCGGGTGTTGTTATGAAAGTAACAAATAACTATATAGACCGCAAAAAGAGAGGCGTCAGGACAGAGCCTATGCTTTCATTCGACCCTGAAATTCAGGCTGAGCAGGTCGCAAAAATGAAAGAAGACAGCGAAATTGAAGTTTAACTGAAATTTTTAAGCATAAAAAGACTGCAAGCATATCCTTTCCCGGATTTCTTGCAGTCGATTTTTTATTCACACTGTTTTTTTACAACCCTTTAGCTTCTAATTAAAGTTTATCGGCAATAAGTGAAAATAATACTTTTGCTATTGCCGCTATTCCGTCTTTGCTTTGCGCTATTGCGTCAACGAGCTGTTTTTCTTCGGGCGTACCTTTTAAGCTCGTCAGGTCAAGTATTGCCGAAGCGATATTCTCATCTACCGCATACGTGATAAGAAAATCAACCGTCTTCTGAGTGTCTGCTTTGTAATGAATATTGCCGTTTGGCAGGGTCGAAGACGAAGCGCATGCCTTGAGCGCATTGACATCCATATTCGGCATATCGGCTGTTTTTGAGCCGGTTATAAGCCTCAGAAGACTGTCAAGTATATCGTTGAAACTGCCCGAGAGATTAATTCCGACAGACTTAATCATTTCTATAATAGCACCGCCGATATTGAAAACCTCTCCGTCTTCAAAGCCCATTACAGTTGACGCGAGCTTGTTATATGTTGCGTCCATTCTGATTGTTCTTATCGCATTTAAAAGCTCACCGTTGTCGGCTGAAGAAGCGAAGTTGACAAGCATGTCCATCAGAACATTCATGGGGTCGTCGAGCGCCTTTTCAACAGCTAAGAGAACCGGTTCAAGCATGCCTTGCCAAATATCACCGATACTTGTGTATTCGTTATATTCTTTGGCCGACGGATAGTCGCCCTCATTAAGCCCGAGCATATTGAAAAGATATATCAGACCGCTTTCATATCCGCCTTTTTCATCGGCGTTGAAAATGGTTGCGGCGTCCATATTAACATTAACGGAATCAATGCCGAGAAGATAGTCAACAACATTGAGATTGATTACGATTTCTTTGTTCTGAAGACCTACCTCAAGAGCGCCTCTCAAGATTTCGCCCATGTCGTTCATCGCCTTATAGAAGCTGTCCTTATCCTTTACACCCCAGTCAATAGTGTACCACAGTGAAACTGCTTCTTCTTCGCTGTCGGCGGCGTCGAGCCTTATTTTGTTGTTCATATAGTTCCAGTCTGAGCCTACCTCTTCAAGAACAAGACCAAGGTCTTTTCTTTCACCTGATTTGGTGCAGGCGGTGTAGCCCTTGTCCTTGAGAAGTTTGCCCGCCTGAGGCCCTGTCGGGTAAAGAGAAACATATTCCGCGAAATCCATCAGGCCGAGGTTATCAAGCGTGTTATAAAGCAGGGGATAGGAAAGACTCATTACGGTGCTGACAATCGTGTCGGAATAGATTATCTTTCTGATAGGCCTTTTATATCGTTAAAATCAAAATTACCCTGCGTCAGACCGTCGGTCACCTTATTGATAATACCGGATATGTCGGGTTTCAGTGTTTTGACAATGCCTGTTGCGTCAACACTTATCACTGCTGAGTTTTTGTCTTCTGAAGCAGACGGAAGTTTTGTCATTACAAGCGCAACCGTTTCGCCGACGATAGCAATACACAAAACGATAATAATTATTGTTTTTATTAAGTCCTTACTTGCCTTGATTTTCATAAAAACACCTCTGTTTTTTTACTGCGTTTATATTATAAACTATATAGTAACAAAATAGATTAAAATAATATAAACATCAGTTAAACTGTTTGTTAGAATGTGTTTAGAAATACTGCCGAAAATCAGCTTTTATACACTTTGTGCTTTTTCAAGCTCGAGCT
The DNA here is from genome assembly GCA_051880635.1 of Acutalibacteraceae bacterium. Taxonomy (GTDB): domain Bacteria; phylum Bacillota; class Clostridia; order Oscillospirales; family Acutalibacteraceae; genus UBA6857. Next base: position 15,549 of record JBJEOI010000054.1, on the reverse strand, counting down.
GAAGCTCTTCCCATTTTTCTAAAAGCTCCTCCTGTTTAATTCTGAGTTCTTCAAGCCTTTGTGAGATTTCGGTGATTTTTTCATATGAAGAAGAAACTTCGGGCGAAGCAAGTTCGTTTTCTGTTTCTTCTATAGTCGCGTCTGTTTCTTCGATTTCTTTTTCACAGCGTGAAATTGCGCCCTTGAGCTTTCTGATGCTGCTTTCATGCTCTTTTTTAAGCTTATACTCATTGATTTTCGGCTTTTCCTCCTGTTTCACGGCATCCGCTGTTTCGGTGAAGTGCTCAATATAATAGTCGTAGTTCCCGTTGAAGGATTTAATTCCGCCTTTATCCATACGAAGTATGCGTGTTGCGAGTTTATTTATAAGATATCGGTCGTGAGAAACAATAAGCATTGTCCCTTCATAGTTCATCAGAGCATTTTCGAGCGCTTCACGGGATTTAATATCAAGGTGATTTGTCGGCTCGTCAAGCAGAAAAAGGTTTGCGCCGTACAGCATGAGCTTTAAAAGAGCAACTCTTGCTTTTTCTCCGCCGCTTAAATCGCCGACCTTTTTGAAAACATCGTCACCCTTAAAGAGAAACGCTCCGAGAGCTGTTCTGACTTCGCTTTCTTTCATATAAAGATAACTGTCCCACACCTCGTCAAGAACGGTTTTGCTCTCATCGAGTTTTGCAAGAGTCTGGTCAAAATAACCGATTTTAACTTTTGCGCCGAATGTGCAGGTTCCGGTGTCGCTTTTAAGCTCTCCGAGTAAAATTTTAAGCATTGTGGTCTTACCGCAACCGTTGTCGCCGAGAAGAAACACACGTTCGTTTCTCTTGATAAGAAAGTCAACATTTTTGAAAAGAAGTTTAGAATCAAACGACTTGCTCAGATTTTCAGCTATTATAACATCATTTCCGCTGACGCTGTCAGCCTTGAAATGAAAATGAATACTTTGTAGTTCACTTTCGGGCTTAACAAGGTTTTCCTCTATTCTGTCAATACTTTTCTGCTTGTGGGCGATAGTGACAAAATTTCTCGCCTGACCGAAATGCTTCTGAGTGGCAATAATCCCTTCAATACGCTGAATTTCTGTTACTGCGGCTTCGTATCGGCGCTCTTCATTCATTCTGCGCTCTTCTTTGAGCTCCATAAAACGGGTGTAACCGCCTTTGGTGATAACGACCTTGCCCCGTTCAAGCTCCATTGTCTTGTTCGTTATTTTGTCAAGAAAATATCGGTCATGTGAAATAACGATAACCGAGCCGCTGAAATCAGTTATCCAGTTTTCAAGCCATTCGACGCTTTTTATGTCAAGATGATTTGTCGGCTCATCTAAAAGAAGCAGATTAGCACCCGACAAAAGAAGTTTTCCGAGACTGAGTTTTGATTTCTGACCGCCGCTGAGAATACTGACAGGCTTCATAAAGTCATCTTTTGAAAAGCCGAGACCTATAAGTGCGGCGCTTGCACGGCTTCTGTAGGTCAGACCGCCGTTATTGTTATAGTAGTCCTGAAGAGACTGCTGTTTCTGTATAAGCTCGTCAATATTGCCGTTTTTATTTTCGATAGCAATATGCAGTTTTTCAAGCTCGATTTCAATATCAATGAGCTTTGAAAAAACAGTGAGAATTTCATCATATACAGTTCTGTTTGAATTGTGGCAGGCGTGCTGCTCCATATATCCGACAGTAGTGTTCTTGCCTAAAATAAGAGAACCGTCAGTGGGCTCATATTCTTTTGTGATAACCTTAAAAAGGGTAGTCTTGCCTGCGCCGTTGACGCCGATAAAGCCTACCTTGTCGTTTTCGTTTATTTCAAACGATACATCGGAGAAAATTTCCGTCGCACCGAATTCCATTTTTAAACCGTATGCTGTCAGAATAGCCATTTTTCTACCTCATTACAAAAATACCATGCTATTTTATAATAAATTTAAAATATTATCAAGTGAAATTTTACTATTTTGTATTGCATTATCTTTTTTGTGGTAATATAATATAAACAGTAATTTTTCAGGAGGACTTAAAAAATGACTGAGATAACAAAAGAGACAACAATCGGCGATATTCTTGATTTTGACAGAGGAACATCTGTTTTCTTTTTACAGATGGGTATGCATTGCCTCGGCTGTCCCGCTTCAAGAGGCGAAACAGTTGAAGAAGCCTGCATGGTTCACGGTGTTGACGCTGACGAATTAGTCAAAAAAATCAACGAATATCTTGCAACAAAATAATTAATCGAAATGCCACTCCGAGCGAGTGGTTTTTTGATAGGGAAAAATATATCAGGTAAAACATATATGAAGCTCAGCAGAAGATTAGAGATGGTTGCCTCATTTGTCAGACAGGGGAGCATTGTTGCGGACATAGGCACCGACCATGCATACCTCCCCGTATATCTGATATCACACGGTATCAGCAAAAAAGCCTTTGCCGCCGATATTGGCAGAGGTCCGCTTTTTAACGCCGAAAAAACCGTTACGGAATACGGCCTAAATGATAAAATCACGCTCGTTTTGTCGGACGGGCTTAAAAAAATTGACCTTTCGGCCGTCGACACGGTTATTCTCGCCGGTATGGGCGGAGATCTGATAAAAGATATTCTTTCATGCGCAGATATTGAAGAGCTTAAAAAAATACATATTATTGCACAGCCTCAGAGCCACGCCGAAAAGGTAAGAGGTTTTTTAACTCAAAACGGCTTTGAAATCGAAAAAGAAGACATCTGCCTTGACGCAAAGCATGTTTATATCTGTATGAGCGCTTCTTTTACGGGCAGAACGGAATACCCGTGTTCTTACGAGTATTACGGTGAGCTCATAAAAAATGACAATGAGCTTGTGAAGCCTTTTATCGAAAATCAGATTATGCATATGAGAAAAAAGCGTGACGCAATGATAAAATCGGCTTCTTGCTCTGAAGAAATAAAAATGCTGAGTGAAACCATAAACAATATAGAAAAAGCAATCGGAGAAAAATGAAATGAAAGTCAGAGAAATTAAAGAATACCTTAACGAATTATATCCTTTTAATAATAAATGCGAATGGGACAACTGCGGACTGCTTATAGGAGACGAGGAAAGCCCAGTTTCAAAAATCGGCTTTGCTCTTGACCTTACAAAGGAAACTCTTGACGACGCCATATTAAAAGGCGTCAATCTCATAGTTACACATCACCCTGTAATATTCCACGCTCAGAAAAATTTTCTTTCGGGTAATACAGCTTACGACGCCGCAGTAAAAGGGATAAGCGTTATATCCTGCCACACCTGCTATGACAGCGCACCGGGCGGCGTAAGCGAAATACTGGCGCAGACAATCGGTCTTTCCGATATCGAAATCTTAGAGACGGAAGAAAAACCATACTGTGTAAGGACAGGAAGAATTATGGAAGTGTCTGCCGACGATTTTGCGGCGAATGTCACAAGGGTACTTAACACAACGATAAGATATGTAAAAGGAGACAGAGCAATAAAAAGCGTTGCCGTCTGCGGCGGAGCGGGCGGTGACTTTATTCCAGAGGTTATTTCTTCGGGCGTTCAGGCATACGTCACGGGGGATATAAGCCATCATGAATTTCTTCTCGCTCAGGACAAGGGTCTCACTCTTATTGCAGCGGGTCATTTTGAAACAGAGGTAATTTCAATGCTTCCGATGATGAAAAAAGTTGCTTCAAAATTCCCCGAAAACGAGTGTATTCTTCTAAAACAGCACAATCCTGTGAATTTTGTTTCTTCGGAGGAATGACCTATGGCACTTGACGGTATTTTTTTATCGGTGCTCAAAGCAGAGATTGAAAATAATTCTCTTAATTCAAGAGTTGACAAGGTTTCCATGCCCACTAAGGACGAAATAATTCTCAGTTTAAGGGGCAGAAGCGGTGCAAAAAAACTTCTTTTGTGCATACGCTCAAACAGTCCTAGGATTCATTATATAACAGAAAATATTGAAAATCCGCCGTCACCGCCGATGATATGTATGCTTCTCAGAAAGTATCTCACGGGTGCGATGATAACGGGGCTTCGCCAATTTGAAACAGACAGAGTTCTCTTCATTGACTTTGACGCAACAAACGAAATAGGCGACAAAATAAGGCTTTCTCTTTGCTTCGAGATTATGGGAACTTATTCTAACGTCATTCTTCTTGATGAAGAGATGAAAATTATTGATTCTCTCAGAAGAATTGATTTTTCCGCTTCATCAGTCAGACAGATTTTACCCGGGCTTAAATATACCTTTCCCGCAAGGCAGGACAAGCTGAATATAGCAGATACAGATGCGAAAACGGTGACAAAGGCGATTGAAGAAAAAGAAAACATGCTTCTTTCAAAGGCTGTAATGTCAAAAGTTCAGGGAATATCACCCATAGTCAGCAGGGAAATCGCTTTTCTATCTTGCTCGGGTGATAAATATGTCTGCGAGACGGATAAACGTGAAATACTGAAACTGCAAAATGCGATAGAGCAGATAAAAGGTTTTGTCAACAGCTGCGGCAAAGCGTATATGCTCACCGACAGCAAGGGGAAGCCCTTTGACTTTTCGTTTATGCCTATTCATCAATACGGCTCTGAAATGAAACTTATTGAGCTTGATTCACCAAGTGAAATGCTCCAAAGCTTTTATTACGAAAAGGATAAGGCTGACAGAAACCGTCAAAGGGGTCACGAGCTTTTTCGCCTTGTCAATAACAATATTGAACGAGTTTCAAAAAAACTTAATCTTCAGAGCGAAGACCTGAAGAAATGCGCCGACAAAGAAAAATACAGATTAAACGCAGAGCTTATCAACGCATACATATATAAGCTTGAAAAAGGCTCTTTTTATTACGACCTCGAAAACTATTATGACGATAACAAAATTATCAGAATACCCTGCGACCCGTCACTGAGCCCTCAGAAAAATGCGCAGAAATATTTTAAACTCTATAAAAAAGCGGTCAAGGCGGAAGAAATGCTGACCGAGCTTATCGAAAAAGGTAAGCAGGAGCTTATGTATCTTCACAGCGTTATTGATGAGCTTTCACGCTGTGAGACTGACGCTGAGGCAAATCAGATAAGAGAAGAGCTTATCGAAGCGGGCTACCTCAGACAAAAGAACATCAAAGGGAGTAAAAAGCTTTCTAAAGCTTTGCCGCCGCATGAGTTTTTAACAAGCGACGGCTTCACTGTTCTGGTCGGCAGAAACAACACGCAAAACGACAAGCTGTCAATGAAACAAGCTAATAACCGTGATATGTTTCTTCATGTTCAGAAACAACCCGGTTCACATGTAATAATAGTCAGCGACAACAGAGAGATAAGCGATAAATCCATTGAAGAAGCGGCGGTTATTGCGGCCTTTTATAGCTCGGCGGCTGATTCTTCTTTAGTCACCGTTGATTATACACCTGTCAAAAATCTAAAGAAGCCTGTCGGCTCAAAAGCGGGCTTTGTCATTTATCATACCTATAATTCAATCAATGTTAAACCCGACAAAGAAGCCGTTGAAAGAATGAAGGTTAAATAAAAGGAGGTTCGGCGATGTCTTTCACTCATTTACATGTTCACACACAATACAGCCTGCTTGACGGCACCTGTAAGCTCGGAAAGCTGCTTGATAAAGCTAAAGAGCTCGGTCAGACGTCGCTTGCCATAACCGATCACGGCGCAATGTACGGCGCAGTTGAATTCTATGAAGAGGCAAAAAAGAGAGGCATAAAGCCGATAATCGGCTGTGAGTGCTATGTCGCCCCGAGAAGCAGAAAAGATAAGGTTCACGGTATCGACAGCGAAAGGTTTCATCTTATTCTTCTGTGCAAAAATAATGACGGCTACAGAAATCTTATAAAAATGGTCAGTGAAGCGTGGGTCAACGGCTTTTATGTAAAGCCGAGGATTGACCGTGAACTGCTTGAAAAGTATCATGACGGCTTAGTTTGCCTTTCGGGGTGTCTTTTCGGTGAAATACCGAGGCTTATTCTCAGGGGTGAATATGATAAAGCCAAAGAAACCGCTTTATGGTATAAATCGCTTTTCGGTGAGGATTATTATATTGAGGTGCAAAATCACGGGCTTCGTGAACAGCAGGAGCTTTTGCCGCTTCTTATAAGGCTTTCAAAAGAAACGGGCGTTTCTCTTGCGGCGACAAATGATGTTCATTATATAGAGCGTGAAGACGCCTATGTGCAGAGAGTACTTATTTGTATTCAGACAAACCGTACTATCTCTGAAAATACAGGTCTTGAGTTTTCAACGGATGAATTATATCTTAAAAGCGAAGACGAAATGAGAAATCTTTTCTCCGAGCTTCCCGAAGCTGTTGAAAACACGGCTTTTATAGCGGAAAAATGCAATATCGAATTTGAATTCGGGAAGATAAAACTGCCGTTTTTCGATATTCCCGGCTGTAACGATCACTATAAATATTTCAGAGATAAATGCTATGAGGGTCTGTATTCAAAGGTTTCCGAAAACCCACCGGAAGAGTATAAACAGCGGCTTGACTATGAGCTTGAGGTTGTCAATAAAATGGGTTATGTTGACTATTATCTTATAGTTCATGACTTCGTTGACTATGCCAAAAGGCATAATATTCCCGTCGGTCCGGGCAGAGGCTCGGGTGCGGGCAGTTTAGCGGCATACTGCATCGGTATCACTGAAATCGACCCGATAAAATACGATCTTCTCTTTGAGAGGTTTCTAAATCCCGAGCGTGTCAGTATGCCCGACTTTGATATTGACTTTTGCTATATACGCCGTGATGAAGTTATAAGTTATGTCAACGAGCGTTACGGCAGTGACCATGTGGCGCAGATTGTCACTTTCGGAACTCTTGCCGCAAAAGCCGCCGTGCGTGATGTCGGCAGGGCGCTCGGTATGACTTATGCTTCTGTTGACGCTGTAGCAAAAGCGATACCTAACGAGCTGAAAATCACTCTTGACGACGCACTGAAGGAATCGTCACAGCTCAGAATAATGTATGACGAAAACAATGATATAAGAAATCTCATTGACACCGCAATGAAGGTCGAGGGACTTCCGAGGCATACATCTACTCATGCGGCGGGTGTTGTTATAACCGACTTGCCTGTCAACGACTATGTTCCGCTTGCGATAAACGACGATGTTATTGTCACTCAATACACTATGACAACGCTTGAAAAGCTCGGTCTTTTAAAAATGGACTTTTTGGGGCTGAGAACGCTGACGGTTATTGATGACGCAGTGAAGCTCGTTAAAGAGCGTGAGCCTGAATTTGATATTAAAAAGATAGATATAGAAGACCCCGAGGTTTACAAAATGCTGTCGAGAGGTGAAACGCTCGGCGTGTTTCAGTATGAATCGGCAGGCATGAGAAGCGTTCTTATGCGCTTAAAGCCGAAAAATATTGAAGACATGATAGCTGTTGTTTCGCTTTTCAGACCCGGTCCCGCGCAGTATATTGACACCTATATCGAAAACAGTCATCACCCCGAAAAGGTGACATATAAAACGCCGCTTGTCAAGGACATTTTTGATGTTACCTACGGCTGTATGGTCTATCAGGAGCAGGTTATGCAGGTTTGCCGGAAGCTTGCCGGTTATTCCTACGGAAGAGCCGATCTTGTCCGCAGAGCGATGAGCAAGAAAAAGGCTGACGTTATGGAAAGCGAACGCCACAATTTTATTTACGGTCTTATAAACGATGACGGAAGCGTCGAATGTGAGGGCTGTATTAAGCGGGGCGTTGACGAAAAGACGGCGAATGAAATTTTTGACGAAATGAGTTCATTTGCGAGGTATGCGTTTAACAAGTCTCACGCCGCCGCTTATGCATACGTGGCATATCAGACGGCTTATCTTAAATGTCACTATCCCTGTGAATTAATGGCAGCTACACTCACAAGCGTTCTTGACCGCTCGAACAAGGTTTCGGAATATATCGAAGAGTGTAACCGTCTCGGCATAGAGATAAAAGCGCCTAATATCAACACGAGCTTTGACGGCTTCACCGTCAAAGACGGAGCTATTTATTTCGGACTTCGTGCGATAAAAAATATCGGCAAAGGTTTCATTAATTCCATTATCACGGAGAGAGAACGTGGAGGAGACTATAAAACCTTTTATTCCTTCTGCAAGCGCACTCACGGAAAGGAATTCAATAAACGAGCCGTTGAAAGCCTTATCAAATGCGGCGCTTTTGACAATATGGGCTTAAACAGAAGACAGATGCTCGTCATGCTCGGTGAGATAATAAGCGAGCTTGACAGCGAAAGACACCAAAGAGGCGAGGGGCAGATGGGCTTTTTCGATATTGGTACATCATTTTCACAAAATTATGAACCTGTTGCGCCGAATGTCGAAGAGTACCCGAAAAATGAGCTTCTTGAAATGGAAAAGGAGATGTCGGGGCTTTATTTCTCGGGGCATCCCATGAGCGAATACAGAGAAGTGCTGAAATCGCTTAAAGCGGAGAGAATAGCCGATATTCTTCTGAGCAATGAAGAAAACACAGAGCAGTATAAAGATGAGCAAAGCATAAGAATAGGCGGTCTTATTACTTCGGTAACAAAAAAGAAAACGAAGAATAATTCTGCAATGCTCTTTATTACGGTTGAAGATATTACAGGGGCTATTGAATGTCTTGTTTTTGCGTCTCTCTATGAGAAAACGGCGCAGTATCTTCAAAAAGGCAGTATTATTCTCATTGACGGGAGACTCTCTTTAAGAGAGGACAAAGACCCGACTATAGTTTGTTCTATGATTCAGCCCTGCCCCAAAAATATATCTTCAGCGGATGCTTTAAATTATAATAGCCTTAAAAGCAAAAAAGCAACAAATGATGTTATTTCAGGGGAATATAAAAAAGAGCTCAGTGGCAATAATAAAACTAAACGCAGCGGACTGTTTCTCAGAATTCCGTCAAGAGTTTCGGATATTGCCGATAAAGTGAAAAATCTGATTTCGATTTTTGACGGAAACTTGCCCGTTTATTTTTACTATACTGATGAAGGGAAATATGAAAAACTGCCTTCATCAATGTATGTTCAGCCTGATGAAGCGCTAACCAAAGAGCTTAAACGAATTTTAGGCGACTCAAATGTCGTCTTACAGTGACTTTTTGTCAACGTATGTCGTAAAATGCTTGACATTTTTTGCTAATAAGTGTAGAATATAGGCTCAAGTGATTTTTGTCATAAAAGGAGAGTTTTAATAATGAGAACTATCGGTATTTTAACCAGCGGCGGCGACGCTCCGGGTATGAACGCCGCCATAAGAGCTGTTGTCAGAGCCGGCTGTGAAAAAGGCATGAAGGTGCTCGGTATCCGCCGCGGATATAACGGTCTTATGAATGACGATATGTACGAAATGAATCTTCGCACCGTTTCAGATATTATTCAGAGAGGCGGCACTATTCTTTACTCTGCAAGAAGCCCTGAGTTCAAGACTGAAGAGGGTATGGCAAAAGCTATCGCTACCTGTAAAAAGCGCGGTATTGACGGTCTTGTTGTTATCGGCGGCGACGGCTCATTCAGAGGCGCGAGAGACCTTTCTCTCAGAGGTATTCCTTGTGTTGCCTTGCCGGGTACAATTGATAACGATATCGGCTGCTGTGATTACACAATCGGTTATGACACTGCTCTCAACACCGTAATGCAGATGGTTGACAGAATTCGTGATACCACCGAGTCACATGACAGATGCGCTGTCGTTGAAGTTATGGGTAGAGGAGCAGGATATATTGCCCTCAATGCGGGTATCGCCTGCGGCGCTACGTCAATTCTTATCCCTGAAATTGATTATGACTTTGAAAGAGACGTTATCGAAAGAATGAAGCGCACACAGAAAACGGGGAAAGTTCACTTCGTTATTATTGTTTCAGAAGCAATCGGCGGCGTTGAAGAAATGGCAAAGAGAATACAGAGAGAAACGGGCGTTGAAAGCCGTGCAACTATTCTCGGTCATGTTCAGAGAGGCGGCTCGCCCACAGTCAAAGACAGACTTGTTGCTTCACAAATGGGTTATAAGGCTGTTGAGCTTCTTGAACAGGGGATAGGCAACAGAGTTGTCGCAATACAGAAAGAAAAAGTCCTTGACTTTGATATTTATGAAGCGCTCAATATGAAGAGCGGCATTGATCTTAACCTCTATAAGATCGCTATGGAAATTTCAATCTGATAAGAAAGCGGGCTGTCTTTTGACGGCCCTTTTTGGTATTATTCATGAAAATTAAACATCTGAGAATTCCCGCTTTTATTCTTGCAATAGCCCTAATTCTTTCTGTTTTTATGAATTACGGTTTCAGTCGTGAAACGAGCGAAGATTATTCTTTTGTCGCCAAAGCTGTTACTTATGTGGGTAATTGCGGCGAAAACTGTAAATGGACTCTTAATTTAAAGCTCGGAACACTCACCGTTGACGGGAGCGGAAATACATATTCATATGAATTTAAACGCACTCCTTGGTATAAATACAGAAATGAAATAAAAACTATTGTCGTCTCAAAAGGAGTTAAGACAATAGGGAGTAATTTCTTTGCGGGACTTAATAAAGTTAAAACTGCGGAAATAGCTTCTTCTGTTCAGAAAATCGGGGACAGTGCTTTTTACGGCTGTGAAAGCCTCAGACATCTGAATATGTCAGCTTCATCAAAACTTAAAACAATCGGTGACAATGCCTTTGCTTTTTGCAGAAAACTTCAGGAAATACCTTCTTTCTCATCACTTCGTTCTGTGGGGAAAAATGCTTTCTTTTATTGCTACAGCCTGAGTGATGTCGCTCTCGGCTACTCGGTTAAAAAAATCGAAGAGGGCGCTTTCAGTTGTTGCCGTAATCTTAAAAAGCTCCGTATAGTAAATTATGACTGTGAAATATCTGACAGTGAAACAACAGTATATACCGAGACTGCTATTGAGGGCTTTAACAGCTCCACCGCTAAAAGCTATGCAGATAAATACAGCCGTGATTTCATAAAGATTAAGGATATTAAATATCTCAATGACCTTAAAGTAAAACTTCAATACGACAGTATAAGTTATGACGGGACTGAAAAAACTCCTTCTGTCAGCGTCAAGGGTCTGAAAAAAGGCAGAGATTACACTGCTCGGTATTCCGATAATATTGAACCCGGTCAAGCTAAGGTAACACTTTATGCCGCAGGGAATACACTTGGGAAAAAGACGGTTACATTTATAATAAATCCGCCAAAGGTGAAGAATGTATCCCTTGCCTCAAGAAAAACAGATTCAATTTCTTTCAAATGGAGCAAAGCGCACGGTGCCGATAAATATGAAGTCTTTCAGCTTCAAAAAGGTTCATGGGTTAAAATCGCAACAACAAAAGAGACATCTTTCACTGCTAAGAACCTTTCGTCGGCAGAAGAGTTTTCATTCAAAGTCAGAGCCGTTTCTGTTTTAAAAGGAACGAAATGCAAAGGCAAAATGAGTGATATATTCACCGATATGACAAGACCTCAGCCGACTGAAATATTAAAGCTCGGTGTAGTTCGAGGGGGAGGAAAGCTAAGAGTTACGCTTAAAAGAGTGTCGGGCGCAGACGGGTATGAAATTCTTTTAGCCACTAAAGAACACGGAAAGTATAAATCCGCCGCGATTATTTCAAATTCAAAGAATTTATCTGTTGTTCTTGATAATCTCAATAATTCCGACACCTATTATATTAAGGCAAGAAGCTTTGTTAATAACGGAAATTCAAAGATTTACAGCACGATGTGCGACGCACTTTCATCAGGAGTTCTTTAAATTTTTCATATCGGTAATTCTAATTTAAACAGTCTCATTCCTATATGTTTGAGACTGTTTTTATATTATTGCGCTAAGCTTTTATAATTTGTAATGAAAAACCGTATTGACTATTCGGATTAATATGTTATAATATAATAAATGTTATAAAACTTATGTTATGTAACAGGTGTTAGAAAATGAAAGGAAGATTATATGCCGCCGAAAGCGAGATTTAAAAGGGAAGATATAATTAATATAGCATACGAAATTGCGAGCAAAGAAGGGATAGAAGCCGTAACCGCCCAGGCTATCAGTAAAAAGCTTAAAGCGTCTGTTAGCCCGATATTCACTCAATTCAATACTATTGAAGAAATCAGAGAAGCGGTCAAAGAAAAAGCCTGGAGCGCTTTTTCGGAATATCTGAAAATAGCTGACGAATATAACCCCACATTCAAAATGCGTGGGATTCAGATGATTAAATTTGCTCAGGATGAACCCAAGCTGTTCAGACTGCTTTTCATGAGTGAAGAAAAGCTTTATGACTTTAATCATCTCATGCCTGAAAGAATTCACGGATTTGAAGAAGATATCAGCCTTATTCAAAAGGAATACGGCGTCAGTAATGAGACTGCCCGTCATATTTTTGACAGCATCTGGATTTACGCATACGGCATATGTTCATTATGCGCGATGAAAGTATGCTCGTTCACACAAAGCGAAATTTCGTCACTTCTCGGGGAAATGTTTGCAGGGACGCTTTATGTTGCAAAACTTGAAAACAAAGAGATTTGCAGTTTTATCCCCGCCAAAAAAGGCACGCCTGAGGGTGACAAGCTCAAGGGACTTTTGCCTTTTTGATAAACCCGATACTTATTTTTAAGTATAAATATTTTTTAAGGAGATTGCTGTTTGAGAAAAAACAACACCTCGGAGATTGCAGCGTAAACGGGAGTTTGCGTAATATCTCACACAAACTCCCGTATTGCCGTCAACAATTTTCAGGAGGATAAAAAATGAATAAAAATGACGTTATCATTCGTTTAGAAACAGAAAATGACTACCGAGAAACAGAAAATATTATAAGAGAAGCGTTTTGGAATGTTTACAGACCCGGCTGCCTTGAACATTATGTGCTTCATACTTACCGTATGCGCGATGAGTTTATTCCCGAGCTTTCGTTTGTGATGGAAAAAGACGGGAAAATCATCGGTTATGTAATGTATTCAAAAGCGCAGATTAATTCAGACGACGGGAGAATTATTCCCATAATGACAATGGGACCTATCGGTATTCTCCCCGAGTACAAAAGACCGGGCTTAGGAAAAATGCTTCTTGACTACTCTATGGAGAAAGCAAAGACTCTCGGAGCAGGCGCTCTTTGCTTTGAGGGCAATATTGATTTTTACGGCAAATCAGGCTTCGTAGTTGCCTCGACTAAGGGCATACATTATTATGATGAGCCGCGTGAAAACGAAGTGCCGTATTTTCTCCTCAAAGAGCTTGAGGAAGGCTACCTTAGCGGTATTGAGGGCGTTTATCGAACACCGGAAGGCTATTTTGTCGATGAAAATGAGGCGGAGGACTTTGATTTAACCTTTCCGCCTAAAGAGAAGAAAAAGCTGCCCGGTCAGATTTTCTGATTTCTGACGAAACAGGGTGGGTCGAATAAAATTGGCTCACCCGAGCATTTTATAAATGAGGTATCAAAATGGAAAATAAGCTAAACATAATTCAGAAAATAGCCAAAATTGCAAAAATCGTGTGCCATGTGTTATTTATCGTCTGTCTTGTATGCGCCGGCTTAACTCTAACAAGCGGAATTTCTGCCGCTGTTATAGGTGATTTTGAGCTTAAAATCGGCGGTGTTTCAATATTTGGATTATTGATGGATAACACCGGACTTTCCGAAAAAGAAATGATTGGTAATATCTTTTGTATGTTTATCGAAACAGTTATCGGATCTTTACTCTTCGGGTTTGCTAAGGTGTATCTTGAAAACGAGCTTCTAGACGGAACACCGTTCACAGAGAGGGGAGCAAAAGAATTTCTGAGACTCGGTATTCTTGTCTGTGCAATTCCTCTTGGCGGCAATATTTTAATATCAATAATTACGAAAATAACGGATATTAATAATATATATGACGCAGGTGAAGATATTGCTTTCGGTCTCATTCTTATTCTTATGTCATTTATTTTCACCTACGGAGCCGAAATAAGAAAGGGGACAAAACCCTGTGAAAATCAAGAGAGATTTATCTCAACTTATGATATATCAGATGATGCACAATTATAACTGAAATAAATTAAAAAATTCAGCAGAGGTTTGAGACGCCTCTGCTGTTTTGTCTTTATACTGATATGCTCTGACATAATCTATAACGAATTCGGATTGATAGTTCTTTCCCATTGTTTCAAATGATTTTCCTGCCCAGCTTCTGCCCGGTTTTCCGTCTGCGCCGCCGACCTCAACAGACAAAATCATAAACTCGGGTTTCTTTGAAGTTTCGCCGAAGTCTGTTCTGTAGCTCTCTATACCGTTTATGTAGAAAATATACTCGTCTTCGTTCCATTCAACAGAATAAGTGTTGAATTCGGTATAAGGATTATTTTGGGTCAGATATTGTCTTGCGATAGTTGATTTGTGATCGGGGAATGCGTATCCGTCATAATGAACACAGTGAGAAATTCTGTTTCTCAGAAAACTTTTGCCTGAGAAAGCACTTTCAAGAATGTCGATTTCAGCTCCGTTTTCGCCGTTACCGGTGACATTGCCCATTTCCCAGTTAAGCAGCCAGAAAGCCGACCAATGACCGACCCCCACAGGGTTTTTACATCTGATTTCAAAATAGCCGTATTTCTGACTGAAAAATTCACTTGTGTCAAGTGCGCAGGAATACCAGCCGGCGGGGTCGCCCTTATTGACACCGTTTTTAAGATATTTTGTTTTTATTGTCAGACAGCCGTTTTTAACTTCAGCCATAGAAGAATTCCAATAGCCTCCGTGACGTGTTACGGTGTTTTTTTCGTCACTGCCTAAGTGCGGGGTCCATTTTGTTCTGTCGAGCTTTTTCCCGTTAAATTCATCTGAAAAAGTCAGCTCGAATTTTGACATATCGACCTTATTGCCCTTAGGCATTGAAGGTATGCCTATAATGCTGCCGACAAAAATTAAAGCCGACATTATCATTGAAATAATGTTCGTAAAAAAGGTTTTCATTTTTTCTCTCTCCCATAATAAATTCTTTATTTTATCTGATTATAGGATTAATAAATCAAAAAGTCAATATATTGGCAGATTTGTAACAATATAGTGTAATTACTGTAATAATTTGTAATAATTAAAAGAAAAGGAGAAGGATTTCTCCCTCTCCTTAAATTTTATTCTTCTGCAGCAAACTGATCTTTGCCTACGCCGCATAACGGGCAAACAAAATCATCGGGAAGATCTTCAAATGCTACATTATCGTTCTCTGCGGGGTCATAAACATAACCGCATATTTCGCAAACATATTTCATAGTCTGAATAACTCCTTTTATAAATCAGCCGAAATATCTTTCAAGTAAGCCCTTGAAAGCCTTGCCGTGTCTTGCTTCGTCTCTTGCCATTTCGTGAACTGTGTCATGAATAGCGTCAAGACCGAGCTCCTTAGCCATTTTAGCAAGCTCGAACTTGCCCATTGTTGCGCCGTTTTCAGCCGCAACTCTCATTTCGAGATTTTTCTTTGTGCTGTCTGTTATAACTTCGCCTAAAAGCTCAGCAAACTTTGCCGCATGCTCTGCTTCTTCATAAGCAGCCTTTTCCCAATAAAGACCGATTTCGGGGTAGCCCTCTCTGTGTGCAACTCTTGCCATTGCAAG
>JBJEOI010000053.1:0-7952 GCA_051880635.1 Acutalibacteraceae bacterium | reverse complement strand
CTGTATGAAAACAGCCGAAAAATACGGCTTTACATTTGTCGGCGGTCACCCTATGGCGGGCACGCAGTTTTCGGGCTATAAATATTCAAAAGAGAACTTATTTTCAAGAGCGCCTATGGTTATTGTTCCGCCGAGATATAACGATGTCGTCTTTCTTGACAAGATAAAGAAACTGCTTGCGCCTGCGGGCTTCGGCAGAATAACCGTCACGACAGCCGAAATTCATGACGAAAAAATTGCTTACACTTCACAGCTTGCGCACATTGTTTCAAACGCATACATTAAAAGTCCGACGGCAAGAGGTCACAAGGGTGTTTCGGCGGGCAGCTATAAAGACCTGACGAGGGTTGCGTGGCTAAATCCCGAAATGTGGACTGAGCTTTGTCTTGAAAACAGAGATAATCTTTTGAAAGAAATTGATATACTTATTGATAATCTCGGTCAATACAGAGACGCCATTGAAAAAAATGACCGTGAAGAGCTCAGAAAAATATTTGCAGAGGGAAAAGCAATCAAAGAAGAGGTTGACGGCGTATGAAAAGTGTAAAGGTAAATTCATCAAAAAATTATGAAGTAAAAATAGGCTCGGGTATTCTCAAGGATGCCGGAAAATATATTTCCGAGGTTTTCACGGGGAAAAACGCCGTCATTGTTTCAGACGACAACGTCTACCCCCTTTACGGCGATAAGCTCAAAAAAAGTCTCAGCGACGCCGGAATAAATACAATAGAATTTGTTTTTCCTCACGGTGAAAAAAGCAAGTGCCTCAGCACATACGGTCAGCTTCTTAACATGATGTGTGATAATAAGATGACAAGAAGCGACGCTGTTATTGCTCTGGGCGGCGGTGTTGTGGGCGACCTTTCGGGCTTTGCGGCGGCAACTTATCAGAGAGGTATAGCTTTTATTCAGATTCCTACTACCCTGCTCGCCGATGTTGATTCATCAGTTGGCGGAAAGACAGGCATAGACCTTGAAAACAGCAAAAATCAGGTCGGAGCTTTTTATCAGCCGCTATTGGTTCTTTGTGACACGGATACACTGAAAACTCTGCCTGAGACAGAATACAGAAACGGCTGTGCCGAGGTTATAAAATACGCAATGATAGGCAGTCGGGAGCTTTTCGATTCGATTTCGGAGACACCTGTCAAAAATCAATATGAACAGGTAATTTATCAGTGCGTTTCGATGAAAAGTGACTTTGTAGAAAAAGATGAATTTGACTTAGGGCTTCGTATGATGCTGAATTTCGGTCACACAATCGGGCACACCGTCGAAGCAAGAAGCCATTATGCCGTACCGCACGGTCAAGGCGTAGCAATGGGTATGGCGGCAATAACGAGAGCGGCTTATGCTTTCAGCTTATGTGATAAGAATACGCTTGATTTGCTTATAGAACTGATAAAAAAATACGGTCTTCCGACAGAAATTGATTACCCGAAAGAAGAGCTTTTAGGTGCGGCAATGACGGACAAAAAGAGCAGTGGGGACTCACTGAGACTTGTTGTGCCGGAAAAAGTAGGAGCATGCTCAATTAAGAAAATACAGAAATCAGAATTTATTGAGTGGCTCAGCGCAGGAGGAATCAGATGAATTATTCCGTAAAAGCAGGAAAAAGAAGCGGAAGCGTATGTGTCCCCTCCTCAAAATCATACGCCCACCGTATTCTCATTTGTTCAGCACTCGCTAAGAGAGAAAGCCTTGTTATCTGCGACGGTATTTCAAAAGACATTGAAGCTACAATAAAATGCCTGAGCGTACTCGGAGCGGACATAACCTTAAAAGACGGCGGTGTTATTGCCGTTAAGCCGATAAAAGAGAAAAAATCGGGTCTGATACATTTATACTGCGGTGAAAGCGGTTCAACGCTTCGATTTATGATTCCGATAGTCGGGGCGCTCGGCTGTAGCTCTGTCTTTCACATGGAGGGAAAGCTTTCTCAAAGACCGCTCGGCGCTCTTATTGAAACCTTGAATAAAAACGGAATGATAATCGAGCAGAAAGATGATTTGCTTTTTTGCAAAGGAAAACTTAAAGCAGGAGAATATCATATCCAGGGAAATATTTCTTCACAGTTTATTTCGGGTCTTTTGTTCGCTCTGCCGCTTCTTGAAAGCGAAAGCACACTCGAAATAAGCGGCAATATCGAATCTTTTGATTATATTTCAATGACCGAAGACGCCGTTATTAATACGGGCATAAATTTTGATAAAAACGGCAGTAAATATACGATAAACGGTAATCAGAAATACACAGCGAAAGAAAAAAACTATGTAGAGAAAGACTGGTCAAATGCGGCTTTCTTTATCTGTATGGGAGCTATGTCTGATAAGGGCATAACACTTAATGGTATGAACCTTAGCTCTAAACAAGGCGATAAAAATATCTTAAATATCGTGCGTTTATTCGGCGCAGATGTTATAATTAAAGAAAACAGCGTCACTGTCAGAAAGAATAAACTTAAAGGTCAGACCGTTGACGCAAAAGCCATACCTGATTTAGTGCCGACAATTTGTGCGCTCGCTTCATGCGCAGAGGGCACTACCGAAATTATCAATGCCGAGCGTTTGAGAATAAAAGAATCAGACCGCCTGAAAACCACTGCCGATATGCTTTCTTCTCTCGGCGCTGATATATCGGAGACCGAAAACGGTCTTATTATAAAAGGTAAGGCTAAACTTAACGGCGGTGAAATTGACGCGGCAAACGACCACAGAATTGCCATGGCGGCGGCGGTTGCCGCAAGCGTGTGTGAAAAGGAAGTAATAGTTCACGGCGCGCAGTGTGTGTCTAAATCATACCCCGATTTCTGGGAGCATTTTGAAAAACTGGAGGTATTACCATGAGCAGCAGTTACGGTGAAAATATAAAGGTCACTGTTTTCGGTCAGTCACATTCCCCTGCTATAGGTGTAACGCTTGAGGGAATACCCGCCGGAAGCATGATTGACATGAATGAGCTTGAAAAATTCTTAGACAGAAGAGCCCCGGGGAAAAACGCTTATTCTACACCCCGAAAAGAAGCTGACAAGCCCGAATTTCTTTGCGGTGTTGTGGGTGACATAACCTGCGGCGCTCCGATTACGGCGATTATCCGAAACACAAATACCCGTTCATCGGATTATTCGCTTCTGAAAAGAATACCGAGACCCGGTCACGCCGACTATACGGCTCAGGTGAAATATAACGGCTTTCAGGATTACGCCGGCGGCGGTCACTTTTCAGGCAGACTGACTGCCCCGCTGTGTATAGCGGGAGGAATATGCAAACAGCTTCTTCAAAAAGAAGGTATAGAAATTATAACCCGTATTTATTCAATCGGTCCTGTTAAAGACAAAGGCGAGCTTAAAGCGTCGACGGCTGAAAAGGATTTTCCCGTTATTGATGAAGCTCAGGGTGAAAAAATGAAAGATTATATCGCCGAAAAACGGGCATTGGGTGATTCCGTCGGCGGAATAGTCGAATGTGTTGTAAGAGGTCTGCCCTCGGGTCTCGGCGACCCTATGTTCGGCGGAATGGAAAACCGGATTGCAGGCATAGTTTTCGGCATACCCGCAGTTAAAGGGCTTGAATTCGGCGCAGGCTTTGAAGCGGCCCATATGACAGGCAGTGAAAATAACGACTCTTTCTGCCTCATTGACGGAGAGATAAAAACAGAAACAAATAACTGCGGCGGTATTCTCGGCGGTATCACAAACTCAATGCCGTTGAATTTCAAGGTTGCTTTCAAGCCAACCCCTTCGATATCAATGCCGCAAAAAAGCGTTGATATATCCAAAAACGAAGAAACCGAGCTTAAAGTTCAGGGCAGGCACGACCCGTGCATAGTTCCTCGTGCAGTGCCTTGTGTTGAAGCCTGTGCGGCGATTGCAATATATGACGCCTTACTCTCAAGAAGAAAGGAAACAGTTTAATGGGCACTGAAAACTACAGAGAACATATTGACAGAATTGACGCTGAAATCGTGAAGCTGTTCACCGAGAGAATGGAGGTTTCGGCTCAGATTGCACAGTATAAAAAAGACAACAACCTCCCCGTTCTTGATAAAAAAAGAGAACGTGAAAAGATGATGTCAATAAGAAACATGACCCCTGATGAGTTTAAGGACTATTCACCTGTTCTTTTCGATTTAATAATGGATCTGAGCAAAAGCTATCAGAGCCGTCTGAACAAAAGCAGTACGGCGCTCACCGACAAAATAAGTCAGGCTATTGAAAATACGCCTAAGCTCTTCCCCGAATTTGCAAGCGTTGCCTGTCAGGGCATTGAGGGCGCAAACTCACAGTATGCGTGTGACAAGCTTTTCAAAAACGCAAATATAATGTATTTCAAGAGCTTTGACGGCGTTTTCTCGGCTATTGAAAAAGGTCTGTGCAAATACGGCGTTATCCCTGTCGAAAACAGCACAGCAGGTTCTGTCAACAAGGTCTATGACCTCATGCTCGATTATAACTTCCATATAGTCAGAAGCATACGCATAAAAATTGATCATAATCTTCTGATAAATCCAAGCACAAAGCTCGACGATATCAGAGAGATATATTCACACGAGCAGGCTATCAGTCAGTGTTCTTCATTTCTTTCAAAACTTAAAAATGTCAAAATTATTCCTTGTGAAAACACTGCCGTTGCGGCAAAGCTCGTGTCAGAATCAGGCAGAAACGATATAGCCGCAATAGCTTCACGCCCGTGCATGAAGTTTTACGGTCTTGAATGTCTCGCCCCCTCAATTCAGAACACGGATAATAACTATACAAGGTTTATATGTATTTCGAAAAATCTTGAAATATACCCCGGAGCCGATAGAACAAGTATGATGCTCACGCTCCCGCATGAAGCAGGCTCGCTTTATAAAATGCTTTCAAGGCTCTATGCTCTCGGTATTAATCTTAACAAGCTCGAGAGCCGCCCGCTCCCGAACCGTGATTTTGAATTTATGTTCTATTTTGACCTTGACACTCCCGTCTATTCACCGAGACTTCTTCAGCTTTTAGGCGAACTTCCCGACGCTTGCGAGAGCTTCACTTATCTCGGCAGCTACAGTGAGGTGTTCTGATTATGCTCAGATGCGGTTTACTCGGTCGAAAGCTCGGTCACAGCTATTCGCCTCAGATACATAAAATGCTGAAAGACTATGAATACCTGCTCTATGAGCGTGAAGAAGAGGATATTCCCTCGTTTTTACACAGCACATTCTGGACGGGTCTTAATGTAACAATACCGTATAAGAAAACGGTTATCCCCTTTCTCGATGAAGTCAGCGACACGGTTAAAAGGACAGGCAGTGCAAACACTCTTGTCAGAAGAAAAGACGGAACTATATACGGTGACAATACAGATGTCTATGGCTTCACACAGCTTGTGTATTATTCGGGAATTGATGTTAAGGGCAAAAAGACTCTTATCCTCGGGAGCGGCGGAGCATGCGCTTCTGTTTTAGCGTCGCTCGAGGATTTAGGCGCAAAGCCTTTAATTATCAGCAGGTCGGGAGAAAATAACTATGAAAATCTATATTTTCATTACGACGCAGAAATAATTGTCAACACAACTCCTCTTGGAATGTACCCGAATAACGGCGTTTCACCCATAGATTTATCAAAATTTTCGAAATGCTGCGGTGTTTTTGATTTAATATATAATCCGAGCAAAACGGCTCTTTTGCTTCAGGCGGAAAAGCTCGGTATTCCGAGCGAAAACGGGCTTTTCATGCTCGTTGCGCAGGCAAAGAGAAGCTCAGAGCAGTTTGTTTCGGAAAGCATACCCGACAGCGAAACAACACGGATTTACAGTTCACTTCAAAGCTCGATGAAAAACATAGTGCTTATAGGTATGCCCGGGTGCGGCAAAAGCACAATAGCCAAAATGCTCGGTGAGGAAACAGGCAGAAATATATTTGACAGCGACGATGAAATTCTGCGCCGCACGGGAATGAAGCCGTCAGAGATTATTACTCAAAAGGGCGAAAAAGCGTTTCGTGACATTGAATGTGAAGTTATAGCCGATCTCGGCAAAGAGTCACATTCGATTATCGCGACCGGCGGCGGAGTGATAACAAGAGAAGAAAACTATAATTCTCTTCATCAGAACGGTCTGATTTTATGGATGAAACGTGACGTTTCGGCTTTACCGCTTGACGACAGACCGCTTTCACAGATAAAAAGCCCTGCGGTGCTTTATGAAGAACGAAAGCCGCTTTATGAAAAATTCGCAGATATAACCGTCGAAATTTCCGATGACAAGAACGTTACCTATAAACTGATTACAGAAGCACTTAAAGCATATCGGGAGGAAAAAAGATGAAAATATTAGTGATAAACGGACCGAATATTAACATGCTCGGAATAAGAGAGCCTGATGTCTATGGCAGTCAGAATTACAGCGCTCTTCTTGATTTTATTAAAAATACTGCTTCTCAGGAGAATGTTACGGTTGAATGTTTTCAGTCTAACCACGAGGGCGATATAGTCGATAAAATTCAGTCGGCATACGGCGTTTTTGACGGCATTGTCATTAACCCCGCCGCATACACTCACACAAGCGTTGCTATTCTTGACGCACTCAAAGCAGTGGCAATTCCCGCCGTTGAAGTTCATATTTCAGACGTTTCTAAGCGTGACAGCTTCAGACAGACTTCATACGCAGGAATGGCTTGTATCAAAACTTATATGGGCTTGGGATTTAACGGCTACTCACAGGCTATTAAATATCTGAAGCAATATATAGAAAACAGAAGCGAAAGGACTTGATCAAAATGAATGGAATCCCTTACAAAATCAAGGGCGAACTTGATTGCAGAATAGTCGCTGTCGAACCTGCGTCATGCCCGAGCTTTACACGAGGTAAGTATGCATATGACTTCTGCGACACAGGTATGGTATGCCCGTTAGCTAAGATGTACACCCTCGGCAGTAACTTTATTCCTGCTCCGAACCACGCTGGCGGTCTCAGATATCACGGAATTAGCTCTGTTCTTTCACAGCTTTATGATGACGGTCTTATGGAGGCTGTCTCAGTTCCGCAGACTGCTGTTTTCGAGGCGGCTGAGCGATTTGCAAGAATAGAAGGTATTCTCCCCGCTCCCGAAAGCTCTCACGCTATAAAGGTCGCTATTGACGAAGCTCTCAAGTGCAAGGAAACCGGCGAAGAAAAAACAATTGTTTTCGGTCTGACCGGCACAGGCTATTTCGATATGGTAGCTTATGAAAAGTTCCATGACGGAAAGATGGATGACTATATTCCCACAGACGCCGAGCTTGAGGAGAGCTTTAAACAGCTTCCTGCGGTAAATGCATAATTTACTTGATTTAACCGGATTTCGGTAGTTTTATACCCCAAAACGCTTTTTCCCTTGTTTTTGCTCTGAGAGCATGAACAAGGGAAAATTTATATAACTTCTGAGTAAAAATTAACGCAGAAAGAAGAAGCAAAGAGCCTCTTTTTTCTGCGTTTTTTGAATAGATTTTAAATTATAGACTTAATTATGCAAGCTCTGCGAAGTACTTGATTGTTCTGACCATCTGTGATGTGTAGCTGTTCTCGTTGTCATACCATGAAACAACCTGAACCTGATACATACCGTTGCCGAGGTCTGAAACCATTGTCTGTGTAGCATCGAAGAGTGAGCCGTACTTCATACCGATAACGTCTGATGAAACGATGGGATCTTCGTTATAGCCGAATGACTCTGAAGCGGCAGCCTTCATAGCGGCGTTGATGCCTTCCTTAGTAACGTTGTCGCCCTTGACAACTGCTGTGAGGATTGTTGTTGAGCCTGTGGGAACGGGAACTCTCTGAGCTGAACCGATGAGTTTACCGTTGAGCTCGGGGATAACAAGACCTATTGCCTTAGCAGCGCCTGTTGAGTTGGGAACGATGTTTGCAGCGCCTGCTCTTGCTCTTCTGAGGTCGCCCTTTCTGTGAGGACCGTCAAGAATCATCTGATCGCCTGTGTAA
>JBJEOI010000052.1:0-8051 GCA_051880635.1 Acutalibacteraceae bacterium | reverse complement strand
ATGTCTGCGAAGCAGACAGAGGGTTGCCGTCTGCGGCTGAGCAAAGCTGTCGAGCATAGCGAGACTGAGAGGGCGAAAAAAGAGCTGTCCGCAGGACTGAGAGGGCAAAATCAGGCTCCTTCTCGAGGGAGCAGTCAGCGAAGCTGACTGAGGGAGTAATAACCCTCTCCGAAAAATCCTACGGATTTGGTACGGCTCGTACCTCGCCCAGATCCTTTTGTCTGCTTCGCAGAATTTCCCCTATGAGGGGAATAACACCTCTGCAAAGGGCGAGGCAAGTGCTTTTTCTCGGCTCTCCCTTTGGGTACTCCCTTGAAAGGGAGATGTCTGCGAAGCAGACAGAGGGTTGCCGTCTGCGGCTGAGCAAAGCTGTCGAGCGTAGCGAGACTGAGAGGGCAAAAGCCTCCCTCTTTTTGAGGGAGGGGGACCGTGCTCGCACGGTGGTGGGAGTAATATTCCCTTTCAAACTATTTTCACCGTTAAAAACCTTCGGGGACTGTCTTTTAAAACAGTCCCCGATTGCTTATTTTATAGTGTATTTCTTCTCTGCCTCAGTCTCAAACTCGATAATATCACCGTCTCGGACGACCGAAACCGCATTACCCTCTGAGTCTGCGACAGACATGTTTTCTTTCATCTTCACACGGCACTTTCCGCCCTTGTGAGAGATTATCTCAGCCTTTATAAGTCTCATATTCTGCCAATCGGCATTAATTTCAAACGCACCCTCTGCGGTGATGCCGCAGAAAGAGCCGTCGCTCCATTCCTTTGGTAAAGCGGGGAGAATATCAATATAGCCTAAATTGCTCTGAACAAGCATTTCGCATACACCCGCAGTACAGCCGAAGTTTGCGTCAATCTGAAATGCGCCGTTTTTGCCGAATCTGTGATAGTCGAAAAGATTGTCATAAAGGCGGTTCTTTATCATTTTCTCAAAGCTGAAATATGCGTTTTCACCACTGCCGAGCCTTGCCCATGTGTTCATAAGCTGAGCGTATGTCCAGCCGCCCTCGGGATTGAGCTTTGTGCCCACTCTGCCGAACTCTTTATTCATAAGAGAAACAACAGCCGCATTTTTCTTCTCCTGCGTGTCGAAGAGATTACCCGGATAAAGACCGAGAAGATTTGACAAATGGCGGTGTCTTCTCGTGTCATGGACTGAGTTGAGCGCAGTCTCATGATACCATTCCTTGACCTGACCGCTTTCGCCTATCTCGATGGGGGAGAGCTTTTCAAGGGTGGTTTTCCAGACTTTCACCTCGTCGCTGTCCTTTCCTAAGGCTTCAGCCGCTTCAATCGTGTCGGCGTAAAGCTGCCATATAAGCGACTGCTCATATGTGTTTGAAAGCGTGAGAGAGCCGACTTCGGGCGACTGACCTATGGGCATGAGCTTTTTGCCGCCGACTTCAATGAGAATTTCTTCATAGAACCTGACCTGATCTCTCATCATCGGATAGATTGTGTTTTCAAGCGTATCTCTGTCGAGCGAATATTCATAATAGTCATAGCAGTTCTGCAAAAGCCACGCAACAGCGGCAGGGCACCAGCCCCATGAGCCTATTTCCCAGCCTGTCGCCGTGAAGCCGAACGGCGTGTTCTGAGTGTGCGCTATGAAGCCGTTCTTTGCGCCGAAAATTTTCTCGGCGGTGCGTCTGCCGGGCTCTTTGAGGCGGGAGACATATTCAACAAGGGGCAGAGCGCACTCATTAAGGTTAGCGTTAGATGAAAGCCAGTAGTTCATCTGCTCGTTTATATTGATGTGAATATCCGAGTTCCAGGGGGCACGCTTAAAGCCGTTCCATATGCCTTGGAGATTAGTCGGCAGACGGCTGTTTTTACGGCTCGACGAAATGAGAAGATATCGACCGTATTGGAAAAGAAGCGTTTCGGCGTAGCGTTTTTCTTCTTTTTTGAGCCTGTCTTTTCTGTATGCCCTGAGAAGCTTGTCGGTCGGCAAATCCGATTTCTGCCCGAGATTGAGCGAAAGCCGGTTATAGAGTGAGGAAAAGTCCGACACATGCCTTTTAAGCACCTCGTCATAGCCGAGAGACAGAGCGTTTTTCACCCTTTCAAGAGCCTTGTTTGTTATTTCTTCGTGAGTTTCACCCGAGCGGTAATAATATGTAACCGTCTTATCCTCATTATAAAATTCGTTTGCGTAATCCGTAGCGGCTGAAAGATAGATTATGGCCTTTTTTGCGCCCGAAACGGCGATAACGCCGCCGTTTTCGCTGACCTTTCCGTCGCAGTCAACACCGAAAACCGATGAAAATTTAAGGCTATTGTCCTTGAGCTTTCCCTCATATACGGCGTATGTGTTTTTCCCCTGAGCGAAAGATCTTGCGCTTGTCTTATGATGCGTTGAGAGACTGACGGAAAAATCGAGCTTTCCGTTTTCACATTCAAGAGCGCAGACAAGAACATTGTCGGGGTTTGAAACAAAAAATGTGCGCTTGTACTTTTTGCCTTTAACAGAGAATTTGACATTAGCTATACCGTTTGAAAGCGTGAGCGAGCGAATATAATCCTTGGGTACTCTTTTTGGCAGAGCGGGGGATTTTATCAGAAGCTCACCCATGGGCTGATAGCCGTTTGAATAGCCGTCAGAATCACCTGAAAGCTCCTCCTTGTCAAAGTGTTCGTTTTTTCTGACCTGCGAGGCTATTTTTTTATATACGGCGTTCATATCCTTATCGGGGTTGCCGCCGCTGTATTTGTCTTTTGGGTTTTCGCTGTCTCTGCCGCCGTCCCACAAGGTTTCTTCGTTGAGAGTGAGGCGTTCACACCTTATATCGCCCCACACGGTTGCACCGATAATGCCGTTACCGATGGGGAGAGTCTCCTCCTGCCATGTGTCTCTTTTGTTCATGGCTGTCGAGGGCTTATTATAGAATAAAATCATATCGTTCATATCCGTTCTCCTTTTATTTGTCCTTAATAGCTCAGTATCCCGTGAATAATTCCGTCACGTCTTCGGTCGGTTCTTCAAAAGACATCTCATCTGTCTGAGAGGTAACATTTATTTCTCTTTCGGGCTCTTCAATAGTCGTAAGCTCTTCTGTCGCCTGAGTGGTTTTTTCTTCACTCTTTGTCGTGTCAATGACGGCGGGGAGCGTTGTGTCTGAGCTTTCTTCAGTCACAGCTTCGGTGGGCTCAGTTGTCGGCGCATACGATATATCAAGAGCGACTGTGGTCGTGAAATAGCCGATAAAAACAACGACAATAAGCCCAATGACCGCAAAAGCTATTTTCAGCGGCAGTTTTTCGTCACGGGTTTCTTTCATTACCCTGCGGTATTTCTGAGAAGAGCCGCCGCCCGGGTAATATTTCGAAAAGCTGTAATAACTGCGTTTTACCGTTACGCCGTCAGAGTCGCTTTTTCTTTTTCTGCGGATTTTCTTCTCCTTTGAGGGCATATGAAAGCCTCCTTAAATAAACAGTGTCTGACCTGAAAGACAGGTGAGCGCAAGCGATAATATCGCCGCATAGATGAAAACTGCGGGCAGTCCTCTGAACGGCTTGGGTATCTCTTTATTGTTGGCGATTGACTTCATCGCCGAATTTATCAGCACCATCGCCAGCATGAACGCAAGACCTGCGCCGATACCTGAGCCGAGAGAAGCGAAAACCGTGTTTGCACTGCGGTTGTTTATTATAGGTATTGCCAGAACGAGCGAATTTATTGCGCACATTCCGAGCGAGTTCATATATTTTTTGTTCGCCTTGAGAACAACTATAACGAACACACAGGTGATAAGGTGAATAACCGATATTGCGGCGGCGTATATCAGAACATGCCACGCCGTGCCGAGAGCTCTGACCTTCGGCAGCAGGTCAATCAGACTGCAAACAAGCGAAGTGACGCTCGTGTAATAAACGATAGTTACTGTGTACATGGCGAAGAACTTCGGTCTTCTTGCCATTCTGATAGTTTCGCTCAGAGAAAGACCCGAGTTGAAAATAAGATTCTGTATAAGCAGACTGTAAATCGCCGCTACGAGAAGTTCAAATAACCATTTCATTATTTCTCACCCTCCTTTGTTTCTTCTTCGTCGGAGGAAGCGTCGGCTTTGTCTGTTTCTTCTTCATCTGAAGAATCGACGGACATTTTCGCCTCTGCATCGTTTTCATTTTCTTCTTTCGGCGTATCTTCTTTCTTTTCTTCTTCTTCCTCTTTTTCGTCAGCCTTAGTGTTTTCGCTGTTTTCGCCGAATAAATCCTCACCGTCGTCATCGGCGTCGGCAATCAGAAGTTTTGAAGCGGATATCGTTTTTACTTCAGAAGAACCGCCGACCGCTTCTGTGTCGCCGCCGTCCTCTTGCGTGTGACCGGGGTCACGCATGAGGCTGAAAGAACCGTCGGTGGCGTTTATGCCTTCATCAATTAAAACAGGAGTATCAAAGGCTGTTCTGAGGTTGAATGTATTTGTGGAGTATCTCGGGAATTTCTTGAGGATAATCCACTTGTGAAAAGCGGCGAGAAAGCCAATGACGAGAAGACCGCCGAACGGGAGCGCAATGCCCGAAAGATGCGGCAGACCCGTTACCGTCTTGCCGAAAACCGAGCCGTAAGCGAGAATTTCCCTTATAATACCGACGATAAGTGAAACTACAGTGAAGCCTACGCTTGCGGCTACAGCGTCAAAAAAGCTGTTTCTTATATTGTTGTTGACGGCGAAAATTTCACATCTTATGACGATTATCGAGTTCACCGCCAGAAGCGGGAGAAAAATACCCATAGCCGCCGAAAGCTCTGAGTAGTTCTTATCCATAAAAAGAGAGATGGGGAGAATGAGCAGTGTTGAAATAAGCATATATATCGCAATTCTGAGCCAGCGTGACAGCTTTTTCAGAGCGAGCGACGATAAAGTCTCCATAATAATGAGCAGTGCGCTCAGAATGAGAGAAAAAATGAGCGAAATTTTTGCCGTTGCGCCTATTGCGACAATCGTGCAGATGCCGATAGCCTGAGTGAGAACGGGATTATAGATGAAAGCGCCCCTGAGCATTACCTTTGAAAATTTAAGGTTATTTTTATCGGTTTTCATCATTGCTTTCCTCCTTTTCACTGCTGACGGCGTTATCGCCGTCGAAATTCAGAAGGTCATCGTATGAAAGAGCGGTTGTTTCAGACTTTTTTTCCGCCGGTTTTTCATTAGTACCGCGATCGGCGGATTTATCCTTTTTAGGCGTTTTGACTTTTTTTACCCGTTCTTTCTTTTTCTTTTCTTTTACTTCATTCGGTGCGCTTTCACTAAACGTTACGACCCGTTTCTTAATAACGCCCTTTGAAACGAGAGAGTTAAGAATATTCTCCGAATAATCGCCGAAAGCTGATGCCAGTGCGTTCATAATCAGAACCGTGAAACAGACCGGTTCTTCGTATGCACCGTAGCGGCGAAGAAGCATACATATCAGACCTGCGACTGCGCCGTAAACTATCTTGCCCGTTGTCTTAGAGGGAGCCGTGAACGGGTCGGGCAGAAGAATGAGAGCCGCAAAAATGAGAGAGCCCGAGGCAAGCTCCATTACAGCCGAGGTGACAATGCCCGAGTTGACTCTGGGGAAAAGGGCGGCGTAAAGAGCGCATACGGCTAAAAATGAAAAGCTTATGAGGACGCTTTCTTTTCTTTTTAAAAGAAGATAAATCCCGACAGCTATCAGAACGAGCATACATGTTGTGCCCATAGGACCGGGGTTTTTGCCCATAAGAAGAGAGATGTTTTCAAGGGGATTGAGAAAGACGGACTTGCCGAGGGTGAGCATTTTTGAAAATGACTCTGCGCTGACAAAGCCCTCTGCGCCGTAAACGGGCGAAGACGAGCCGACCGAAATCGGGGCATAGGTGAACACCGCTTCAGGGAAACAGACCGTCACAAAGCAGAAGCCTGCCGCCGCCGGAACGAACGGAACCTTTCTTGCGCTGCCGAACGGGATTAAAACGGCGCAGACAGCGAAGGCGCTTGCGAAGAAAGCAATATAACCCGGCACTGTCGCGGGGAGCATGAGAGCTATGGCAAGACCCGTCGCCGCGGCGTATAAATCATGCGCTTTTCTGTCTTTTCTCTTTGTTATTCGGCAGGCGATATCTTCAAAAATAACAGCCGTGAGAACAGACCACATAGCCGTTCTGAAAGCGTTGAAGCCGTTGAGATATATACCCGCTGTGAGAAGAGCTGTCATAACGACGAGCATATCGACAGAGAATTTAAAAAGCAAATCAGGGTTTGTGATGAGATTGTCATTGTCATTTCGTTTTGCCAATGAAGTCACCGTCCTTTGGTTTTTCTGCCATTATTTTTACATTGAAATAACGGCGGTGAGATTATAAAATAATAATGTAGTATTTTGTAGAAACAGAAAGGTAAGTGAAATGAAAATCAATGCACCGAAAGAAAAATACATCTTTATAGAGCTGAGCCGCAAAGACATGGAAAAGCTCAATCTCAATTATGAAGATATGGATTATTCAGACGAAGAAACGAGAAGAGCGATATATTCCGTTCTCAGTCAGGCGAAAGTCTCGCTTAATCAGGATTTTGAACTGTCAGACACGCTCAGGGTTGAGGCTCTGCCGAGAGACGACGGCGGATGCCTTCTTTTTTTCACAATTGCGCAGAAAAAGAGAAGATACCGTGTTCTAAGCAAAAGCGATATAACGTATGCGTCCGACAAAATCGACGCGCTTCTTGATTTTTCCGCCTCAATGAAAAAAGACGCAAAGACAGAAATAAAAAGCAGTCTATATTATTTTGACGGCTGTTATTATCTGCGTCTGAGAGGGCGGCTTCACAGCTCGTTTATATTGAAAATCAACGAATTTGCTACGCCTGTCAGAAAAAACGAAATGCCTTCTCTTAATGACTGCCGATGCATTATTGAAGAGAGAGCCTTAGAGATTCTCGGCGGCGCTTCTGAGTGATGAAATCATAAGAGCCGGGTCGTCTGCCCCGAAAACTGCGCTGCCGGCGACAAAAACATCTGCGCCCGCAGAAGCGGCGGTCTTAACGGTGTTCATTGAAATGCCGCCGTCAACCTGAACAAAGGTTTTAAGCTGTCTTTTCGTGATTTCATCTCTTATCGCCCTGACCTTGGGCATCATGTCCTCCATGAAGCTTTGACCGCCAAAGCCGGGTTCAACCGTCATGACGAGAACCATTTCAAGTTTTGACAGATAAGGGAAGACTTCCTGCGCGGGGGTCGAGGGCTTTATACTCAGACCCGCCTTACAGCCGAGCTGATGTATAAGATCAATCGTCTTGTCTGCGTCCGAATCGCTTTCAAGGTGAAAGGTGATTATGTCTGCACCCGCCTTGACAAAATCTTCGGCGTATTTATAAGGGTCGCTTATCATAAGATGAACGTCAAAGGGGAGAGCGGTTTTTGAACGCAGAGCCTTTACTATAGGTGCGCCGAGAGTGATATTCGGCACGAAATGCCCGTCCATAACGTCAATGTGGAGCCAGTCCGCTCCGCATTTTTCCATATTTATAAATTCTTCACCCATGCGTGAAAAGTCGCATGAGAGAATTGACGGTGAAATTAAAGCCATAGTGCTTCCTCCGAAAAATAAAAATAACAAATGAGAGCATAATACCTCATAATCTATTGCATTATATCATTTATTTGATTTGAGGTCAAGAGAAAAGAAATGCAGTGCGACGCCCTCTGAGAAAAAGGCGTTATTGCCGTGCAAAGTCAACAAGTGAAGTTTTAAGGTGAAAGTATAGCAAAAGACTTTTCGCTTTAGTAGAAAGAATTGACAAAAATTGCCAAATGAAATATAATCACACAGTATAAATATCCTCTTTTCCGCACATTGGTTGAGCGACTTTTTGCGCAGAGAAGTGCGTTGACTTACATAAAATGTTTAGTCAGTCTAAACAGGTGCTCGGTAACCGTGGCTACGAGTTGATTGTATAGATTTATAATTAAACTCGCAAAGGAAAGGCGCAGACACACGGGCTGAAACAGTGAACATAAATCACTTTAAACTTGGATAGTGAAAAAAGGCGTGCAAACGGCTGGAGTGTGTCTGTGCAGTCGGATAAA
>JBJEOI010000051.1:0-1604 GCA_051880635.1 Acutalibacteraceae bacterium | reverse complement strand
AAGGGCGGAAATATTCCGATAAAAAACTGAGTTCGGATTATACTTTTCACCCTAACTATAAAAATACTGCCGACAAACCGCAACTTAGTTTATCGGCTCGCTCAAGGAGGAAAAAATGAACTATCTCGCTATCACGGCTCAGCAAATGCCGCTTATTCTTGAAAGGCTCGGCAAGGCGATGATAACCTCTGCCGAAATATTTATGCTGACGCTTCTTTTTTCGCTCCCCCTCGGTCTTATCGTCTATTTCGGAAAGGTCTCAAGGTTTGCGCCGCTCAGGTGGATAACTAACCTTTATATCTCTGTCATGCGCGGCACTCCGCTCATGCTTCAGCTCATGGTGGTGTTCTACGGTCCGTATTTTATCTTCCACGCAAAAATCACCGAAAGCTACCGCTTCCCCGCTGTTATTATAGCTTTCGTCATAAACTACGCCGCATACTTCGCAGAAATATATCGAGGCGGCATTGAGTCAATCGAAAAGGGTCAGTATGAGGCGGCTGATATTTTAGGCTTTTCAAAGGCTCAGACCTTTATGAGAATAATCCTGCCTCAGATGATTAAACGGGTTATGCCCTCGGTCACTAACGAAGCTATCACTCTTGTTAAGGATACCTCGCTCGCTTTCACGATAAGTATTCTCGAAATGTTCACTGTCGCTAAAGAAATAGCCAACAAAAACACATCAATGCTCCCTTATGTCATAGCGGCTGTTTTCTATTACATATTCAACTATGTCGTTGCGTTCATAATGCAGCGCATAGAAAAGAAACTGAACTACTATAAGGTTTAAGGGGGGACTGTTGTGAATATTCTTGAAATATCAAATCTTTCAAAATCCTTCGGCGATAACTGTGTTCTCAGAGATATCAGCCTTAAAGTTCAGAAAGGTCAGGTCATTTCGGTCATAGGTCCCTCGGGCAGCGGAAAAAGCACTCTTCTTCGCTGTGCGACGCTTCTTGAAAAAGCGGATAACGGAATAATAAAATATGAAGACATGACAATGTTTGAAAACGGCGCTTACGCTTCTAAAGCTGAGCTTAAACAGATAAAAAAGAAATTCGGTCTTGTCTTTCAGAACTTCAACCTGTTCCCCCACTTCTCAATTTTGAGAAACATAACCGAAGCTCCCGTTAATGTTCTGAAAATACCAAAGGCGCAGGCTGAAAAGGAGGCAATGGAGCTTTTGGGAAAGATGGGGCTTTCGGATAAAGCTAAGGCTTACCCCTGTGAGCTTTCGGGCGGTCAGCAGCAGAGAGTTTCTATTGCCCGTGCTCTTGCAATGCACCCCGATGTTCTCTTCTTTGATGAACCGACAAGCGCTCTCGACCCTGAGCTTACAGGTGAAATTCTCAGCGTAATAAGAGAGCTCGCCGAAGAAAAAATGACAATGGTCATTGTCACTCACGAAATGATATTCGCCCGTGAGGTTTCGGATTATGTCGTGTTTATGGACAGCGGCATTATCGTCGAAGAGGGCAATGCGCAGGAGGTTATAAATAATCCTCAGTCCGAGAGACTCAAAGCGTTTTTATCAAAATTCAAAGCGTAAAAATCAAAACCACCGGTTCAACCGGTGGTTTGATCAGCCCCTTCAAGGGGCT
>JBJEOI010000050.1:0-8461 GCA_051880635.1 Acutalibacteraceae bacterium | reverse complement strand
GGTGAAGCAAGGCTGACGCCTTGCGAGACCGAAACGCCGAAAAGCACGAAAAATTTTTGCTTTAAGGCTGGTTCGGATTATACTTTTCACCCTTAGTCATTTTGTTACAAAACTTTTTCGTGTTTTGTGATAAATTGCACAAAGTTAATCTACGGTTTATAAAATTCATTGACAATTTTAAATAAGAGGAATATACTTTAATTATTAAGGAATATTAATTTCCGAAAACGAAAAAGGAGTATAATGATATGAAAAAATTATTAGCGGTTTTTCTTGCGGCTCTTATGCTGCTGTCAGTCATTCCCATGACTTCGCTTGCGGCAGATGAGAAGAAAGATGTCGTTATGGACGACATTCTTAACGGCGGCTACGGTCATCTTGACTATGTCAAGGAAAAGAATTATTTCAAGACTGAAATCGGCGTTTACACAGCTTTCGGTCTTTACAGCAACGCTTGGGACAATTTCTTCACAGGCAGCGTTGACACAGACTATGCAAAGACAATTCTTTTAGCTTTAATCGACCGTTTCGAAGCTGAATACAACAACGAAACATATGAAGAAATTCTCAAGGTTCTTCAGGCGACCGAATCGGTTGCGGGTCTTATCGAAAAGGTTGACGAATACACTGAGGTTCTTGACCTTGCGGCTTCAAGCGAATGGGCTTCGGCTCTCGGTGTTCTCAACGCCGCTATCAAAATCGGCAACATGGCTAACGATACATATGAAAAATATGTTGAAGGCTATGCGGTTATCCTTTCATGCCAGGCGGCAAGCGTTTATTACGGCGACCTTCTTCAGTACTTAGCCGACAACTGCACAGACAAGAATGTTGTTAAGGCGGCTCAGGAGCTGAAAGAAAACATCACAGCTTCTCTTGAAGAAGCAAGAGACACTCTTATTAAAGAGCTCACAGAGGATGTCGCTAAAGAAGGCGCAGAAATCGGAATTCAGATTGCTATGGATTCATACGGCGTCACAGCGGTTATCAAGACTGTCTATAACACAATCGGCAATCTCGGTAACAAGCTTTTCAGCACTCAGGATAAGTATCAGTATATGGCTTCGCTTGCCATGATTTCTAAGATTGAAGAAGTCCTTCCCGCATACACGGCGGAAGCTATGACTCTTGAAGATGAACTCGGCGCAGACTTTGCTCTTAACGCTATGATAACAATACGCGAGACAGGCGAAGGAATGCTTCTCACTCTCGCTAAGGTTAAGGAAGACTCAAAGACAGAGGCTCTTTTAAAGAACTCAACAGCCGATATCGCCGCTCTCAGAAAGATGGGCGCAGAGGGCTGTGCAAAGCTTTCACTTTATCGTGACCTTATTGAACTGGGCAGAACCGCTGACGCTTGTGACGTTTTCGTCAACGCTGAAGCAAGAAAGGTTGCCAAGGTCTTTAACGCAAACGGCGACCTTATAGCAACTGTCAGAGACACAAAGATTTATGAAATCAATGACACAGGCGCATATGTTTCAACATATAACACCGACACAGCTTCATATGTAAAGGTTGTCGCCACATTTGAAGAAGGCTGCACGGTTACATATTCAGACGCAGCTTCATCATCATCAGGTTCAAGCTCGTCTTCAAGCTCAAAGAAGGGCTTAGCGGCTATTATTGAAAACATTATGAACGCAATAAAGAGCTTCTTTGAGAACCTCTTCAAGAAAAAGTAATTGATTTTTACTGCTCAAGACCTACAGGCTCGCCTGTGGGTCTTTTTTATGGTGAAATAATCACGGGAGGGCAAGATGAATACCGAAAAACATAACATAGAGCCTGTTTATGACAGCAGGAGCCGGATACTCATATTAGGGAGCTTTCCGTCGGTGAAGTCAAGAGAAGCAGAGTTCTTTTACTGTCACCCTAGGGTGAAAAGTATAATCCGAACCAGCCTTAAAGCAAGAATTTTTCGTGCTTTTCGGCGTTTCGGTCTCGCAAGGCGTCAGCCTTGCTTCACCCTCAGCCACCAAAAATCATCAAAAAATCATTTGCTTTAAGGTCAAAGATTTTTTATCGAGAAGATTTTTGACCTTTCAAGGCACAAAACGCAGTCAATCCTGTCGTACCACGAGTATTTTAACGCAGAAAGGGCGGAAATATTCCGATAAAAAACTGAGTTCGGATTATTCTTCTCACCCTAAAACCGTTTCTGGAGAGTAACTGCGGAAATCTTTAATGAAAATGTGCCTGAGAGCGTCGAGGAGAAAAAAGCGTTTCTTCTCAGAAATCATATAGCTTTGTGGGATGTAATCGCAACATGCGACATAGAGGGAAGCTCCGACAGTAGCATCAAAAATGTCGTGCCGAACGATTTATCGGTTATATTTCAGACGGCTGACATCGAGAAAATATTTATCAACGGTAAGACGGCAGAGAAATATTATAACAGATATATTCTCCCGAAAACGGGCGTTAAGGCTGTGTGTCTGCCCTCAACTTCGCCGGCGAATGCCTCAATAAGCCTCAGTGAACTGATTGAAAAATGGAAAATAATTTCCTTATAACAAAATTTTTCCACAAATAATCACAAACTGTTCTCACATAATAATACTGCAAACGCAAAACAAAACGGATGTCGATCCGTTTAATCTATGATAGGAGAACAGAAAATGGCTAAGTCATCAAGCAACAAGAGCGTAGTCCCTGAAGCAAGAGAAGCTCTTAATAAGTTCAAGATGGAAGCAGCTTCAGAAGTAGGCGTTAACCTCAAGCAGGGTTACAACGGCGACCTCACTTCAAGAGAAGCAGGTTCAGTAGGCGGTCAGATGGTTAAGAAAATGATCGAGTCCTATGAAAGAAACATGAAGTAATTTTCTTCAAAAACAGAAAAAGCCGGCGGGAGAACCTACCGGCTTTTTACATTACATATAAAGATTACGAAAATTCTTTTCGCTACCGAGGCTTTTCATCCAAGCTCGTCAAATATCGCCACACCTTTTTTCATTACATATCTCTCTGTCAAAAATGCCGAAAGTGAGAGAATGACGGTGCATATTATGATATAAACAAGCGATGAAACAATGTGTCTTAACAGATAATATATTCCCGCTAAGAGAATGACGATAAGCCAGCCGCCGAAGAGAGCAAGCATTGTCGCAATGCTCTGTTTTATAGGCACGGCCTCATTCTGCCATGAAAGGTTCGGCATTTTGAGATTGAGGAAAAGTCCTGCGTCGGCTGAGAACCAGACGAAAACAGAAGCGAGAAGCGTTCCTATGACAGCCATAAGAATATCCGAGCCGATTACCGCGTGAAGAATAACTGAGCTGACTATGACAGGGGGGAGAGTCATAACAAGGTGAAGATTTCTCTTTGCCTTGAGCGCAAGTGAAGAATCAAACGGCATTGACTGAACTATCCATATGTTTTTGCCCTCAAGCGAAACCGAAGGAGCGGTTATGTCGTTCATTGAGGATAAAAGGCATAATGCCGCGCATATAATAAGCGGGAAAATGTCTTTTATAACAGGCGTTTCGAGCGAAATCTCATTAAATATAGACATGAGATCGTCTTTCTTGATAAAAGCGGCTATAGCCGTTATCGGCATAAGCACAGTGCCGAGACCGCAGTTCAGCATATAAGTCGGGCTTGCAACAAAACGTCTGAGCTCTTTCATGAACAGAGCGTGAGAAACGGTAGTCTGTTTTGTGGACTGCTTTTTTGCGGTTTTGCTTGCCGCCGTATGCGAAGCGGTGGTAATTCTGAGAAAGCTTTTTGAGAGCGCCGCACAGGTGAGTGCTGTCAGAGCAAAAACAACCGCTGTGATAATGAGAAGCGATAAAATATCGCCTAACGCAGCCTTGCCGAGCATATATAACGGGTATGCGTATTGTCTGATGCCCGAACCTATAGCTTCACTGTACTGAGCGAAGTTCTGCAAAATTGAAGTTAATTTGAAATAGACAAAATAATATGCCGCAAGAAATGCAAGTGAAGCGATTACAGTCACAAAGCTCTTGTTCTTTATTTTTGACGAAATCAGCGCCACGCACCACCCTAATAAGCAGGTGAGAACAAGAATCAGAAGGCATAAAACAAGCCATAGAATAATACAGCAGATAACGGGCAATACTTTAAAGCCTGTTACAATGAAATAGACAACGCTTGCGGGAATGAAAACGAGAGACTCATAGAGCAGACCCATAGCGAAAACGCCCAGAAGCCTCACAATGAGAATTTTTGACGGCTCTATAGGCATCGACAAGAGCAGCTCGTTATCCTTTGCTTTATAAAGGCTTGAATATGTGTTGAATACACTGCCGAAGACGCCGAGCGCCAGCGCAAGCATGGAAATCATTGAAAAATAAAGCCAGTCAAGACCCGCACTGTTGAGAGGCTCGACGAGTGAAAAGCCTAAGCCGCCGAAAGTGACGGCGAGCGAAACGAAAATAAACGCAAAGAGCAGAATAAACATTATCGTGCCGCTCTTTGAACGGTTTTTCCCCGTCTTCTTATCCTGAAAATAGAAAGCGTTAAGCTCTAAAAACTGTTTTTTGACTAAAGCCTTGAGCATGATTATCCCTCGCTTTCACTCATTTCGAGAAATACGCTCTCTAAACTTTCGTCACCCTTGACTTCTTCCATTGTGCCGGATTTAATGAGTTTTCCGTTTTTAATGATAGCTACCTTGTCGCAGAGCTTTTCGGCAACCTCAAGAACATGGGTTGAGAAGAATATTGCTCCGCCCTGATTGCAGATTTCTCTCATAGTTTCCTTGAGAAGGTGAGACGCTTTAGGGTCAAGACCGACAAAAGGCTCATCCATAATCACAAGTTTCGGCGAATGAACAAGAGCCGACATAACGGCAAGTTTTTGCTTCATACCATGAGAATAAGATGAAACCGACTGTGAAAGAGCGTCTGTCATTTCAAACATCTGCGCATACTTATTAATAAGAGCGGTTCTTTTCTCGGTGTCAACACGAAAAATGTCCGAGACAAAATTCAGATACTGAGTGCCCGTCATGAAGTCGTAGAGGTCCGGATTGTCGGGGATATAGGCGATTTTTTCCTTGCAGGCAAGGGGATTCTCTTTGACCGAAACACCGTCAATATAAATTTCGCCGCTGTCATATTTTAAAATTCCGACAACTGATTTGAGTGTTGTGGTCTTGCCCGCGCCGTTATGACCGATAAATCCGTAAATTTCGCCCTGACGAATATGAAGCGAAAGGTCGTCAACGGCTTTTTTCCCACCATATGTTTTAGTCAGGTGTTCAATTTTAAGCATACCTGCGCCTCCTTAAACTATCGGCGTGACATCTTCGGGCATAACGAGTGCCGCTATAAGGTATGCGAGAACGCCTGTGCCCGCAAAAACGACTGTCAGCGCCCATATGAGCCTGATTATCGTCGGGTCAACATTGAGATACTCGGCAAGACCGCCGCATACGCCGCAAATTTTCTTGTCTGTTGCGCTTTTGTGAAGTTTTTTGTGTTCCATTTTTTTCATCCTTTTCTTTTTTTATTTTTTACGTTTGGAAACTTGCGTTATATAACGCTTGTTTTATTATATCACTATTTGCAGTTTTGTCAATAGTCTTGAAATATAATAAAAAAATATTAAATGGTCGGAAAAATATTGACTATAAGTCATTTTTGTATATAATAAAGCAGTAATTTGACTGTTGGTCATTTTTTGAACAGGAGGGTCGCTATGTCAGTCGCTGATAAGAAAACTGCAAAAAAAGGCAAGCTGATAGATGCTGCCTTTGAGCTGTTTACAAATAAAGGAATAAACCCGACGGCTATTGACGAGGTTGTCAAGCGGGCGGGCGTCGCTAAGGGGACGTTCTATCTTTATTTCAAAGATAAATATGATCTTCTCGAACAAATTATTATGCTTAAATGTGAAGAACTGGTTAAAAATGTTCTTGAGGGGCTTGTTGACGAATTTGAAAGCAAGGAGCTTCTTCCGTCCGAAAAAATTATAATGTTTATTGACGGTGTTATTGACGGGCTTGTTGAAAATAAAAATCTCGCTGTTCTCGTTCTTAAAGACATGGCGGCTTTCAGAAAGCTGTGGTCAAGAGAAGACACAGGTAAAAAGAGCGAGATAAGCAAGGCTCTTCGTGATATATTCATCGAAGGCGGTTGCAGTGAAGAGGATGCCCCCAAAATGATGTATATGACATTTATCGCCGGCGCAAGCGTATGCTGTGACAGTATTCTATATTCTTCACCTTATACGCCTGAGGAAATAAAACCACAGATTCATCTTATGATAAAAAGTTTGATAAAGTAAAGAAAGGAAGGCTTATAAATGAAAAAAATCACTAAAAGAACACTCTGCCTGCTCTTGTCCGCCGTGATGATTTTGTCATCGGCTCTCGGCGTTTTTGCCGTTGACTACCCAAGCGGTGTGACTAAAGAGATGTGTGAGGAGAGTTCTCAGAGAACAGACCTGCTGATAAAAAATGCGGTCGGCGCTATGTCGGGCGATTCTCTCAAAAATACTTTTGCAAAGGAGATTTATAAGGACGAAACACTCTCGTCGCTCCTGACAGGGATATATTCCTCTCTTTCCGAGTCTGCCTCCGTGATTAAAGTTATCGGTATAGATATCTCAACGCAGGCGCTTTCACAGAAGCTGTCGGCTTATCCCGAAATAGCAAAAAGGCTTTCTTCGGCCGACAACTGGGAAAGCGTTGAGCTCACAGGCGCAAAATGGAAAATAAAATCCGTGACAGATTTTTCAGATGCGGTCGGAGCGATATTCTCACCGTTCAACGACGTTCTCTATATGCTCCTTTGCTCGGGCAGCTACAGAGCGGGGATTATCAATATTCCCGGTGACGACGGCTACGAAAAAGGTATTATATCAATGCTTCAGGCTCTTGGCTGCACATATATTGCCCCTGCCGATGTGTTCAAATATGAAGCATACTATAACAGAAACAAGATGGTATCTCTTATCGTTATGTCTCTTTTATCAGCTTTTGACGGTATTCTTGATTCTCCCTCAGAAAAGCTTTGCGAAACTGTTCCGAGGCTTGCCGACTATATAAAGAACGGCGGTCTTGAAAGCTCGGTCAATGCTGTTCTGAGACCGCTGACCTTACACATAGGCGATTATATTCAGTTTTTCACAGGCTCACAGATGATATCGTTTTTGATGTTCATTCAGAACCCTGATAAATACACTCTTCGATTCAGTGAAAATATCACGGTTGTGATGAACGAAATGCTCCAAAGCAGTGATGTCAAACTGCCCGAAATCGACCTTGACGCTCTTATCTTTGTCAAGGGTGACAAGGGTGGCGCATACAGGCTCATAATGACATGGCTCATTGACGCTGTGAAACTTAACACCGATAAGGTGAAAGAAATGCTGTCCGAGACGGAGGGCGCAGAAGAGATACTTAAGATTGCAGAAAATCTTCTCAGTAAAAATACAGACGAAATATTCACACTCCTTGTCGGTCTCTTCACCGCAAAAGAGGGCAAGACTCTTGAGTATCAGTGGACTTCGCACTCATACACACAGACTCAGGCGCAATACACCGAAAACCTCGGCGAAGAAGAAATCGCCAGAGTGCTTGAAGGTATAGATGATACAATAAACGAATTTATTGTTGAAATGTCGGGCGGAGACCCCCTGAAGGACACAATAAAGGGAATGATTTATTCAAACGACCTCCTGACAACGCTTGTCAAAGGGTTATACGGCGCTTTATCGGGTGAGGAGACAAAAATGATAGCTCAGGCGCTTTCACTTCCCGTCAGCCCCTATCAGCTCTCGTTATATCTCAAGGACGGTTCACTGTATTCCGCCAAAAAAACACTTTCTTATTATTCAAAGTGGGACAGAGTTGAAAAAATTAACTGGGGCTTTAAAGACGGCAGCAGAGAGGGCTTTGAAAAAGCGCTCACAGCGGCGCTCAGACCTCTTCGCCCTGCGCTTGAAGCATTTCTTGCAAACGGAACTCTTGAAATATTCGGCAGTGTTAAGATAGGCGGAAGCAACGGCTACAACACGGCGGTTATTCCCATTCTTGAAGCGCTCGGCTGTTCATCAAAGAAGATAAAGACCTATGATGAATATGAAAAAGGCAAGGGCACTGATGCAATAATAACGGATATTCTGACGCCGGTCTTTGACCTTGTCGATAAGATTGCTAAAAAACCTGTTTATACCGCAACGGCAATTATTCCGAATATCATTTTCTTCATTGATAACGGCTCGCTTATGCAGTGCGTTGATAATCTTATCTATCCTTTAACGTCGCTTTTAAACGAGCTTTCGATAGATATGAAGTCATTCGGTTTTGACATTGACAAAATAAAAAATACCGACATTCTGGGAGAGGTTACGAAGTCGGCTTCATCTCTCGTTGACGGTATAGATATAGGAAATCCCGATATAAAGGAGCTCGAGGGCTTCGGCGAGCTGACGCAGATAAACAGCAAGCGCACATATAACGGCGAAAAAGTCAGCGCAGAATATGTCA
>JBJEOI010000049.1:0-102793 GCA_051880635.1 Acutalibacteraceae bacterium | reverse complement strand
TGAGGCTTTTGGCAATAATACGGAGAATTTTTGCCCGAGAAACAAATACTTCCTTTTCAGCGTTCGGCATCGGGCACGCCGCCTTTGTTTTGCGTGGCAGGATTATTCAGCCTCCAATGCGTCAAGTGACTGCTTTTTCAGGTAGGCGTTTATGAAGCCGTCAATTTCGCCGTCCATAACGGCGCTGATATTGCCGCTTTCAAAGCCTGTTCTG
Source organism: Acutalibacteraceae bacterium (assembly GCA_051880635.1). Lineage (GTDB taxonomy): Bacteria > Bacillota > Clostridia > Oscillospirales > Acutalibacteraceae > UBA6857. The sequence goes on along the minus strand of JBJEOI010000049.1, from coordinate 102,579 downwards.
TGGTCTTTGACAAGCGTGTAGGGCATGAAAACATAGCTTCTTATCTGACTGCCCCATGTGATTTCTCTCTGTTCGCCTTTTATATCTTCAATCTTTTCGAGATGCTCTCTCTCTTTGATTTCGATAAGCTTTGATTTGAGCATACGCATACAGACATCACGGTTTTGATATTGGCTTCGCTCAACCTGAGACGAAACGACAATGCCTGTCGGAATATGAATAAGACGGACAGCCGAAGAGGTCTTGTTGACCTTCTGACCGCCTGCGCCGCTGGCACGGTAAACCTCCATCTTGATATCGGCGGGGTTGATTTCGACCTCAACGGTATCGTCGATTTCGGGCATAACTTCAAGCGAAGCGAAAGACGTGTGGCGTCTGCCCGAGGAGTCGAACGGCGAGATTCTGACGAGACGGTGAACGCCCATTTCGCTCTTTAAATAGCCGTATGCGTTTTCGCCCTCAATAACGACAGTTGCGCTCTTGAGCCCCGCTTCTTCACCGTCAAGAAAATCGACGGTTGTGAACTTGAAGCCGTGTTTTGTTGCCCACTGACCGTACATACGGAAAAGCATCTGGCACCAGTCCTGAGCCTCTGTTCCGCCCGAGCCGGCGTGGAACTGTAAAATGGCATTGCTGTTGTCGTATTCGCCGCACAGAAGAGTGGCGAGGGTTTGTCTTTCAATCTCGTCTTCGACCGCCCTGACGCTTTCTTCGCAGTCGGGGAGAAAGTCGAGATCACCCTCTTCGTCAAAGAGAGCGATTGATTCGAGTGCGTCTTCATAGTCAGCCTTTAATTTGTCGTATGCGGCGACCTTATTTTTAAGCTGAGCTATTTTCTGCGAGACTTTATTTGAGTTGGCGACATCGTCCCAAAATGTCGGCTCTGACATCATAGCCTCAAGCGAAGCAATTTCTTCGTTCATTTTATCCATACCGAGTGCGCTGCGAAGCTCTGTGAGCGGCTTTTCGCTCTGTAAAAGGCGCAGTCTTAATTCTTCAAACTGTATCATTATTTTACCTCTCAAAATTTCATCATTATTTATGTTATATTCAAATTATCGGAATTATTTCGCTAAAGTAGTCAAAGCATAACGCACCTCATAAAATTATTACTTTTTGATTAACCAATTTATTATACATAATATTGAAGTTCTTGGCAATAGATTTTATAAAAATAGGGGAATATCGGATTTTGAGAAGTACCATTACTGTTCGGCAAGCAAATAAAATAACGAAAGGGCCGGTTTTCGGTCCCTTTCGTTTTAGAGGTTCAATATAACTACTGAGCTGTTTTATCAACAAATGATTTAATGCTTCGGGCGATTTCGGTCAACAGAAGAATTTCTTCTGTTGAACAGTTGCCGATTACATTTATAAGTTTCAAAATTGCTTTGTCGTTGTCAATATGGTTCTCGTCAAAGAGAAGTGAATCTGTGTCGACATTAAGTGCGGCGGCAATATCGACGAGAACAGGGAGACTCAGCTTCGTACTCCCTGTTTCAATGTGGCTCATATGAGTGACAGATATCCAGACCTTTTCCGCAAGATCTTCTTGTGATAATCCTTCTGCTTTTCGATATTTTCTTATTCTTTTACCTATTTTTTTATAATCAAGCAAAAAAATCACCTCTACAATTAAAATACACTTGAATTATATAGGCAAATATGTTATTATGAAATAAACCTTATAGGCATATTATTGCCTATATAGTTAAAATTAGAAAGCGAGGAAATCAAATGAAAAGACTAAGGAAAGCTTTGGCACTTGTTTTGTCGTTGATCTTGTTGATCGGTACATTCAGTGTCACTGCCGGAGCAAAGACAGTCTGTAAGCATAACTGCAAGACATATGTAACGCAGGCTACAAGTTCGAAAAACGGGAGCACGTATAATGATAAGGAGGGTATAAAATGAGCGACATAGGAGAACTCGAAAAATTCAATGACTCGTTAGATACCGATGCTATTAAGCCGGAAGAAGTTAAAAAGGAGGAAGAGGGTGTATTAGATAGCGATAATTCGGACACAAAAGAAGAAACAGAGCCTTCTGAGAAGAAAAAGATATTACTTAACAAAAACACTAAAATAATTATTTGTGCAATAGCGGCTGTGGCGATCATTGTCCTTGGTTATTTTGGTGTTACAAAAATCAGTTCAAGGGTAAAGGAAAATGCCATTTGCAAAGAAGCCTCTGCAGCAATCGCCGATTTAATGGCTCAGTATGATTTAAACAACTATAAAGTAACAGATGCAGGTTTTTCAGGCACTAACGTTCTATGTGCAGATTTTGAAGATTTAGCTTCATTTCAAAAATATGAGCTGATCAAGTCAACAATGAGCTTAAGCAATATTACTGTAAAGGGCGAGGATATCGACTTGAGTTGTGATTTCTATATTAATAGCAGAGACTATTATTATTATGTAAGTCCTTTATGGGCAGAAATGGATGGAAACAATTATACTTGTGGCGGAATCTATAAAAACGATGGAAATATCTATTGTATATATGAAGAGTATTGGGGGTAATTTTATATGAAACAAGCGAAGTTTATGAAAGCAAAGATTATTTCTTTAATATTGGTTGTATGCGGCATAATAGGAAGCGTTATTGTTTGGGTTTATGGAACAAAAAGCTGGCAGGATTATAGTGTGCATGCACATACATATAGTTTTGTAAATCCAATATCAGGAGAAACAGCACATGTCAGCGGTTCTAAAATTGGTGAACTCTCACTTTTTAAGTTCGCATTTAGCGAGTATATGAACAGTGCGATATGGATTGAGGCTATAGTTTTTTTGATAGCTTTTTTGGTAATAGCGTTATTGTTCTATGCTGTTTATTTTAATCAAGAATTGATAGTTGGCGATGAAAATATTACGGGTAAAGCGGTAATGGGAAAAGAAATAGACATTTTGTTCGCGAAAATGACGAGCATAAAGAAAAGTTTCTTGAAAGGAATTGTTATTACTACAAAAGGTGCTGAAAAGATCAAGTTCCGCTTGCTGAAAAACCAATCAGAAATGATAGAACTAATTAGTACAAAAATAGAGGCTTGCCCAAGCGTAGCAAACGGTTTTTCGGGAAAACCTGTGGAGAGTTCTGCTGATCAGCTTAAGAAATATAAAGAATTGTTTGATTGCGGAGCAATTTCGGAAGACGAGTACGAGGCACAGAAGAAACAAATTTTAGACCTATAAAGTATGGCTGACATTGGTACAAAAGAAGCCTCTGAAAGATGGGGATATACACAAGAAACTATTCGGAAGTGGTGCGCTGTAGGTCTTATTACTAATGCTACTCAAGACAAAAAGGGATCTCCGTGGCACATTCCTGCGGACGCAGAATGTCCAAAGAAAATCAAAGCAAAAAAGAAGAATGAATAATTTGTAGATATATCGGAAAGTTTTGAGTATCATTACTGTTCAAAAATAAAAAGCGAAAGGGGCTGTTTTTTCAGTCCCTTTCGCTTTATCGGGCAGATTTGTCTGCGTTTTTTAAAACACATACCCCTTAATCACTTTCAGCGTATTGAGCACGCCGTCAACATGGCTTCTTTCATAGCCGTGGCTGGCATATACGCCGGGACCGATAAGACCGTGTCTTATATCGTGACCCGCTCTCAGCGTTGCCTCAACGTCTGAACCGTAATGCGGATAAACGTCAACGGCATAGTCTGCGCCCTCTTTTTTCGCCGCTTCAATCAGCTTTGACACCATGTTATAGTTATAAGGACCGCCTGCGTCCTTAGCGCAGATTGAAACCTGTTTTTCCGTGCAGGTTATCTCATCGCCGACACAGCCCATGTCAAGGCTCAGACCCTCCGTTACGCCCTCGGGTACGCTCGCCGAGCCGCCGTGACCTATCTCTTCATAGACGGTGATGTGGGCGTAGAGCTTTCTTTCAGGCGTGAGCGAATTGTCTTTCATATATTTTGCGAAGCTGAGAAGAATGCCGACAAGAAGCTTGTCATCAAGAAAACGGCTCTTTATATAGCCCGATTCGGTGAGCCTCGTTCTCGGCTCAAAACAGACAATGTCGCCGACCTCGATGCCGAGCTTGCGGGTGTCCTCATCGGTTTTTACGTCTTCATCAATGACAACCTCGGTGGTTTTGTATGTGCGCTTTTCGTCGTCAAAATTGTCGTTGACATGAACCGAAGCGTTCATAAGCTGAAATGTGCCCTCATAAACCTTTCCGCTTCTTGTGTGTATGCGCACGTTCTCAGATGTTATGCTTTCGGGGTGAAGACCGCCCAGCTGAGTGAGTTTAAGTCTGCCGTTGGGCTTTATCTGTGATACCATACAGCCGATAGTGTCGGTGTGCGCCTCTAAAAAGAGAGCATTGTTTTCATCAATGCCGCCAAGGTCGATTATTACGCCGCCCTTGTTTGTCATTTTTGCGCTGTAGCCGAGCGTCTGAAATTCGTTCATTACCCAAAGAGCGGCTTTCTTTGTGAAGCCTGTCGGGCTGTCTATGGCGAGAAGCTCAAAGCTCTTTTCAACCGCATATTCCGCATATTTTTTATCCATAAAATTTACCTCCGTATAATTATATTTTTCAGTATATCACTTTTCTGAGAAAGAGTAAACACCTATCCCGAAAAGCCTTTTCGGCGCATACATAAAAAAGCCTGCCGTTTCCGACAGGCTTGATTTTAACCTATATTATTCCGCGCTTCTTCTCTTTTCGACGAGCTCAGAAAGAATTTCCTTATGCTTTGAGTTTGTAATCTCATATTTAAGCGTCGGAAGAGCCGAAAGAATAAGACCTATCATCGGGGGCACCGAAACGAGGAAGAACATTGCGAAAGCAAATGTCTGATAGTCAACGGCGAATGAAGCGTTGCCGGCGGCGAGAGCGTCATTGACACCCTTGATAACCTGATCGCTGAAATGAACGACGCTGTAAACAATACCCTGAATAATGGTTGCGATACCCGCCGAGAGCTTTGTGATGAAGCTCTGACCCGAGAAGAATACGCCGTCGGGGCGAACACCGTTATGATACTCCTCATAGTCAACACAGTCGGCTATCATGACTGACTGAAGAACGTTGAGACCGCCCATTGCCCATGAAGCGGCGAAGAAAACAACGCCCATTATGATTGAAGCGACCATTGACTCGATAAGAGCCTCTTTGAATATCATATAGATAACAACGATAAGACCGAACGGCAGAGCGCCGACAAAAGCGTAGATGTTGTAAAGCGTCTTCTTCTCAACCTTTGCTATGAGCGCAGGTGTGGCTGCCGAAGAAACAAGCATACCGCCGAAAATGCCGAAGGCTATGATAACAACCTTGATAATAAGGCTGAAGTTCAGACCGTTTTCACCCATGAGCGCACGACCCGGGTCGTTGTCAAAGTAGAAGTAGATAAGAAGAGTGAGAGCGACTGTGTTGAGAAGCTGAATGGGACTTCTTAAAACGCCCGAGATAAGAATACGGCGGAAGGGCTTGCAGTTCCACATAGTTGCGAAGTTTTCCTTGATGGTGTAGGTTTTCTTCGACTGCTGTTTGACTCTTTCTTTGACCGAAAGACCCGCAAACTGGAAGAGAACCGAAGCGAAAACCGTGAGAATGACAGCTAAAATTATGAATGAATACTGAAGCTGTGTTGCGTCATCTTCAATATGAAGCGCACTGCCTATAACACCCTTGAGTGAGGGCGCAAGGAACTGAACGAGCATACCGATAACGCCGACAGAAGCGACAATTCGGGCGAGGGCAAGTATTTTTGAACGGTCGTTTGCGTCTTCTGTCATAAGTGAAGTAACGCCCCAAAGGGGAATATCGCCTGCTGTGTAGGACATACCCCAAAGAATGTATGAGAAGCCTGCCCAGCCGACAATGAGAACCTTCTGGAGGGTGGAGGCTGAGGGGTCATACTGTCTGTTTAAAAACGGAAGAATTGTTGTGACTAAAACAACAGCGGGTACAAAGAGAAGATAAGGCTTGCACTTGCCCCATTTTGTGTGTGTTTTGTCAACGAGATTACCCATCATGGGGTCGTTGACTGCGTCCCATACTCTTGCGATGGCGACAATAGTGCTGTATGCCATTGCGGGAAGGAAGATAACGCTCTGGAAGTAATACATTAAAGCGGCGCTTGTAATGTTGTAGATGATGTTCTGACCCGCAAGACCGACAAGATAACCTGTGAGTTCCTTGCCGCTGTAGGTATGAACATTCGGATTAAGTTGTTTTTTGCTCATAGCTTGACTCCTTTTAAAAAATGAGAGGGTAGGGCAAAATAATAAAAGCCGCACCCACTAAGTATATACATTGTAAACCATATAGAAGGTATAGTCAAGCAAAAAACTGTTAAAAATATCGAAAAAAGACATTTTATAATCCTGTTTTTGCTCAAAGGCGTTTTCCGTCTTGACAAACCGCTCCCGAAATCTTATTATTGTTTTATATTATTCAAGGAGGCGGTAATATGCCGGCACCCGCATCGCATTATATTTTCGCAAAAAGCGTTGAGGATAAAATTCAGGCGCTTGACGCCGATTTTTGCTTCTCGAAATCCGCTTTTTATTACGGAACGCAGGGACCCGATTTTCTCTTTTCGCATAAGGTATGGAGAATGGCGTGGAACGGCGAAAACCTTGTCGAGCTCGGCTCGGTTCTTCACCATGTATGCCCGTCAAAGATGTTCGCTCTGATGAAGGATTATCTTGAAAACGAGCCGTGCGACAGAGATCTGGTCAAATCATATATATACGGCTTTCTTGCCCATTATGCTCTTGACAGAAAGGCGCACCCGCTTATCTATGCCGTTCAGAAAGAGCTGACAAAGGCTAAGGGACTTGAAGACTACAGACCGCTTGTTGTTCATAATCAGATTGAGCTGAATATTGACGCTATGCTCATTAAAAGCGAGCTCGGCTATGATAAGGCGACAGACTTTAAGTTCTATAAGGTTCTTGACCCTAACCCTTATGTCATTGACGAGATGGCTTCGCTTATGGAATATGTTGTGCCGAAGCTCGTTTTCTGTGACGCAGGCAAGGAGGATTTTGCCGACGCATACAGAAACATGAGATCGTGTCAGGTTGCGCTCGCCGATTTCACGGGACTCAGGAGAAAGTTCGTAAAGCTTATTGAAAAGCCCCTTGCCGCACCTTTGGGCGGTCCGCTTCTTTCAAGCCTTATGCGTCAGCCGCACAGCGACAGCGAGTGGGATTATATGAACATAACTCACAAAGAATGGGCACTTGTCTTTGACAGCCGTTTTAAGTCAACAAAATCCTTTATGGATCTCTTCCGTGACGCGCAGGAGGATATTTTCGGGCTTATTGAAGCGTTCAACAAGGAAAACGCAGAGGAAGCGATAAGCGAATATTCAGGCGATATTTCATTTGACGACGGTGTAAGATATGATATCCGTGAACCGATAGCGTGATAAAACCGAATAAAAAATCAGACCGCAAAGGCGTGAAAGCCGATGCGGTCTTTTTGTATGCGTGAAGTTTTCTTCAGCTTAATTCATTACTTTTATCGGGAAATTCTTTTCACCCATTGCGCAGGCGACTCTGCGTGAAACCTCGGTGTTTTCCATGACTTCACCGTTATCCATAAAGTTGTCACAGCCATAGACGAGAAGAGGAACATTGACGCCGGTGTGACCTGTCGAGGTGTATTTGTATTCGCCGTTTCTGAAGGTTATACCGCCGGTTTCGTGGTCGGCAGTGACAACAACAAGAGTGTTGCCGTCCTTTTCGGCGTAATCAAGAACATATGAAAGGGTTTTGTCAAACGAACGAAGTGCGTCTGTCATTCCTTCGCCGTTGTTGCTGTGGTTGTTTTTGTCAATGTGAGCCGCTTCAACCATAAGGAAGAAACCGTCCTCGTCATCGTCAAGAAGGTCAATCGCCTTTTCTGTCATCTGAGTGAGAGTCGGCATGCCCTTATTTTCATAATTGTGCCAGACATCTTCCGTGAACTGACCGAATGAGCGTCCGCCCTCCTCAAGGGCATCCATTGAAGCCTTATCTGTGATTGTTGTGAAGCCGTTTGCCTGAGCGCTTTCGACGGTGAATGACTCTGTTTCGGCGCCCCAGCAAAGCGTAAGCCCGCCGCTGAGCTGCTGACTTGTGATTTTTTCTTCATCGCCTCTGTCCCGTGTGTGAGCGGAGAACGAAGCGGGTGTTGCGCCTGAGGTCTTGTCGGTTGTGATAACACCGGCGAGCTTGCCCTGTGAAATTGCAAGCTCAGTGAGGTTCATCGGGTGTGAGGTAACATTCAGCATATCATAAGGATAAACGCCGATGCCGCCGTTTGTTGTTTTGTTGGCTGTTGCAAGAGCGGTGCCGCCTGCGGCGCTGTCGGTGATAGGACTGCTTGAAGAACATGTTCTTGATTCGCCCCTGACAGTGAAAGCGTCAAAGCCGTCAAGAGTTACATTACAGTCAAATTTTGTCTTTTCAATGCTGTTAAAGCCCATACCGTCGCCGATAAGAAAGATAACATTTTTGCACTGTGAAATGTCTGTCTTAGGTTCGCCGCAAAGACCGAAGAGATTGAAAAAAGCCATGAACATCGCTGTTACAAAAGCGATTAAAGAGCTGAAGAATGACATAAAAAAATCCGTCCTTTCTGTTTGAAAATAAGAATAGTGAGTGAAAATACTATGCAGTAGTCTGCTGAGATAAGTTTATCACGCCTTGCGGAAAATTACAACAAAAGGGCAGAAATATTGCACTGCCAAAAAAACCGATATAAAAATATAAAAAAACCTATATTTATATAATAAAACCGTTGACATTTTGTGCAAATTGTTATATAATTCAATATGGTGATTAATATGAAAACAACTGTACCCGGATTTTCGGGAGTGCCGCCCGAGAGCGGCGGCGTTCTTTCCTCAGGGTCTGCCTCACGGGAACACGGGCTTTATGAAAAAGAGCTTGACACCTATTTGTGCGTCGCAAAAGGCGACTGCGAGGGGGTCAGGGCGGCAGCAGAAGCGCTGATAAGCGAAAAGACAGCGCAAGGCGGGCTTGACGTAAAAAGCATTGACGAGGCGAAATACAGAGTCTCGGAAATTATCAATATCGCCGCAAGGTATGCCGCAGGGAGCGGACCCGACGAGCGGCTGTGCATAAGGCTTGCCGATGAATGTGTCAATGAAACCGATAAGCTGACCTCAAGAGACGAGATATACCGTATTCTGATTGAAAGGATTGTTGAGCTGACGAGACTTGTTTCTCAGGCTCAGAAGAGCAGGGACTACCCATACGCAGTGCGCAGGGCAATAGGCTATATAAACGCAAACCTTGACAAGAATCTGACTGTCATTGATGTGGCAAGAGAATGCCGGCTTTCGGCGGATTATATGTCGGTTTGCTTCAGAAAGGCGACAGGGGTCAAAATGACGGCTTATATCAGGCGGCAGAAAATGCTTCTTGCCAGAGATATGCTCGGGCGGCATATAAGATGCAGTGATGCGACGCTGAGACTGTCTTTCTGCTCTGAAAGCTATTTTGTCAAATGCTTCAAGGAGGAGTTCGGAATCACTCCGAAGAAGTGGCAAAACTCAGTCTGACAGACCGTAAAACAAAAAATTTTCGAAGCTGTCACGGGCGTTTCATTTATACAGACATTTTGAAGAAAATGTGCAGATAAAGCGTTATAATGCTAATTCAGAAAATAAACAGCGAAAAATGCGTTAATTCACAAAAAATTTACATTTATATTAATTCTGAAACAGAAAATAAATTTTACTTTTTGTGCAATTTTTCTAATCTTGTCAGTTTCAAATTCCGAAACTTTTCGACACATTGAATTGAGCGGTTTTTTGAAAATCCGAACCAAAAATCACAATATTTAGTTTTTGATTTTTGCTCAGACACAAGATGTGTCTCAGACAAATTTTGAACATTTTTTTGCGAAAAAACGCATATTTTACCTTTGTTTTAAAATGTCAACAAACCTATATGCAATATGTAGAAATTGGCGTTTTACCTTGAAAAATAAAGGGTCAAATGATAAAATTGATATAGTTATAGGTGTCTCTATCGGGATTAGTCTACCCTTTTTCGGTGAGGCTCAGAATTCGGGCTGACGATAAGGGCATACAAGAGCAGCATGCATACTATTATATATATGGCTGTGTAGACCGAGGTATTTGTATAGGGAAATCCTATTTGAATATATACCATTTTCATCTTGTTAAGGAGGAAAAAACTATGAAAATCGGAAAGAAGATTTTGAGTACGATTCTGGCGATCACTATGGTCGTTTCATGCGTGTCTGTTTGCTTCAGCACGTTTGCGGCTTATTCGATCGACTCTATCGTAAGCATTATCAACCAGGACATCGACGGTCTTCTTGACACGATTGACAACAAGAAGGTTACTTCAGGTAACGACACGTTGACAATCACCAAGGATACCTACATGGGTAGCTGGTACAGTCTTACCAAGGCGTATTGGAGCTATGTCAAGGGCACTGCCGGCATCTCCAAGCAGAACGCTCTTAAGGCGGCTAACGATGTCACTGACGCTGTCGAAAACAGCAGCGCCGCACTCGCCGCATACAAGAGAAGCGGCAACGGCGCATACGCTGAAATTATCAAGCAGTTCGCTTTCGGCGAAACTGACGCGACAGCTACATATGCGACACAGAAAACCTTCAGAATCACTGTCGCTGACGGCTACGATGTTCTTGCGTGGGACAACATAGCCGAGCTTACTGCTGACACTGACAGAGAGTATTATAACCTCGCTGTCGCTGTCACCACAGCTTCAGACGGCTCATCTTATGTCATTTCAGACAGCGAAATAACAAATGACCAGAAGGTCAGCCACAAGGCTGCCCTTGATGCCATTGCGGCTGTTTTGAATGACCTGAGCGGTGATTTTGACTACTTCAAGCAGAATAATCCCGTTCTCGCAGGGCAGGGCACAGCCGAGGCTCAGGAGAAGGCTTATAACGACTTCTCGGCTTTCACAATCATCGGCGGTCTTGACGCTGACTGCACGGTCGAGGATGTCTGGGCTCACTACTTCCCGGAAAGCGCGGGCTGGATGAACTATCAGGATGCATACAATCAGTACGCAACTCTTATCAACGACCCGGTTCTTATAGCCGCAAAGGATAAGTTCTACGAAGACTTTATGGCTATTCTCAATACGAGCCTCACGGGTAAGCATGCTCTTCTCACAGACGGCACTGCCGGCACGGGCGACGAAACGGTAAGATCAATCTATGATCAGTTCCTTGCCAAATACATAGAATTCACAGATGACTCGAACTATGCGACATATCTCGCTCTGTTAAAGAACGATATGTTAGACGCTGACACCTCGAAGTGGGACAATATCGAGGCAAAGACAGAAGAGCTCGAAAAGAATCTTTCTCTTGCGTATGCGGCGTACTATGCAGATCTTCTTATCGATATGATTAACTATTATGATAAGACAGACGCTGACGGAAACCGTCTTGTTCCCACATATAACAGAGATGATGAAGCTGACGTTGCGGCGTGGGTTGACGGTTCTGACGGCAGAATCGCCAAAGCCACTCAGTATGCCCTCGACGCGGCCGCACTCATTGCCGATATCAATGAATATGTCTATGACGTCAATGAGCATTATTTCTATTATCACCTTAACGATGCAAGCAATAAGGATAATCTCACAGAGAACAATCCCGGTTCGGCATATGTTCACTACCCGACAACACTTGTCGGCTGTACAGCAACTCCGCCCGCTCACACTAACGCTGACGGAACAACTGTTGCAACCGAGAACATCAAGCTGAACACAGCTAACATTGAAATTCTTCAGTCTTATCTTAACGCAGTCAATCAGGACCTTGAAGCCGGCGAGCTTTTCGACCTCAAGGCTCAGCTTGACTCAACGATGAAGTCAACTCTTTTCAAAGGCTTCACCTTCGCTAAGCTTCAGAAATATTTCAATGATTTCAGAATGGATTATGAGCGCCTTATCGCAGCTTCAAAGGACCCCGCAACAAAGGTCGTCTTTGAGCTTGCTTTCGGCACTGAAAAAGATGAAAATGGTGAATATAAAGGTCTTGCAGACTACAAAGCTCATCTTTTCAATATCACTGACTGGGCGGCAGAGAGATTCTATAACCAGTTAAAGACTATTGAAAAGTATTATAACGGCGACTACATTGGCTCGTCTTCAACAACAAACGACACCAAGGGAGTCACCTTCTATAACTATGAAGCTATAATTCAGGCGTGGAACTACGCCACAGACAGAGCAAGCAAAACAAGCGTAGGTACGCTTGCATGGCTGGCTTCATCATCAGTCAAGAAGTATTTTGACCCGACAGACTCAAAATGGAGTCAGAGCAGCCTTGAGGCTCTCTATAAGACCATAAACGATTATGTCAGCGAAGCTATAAGCTATCAGTCGGGCGTCAACATTCTTCGTGAAGACAGCGCCGGCTCAAAGAGAGCTGACCAGAACATTCTCGATCACCTCTTCGACCAGACTTATGTTGACGGAAAATACGGCTGGAAGACAGCTATCAACAATCTTGACTGGCGAATTGTCTCTGATTTCGTCAACAACACGGTTGAGCTTGTTGACAGCAATGATAACAAGGTCACAAAGACAGAGTCACAGCTCAAGGGGCTTCTCGGTGACGTTGTTGACCAGTTAGACGCTCTCATAACTTCAGATGACCTCGGTATTGTTCTTGACACTCTTATGGGTGAAAGTGTATCGGGTGGTCTCGGTACATGGACTATTCCCTATTCTTACACCAATGCAAAGGGCGAAAAGATCACCCGTGCACAGGGCGATCCGATAGACAATATCACAGAGCTTCTTATTCACATTGTTTATAAACTTCTCTACGGCGGAACATTACAGACAACGATATTCGGGCTTTATAAGCTCCTCGGCGATCTTGCGCCTTCACTTGACGGTCTTATTGCAGGTTTTGCCGAGAACACAAATGGCGGTTATCTTATCTTTAACGCTGTTAACGGCACTATTCCGACAATGCCTCACATGTTCGTTGAACAGAACGGCGGCGATGACTACTACTCAGCCCGTTGGGCAAACTTCTTCAACGGATATTGGACAACAAACGATCTTAACTACAGCAACATGATAGCTGCCGACAAGACGAACAATGCTACGGCGGCGAAGTTCAGCTATCCTAAGATCTGGAACTATATGTATAACAAATACAAGGCTCCTTCAGGAAGCGGAGCCGGTACACTCGGTACGACAAGAGCTACCATTAAGTATGGAATTTCATTCAACTTTAATCCATATGTATCAACATGGGGCGACCTTGACACAAGCAACTGGGTTGAAGATGAATATTGGGGTCATATCACCTCTCACTATGAGTTCTATAAGTCAATGACGGCTGCGGGCTGCGGTCTCGGATATATTCTCTATGCTCTTCTTTCGGGTGACACTGCAAAAATTCCGGCAGCGATTGGCGTTCTTGACGCAAAAATATATCTAAAGACGGCAGAGGCAGGATTTGCATCATTCTATGACACACTTGTTATTCCTCTCTTTATTGCTTTGGGTATAAGTGACTACACTCCATACGCAACCCTGAAAACAAAGGTCAGCGCTCTCAACAATTTCACAAGTTCAAGTAAAGAGGGTAACAGAGCGGCTAATGTCAAGAGTGAGGTTACAGCTTCATACTATATTTGGGAAGCAATCTTTGAGCCTCTTCTCAACTGGCTTGACACAAAGGTTGCTCAGCACCCTGTTTCAACAATTCTTGAAATTCTCCCGAACCTTCTCACAATGCTTGAATACAACCAGCTTGTGCCTAAACTCAATACTGTCGGTCTTATACTTCAGCTTTATTCAATAGGTATTGGTGGTATGCAGTTCGGTTCAGGTATTGCCGATATTATCAACGGTCCGATACTCAAGGACAGCAGCGGCAACGGTCTTCTTGACGTTAAGGGAATGCTCGGAGTGGACATTAACGAGTTCTCAAGCGTCAGCGGCGTTCTCGACGCACTTCTTAGCTTGACGAGAACAACGACGGCACCTACCTACTCAGACGAGAGTGCAGACAGCTATATAGGCAAATATCTCGTGCGACAATGGAAGGATAAAGACGGTAATACGCAGACGACAACCTCGCCGACGGCAAATCCGCAACCCGTAAGGTATAACGGATATTACTATAAGACGAGTATGCTGTCGCAGACTATCTATGGTCTGTTAGGCACGGCGTATATTGACTTCCTGAACTTTAACACTAAGGGTGTCGGTACATTCAGCCTTGATCTGCCTGTCAACAGACTTATCGCTCAGGCGGCAAGAAACACAAGCACTACATGGAACGGCAGCACGACTCAGACCGGTCTTATGAGTTATTCGTTTGCCGGCAGATCGGGCACGATAACGGGCTATCATATCGTTCCCGACAAGGGTGCGTTTCTGCTCACGCTTCTGCGCTGGGTCATGGACGACGGTCTTCTCACACAGATAACACCGCTTATCGCTCCGCTTCTCGGCGGCTCGATAAAGGTCAGCGGTCTTTACACAGGCGAAATAACCACATTATATAGGAATGACTATGAGCCTACTGAGGCAACGGCTTCAGATCTTCCCGCTTATCACTATTTTGATCCGCTCACAGGCCGTGTTTATAGAGTAACAGGCACAAATGTTGTCAAGAACTCAGCAGGTGAAGATGTTACCTATTACACAGTAACAAGAGTTACAGGCGGCGCAGAAGCGACAAATACCAAGCTCCCCGAAACTCTTCTTGACACACTCGGCGGTGCTCTTGGCGGTCTCGGCGACTACACAGCGGGTATTCTTATCGCACTTCTCAACCCCTATCTTGTCAACTATAATAACTACACAGACGCTATCAAGTGGGGTATCAATAACAACAACACAACAAGATATGACATCAGCCAGTATTTCGGCGGCACAACAACCGTTAACGGCACAACGATGTATAAGTCAAACTTCAAGGTTAATGACTATCTCAGCGAATATCTTGTTCTTTCGGCTGATCTCGCCGAAAAGATTGGCGTCAGCGAAGCCACATTCTTCACAATCGACCCGACAGGCTCAAGCGCAAGCGCATATCTTGCAAAGCTCAGCACTAAGGATCAGGAGAACTGGAAGGCTCTCTATACCTATGCTTCAAAGTATAATGCGGCCGGATATGAATGGGGCGAAGCATATGATATCGCACAGGCTGACCTTGCGGTTGACAACGTTTCAAAGATAATTGACGGTATAGTTCCTCTTCTTATGGAGCTTCTCGGACCTATGCTTGAGGGTCTTCTCCCCGGCATAACAGACGGTGTTAAGGACGCAACAAGCCTTGCAGACCTTATCAACCAGCTTCTTCTCACGCCGACTATCTTTGACTTCCTTATGAACATGCTCTTCGGCTCAGAAACCGAAGACGGTCTCATTGACAGCCTTCTCGGCGGTCTCGGCACAACTCTTGACAAGATTCTCACACTCGCCAAGAGACTCAACATCGACCTCACGCCGGCGGGCTTCTACAGAGCACTCTACGGCTATGAGACAACAGTAGGCGACTATTCATCGGGTTCATTCTCAAAAACATTCTACGCTTATGACGAGTATCTTGCCGGCTGGCTCGAATACTGCGCCGATACATTTAACGGCGGCACGGTTACTACAGTAACCACACCTAAGACAAGATGTGTTGCTTATTGTAATGTTCTTTCAAAGATGAAGCTCACAGACCTTGTTGCTCCCTCAGAAATCAAGGGCAATTTCAAGGGCTGGTTCAACTATAACGCAACCTCATCAACAGATATCACAGGCGACGGTAAGGTCGATGAAAGAGATAACGCAAGAGCAACCTATAACTCACTTGCTCACTTCATTCAGTCTCTTATCGCTCCCCTTAACGGTGTGTTCGCTATTATCCTCTCAGGTCAGAACCTGACAATAGCTAAGACACTCACAATCAGAGGTAATAAGGGCTACTCAAAGGGTCTTGTTCCCTTCTATGAAGCCTTTGGTCTTGAAACTCAGTCACAGGCTGAATATGACGCATGCATCAAGACGCTGGCGGGCGAAAACGCAATCAACAGAACGGCTCAGTTCAACTATTCACCGATGAGAGATCTCTTTGACCAGATAGGCAATCTTCTCTTCGGCGCAACAGGTGTCACGGGTCTTCTTGATAACCCGATAAAGGTTCTCATGAGCGTTCTGCCTAACGTCTGCTACATGCTCTACACCTATGATGTTTATGAAACAGATGAAAACGGAAATGAGTATCAGGTGAAGAATGAGGACGGAACATTCAAGAGAACATCAAACTTCGCTATAGCGGTCAGAAACCTTATCGAGCCGGTTCTCAAGGTTCTCGATATTGTTGACCCGATTCTTGCAAATCTTATTAACCTTGATATTGCAGGAATGCTTGACAGTCTCGACCTCGAGACAGTTCTCAACGAGCTTATCGGCAGACTGCTCGGCGGCAACGACGAAACAGCCGGAGTCAACCTTGAAATTCTCGACTTCAAGCAGATGGCCGCATACGGTTCACTCTACGCTAATATCAACGCTAAGACAAACAGACCCGTTTCAAGAACGGACTACACAACAGCAAACACCTTCACAAAGCTCGAGAGCAGCGCAGGTATGATGCTCATCACATTTGTCAGAACAGCTCTTAACGGCGATATTGTTCAGGCTATCGGCGATCTTCTTCTCACAACGCTCACAAAGATGGGCACTATAGACGCCCTCGGTCAGGACGAAATCCAGCTTTATAAAGATATCATCTATGGTATTGTTGAAAGAACAAACCAGCTTGGCGGCGCAAGCGGCACAGCCATGAAGGTTGACCTTATTACATCAATACTTATCGCACTTCTCACAGACTATAATGTCAATGACGCTGATAAGTATTTCTACGAATACGATGAAACAGTCAGAGCAACTCACAGCTCTGAAGAAACATCAGAGTGGAAAGACGGCGATAAGGTCTGGTATGCCGATGAGAACTACGGTATCGAGCACAACGGCTATGACTGGACTAAGCTTGTTCTCACAAACAAGGATTATGAAGACGCTTCCCAGGATGATAAAAACAGCGGTGTTGCCGCTCAGCAGTCGGTTGAAACAGCTATCGAAAACTTTGATGCTGTTATAACTCAGGCGGCTCCCGGTGTTGTTGACGCTCTTATTGCCAACAACATTCTCAGTGTTGACTTCTTCAAGGGTCTCGACCTTTCAGACTCCAACACAATCTGGGATCTCCTCCAGGGTATTCTTAACGATATTCTGCTCAAGGACGATATGATAACAACCCTTCAGAATATGATTCTCGGGCTTCTCACGTCAATGGGCGGTATCGACACAATATTCAGCGTTCTCGATTCGGCGGGCTTCACAATTTCTCCCGAAGCCTTCACCTTCAAAGAAGACGGCTCAAAGACTGTTTTCTATGATTTCAACGCATACGGCTTTGACTCAGTCGAGCTTATTGACGGTAATGTAGTCGCAAAAATCGGCGGTAAAACCGTTGACTACACATGGTCACAGATCGCTCAGAACCACTCAATGTATGTCTTTGACGCTAACGGCGATATAGTCTATAAGACAACAGGCAGTGAAGAAAAAGGCGACCTTCAGAAAGTGCCCGAATATCAGAAGGATGCAAACGGTAACTATATTCTTGACGAAAAAGGTCAGAAGATTCTTCTCACGCTTGATGACGGCTCAACAGTTTATCAGTACAGCACCGGTATGATTCCGTCAGGTATCTTTGTTGAAATGCCCGTTTATGCTAAATACACGGCTTACACATATGACGACGGCTCAGGTGTAACAACTGTTTATTCAGCCGACGGCA
This sequence comes from Acutalibacteraceae bacterium, assembly GCA_051880635.1. GTDB lineage: Bacteria > Bacillota > Clostridia > Oscillospirales > Acutalibacteraceae > UBA6857. The sequence goes on along the minus strand of JBJEOI010000049.1, from coordinate 84,750 downwards.
ACACCTTCTATGCGGCTAAGGATTACACAGCTAAGCCTGTAGAGATTCCCGCAGGTGTTGAGCTCACAGAAGGCGCAACAGAATATGTTCAGAGAACACATAAAGAATATTCTGTTGACACAGCGACACAGAAAGTTACAGATAGAGATGTTTTGAACACTCACTTTGTCGCATACGCAGATCTCGTTGACGAAAACGGCGCTGTTAAGGAAGATGTAAAAGCTGCTATTGATTACATCAATGCAAATAACGGCACTTCATACTCAGTTCCCGCCACAGCTCCCGCAGCTAAGTGGGATTGGGGTCTTGATACACTCACCAATGACGATTCAGAGACTCTCTTCAATATGAAGAAAGATAAAATGCTTGAAATCGTTTATCAGTATATCAAGCCTCTCGCTCCCGTTGTTTCAACTCTCTTCGGCGGCGACTCACTCACACTCTTCGGCGGTCTCACAATTGTCGGTAACAAGGGTTATGAAAATGTTGTTTTACCGATTTATAACATGCTCGGTGTCGGTCAGCTCTTCACATGGGTCAACGACACAGAACACCCCGAAAGAAAAGAAAGCCTCGGTATCACCGACGACCTTGTCGTAATGTCAGCAGAGACATTCTATGAATATCTCTACGGTCCGACATTCAAAACTGACGGTATAAGAAATCTCGACGCTGACGGTCTCGGCGACGCTATTATCAAGATAGTTGACGATATTCTTCTCTTCGTCAAGGTATTCGCGACATTCCCGATTACCACTCTTGCAACAGCACTCCCGACACTTTCATATTTCCTCTATGGCGACGGTCTCACCACTCTCATAGAGAACCTTCTCAAGCCTGTCACATCACTGACAGACAGACTTTCAGAAATAGTCGACATCAGAATTGAAACACTCGGCGCAGGTCTTATCGACATGCTTATCGACGGCTCATGGACCACCTTCCAGGAAGCTCTCACAAACTATGTTGACTTCGAGAGAGACACAGACGGTAACATATACTATTATAAAGACGGTATCTATGACGCGGCTGAGTCAGGCTATGACAGAATAACAATAAGCAGCGGCGACACAGTTCCGTCAGGCTATTTGCCCAAGATTATTGAACAGAGCGGCGCAGGAAGCACAGACGTTTCCTTCACAATGTCACTCTTCAAACTTCTCGGCTCACTTGAACTCTTTGACCTTGGTTCAATCACAGGTAAGGAGTCGGATATGGGCAAGAAGGTAGGTCTCGCCTCATTCATGACAGGCAACTTCGGCGGTTATGACGTCGCTCAGGAAGATGCGGCGGCAGAAGCGGCAAGACAGGAAAAGGTCGATGAAGGCGTTGTTGACGAAGAGGTTCTTGCTCAGGCTGAAAAGTCAGCGAGAAACGAATATCGCGGCGGCGTTATCAGAAACTTCTTCAAGGCCATTGCGGCTCTCGGTACCTCGAATGAAAAATATAAGGCACTTGAAGACTCGAGCTTCACATATGACGAGGCTTATAAGGACTATGTCCATATTTCAACAACAGGTCAGGTTTCGATAAAGAAGTCAGAAATCTTCATGTTCCTTATCGACTTCATCACGACCAACACAACTGTTATGGAAATGCTCGGTTCACTTCTCGGCTATGACATAACAGACGATGATTTCTCAGGCGACGGAACAGCTCTGGGCGGTGTCCTCGACGAAATTATTTCAATGGCTATGGTTCACCCCGAACAGCTTGTTGACCTTATAGTTTCACTCGTTACAGAATACAGAGTTCGTTCATTCTTCCCGGTTGACTTCGGCGAAAGACTTTATGATGAAGACGGTAATGTCAGAGATGAAATTCACTATCCGTTCATCGAAGGCGCTGAAGACGAATCAATCGCAGACTCACTTTCAGAAATTTCACGTGTAAAGACAGCTCTTTCAACCGATAACCTTGCGCTTGTCGTTGATAATGTTCTCGACATGCTCAGAGATATGATTGTCGGCGAAAACGGCTTCCTTACAGCAATCACACTCGAAGAAAACGAGAAGCTCACTCTCAAGACATTCTTTGACAAGCTCCTTGTTAAGTATGTCTTTGCAGACGACACAATGAACCAGCTTCTCACAACGATTATCGCACTGCTCGGCTCAGCCGAAGAGGGCAAGTCTGATATAATCGGTCTTTTATTCGATATTCTCGCTGATGCAGGTCTCGACCTTCAGCCGCAGACAGTCAAAGCGGCGGCAGCAGCTCTGGCGGCAGAGGATGCAGACTTTGCTCAGGCAGCAGAAGCACTCTCGAATCTTATCGGTTCTTCAACCAAGTGGAGAAGAGTTGCAAAGAACGCTGCAAACGTAAAGGAATATGAGCTTTACAGCTACACTGTTAAGGCAGAAACAGCCGACGGCGAAGACAAGACGGTTTATGTCTGGGCAAGAACCGACATGGCTCTCACACCTGAAGCTATCAAGGCTGATAACCCGTTCTATGCAGACGCTTCAACATATGACGTCAACAATGTTGTTGAGAAGTATGCGGTCGGCGACGCAAAGACATTTGTTCCCGCAAGGTACTATGACACTGCTAATGCTGACTATGACCCCGCTAATATTATTACGCCGGTCGGTGAAACCATTAGAAAGTTCACCGTCACAGGCACATGGGGCTTTGCAACAGGTGTTTCAGAAGCAGATGTAGAGAAGAATAAGGGCATCCTTGAAAACCTTCTCTGGTCCTTCTTCGCAGGCATTTCAGACATCCTTGACCTTATTTTTATCGGCGGCGAGGTCAGACTTTACGCTGACGAAACAGGCAAGGGCGGTATAGGTATCACCGGTCTTGAAGGCTACGGCGGATTACTTCTTCCGCTTATGCAGGCACTCGGCTTCTCATCATTCAAGACTGTTCTTAAGGACAGCGACGGCAACATCAAGCCTGACGGTTCGACATATGACGAAGAAGCAGGCGACTACTACGATTACAAGTCAGCTCAGCAGGTTGTTGCTGAAGTTGAAGCGGCAGGCAGCTCCAAGCCCTTGCTTTCACTCATTCTTGATATCATATTCCAGGTTATCGAAGCTCTCACCGAGAACCCGATAATTGCTATTGAGACAATGCTTCCCGGTCTTTCATACCTTATGGAAATTGACTCAATAACATATGATGAGAACGGTGCAATTACAGATGCTGACGGTCTTGATGCCATTTTCATCAACGTTCTTCTTCCGTTCACAACACTCTTTAACAAGATTAAGGATATCTACAAGGTTGACCTTCTCAGCTTTGTCAAGACATTCTTACAGGATATTATCAAAGACACATCAGTCGGTATTGACGGCAACGCTCAGGAGGCTAATACTCTTGAGGCAGGCGAAGCATTCGCAACGGCTGCTCTTGCGGCATACACTCTCAGTGTTATAGACGGTGTTGAAGCCACAGTTGAGAGCGAAGGCTCAGACGGCTCAGGCGCAGAGAGCTTTGCGGCTAATGTTCTTGCTGTTGAGCCTCTTGCAGGTTCAGAGCCCGAAGCTCAGAGCAAACCTGCGACACAGGCAGACACCGAAGAAGAAAATACAAAGGGCAGCGATACTCTTTCAGGAATTATTGCAGCTCTTAAGACAACCAACACATCTTCACTTAAAGAAGTTATCTTTGAGATTCTTCAGAAGGTTAAGATTAACGGTATTTCACTCACAGCTATTATCGGCGAAGACGCATTCGCTGACCTCGCTTCATGCGCATGGTTCGCAGGATCAGACGAGGATTATGTTACAACAGTAAGCAAGAAGTTCCACGAAATGTCGGTTGCTACACGCACTAACATAAAGATGTACACACCCGATAAGGAAACGGTACTTCTTAAACTTCTTGAATGGTTCGTCTTCACACCCGCTGTTGAAGACCTTATAGCCGGTCTCCTTAATATGGACCTTAGCAATAAGGAATACTATAAAGACGGCAGCTTCAATATCAATGCACTTCTTGCATTTGTTATCGACTATATCTTCACACAGCCCGAAGGCATTGAAAAGCTCGTTATTGAACTTCTTTCATGGTATGACATTACCTACGCCGATTCGAGATTCGATCTCAAGGATCTTGAAAAAGATAAGGAAATGGTCATTGACGAAGATAAAGTCGGCGTCACCGAAGCAGAGCTTGAAGAGCTTGACTCTAAGGTCAATGAGCTTATTTCAGGTGTTCTTCCCGCAGTTGTTTCAATGCTCAGAGGCACTATTGAGGGCGCACTCGGCATAACTCTCAATATCACAAGCACAACAACTATTACTGACATTCTTGACCAGATAGTCTCAGGTCTTGTCACAGACGACCTTCTCAACGGTCTCTTCGGCGACACCATCATTGGACTTCTCGGCGGCGACACTGTCTCACCGATTCTTGAATATGTCAAGAAAGCCGGAATAGATGTAACACCCACGGCATTCCTTAATTTTGACGATGCAGGCGTTCCCCAGTGCGGAGCGGCTATAGCTGAGTTCTTCTCAGTTGACGACGGCTATGCACAGACATGGGCAGACGTTGCCGAAAAGTATAAGGGCACAGGCACAAAGAAGGTTGACGTCGATCTTGACGGCGACGAGAAAACAGCCGCTGTTGAGTGTGAGGTCTATACCTTTGAGTATGCTGACGGCGAAACAACAAAGACAGTCACTCTTTATAAGACAGCAGAGGGAACCTATTATTACCTTCCCGAAGCATACTATGATGAATACACAGGCGAGACAACAGCTGCAGCACCTGTAGAAGGCGCTGAAAAAGTCACCTTAGAATTTGTCGGCGGTTCGGTTGAGTGCGAAGTCTATACTCTTGAAGTAGCAGACGGTGAAGCGACAAAGACAATCACTCTTTATAAGGGTACAGATGGCTTCTTCTATGAGAAGATCGTTCCGACTGTCTATGAAGAATTTGCACTCACAGCAGAAGAAATTGCAACTCTCAAAGAAGTTGTCTATTACGACGTCAATGTTAACTGGAACGTTACAGGCGTTCAGTCGGCTATCAATCTTGTTATTGATATTCTCGTTCCGTTCATCGACTTCCTTGACCTGATATTCCTTGAGGAAGACTTAACTCTCCTTGACGGTATCACTCTCACGGGTGGCGACGGTTGGGATCGCGGTCTTATTCCTCTTCTCGAGCTCCTCGGCACACAGGGCATCTATTCAAAGGCTATCCTGAAGACATTGACTCCGAAGGAAAGACTTCAGGATGCATTCAGCTACATCTGGGATCCCGGTGACGGCTGGAACAATTCAGATTTAACAAACACACCAGACGGAATACCCGACGGTATTATCAACGCATTCCTCGCACAGCCCGCAACATATCTTGTTGAGGCTCTCCCGAGAATTTCATTCTACCTTTACACTAACTCGCTTCAGCAGGCACTTGAGCAGTTCATTGCTCCTGTCACAACACTTCTTAACAATGTTAAGAGCGCTGTTGGACTTGATGTAGTTGCAGGTATTGTCGTACCGTTCATTTTAAGCAGTGTCGGCACTGACAACTACACCGTCAAGCTTCTTGAAGAAGCTCTCGGCATTAAGTTCGCCGAAATTGAGACGCTTGAGGATCTTATTGCCGCATTTATCACAGGCGAACAGCTCACAAAGCTCATAAATTATCTTCTTGGTAACATCACAACAGCGTCAGGCGAAAGTGCAAAGATTGAGATTTCAAAGGATCTCTTCAAGACTATCGTCGAAAACTGCGGTACAGTTAAGGACACACTGACAGCCCGTGTTTACGGAGCACATTACCTTGACAAGAACGGTAATGTAATCGGTGGAGCATACGATAGCTATGCGGCAGCGGTGGCTGAGTTTAATGCAGACAGAAAGAACGCCTATACATCAGCGCCCGCAGGCACTGAAGATGACGCTCTCGCAGCATTTGACGCTTCTCACACTGTTTACAGCGAAGGCTACTTCGATGATGAAGCACCCAGATACACTGAATTGATTAAGGTTGATAAGTCATCAACAATAGTCTTCATTCTCGGTGACTTGATCTTCGGTCAGGAAGTTGATAGCGTATCAGGTAAATACATTGAAGGCACATCGCTTCTTGAGCAGATTCTCGGTCTCTTCGACCTCGGCGGCGCTCAGGATATTCTCGATCAGATTATCCCGAATATCACCGGTGAAAACAGATACGCTCTCATTCAGATTCTTGTTCAGTACTTCTTACATTACAGCGCTGACACGAATATAGTCGAATACCTTTCATTCGAACCGGTTGACTATGCATACGCAGACTTCGCCGACGGTCTCGGCATCTTCTCAAAGAGAAAGATAAGAAAGTCACTCAACAAACTCGATAAGGGTATTCAGGAGCTTCTCCCGACAATTCTCGGTCTGCTTGACACTGATAACATTGAAATTCTCAAGAACTTCGATGTCAATAACAGCGCAGGTCTTAAAGACCTTGTTGACCACATTCTCGGTCAGTTTGTCACTGACGAAATGATGAATGACCTTCTCGGTCTGGTTGTCGGTCTTCTCGCTGAGAACTCTGACACAATTTCGGGCATTGTCAGCATCGTTGAGATGCTCACAGAGCTCAAGATAGCTCCCGAAACATTCTACGCAGCACTCGGCAGTGACGCAAGCTCGTCATTCGGTCTCTTCCTCGGTGAAGCCATTAACGCCACGAAGGCAAAGCTTATAAGAGAACGCGAACTCTTTGTCGCTGACGAAAACGCAGAAGGCGGTTACAGAGTAATTGACGCTCTTCCGACAGACGGCGCTCAGCTTTACACAACCAAGGTCACGGGCGAAGGCGCAGAAGCTAAGAGAGAATTTGTTCCCTTCTCAGTATCATGGGCTGACGTCGGTTCATACTACGGCGGCGGATATGTTGAATATGAGACATTCACCTATGACACAGACGAAACAGTAACAGTCGGTGAAGGCGACAACATAAAGCAATTCGTTGTCTATACCTACACAGACGCTGACGGCAATAAAGTCAAGCTCTATAAGCTCGACGGTAAATACTACGCTTCAACTGCTGCTGACGCAGAAGAGGTCGACCCGGTAGCTCTCGGCGCAGAAAAGTCGGTTGTTACAAGCACAGTCTATAAGATAGGCGACAAGTATTACGACGCTATAAGCAAGCCTATCGCAGGCACACAGAACGAAGTTGATGTAACAGGTCTCACTCTTAAGGCTGTTACTCAGACGAAGAAAGCAAACGATAGGTCAATCATTACTATCGACGGCACAGAAACAGTTGTCAACAGATACACAAATGCTGACGGTTCAGTAAGCGTTTATAAGCCTGAAGGCGTTGCAGGTGTTCTTGACACCAAATTCTATAACGCTGACGGCACAGTTGCCGACACAACAGGCTACGCACCCAAGGCAGTTGAATACACATATAACGTATATTCAAAGACATCAACAACAGTTGAAGGCACAGAAGTAACAGATTACCTCTACAACCGTGTTGTTGACGGTGCTGAAACAGGCTTCTACAGCTGTGATGACAAGGGCGTCTTTACAGCGGTTGACACTGCTGCTGCAGACGGCTACACAGTCGAAACAGTCAGCGGCAAGAAGTATGTTGTTGCACTCACAGAGGATTGGGGCATTGACGCTCAGACAACAGTCAAAGACAAGATTTCAAAGTTTGTTGAGGTTCTCACAGTAGTTCTCAAGCCTCTTGACGCAGTATTCGGTCTTCTCCTTAAAGGCTACGACCTCCAGATTCTTCCCGACGAAGCAACAGGTAAGGGCGTTATCTCAATTAAGGCAGGTAAGGACGAAGACGGTCAGGTTCACGGCAGCGCATACGAAACAGCGCTTCTCGAACTCTTTGTCGGTCTCGGCTTTGATTCACTGAACATCGAAATGACTCCTGCGGCGGACTATGTTGCAGACCAGTCAAATACACTCAGCGCAATCATTAACCCGATTGTTGACTTTGTCTATACACTTTGCGACAAACCCGTACAGACTCTTCTTACGGTTATTCCCGCATTCTCATACTTCCTTTCAAGTAATGGACCTGAAATCGTTGTCAGAGACCTTCTTTCACCGATATTCGGACTTTACAATGTTGCTAAACCCATTCTCGGACCCGTTCTTGACGGTATGATCGAAAACACAGTCGCTCCTATGCTCGGCGAAATTCTTCCCGCAGTCAAGGACGCAAAGACGATTGACGATATTATGGGTCTCTTCGGCACGGACGGCAGCGGTGTTGTTCTTGCTATAAACAAGATTATCAGCGGTCTCGTTATTAAAGCCGAAGACGGTCAGGAAACTGAAATTCTTCAGATTCTTCCCGATACCTTCCTCACAGATTACGCAAGGGCAGCTATCGACATCGAAGGCAAGAAGCCCGGCGCAAAGGTCTATTACACAATCGAAAGAACTGTAGGAACCGGCGAAGATTCTAAGAAGGAAATCGTAAAGGTCTGCTCACGCGACTATACACTCACAGACAAGGATGTAATCCTCGCACAGCAGTACATGGTCAACAGCGAGACAGATGTTCTCGATCCCAACTGGAAGGTTGACGTAGTTGACTCTTACATTTACCTTCTCTCATCAGTCCTCAGTGAGGGTGTTCTCAATGTTATCTGCGACGCGGCAGGCATTGACCTCACAAATCAGGACGATATAGTCGCCACAATCATCCAGTCTGTTATAGACACTGATGAACCCGGTCTTGTTCTCGCCGACGTTATAGCAACTCTTCTCGGCGCTTACACAATCGGCGAAGCAGAGAAGCTCGAAGGCAAGCCTATCGACCTTAATAATGCTGTTTCGACAGAGGGCGACACATTTCCGGTTCAGCTTGATAAGATTATTCTCGGCAACCTTCAGAAGATTCTCAAGCTTGTCGATGATAATGTCGAAATCACAGGCGAAATCGGCGACAGAATCCACGCTTATGCAACCCAGACAGAGCCTCTCACACTCGAAGGTGTTATAAACGGTCTCCTTGACGAGCTTGTTTACACCAACGACCTTGCAGGTTCACTCATGGGCACACTCGTTCAGCTTCTCGGTGGCGAAAGCCTTGCCGCAACTCTCGGCACGGTTCTTCCGCTCGTTAAGGACCTTGCAGGCATCGATCTTTCACCCGCAGCATTTGCTACAGGCGACGGTGCACTCAAACGCTTCATCACAGAAGCTCAGAACGGTAAGGCTCTCGAAGACCTTACATGGAACGATGTATATAATGCATATAAGAGTGCAGAGATTATCTACACTGTCTATACCTACACAGACGAAAACAATAATGTAACAACCTATTATGAGCTCGGCGGCAAGTATTACGCAGCAGCCGGCGATGAGACAGAAGCAGTCTTCGCTGACGGCGTAACAGAGGCTATGCTCGTCAAGAAGGTTGACGAAAAAGGCGTCGCAGTCACAAAGGCATATCTCAACCTTGCAGACTCGTTCACATTCATCGAAGCAGACAACGCTAAGGCAGACTTTATTGCCCTTCTCGGTGATATTCTCACTCCGCTTGATAAGCTTATCGGCTTCTTGTTCAGAGGCGAATCCCTCAAGCTGGTTGTCTTCAAGGGTGCATGGAACAACGCTTCGTTCGGTGCAGACGGTGCATACGACGCAGATGATCTCACAGAAGACGCTGGCGATGTCAGCTATGCTCTCATCGAAATCAAGGGCGCTAAGCTTTATGACGACCTGTTCAAACCGCTTCTTGATGTTCTTGATATCAGCGCAACAATAGACACAGCAAATGCATCAACAGTTGTAGCAGGACTCTTTGATGTTATCTATGAGCTTCTCGGCGATATAGAGAAGAAGCCCATTGAAAAGATTCTCGACATTATTCCGGGTCTCCTCTACTTCATCTACAGCGATAACCTCGGCAAGGTAATCGGCAATACACTCAGATTTGTTGACCCGATTCTTGCGGCTATCGAACCTCTTATCTCAGTTGTTGATATTCTCGGCGACGTTCTCGTCAAGGCTGACCTTATCACAGTTGAAGCTAAGAACGATGCAGAATCGCTTCTTGACCTTGTCTCAGGTCTTGTATCATCAGACGGTCTTGAGAAACTTCTCAAGGGTCTGCTCGGTGATACGCTTGATAAGATGGGCATTGACCTCGGTTCAGATCTCTTCAAGACTCTCACCGTTCTCACTGCCGACAAGAAGTCATCAACACTTGCAGACAGCAAGACAGACGTCTATACAGAAGTTAAGGGCACATATGACTCAATACTTAGAGGTATTCTCACATATGCTCTTTCAACAAATATTCTCGGCGGTCTTCTCGGCGGACTTAACATTAATCTTGACAATATCAAGATTGACGGTCTGGCAACAATCGAGCTCAAGACTCTTATTGACACTGTTCTCGGCACAGAAGACACAGTGGGCACAGTTGTCAGCGGCGCACCCGCGGCTGATGGCGTTATCAAGCTTCTCAGCAAGCTCCTTAACGCATACAAGGTAGGCTATGACGTTCTCGAAGGCTCAGCTCCCACAAAGACTGACATCGGTTACGACGGCGTCAACCTTCAGTCATCACATGACGAAGTTCTCGGTCTTGTCAACGGTCTTGATAAGATTATCAATAAGATCTTCACAAGCGGACTTCTTAAGGATCTTGCAGATCTTGACGCAACATCACTCAGCGACATAATTGCTTCAAATCTTTACACAGACGAAATAGCGAACAAGGTTGTTCTCCTTATTGTCAACCTTCTCGCCGGTCTTGAAAAGACAACATATTACGCTGACGCTGACGGCGTTAAGTATTACAAGAACGCTGCTGACGGCAAGTTCTACACAGACGCTGACTTCACAAAGGCGGCAACGGTAGATGAAGCCACACTCACAGCAATGTCAACAATGGACGATATCTCAAAGATTCTCGACCTTGTTAAGACACTTACAAATATTGATATCACACTTGAGGCTTCTGCTTGGGCAGGCGAAGGAACCTTCGGTCAGATCGTTGAAAACGCAAAGAACGCTGACGGCAAGGTAACATGGACTGACGTTCTTAATGCGGCTGATACAGCGGTTGTTAAGTCAGTCAAGCTCGGCGACGATGCAGAAGGAACAGAATGTGTTGAATACACGCTCACAACAGGCGAGGGAGAAACTGCAAAGACAATCACTCTCTACAAGTCAGGCGATGTATTCTACGCAGCAGATAAAGACGGCAAGTACGTTCAGTACACAGGCGACATTTCAGCTAAAAAGCAGACTCTTGTCTATGACCTCGGCGTCACAACAGGCTATGACCTTGTTGACATCATTTGTGAACTCATCGCTCCGCTTGAAAGCGTTCTGAATATAGTTCTCTTCGGCGGCAGAGTTGAAGTTCTCCCGACAGACGAAGGCGACGCAGTTGCAATAACATTCGGCAGCATGTATAACTATGCACTTCTTCCTCTCTTCGAGGCACTCGGCATAGATGCTCCCGCAGCGGCTGGCGCAACACTCAAGACAGTTCTTCAGTCGGTTATCGCATTTGTCGATAAGGTATGCGCATCACCCGTAGATTCAGTTCTTGCATTACTTGGTGAAGTCTCCTACTTCATCAGCATTAACGGTCTCTCTGTTGTTATCACTAACCTTGTTAAACCCATTGTTGAGCTTCTCACAGCTATCGAAGCTATAGCTCCGATAAGCATTACGGTTGATCCTGCTAAGATTGACTTTGCGACTCTCCTTTCAAAGGATCCTGTTGACCCGTCAACAATCAAGTCAGACGCAATCGTTCTCACAGCAGGCGCAGGCGCAACAACAATTAACATTGACCTCAGCGAAACTGCTCTTCGCGCAGTTATCAAGGGTCTGACAAAAGAACTTCTCGGCGCAGAAATCGACCTTGACTTCAGCGCAATCGCCGCAAAGGCTTACAAGGCAACTAAGGCTTCAAAGGTAAGCACGGCTGACACCGCATATGACTTCAGTGACAGCTCAAAGACATGGGCTCCCGTTATCACAGTTGATAACGCAGACGCAGTAGTCGGTGTTCTCAGTGAAGTTCTCACAGCTAAGAATGTTCAGGCTCTTCTCGGCGCTGACATGATAGCTGACCTTCTCGCAGGTCTTGACCTCGGAGAGTTCCAGCCGTTACTCGACACGGTTCTCGATTATCTCAAGAGCGATTCAAATGCCGGCACATTAGGCTACGGTCTTGTTGACCTTCTTGTTGCTCTTCTCACCGGTATTGACTCAACAACAGAAATCGTTGACCAGAAGGATTACGCTGACGCTCCCGCCATCCCGTATGGCTCAGATGAATTTGAGTCATCACAGGCAGAGGTCGAAGCACTCTTCGCAAAACTTGACGAAATCATCGGCAATGTTCTCAAGAGCAGACTTATAGGCGACTTTGTTGACCTCGACGCTCTTGACGCAAACGACCTTGTAGGTATCGTCAGAAATATTCTCTATGTTGATAATGCACTTGGCGCTGATAAGCCCGCACTTGCAGGCTCACTTGCTGACAAGATAGTCTATGCACTCGCTTCGGCATTCTCAGGTATGGAAACACTGCCCGAGAATGCGGCGGCAGACGCTAAGACAACAATGGAAACTCTTAAGGATGTATTCGGTTATCTCGATGACCTCACTAACATCGGCGAGCTTTCACTTGAGCTCAGCGCATGGGCAAAGGCAGATGCGACAACAGGTCTTGCAGGTCTTATCAACAAGTCCGGCGCAAAGAACTGGACAGAGCTTAAAGCATACCTTGAAAACACCGATAACGCGGTTTATGACGCAAATGACCCGACAGTTATCACAGGCACAAAGTATGACTTTGACATTGACGACACAGCGGCTCTCACAGCCTTCATCAAGGAGCTTGTCAGCCCGCTCAACAGTGTCGTAGCCTTCATCATGAACGGCGAAGCTATCAAGGCATTTGCCGACGGCGATGAAGTCACTCAGGACAGATTTGAAGGCCTCCAGCTTAAACTTACGGCTGCTTATAACTATGTATTTGTTCCTCTCTTCGAGGCACTCGGCATAGAGGTTCCCGCAGCTTCCGCAATAACAGACGGCAAGTATATTGACGCAATCGTTGATTCAATCGTTTCATTCGCTCAGAATGAGCTTCTCAAGGCTCCGGTCGAGACGATAGTCAACACACTCGGCAACCTTGTCAACTTCATAGCAAGCGAAGGACTTTCAGTCATCATTATGAACCTCGTTGCTCCTATCAACGAAATTCTCAAGATAGTTGACGAAATCGTACCTATAAGCATTACGGTTGATCTCGCGGCTCTTGACCTTGGCTCACTTATCAATGAAGAGCCCGGCACAACACCCGACGGTCAGAAGAGAGCTATCTATGAAATCAGAACAGAGGGCGACGCAGTTATTATCGACCTTCTCGGCGACACAGCGGTTATTACACTCTGTGACCCGACTAAGACAGCAGGTCTTACACTCAGCGCAACGGCTGACGATATTGAAGCGCTTGTCAGAAATCTTCTTCAGAGCCTTCTCGGCGCAGATATTGAAATTGACCTTGAACAGATTGCTGAGTATGCGACAGCAGGTGCGGCTCACACAGCTTCGGTTGTTGAGAGCAAGACAGGTGATATCGCTCACAACGGCGGCGCACTTGAGTCTATCGGCATCTATGACATCAATAAGGCTGACTTCTTAGTAGGTCTTCTCACAAACATTCTCACACCCGAGCTTCTCGAATTCGTCCTTGAAAAGGTCGGACCGATGATTGCACAGGTTCAGGATGATACACTCTACGGTATAATCACTAATATTACAGGCTACTTCGCAGGTCTTGATACAAAGGCTGACACAGCAAAGATAGTCTATGGTCTTATAGATCTCCTTGTTAAGGGCAACTTCGGCGCAGACAGCTTCTATGTTGATCAGAAGCTCGAAGGTTACACAGACGACCTTGACGCTCACTATAACATTGACTCAACTCAGAGCGACGTTGACGAAATGCTTGAAAAGATTTCTGCTCTTCTTCCGCAGGTTCTTGAGCTTCTCGGCGTTGGCGACGTGGCAGATCTTGTGAACGGTCTCCTCTACACAAACGACATGGCTGACACCATTGTATCGGCTGTTATAGGACTTCTTGCAAGCCTTGAACAGACATCATATGATGAGGTTTACACCTATGTTGAAAATGAAGAGACAAAGACAGTCTATAAGAAGGACGGCGTATTCTACACCGACTCTGACTGTGACGAGAACCACAAGGCTCCCGCTGACTTTGTACTTCCCGCAGATGCAAAGGCACAGGAAATCAAGACAACAATGGATTCAGTAACCGAAATTCTCGGTTATGTGAACAAGGCTCTCGGAACTAATGTAAGTCTCAAGCCCGATGCATGGACTTCAGGCGACTTCGCAGACTTCATCGGCGGCGCGGCAACATGGACAGAAGTTGCGGCAAAGATTAAGTCAGTTCAGAAGACCATAACAGGCAAGAGCGGTACTGTTTATTACGAATACACCTCAAAGACAAAGTCAACAGGTAAGGAAATAACAGTTTACTGCACAACGCCCGCAGGTGAGTTTGACAAGGCGCAGACATATAAGTTCTATGTTCTTGAAGCAAGCGGTGCAATCAAGCAGACAACAGACCTCACAGGTATAGTTGTTGCTAACAAGAAGGTTGTGCTTGAAGGCGCTAAGTGGAACATTGAGAACTATGAATACTTCGCGGCTCTCATCGGCGAAATCGCGGCTCCGCTGAGCGACATTATCGCAATTCTTCTCAGCGGCGAAGGTCTTGAGGCATTCGGCATCAAGATTAGCCTTGGCAACATTTATAACGATGTAATCATTCCGCTTTATGAAGCTCTCGGTATCACAAATATCACTGCTCCTGTCGGCAATGATTATATAACAGCAATTCTTAAAACAGTTCTCGGCTATATTGACGGCATACTTAACGGCGACCTTATCACAGGTGTTCTCAACCTTATAGGTAACCTTGCCGACTTCATCGCCAACACAGGTCTTGAAGTTCTTATCAAGAACCTCATCTCGCCTGTCAACGAGCTGCTTATAAGAATCAATAAGATAATCCCGATAGCTATTAACATTGACCTTGCTAAGCTCGATATCGCGGCTATAACAAGCGGCAACTTCTCAGCTATCACATTCTCGAACCAGACAAAGACGCTCAACATTCTTGAAGATCTCGTAGTTGTCTATATCGGTGACACCAACCCGACATATATAGCTAAGGGTCTCACAGCAGGCGTCAACCTCGACCTCAGCTCAGATAAGCTTGAGGCAGTCATAAAGAACCTTGTCAGCTCGCTTCTCGGCGACAAGCTCAACCTTGACCTGAGCAAGCTCAGCTTCGCTGAAATAGCAAAGGCGTTTATCACCGGTGCGACATACAACGGTTCGGCAATGAATATAACAGACCACACAGCCGTCAACGGCAACCTGCTCACGGCAGACGGTTCTGTCGGCAGCGTAGTCGGTACCTATAACGGCAATGTCTCAAGACTTCTTGTTGAAGTTCTTGACGAGGTTGTCACAGGCACAAATGTCAAGGCTATACTTGATATGGTTGACATTATGGGCTTACTTGAAGGTATCAGCGACGAAACAATCAGAGAACCTCTCAAGTCACTTGTAAACGATGTTCTCACATATCTCACAGGCGACGTCAAGATGGGCGCAGGTCTTGTTGATATCATTGCAACACTCTTCACTGACTATGATGTCAAGGTAGAGTTTATAGACCAGGTTGCTCTTGCACTCAGCACTATCCTTTATGAGCAGAGTGATAATTCAACAGGTCTCAAGTCAACAAACGACGAAGTCAACGGACTCATCGCAAAGATTGACACAATCCTCGTTCCCGTTCTCAGAACATTCGATGTCCTCGGCGAAACGCAGACGCTTTCAGACCTTGTCGGCGGTCTCCTCTACACAGACGACATGGCTGATATGCTCGTCGGTCTCATAGTCAATGCCTTCGCAGGTATGGAAGCGACAATGGTTGACGCTCAGGATGAAAACGGCAACGACATTAAGATTTCACAGCTTGAAAATGTCAACAAGCTTCTTGAAACAATCAACGGTATTATCGGCACAGACCTCACTCTCGATGTAAGCGCTTGGAGCACAGCTTCATTTGTCGGCGGAGCAGCAAGCTGGACGGCTGTCAAGGAAGCAATGACTGACAAGAAGCTCACGGTTGAGGGCACAGAGTACACAGTCTTCACAGCGACAAAGGCTGATAAAACAACGGTAACGCTCTATAAGCTCGCTGATAATTACTACACAACAACCGACGCGACTTCGACTGAATATGCACCGGTTGACATAAGCGAATACACGGCCGTTGAAGCTGTCAAGACATTCGCTCTCGGTGTTGACACAAAGGCTGAATTCATTAGCCTCGTTGATGAAATCGCGGCTCCGTTCGCAACAGTCATCAACAAGCTTCTCGGTGACGACGGCGCAATCGGCGTATTCACAGACAGTGAAGGCAACGGAATAATCAATCTCAAGTTAGGCTCAGCCTACAGATATGTTCTTGTTCCTCTCTTCAAGGGTCTCGGTATCACCGATATCAAGACACCTGACGCAGACACAAGCGTTGTCAGAGCTCTTCTTGAAACAGTTCTCGACTATGTTGACGTAGTTCTTGCTTCACCCGTTCAGGGCGTACTTAACCTCGTCGGCAACCTTTCGAACTTCATAGCTAACGACGGTCTCACAGTCTTCGTAGCTAACCTTATAGCTCCGATAAACGACCTTATCGTTAAACTTGCTAAGGTTCTCCCGATTTCGGCTCAGGCTGACTTCACGAAGCTCGACCTTGCAAATCTTCTTGACGGCGACAAGACAAATGATGAAGCTCTCCTGGGCTATGCAGACAATGCTCTCACAGTCCTCGGCGGCGTAATCAAGGTCTATGCAGGCAAGAATGTAACGGCAGATATGGATCTCGGCATTGCTCTTGACCTCAGTGATGAAGCTCTTGAAACTCTCATTGACCAGGTTATCGCGGCTCTTCCGACAATCATACCCGCACTCGCAGGCGTCAGCCTCGAAGTTGATATTGACTTCAGTCAGCTCGCGGCAGAAGCACTTTCAGGCGCAACCGCACACGAAGTTCAGTATGACGCAAAGGCTCCCGCAACACCGCATACAGACGAAAATGCAACTAAGTCATTCGATGTATATGATGTAAACGGCGCTAATGTTATCGTAGCACTCCTTAAGACAATCCTTACCGAGAACAATGTTCAGGCAATTCTCGGTATGGACGCTATAGCAAAACTCCTTGATCCTATCATGAACAAGGGCGATATGCTCGGCAATATCGTTAAGGATGTTGTAACATACCTTGAGAACAGCGTTCAGGATTCACTTGTTTACGGTCTTGTCGATCTCCTCGTCGAGCTCATAAGCGCTCACTATGTTGACTTCCTTGTTATCGACAACGAGAAAGTCACGGCTGAAGGCTACGACTGGACTCACAGAGGCGTAACTCATGATGAAACCGCTGCAGCTCTCTTAAGACTCAGCACAATTCTCAAGAATGCACTTCCCGCACTCGGAGTTGACCTTACATCACTTGTAAGCGACAATCTCTATACAGCGAAAATGCAGGCAACTATCGTCAACGCTATCTTCGGTCTCTTCAAGGGCATGGATGCCGAGACCATGAAGACAGTTAATGACGTGCTCAAGACAGTTAAGGATATCACAGGCATTGACATTAAGCTCACACCTGACGCATGGAAGTCAACAGGCACCTTCGCTTCAATAGTCGGCGAGGCAACAGCCTGGGCTGATGTGGCAGAAATCACAGAGGCAAACTTCACACCCGGTAAGGCTTCATTCATCAATGTTATTTCGGATCTCCTTCTCCCGTTCGATGCAGTTCTTGCACTTCTCCTTGACGGCGGTGCAATCAATGACGGCGGCGTAACATACGGCGAGCCGCTCACCGCATTCGACGCAGTAAGCATCTACTTCGGCAGCGCTTATAACTATGCAATCGTTCCGCTTCTCGAAGGTCTCGGAATTACAGGTCTCAAGACTCAGGGCGAATACAGAGAATACAGCGAAGCTAACGGACACATCAAGTATATCCTTGAAGCGGCTCTCGGCTACGTTGACACAGTTCTCGGCGGCGACCTTGTTGCAGCAGTTCTGACGCTTATTGCTAACCTTTCATATCTCGTAGCTAATGACGGTCTCACAGCTATTATTGAGAACCTTATAGCTCCGATTAACACATTACTCAAGTCAGTTGACGCTATTATTCCTCTTGCGGTCTATATCAACCTTGCGGGTCTTGAATTCACAAACGATCCCAAGCTGGTAAGCGACGGTGAAGGCGAAACAGCAAAGACATACACGGTCTATAGCTACACAGTCAAGAACGCAGAGGTTAAGGATGAAACAGTCACAGTTTATAAACTTGGTGACGCTTGGTATTCATATGACGAAGCTGCAAAGACCTATGTACCGGCTGAAATTCCGGAAGGCGTTGAGCCTCAGGTAACAAAGCAGTTCGGCGTCAAGGCTGACAACCTTCTGAACCTTTACATTGCTAAGGATCATGCAGGTATCCCGGCAGGTCTTTCACTTGACCTGAGCGGCAACGCAATTCAGACAGTCGTTGATAATCTCTTCAATGCTCTCGGTCTTGACCTCAGACTTGACCTTGACTTTGCAAAGATTGCCTCGTCGGCGGCAGTTGACGCAGACGGCGACGGCAAGGTTGACGTCACAGCGTCGGCTACTCAGACAACATGGGATAATGCGATTGAAAAGACAGACACACCTCTCGGTGTAATGACTGTTGACAACGCAAACGCTCTCATGGCAATAGCAGAAATGATTCTCACAAGCGAGAATATCGAAGCTATATTCAATATGCTCGGTGTTGATCTCGGAACAATGATCGACGGTATCGAAGGTCTGAACGCAGACGTCAAGGAGGTTCTCAAGAACGCTATTGACAATGCAATCAACGACCCGATGAACCTCATTGAAGTTCTCGTTAAGCTTCTCAACGGCGCTTATAACTTCAATGCAGATGAATTCGTTCTCCACTATGTCGGCGACGCAGAGACATATGAAGGCGACTTCTCAGATGAAGATATCAAGAAGGTTGATGACCTTATCATCAGCGTACTTCCCACAATCTTCGATCTCCTCGTCACAGACGAAACACCCGCTGACAGCATTCTCAGAACCCTCAAGGCTCAGATTGAGAAGGCTGACGACGACAATGACATCAAGGCAATAGTCGATTACTTCCTTAACGAATATCTTGTCAAGGATTCGGTTGTTGACAGTGTTGTTGATCTCATAATCCCGATGCTCGCTTCACTTGAAGCAGGCACAACCGATATTATCGGTCTCATTAAGAACGCGGCAGGTCTCGACCTCAGCGCAGCTACATGGGCAGACGCTCAGAACGGTGGCAAGTTCGCCGACTTCATTAAGGCGGCTCAGGACGCTGAAGGTAAGGTCACATGGACTCTCGTTCGCGACAAGTATTACGAGAAGGGTGCAGATGACAAGTATGCACGCAAGGCTGACGCAACATTCGCTTGGGATGTTACAGATGTTGATGCTCTCGTTGATATCTTTGTAGAAATCCTCACACCGCTCAGCGATGTTCTTGATTTCGTACTTCTCGACAAGTCACTCACAGTCTTCTCAGATGAAGGCGAGGAGAACGGTCTTGTTATCCCGGGTCTCCAGCTTTATACCAATGTGATAGCACTTCTTGCTGACGCACTCGGTCTTGAGATGGCAGACACATCGACAAGCACAAAGATTATCGAATCACTCGTTGACGCTATCCTCACTCTTGTTGACGATATATGTCAGTCACCGTTTGACACAATTCTTTCAGTCCTCGGTTCACTTTCATTCTTCGTTGCAAACGACGGTCTCAACGCACTTGTTGATAATGTACTCAATATAGTTGACGTTCTTATCGGACTCATCAGTTCAATTCTTCCTGAAACAGAAGTCAACAAGCTTCTCAAGGCTCTCACAACCGACTTCGTTTCAAAGAACGAAACGGTCAAGAATCTTCTCGGTGCTGACTACATCGACCTCGATGTTATCAGAAACAGCATCAAGAAGGATCAGGGCGCTTCTGTTGTTGAACTTATCAATTCACTTCTCGGCTCGATTCAGGTCGGCGCAGAAGGCGATAAGAAGCCTCTGGGTCTCACTCTCCCGACAACACTCTTCCTCGACGTAGCTAAGGCAGTCGTTGTTGAGCTTGACGCTTCAAAGAATGTTGTTGAAGATAAGACAGCCTGGACAGCATACCCGGCAGACGGCGCAACAGAGGTTGAAAACTACAGAATTGCAACCGTTCAGGTTCTTTACGAAATTCTTGACACAGCCCTCAGCGAAGACGTTCTCGGCGCTATCGCAAATGCACTCGGTGCAACAGGAACAGTCGCAGACATTCTTGACGCAATAGCTAACAGCAGCGATCCCGCTTCAGGCATTCTCGATGTTCTCAAGATGCTCCTTACAAAGTATCTTGTCGAATACAACATCATCCCGGCGGCGGCAGTCACAAAGATTGATGTCGCATACGACTCATTCGGCATTATCCCGCTCGACGGTCTTGACAGCGACACAGTCGCAACAGAGAAGGAAGCAACTCAGAGTGCTATCGAAAAACTCGATAAACTCGTAGGCAAGATCTTTGAATCAGGTCTCCTTTCAAGCGTACTCGGCGACGCTAAGTCACTTAAGGATGTAGTTGCAGGTCTTCTCTACACAGATAATCTTGCTGATACTCTTGTTGAACTTCTCGTTCCGCTTCTTGCCTCACTTGAGAAAGAAGACGAAAACGGTAACAGCACGATGAAGACAATTCAGGGCATACTTGATATTGTCAACGATGAATCGCTCATTACATTCAACGGCAAGTCACTCGGCATTGACATCAGCGCTAAGGCGTGGGCAGGTACAGGCGCATTCGGCTCATTCATCGGCACCGCCGAGACATGGACTGAGGTTCTTTCCGCTCACTTCGATGTTGACGCTCCTGTTACAGTAAAAGTCGGCGAAGGCGAAAGCGCAGTCACATACACCGAATACAGCTACAAGGTCGGCGAAGAGACCAAGAAGGCATATTCGGCAGACGGCTCAGTCTTCTATAACGGCACAGGCGACGACAAGGCAGAAGTCGAAGTCACTGACGCAGTTGTTGTAACAAAGACAGTTCTCAGAGATAAGACCTTTGGTATTAACGATAAGAACACATTTGTAGCATTCATCGGCGAAATTCTTAAACCGCTTGACATCGTATTCGAGCTTCTCCTCGACGGCGGCGCACTCGCTTATAACGGTGCGGCACCTGCGACAAAGGGCGACAGAATAGCAGATGTATTCGGTAAAGCACTCTCAGTTGTAGGCGCAGTCAACCTCTACTTCGGTTCAGGCTACAACTACGCAATAATCCCGCTCCTTGAAGGTCTCGGTGATAAGAATGTTCTTTCACAGGCTGACTTCAATGCAGCAGCTCAGACAGCAGGCTACGGTCAGACTCTCATTGATGAGCTTCTCACCTATGTTGACACAATTCTCGACAAGCCCGTTCAGTCAGTTCTTGCTCTTGTTGCTAACCTTGCAGACCTCATCGCAGCTAACGGTCTTACAACAATCGTAAGCAACCTTGTTGCTCCGATTAACACAATCATCGGCGCAGTTGACGGTGTTCTCCCGATAGCAATCTTTGTTGACATCACAAAGATCGGCGCAGCAGAGGGCGAGGGCGAGGTTCTCAACCTCTTCATCGGTAAGGAACACGAAGGACTTAACGCAGGTCTCACAGTTGACCTCAGCGCATCAGCTCTTAACAAGCTCATCTCATCACTTCTCGGCAGCACTGCTCTTGACATCGACCTTGACTTCAACAAGATCGCCGCTCAGTCAAAGACAGACGTTACAATAGACTCAAAGGTTAACGTCAACTATGACGAGTGTAAGAACGCAAACAAGACAGAGCGTCCGGTAATTGATGCAGACACAGCAGACACATTCATAGCACTTCTCAGTGCAATCCTCACTAAGGAAAATGTAGAAGCTGTTCTTGATATGCTTAATGTTGATATCACAGCGCTCATCAGCGGTATTGAAGGACTTGATGAAGGAACAAAGAATGTTCTCATCGACGCTGTCAATAAGGCTCTTGAGAACCCGCAGTATCTCATCGGTATTATCATCAACATCCTCAACGGTAACTACGACGTAAACGGCGTACCGTTCCTGTACTACTTCCTCGGTGAAGCGGCATACGACTACACAGGCGACTACGGCGACAACTGGAACAAGAAGGTCAATGACACAATCAAGAAGCTTGACGCAATCATCGTCAACCTTGTACCGTCACTTCTTCCGATGTTCGCAAATGCCGACAAGCCCGCTGACGATATTATGAATATTATCGCCGGCAGCAAGGCAGTCGATCTCGTAGGTGTTGTTGACGCACTCCTTAACAAACTTGTTCTCAAGGATAGCATGATGGATACAATCTTCGGCGCACTTGTTCCTGCTCTTGCAGGTCTCGACCCGAACACAGTATCACTCATCAAGACTCTTGTCGGTCTTGACCTTGCTCCGCAGACATTCGCTCAGAATGACGGCGCACTCAAGACATACATCGGCGAGGCTCAGACATGGGCAGAAGTCCGTGACGCACACTTCACTTCAAAGACTGAAGGCGAAGGCGAAGAAGCCAAGACAGTCTATGAGGCTATCCCGTATGCATGGGGTGTAAGCAGTCTCGACAGCTTCCTTGCAATTCTTGAAGATGTTCTCACTCCGCTTGAAAGCGTGCTTGCGTTCATTCTCAAGGGCGAGAAGCTCACAGTTCTTGACAGCGTATCACTCAAGGGTATTGAGGGTTATGAATACATCCTCAAGACAATAGCTAAGGCACTCGGTATCGAGCTGACTTCATCAGAGACAGATACATGCGCTAAGATGATTACATCACTTGTCAAGGATATCATCGACTATGTTTACAGCGATGTATGCAAAGCTCCGCTTGTAACAATCTTCGACATTCTCGGCAACCTTGTATTCTTCATTGCAAACAACGGTGTCACAAATATCATCGACAACGTTCTTGCAATCGTTGAAGGTCTCCTGAGCACAGTTGAAAGCGTTATAGGCAAGGATGATATCAACACAATTCTCAGCGCACTGACAAAGGGCAACGAGACAATCACAAACATCTTCGGCGCTGACGGCATCACTCTTGACGCTATCAGAAATATCGCCGGTGACAGAGGCGCAGGTCTCGTCAAGGTTCTCAACAACCTTCTCGGCGGCATCACAATCAAGCCTGCCGACGCTGAGAACGGAACAGAGGCAATCAACCTCACAATTGCTCTTGCAGAAACCTTCTTCGTTGATTACACTCAGGTTGCAGTCAACGTAACAAAGGGTCACGAGGGCGAAACTCAGTTCACTGATGCAGCCAATATGCACAGCGCACTCAATACACCTTCAACATCAGCCGACGACACAGTCGCTGATGAGTGGAATATCGACGCAGCTTCATCACTTCTCTTCATTCTCAAGAATGTTCTTACTAAGGACGTAATTGAAATGATAGCTGACCTCCTCGGTGAAACACCGACAGGCACAGAGACAATTGATGAACTCATCGCTAACATCTTTGACACTCTTGCAAATACAGACAACACTCAGGATCTTCTTGCAGACGTTATTGTCGGTCTCTTCGAAGGCTACAGCATTGAATATGTAACTCTCGCAGGTAAGAATATTGAGGTTAACGATCACTTCGCTTCACACGCAAATTGTGAAATTGATGAAGCTGACCTTGACGAAGTAGCGGCTAAGCTCGACAAGATGCTCGGCGAAGCACTTCCGAAGGTATTCAAGATACTCAAGGATCAGGGCGTTATTGACAATATGGAAGACGGCGATATCAAGACTCTCCTCCAGAACATTGTCAATGATCCCACACTCGATAACATTCCCGCTATTGTAAACTACTTACTCAACAACTTCCTTTACACTGACTCAATCGCTAATATGCTCTTCGGCGCTCTTGTTCCTGTTCTTGCAGGTCTTGACTCAAGCATACTTGACATGATTGACACAGTTACAGGCATAAGCCTTGCTCCGCAGGCATTCACAAGCGGCACAAGCAAGCTCAAGAACTATATCGGTTCAGCTAAGACTTGGGCAGAAGTCCGTGACGCTCGCTTCACAGCAACAACTGAGGGCGAAGGAGAAGAAGCTAAGACAGTTTACAAGGCAGTCGAATATGACTTCGGCATCAACGGTGAGGCGGCATTCAAGGCTCTCATCACTGATGTAATTACACCGCTTGGTGCTCTTATAGAGTTCCTGTTCTTAGGTCAGGATCTCAAGGTTCTCGCTTATGACGTTGACCTTGACGGCGACGGCGTAATCTCAGGCGAAGAGGCAGCGGCAGTCAAGGGCAGCGCAATCACACTCACGGGTGTTGACGGCTATGACCAGGTTGTTCTTCCGCTCTTCGACGCACTCGGACTTTATGACGCGGCTAACAACGAGCTCGGCATCAAGTCAGCCTACGAAATGAAGGATTACTCAGGCGCAGAGTTCATCAAATATGTTCTTGATGTTCTCCTTGCGTTTGTTGACCAGCTCGCAGAAGCTCCGGTAACGGTTCTTCTCAGCAAGATAGCAGGTCTCCTCTACTTCGTAATCAGTGACGGCGCATATGACATCGTTACTAACCTCGTTTCATTCGTTGACGGTATTCTTGCTATGACAGATAAGATTGTCGGCGAAGGCAACGAAATCAGACTCACAACAATTCTCGAAATGCTCGGTTTAGGCTTCAGCCTTGATTCTCTCAAGTTCGAAGGTCTTCTTGACCTCATCGACGGACTCACAGAGAAGACAGACGAAGAAGGCAATAAGATTGCCGGCTCAGGTATTCTTACAGCTAACGGCATTACAGCCGAGACAATCGAAAAGCTTGTCGGCTCATGCGGCAGCTATGCAATCGTTCCGTCACTGAGAACAAATGCTTCAGACATTATGTTCAATGTTAGCGGCAGCGGTTACACCTACAGCGGCGGCACTCAGAAGGGCGTCATCAAGACAATCCAGGGTTCACCCGCTAAGACGCTTATGGGCATTCTCGACTTCGTATGCGACGGTAAGGACACCAACGGTGACAAGATCGTTGACGAAGGCACGCTCGCAATGCTCAAGGGTCTCATCGCAGCAGACGACACAGATCCCGCTTCAATAGTCAATGCACTTCTCACCAACCTTTCAAAGGCTAACGCAAGCGACTATGTAGCACAGATCATTCTTAAGCTCTTCACGAAGTATCTTGTTGAATACAGACTCGTAAGTGCTACAGCAGTTATCGGCAAGACAGAACCTCAGTACAGCGAAACCTTCACTAAGGAGAAGGCAGAAGCACTCATTTCAAAGGTTGACACAGCTATTGCTGACGCAGGCGTAGATCTCATGCAGATAATCATGAATCTTCTCGGCGGCACACTCGCAGGTCTCCCGAACACGCTTCTTGAGCTTATCGTTCCTCTCCTTGCGGATAACGAAGAACTTCTCACTACAATCGGCGGATATGTAAGTGAATTCTCAAGCCTTACACTCGACCTCACAGTTCAGAACTTCAAGGCTCTTGCAGTCAATTACACAGGCGCAGACAGCGACTTCGCTAAGTTCCTTGGCGATTACGCAACATGGGCAGATGTACTTGCTAACAGATTTGAAAAGGTTGTTACTGTTGATGAAGAGACAGGCGAAGAAAAGATTTCTTACAAGTCCAATTACACATGGGCTGTCGCAGAACTCAGCGATCTGACAGACATAGTTATCGACATGCTCAGACCTCTTGACGACGTCCTCAAGCTCCTGCTTATGGGCGGTACAGAAAGAGATAAGTTCTATGCAACAGGCGTACACAACGGCAAGAACATTACGGTTCTCAGCGAACTTGCAATTATGGGCGGTGACGGTTACAACTACGCTATCATCCCGCTTCTTGAAGCACTCAGCATTGACACTGTCACAGGCACAGCTATAAAGACTCAGGCTGAGTATGAAGCATACTCACAGGCTCAGGGCTCATCACTTAAATATATAATTGATGAAATCCTTGCTCTTCTTGACGGTATCCTTTCATCAGACCAGCTTGTCAGCGACCTGCTCGGTATTATTGCAAATCTCGCTTACTTCGTAGCTAACGACGGTCTTGATATCGTAGTAGCTAACCTTATCCAGCCGCTTAACGATCTCATCGTAGCAGTAGCTAAGGTTCTCCCGATTTCAATAGCTATCGACCTGACTCAGATCGGTGTTGAGGGCGGAGAAATCGCTAAGATTCAGATAGGTTCTGTCACAGAGGGCAGCGAACTCGGCGTAAGACTTGACCTCTCAGCCAAGGTTCTCGAAACGCTTATCAACAGACTTGCGGCAGACGCAGGCATCTCGATCAGCTTCGAAGATATCGCATGCAACACAGTCAAGGTTGACGGAAGCGGCAAGATAATCTTCAACAGTGCAACAGCTCTCAGCCTCATCTATGATGAGTATGCGGCAGGTTCACAGTACAAGAGAATTTCAGGTGACGCCGCTGATACATTACAGTATATTCTCGACCTCGTCGGTCAGGGCGATCTTGACCTGGGCGATCTCGATATCGGCGCAATCATCGACGCAGTTCTCAACCTTCTGGCTAACGCACACGAATATGAAGCAATTCAGAACCGTAAGATTAACCCGAACGGCGAAACTATTGGTACAAAGTACAGCGCATACATCTCAGAAGCTAATGCTAACATCATCGTTGATAACTTCGACGAACTTGTCGTCAAGATTCTCGACCTTGCAGGCATAGGCTCACTTGAGAAGCTTGTCGGCGATATGCTCGCCACAAACGCAAACATCAATAAGATTCTCAACCTCGTTGTCGGTCTTCTTTCAAGACCCGATGTTGCTAACATTCTCAACCAGATCCCGTCATACATTGATATGGCTAAGGGTATCGTCGGTGAAGAAGCAATAAGCGACGACCTTCTAGGCGCAATCACATTCCTGTCACTCAAGACAGAGAACGGCGACGGCTTCTATGACATTCTCAAGAAGGTCGCAACAGCAGAAGGCAACGCAACAACAGGTGTGAACTACAAGCAGGGCGACGTCACAATGGCTAACGCTCTCAAGATCCTCGGCAGTGCTGACACATGGGCTGATCTCAGCGACACATCATTCGACGGCTGTGACTGGGGCTTCACGGATGGCGACATCCACGGCTTCTTAACAGCAATCGTAGAAATCCTTACACCGCTTAACGGTCTCCTTAAGATGTTCTTAATGGGCGATCCCGATAAGGAACTTATCAATGTATTTGATATTCTTTCAATCAGCGGCGGCAAGGGCCATGACTTCGCTATCATCCCGCTTCTCGAGGCTCTCAGCATCGACAGCATTCCGACACAGGGTCAGTATGAATCAATGATAGCCGCAGGCGCAGGCACAAAGAATGTAGGCGGTATCGTTTACAAGACCGGTGAAATGGCAGTTCTCGGCACATTGATTACAGCTCTTGAAGAAGGTCTCATCAACAAGCTCTTCGCAGCTCCGACAGACACACTTCTCAAGCTCATCCCGAACTTCGCATACTTCATGGCGAACGACGGTCTCACAATCGTTTACAGAAATCTTGTTTCACCCGTTTACGGTATTATTTGCGCAGTCTCAGCTATCCTTAATGTCGGTATTCCGACAGAGCTTGATGTCGCACAGATGGTACACGATATTGACCTCGGAACATGGGTACTCTGGTCATGGATTGACTTCAAGATCCCGGTTATCGACTGGCTCAAGCTCGCAAGAGAGGGTGCAGCAGGTACAATCGAAAAGACTACGGCAAGAAGCCAGGCGGCTTGGTCATACAGCACACCGACATTACCGATAACTCAGACCGGTAGTGACCACATCACTCAGTATGTCGGCGGTAAGTATGTTGACAACGGCGCTAACGGCGGCAAGCTCAAGTCAACTCAGACATACATCGTTGCTGATAAGGCAGACGTTCTTGTCACTGTTCTTCGCTGGGCTCTCAACCTTATGAAGGATGAGCACAACAGACAGGCGCTCACTGATTGGATCTCAGGTCTCTTCGGACTTGAAGCAGGCGGAAGAGAAATAGTCAGATACGGCGTTGACAGACTCATGCAGATCTCTGACGAAGTCCAGACAACAGACGTCATCATAGGCGGTCTCTTCAGCGCACTTGTCACATTCGTTGCAATTTCAAATGAAATCGCAGGCAAGTATGACTACGTACAGAAGATTCTCAATGACATCTTCGGCGAACTTGCAAAGTGTGACAGTGACTGCTGGTATGCAAACCTTGCAGACGCAATGCAGGCAATCACAGGTTGCTGGAAGCAGACAGTCGGTACAGATGACGACTTCCACGGTGCAGAAGAAGAAATTCACGAAAATCTCACCTTGTGGCAGAAGATTGTCAAGTGGTTCAAGGAACTCTTCGCAAAGATCAAGGCTCTCTTCGGCGGCTGATAAAACGGTTGTTTCAGTAACTGATTGTTAAATTAAGGGAGGGCGGTTTATCCGTCCTCCCTGAAAAATTAAAGGTGGTATTTTAAATGAATGAATATATGAAAAAAGTTCTTGATGAAGTCAGAGAACGAAACAAAGGGGAAAACGAATTCATTCAATCGGTTGAAGAGGTTTTCAAGTCACTTGAAGTTGTTTTTGACAGACATCCCGAATACGAAAAGGTTGCTCTTCTTGAAAGAATGACGGAGCCTGAGAGGGTGACATATTTCCGGGTTCCCTGGATTAATGACAAGGGCGAGGTTAAGGTCAACCGCGGCTTCAGAGTTCAGTTCAACAATTCTATAGGTCCTTATAAGGGCGGACTTCGTTTTCAGAAAGGTGTTTATCTCGGAATAATGAAGTTTCTTGCTTTTGAGCAGACCTTTAAGAACAGTCTCACGGGTCTTCCGATAGGCGGCGCAAAGGGCGGCTCGGACTTCGACCCCAGAGGCAAGAGTGATTTTGAAATAATGAGATTCTGTCAGAGCTTTATGACAGAGCTTTATCGTCACATCGGCGCAGATATTGACGTTCCGGCGGGCGATATAGGCGTCGGTGCAAGAGAGATAGGCTTTCTTTACGGTCAGTACAAGCGTATAACCGGCAGATATGAAAGCGGCGTTATCACAGGTAAGGGAATGAGCTACGGCGGCTCATTTGTCCGCCCTGAAGCGACAGGCTACGGCGCAGTTTATTACATGGAAAATGTTCTGAAGCATTTCGGCGAAGACCTTGAAGATAAGACGGTTGCGGTTTCGGGCTACGGCAATGTTGCTTGGGGCGTATGCCTCAAGGTTGCTCAGCTCGGCGGCAAGGTTGTCACACTTTCTGACCACAAGGGCTACATCTATGACAAAGACGGCGTCACAACAGCCGAAAAGATTGACTATCTTCTTGAGATAAGAAATGACACAAGCGCGTCAATCAAGGACTATGCCGAGAAATTCAATGTTCCCTATTACGAGGGCGAAAAGCCCTGGGGCGTAAAGGTTGATATTGCAATGCCTTGCGCAACACAGAACGAAGTCAACATTGACGACGCAAAGAAGATTGTTGACGCAGGCATCAAGTATTACGCTGAGGTTTCAAACATGTCAACCTCAAACGAGGCTCTTGAATATCTCAAAAAGCACTGCAACGCGGTTTGCCCGTCAAAGGCGGTCAATGCCGGCGGCGTAGCCGTTTCGGCGCTTGAAATGACTCAGGACTCAATACGTTATAACTGGACGGCTGAAAAGGTTGACAGCAAGCTCAAGGATATAATGAACAATATCTACACCGACTCTGTCAGAGCGGCTGAAGAATACGGCCTCGGTTATGACCTTGTCGCAGGCGCAAATATCGCCGGCTTTGAAAAGGTCGCCGACGCAATGATAGCCTACGGTATCGTATAATTAAACTCAATCGAAGAGACTGTCGCATCCTAAAAGTATGCGGCAGTTTTTTGATAAAACAAAGCTAATGTTTTATTTAAAATATTGAAAAGAAATCAAAACAGTGCTATACTTTATAAGGAGTATATTGGGGTAGTATAAGAATTTTGCATCTGATTTTCAGATTTTTTGAAATATAAAGGGGAAACACATGAAAAAATTTGAATCACTTACTATATTTCTGCTTGCTTCAAATGAAACTCAACTATTAAGGCAGACTGTTGAAATCATAGAAAAAAGTTGTAACATTGATGATATATGTGAAATAAGAATTGTTCTTAAAGGCGAAAAATGTCCGAGCTGTTCTGAAGCTTGGAAACTTCAGAGTGAACATGAAAATATTAATGTATGCGTTCAGAAATCGGCATCAATAAAGGGTTGCTTTTCCGAACTTCCGCCAACAGCGGAAAGTTCGCATTTTCTTATAATGGCCAGCGATATGGAGACTGACCCGAATTCCGTAAAAGAAATGATAGAAATATCCAAAGAGAACCCCGATGCGATAGTATGCGCTTCAAAATGGGCGAAAGGCTCAGTTGTATCAGGCTACGGTGTTATGCATAGTTTTTGTAGCAGAACAATAAACAAAATTGCTGCATTGATAGTAGGGCGCAACATCAGAGATCCGTTTTCGGTTTTTGAGATATATCCAAGTGATGTTTTTAGAAGAACAGAATTTCCTGTTCCATCAAAAGTGTGGGCGGAGTATTCATGTCGGCCGCTTCTTGCCGGTGAAAAGTATATTGAAATACCGACAAGGTATTCAAAAAGAAGTGAAGGCAAATCAAATATTAGACTGTTGTATCTTGTAACTTCTGCCATTGAGTTTATTAAGACAGTCATTCTTCTGAGAATTACATACAAAAGAAAAAACAAGAGGGAAACATGAAAAACAGAATTTTTCTTACAGCCGGTAATGCAGATCAGAAAAGGCTTTGCGAAAAACTGGTTTCTGAAATGAAAACTGAATATAATATAACTGTTGTTGCTGATTCAGTATGCGATAAGCGCATTGGCTCGGGCGGAGCTGTGCTTAAAATTCTGTCAGAGTATTACGACAAAAACGACCGATTTATTATTATAAATTCAGGCGGTCTGAGCAGCCGTGCAATAAATTATTCTGTTAAAGGCAAAGTGTTTGCCGAATACAAAAGAAACGACAAAAAGGTTTACCTTCTCGAAGATATAATAGAAAATGCAGAAAAGGTTCTCTCAAAGATAAAAAGCGGTGTTGTTGTCTGCTGCGGCGATATTCTTTTGAATGTCGATGTCAGTGACTGCAATTTCTCGGGGAGCACTGCGTTCTGCGTTCGGGATAATTTTGATGTCGGTTCAAGACATGGTGTAATGTTTACGGATGAAGAAGGATTTCTCGAAAATTACCTTCACAAAAAAAGCGTCGAGGAGCTTAGAACGCTCGCTTCACGATACGGTCAGAAAAGTGTTCTGATTGACACGGGTATGGTTTATCTTGACGGCGCAATTTGCCAAAAGCTCATGAATATTGCAGAGCAATATAACATTTTGAATAAAGGCGCAGAGATTAACTTATACCCAGACATAATATATCTGTTAAGTAAAAATATTGACAGCGATAAATATATTTCACAGGCTGAAAGCCCTGCACACGAAGAAATCCGCAGAGCTTTTATGAATGAACTATCGGAGTTCGGTCTTTCTGTTTTTAAAGCAGAAAAAGAAAGTTTCATTCATTTCGGCACTCTCAAAGAATCGCTTGAAAACGTAATTTCACTTTCTCGGTGCGGCGAATATGTCAATATTAACAGTTATATTGATTCCTGCGTAACAGTCGGAGGGCATACCCTTATAGAAAATGCAGTTATTGAAGGGGATTCGACTATAGGAAAAGGCTGTATTATCAGTGATGTTACACTCGAAAATGTTAAGGTAGTTGATGAAAAAGCCATCTGCGGGATAAAGCTCAAAGACGGCTACTATGTCACTATAGTCTGTGACATAAAAGAGAATCCGAGAAAAATTGAGAACGGCAGAGAACTCTGGCTGACGGACAGATATTATAAGGGAGTCTCTTTTACCGATTCATACAGAAAATTCATAAGCAGCGCTGATGAAAATAAATACAGTATGGCGTATTGCATCGAAAACGCAGACCTTGATTTTACGGCGGCAAGGCAGGACTATATTGACAGTATGGGCGATTATGTCAAAAGCGATGCGTATCTTAAAAGACGCAAAGAACTGACAGAGGCATATTTTGAACAAAACGGATTTCTCAGCAGCGTTGACTGCCAAGAAGATAGGGTGAGCATTTCCCTGCCTGTCAGAGTCAATCTTTCAGGAACATGGACTGACGCTATGCCTTACTGCATAGATAACGGCGGTCAGGTTGTTAATATGGCAATAACCGTTGACGGAAAGCTGCCGATATATATTTGCGCCGAGAAAACAGAAAACGGAAATATAGAGTTCTGCACTGAAAGCTGTGCAATGATTTTTACACCTGAGAACTGGTATATCGGCGATGAACTCTCAGATTTCAATCTCCACAGAGCCGTTCTTAAAACTATGGGTATAAATGAAAAGACAAAGTTTAATTGCGGTTTCAGGCTAAAGACGTCAGTTAAAGGTATTGACAAAGGCTCAGGGCTGGGCACAAGCAGTATTCTTCTTGCGGGTTGTTTCAAAGCGCTGGGAACTCTTTTAGGATTTTGCTATAGTGAAAAGAAAATTCTGAATATGGTCTTTGTCGCTGAGCAGATAATGAACACAGGCGGCGGCTGGCAGGATCAGGTCGGCGGATTTATTCCCGGAATGACGGTCGGCACGACAAACGCCGGCATATATCAGGAGCCGAATGTTGCCCGCATAGAAATAACAGAAAATTTCAGAAAATATATAGGCGAAAAAATGCTTCTTGTCCCGACAGGGCAGAGGCATTACGGAAGATTTATTGTGAACGACGTTGTCTCAAGATATCTTGAATCAAACGAGGAGTCACTGAGCGGTCACAAAGAAATAAGGGAGCTTAACGCCGAGGTCATTGAAGCAATAAAAAAATGCGACATTCCCGCATTTTCCGACGGGCTCAATAAGCACCGTGAGCTACTCAAAAAGATTTCTCCTTTAGTTACTAACGATAAGATAGATGAGATGGTTAATTATATACTGAATAAAGCGGACTTTGTTTCATTCTGCGGAGCAGGAGGGGGAGGATATCTTCTCGTCGGTCTTTCGCAGTCTGTCGATGTAAAAGAATTTGAGAATTATTTCAAAGCCCGTTATTATTACATAAAAAGCAAGATTTTAACAATCGGCATTTATGAACAAAACAGACAGGACGTGGTGCCAGAATGAAAAAAAACATATATCTGATTCAGGCGGGCTGTCTTTACGGCAACACCTATTATCTGCCGTATGCGGTAGGTATGCTTGCGGCTTTTGCGTTTGCAGATGAATACGTAAATGACAGATATGAGTTAAAAAGAATAATATACAGTCTCGAGGATGTTGACGAGTGTCTGGCGGGACTTGAGAATCCTGCTTTTGTTGGATTTTCAAATTCAATATGGAACTATGAGTATAATCTTACATTTGCAAGAAAGCTCAAGGAGAAATATCCTGAATGTGTTATAGAATTCGGAGGACATCAAATTCCGCCGACAACAGAATATCTTGAAAGATATGATTTTATAGACATTCTCATTCACAGGAAGGGTGAAGAAGCATTCAGAGATGTTCTGAAAGCTATTGACGGAAACGGAGAGCTTGAACAAATAAATAACATCTCTTTTAGAAAAGACGGTCAAATAATACAGACACCGGAAAGTCTCATAACGATTTCAGATTATCCGTCACCTTATCTTGAGGGATATTTTGACGAGATACTCAAAAACGGAGATTATCCGTTTTCCTGTGTGCTTGAAACTAACAGAGGTTGCCCTTATAACTGCTCCTATTGTGACTGGGGTGAACTCAACACAGAGGTAAGACTTTTTCCTCTTGAAAGGGTTTTTGCAGAGCTTGAGTGGATGAGCCGAAATAAGATGGACTTTGTTTATTGCGTTGACGCAAACTTCGGAATGTTTGAGCGTGATGAGCTTATAGCCGAGAAGCTCGTTGAGCTGAAAGAAACCACAGGATACCCCAACAGATTACAGGTCTCATATGCTAAAAGTCAGCATGACCGTGTATTCAGAATAAACAAACTTCTTGCTGAGCATGGAATAGGAAAGGGTGCAACCCTTGCGCTCCAGAGTCTTTCACCAAAGGTTCTCGAAAATGTCGGCAGAGTCAACATAACAAAGGAACAGTATTCACATCAGATATCACGCTACAGAGACGCTGATATTTCCACCTATACTGAGCTTATTATCGGTTTGCCGGGTGAAACACTCGACAGCTTCAACCATGGTCTTTGCGAAACACTCGAACTTGGTCAGCACAGCTCAGTCAGCGCATATTACTGCGAACTGTTGCCTAACTCAAGACTTAGCCAAAAGGAATATATAGACAAATATAAAATAAAAACCGTTTCAACATCGCTCAATCAGTATCACTGCGAGGCGATGGACGATGTTCTGTCGGGATTTTCAAATATTGTCGTCAGCACAGACACAATGAGCGTTGAGGACTGGATAAAGGCAAACGAATTTTCAACCTGTGTTCAGAGCTTTCATCATTTTGGACTTCTTCAGTGCTTTGCAATGTACGCAAGGAAAGAATTCGATATAAAGTATTACGATTTTTATACTCAGCTTCACAGCTTCATTTTTAATGATAGCACCTTCCTTAAATCAGTCTTTTCACAGGTTTCTTTTATTCTTCACCGTTTTGTTGAAGGAAAAGGCGGTCTGACATATCAGAACGATATTTTCGGAAAGATAACCTATCCGATTGAAGAAGCGGTGTTTCTTCTCTGCTTATATAACAGAGAGGTGTTTTTCGAAGAGATAAAAGGTTTTCTTAAAAGATTCTTTAAGGATGAGAATTTTCTGGAGGAGCTTCTTAAATATCAGAAACGACTTGTTCTCTATCCTGGCGATGTATCTCACACAGATACTTACAGCTATGATTTCAAAAATTATTTTGGAGCAATACTTCGAAACTCATATGTCCCCCTTGAAAAGCGGACAGTGAACTATGAATTCAAATCTGCGTTCAGTGTGACCGATTGGGCGGAATATGCAAAAGAGATAATTTGGTACGGCAGGAGAAATTGCAGAATGCTGTTTCTCAGCAAGCCGAATACTATAACAGAAATATAGGGTGATGACGTGAAAAACATCTATATGGTTCAGCCGAACTCTCAATACGGGAATTCAATATATTTCCCCTATGCGGCAGGTTCACTTGTCGCATACGCCTTCAAAGACGAGGATGTCAGAAGCGAATATGAATTTAAGGGCTTTTTTTACAAACGTTCCGACATAGACGAAGCCGTCGGTAGTCTTGAATCGCCGTTTTTTATCGGATTTTCCTGTTATGTCTGGAATTATGAATACAATAAGGCTTTCGCACAGAAGGTCAAAGAAAAGTTTCCCGACTGTTATATTGCTTTCGGCGGTCATCAGGTGAATTCCGACAGTGAAATTATAGGCAGTGATTATGTTGACTTTGTAACTCTCGGCGAAGGCGAAGAGAATTTTCGGCTTCTCCTTCTCAGCCTTATAAAAAAAGCGGACTTTGAAGATATTTCTAATATGTTCTATAAAAAGGACGGAGAGATAAAACAGACCGGTAATGTATTGACACAGATTCCGCATCGCATATCGCCTTATCTTGAGGGCTATTTTGATGAGCTTGTGAAGAACGAAAAACTTGAATTCTCGGCTATTCTGGAAACAAACAGAGGCTGCCCCAACAGATGTGCGTTTTGTGACTGGGGGAATATCAAGGCGCGTGTCAGACTCTATGACATAAATATCGTCAAAGCTGAAATTGACTGGATGAGTGAAAATAAAATAGAATACTGCTATGCTGCCGACGCAAATTTCGGGCTCTTCCCCAGAGATGAGGAGATAATAGACTATATTATCGACAAACATAATGAAACGGGATACCCGATGAAGTTTCAGGCGACATATTCGAAGAACAATCCTGAAACTGTTTTCAGAATTAATAAAAAACTGAATGATGCAGGAATGAGCAAGGGAGCAACACTCTCGTTCCAGTCCATGACGCAATCGGTTCTTGACAACATATACAGAAAAAACATGCCGCTTGAAAGCTTCAATGAGCTTATGTCTCTTTACAGTTCCAACGGTATTGCGGCTTATTCCGAAATTATTCTCGGTTTGCCGGGTGAATCATACGAAAGTTTCCGTGACGGAATAGAGAAGCTTCTGGAAAGCGGTCAGCACATGGCGATAAACTTTTTCAACTGTGAGCTTCTGAAGAACTCGATAATGAATGACCCTGAATATATTAAAAAGTATAAGATAAAGTGCGCAAGAACTTTGCAGCATCAGTATCATGTAATTCCGGACGCAAAGGCGGTTAAAGAGTACTCCGATATTGTTGTTTCAACCTCAACAATGTCTGAAGAAATGTGGATTTCAAGCAATATTCTTTCGGTCTTCGTGAGGACATATCATAACCTTGGGCTTCTTCAGGCAGTTGCTATTTATCTTTATTATGAAAAAGAGGTTAAATATACAGATTTTTATTGCGGACTTATTGAGTGGTCAAAGAAAAACAATGAAACTGTTTGCGGAAGAATTTATAGCTGGCTTTACGGTAAATATTCCGAAATTCTCTCGAACAAAGGCTCGCTCACCTGCTGTATTGACGAATTTGGTGAACTGACGTGGCCGCTTGAAGAAGGTTCATTCCTTAAAATAATTCTTGAATATAACAAATTTTATGAAGAGATAAAGCCGTTTCTCAAGCTGTGGTTTGACGATGAAAAACTGTTTGATGATCTTATGAGCTATCAGAGGTCTATTGTCAAGACGCCTTATTCTGAAAATCGTGTGCTTGAACTCGATTATGACTTTTACACATTCTTCAATGATATTTACTGCGGCAGACCGCATGAGCTTGAGACAAAGAAAAACAAGATTTCTGTAAAACCCGGCGAGGTGTCTCATAATCTTGAAGAGTATGCCGTAAAAACAGTATGGTACGGAAGAAAGGGAAGCCAGAATATTATAAAGGATATAACCTATATTGACTGATTTAATGCAGAAAGGAGGCTTTTGTGATGAAAAACATATATCTTGCACAGCCCAACAACAATCTATCGCAGGAGGTTTATCTTCCGTATGCCGCAGGAACTATTGCCGCATACGCATTTCAGAATGACAAGATTAAGGAAAATTACAGGCTGGGTGAAATAATATTTTTAAAGCTTCCTGTTGACGAAGTTGTAAAGAATTTGGAGAATCCTTTTTTTGTCGGCTTCTCGTCTTACATGTGGAACATTGAGTATAATCTTGCCCTCGCAGAAAGGATTAAGAGCACATATCCTGAATGTATAATTGCTTTCGGAGGTCCTCAGATTCCGGATGACACAACTTATCTTGAAAAATATCCGTTTATTGATATCCTCATGCATGGAGAGGGTGAGAGAACCTTTCTTTCTCTTCTTCTCGTACTTCTTGAAAAAGGAGATCTTTCATCTATCAAGAACATTTCATTCAGATCCGAAGATAGAAGAGTAATACACACCGAAAAGGAAATCTTCAGAAATATTGTTGACTATCCTTCACCCTATTCCATGGGTATTTTTGACTCTATAGTCGAAAATGAAGCCTATTCCGGCCTTCGTTTTGACGCTGTACTTGAAACAAACAGAGGGTGCCCATATAGCTGCATATATTGTTACTGGGCGGGAACCGAAAGCAATTTCAGACAATTTGGTCTTGAAAGAGTTTTTGGTGATCTTGACTGGATGGCGAAGCATAAAATAATTTACTGCATATGCGCCGACTCGAATTTCGGAATTCTCAAAAGGGATCATGAAATTGCAAAGTATCTTGTAAATCTCAAGAATAAATACGGTTACCCGCAGAAGTTTGAAACATCGGCGGCAAAGAACAAAGACGATTTTGTTTTCGAAATCAATCGGCTTCTTAATTCCGCTAATCTTAACTGCGGAATAAGCGTTGCCGTTCAGAGCTTTTCGCCGACGGTTCTTGAAAATATCGGCAGAAAGAATATTTCAACAGATAATTTTGCAAAACAGATGGAAAAATACCGAAACGAGGGAATGTCCACCTACACAGATTTTATTCTCGGGTTGCCGGGTGAGACATATGAGAGCTTCTGCCAAGGACTGTTCTGCGCCATCGAATCAGGTCAGCACAGCTCAATAAATGTTCATCCGTGCGAAGTGCTCCCGAATACGGTTCTTTATCTTCGTGAAACGATAGAGAAATATGATATAAAGACCATACGTTCCACGCTTTGTCAGGATCATGTTATATACAATCGGGAAAATAAGTTTGGTTCACGCTCAGAGATTATAGTTTCAACAAACACTATGTCAAAAAGCGACTGGCGCCGAGCCATGCGCCTTTCTGTGTGTGTACAGAGTTTTCACTCGTTCGGACTTCTTAAATTCTTTGCCGTTTATCTGAGAAAATCAAAGAATGTTTCATATTATGATTTCTATATGTCACTTTTCAAATGGATTGAAAGCGAAAGCTCGTTCACGAAAAGGACACTTGACCGTGTATGTGCTTCTATAGACAGTTTCCTCGAGGAAAAGAGCAGTCTGTTTTTTTATGACAGCAGATTTTCTGATTCTTATCTGTCATTCAAAGAGGGACTGTTCCTGAGCTGTGCCGCTGAAATTGATGAATTCTTCGACGATATAAAAAACTATCTCTACACTTACTTTAATGAAGAAGAATTGTTTGAGGATTTATTCATGTATCAGAAAGAAATAATAAAATTGCCTTATAAGCCGCAAACGGAAATTACGGTAAAATATAACTGGCAGGATTATTTCTCGGATATTTTTGATAAATCAAAAGTGTCGCCGCGGCGTGTTGAAACTAGGCTTGTTTCAGATTTTTGCAAAGAGGATAACTGGTTTGACTATACAAGAAACAACATCTGGTACGGCAAGCGTGAAAACAAAATGCTCAGAAAATTTGAGATATTATAAATATAAAAAAGAGGGGTCAATATGAAAAACGTGTATATGGTTCAGGCGAACAATTCACTTTCAAAATCTCTTTTTCTGCCATATGCCTCAGGCTGTCTCGTTGCGAATGCGTGGCAAAGTGAAGTTGTTCGTTCAAATTATGAATTCAAAGGCTTCATATACAGAAAAGATTCAGTTGACGCCATATCAGAAAATATGGAATCTCCGTTTTTTGTCGGCTTTTCCTCATATATGTGGAATGTGGAGTTCAATCTCAGCTTAGCGGAGAGGATAAAGAAAAAATACCCTGATTGCATTATAGCTTTCGGCGGACCTCAAATTCCGGATGACACAACATATCTTGAAGAATATCATTTTATTGATATTCTTATGCATGGTGAGGGGGAGCGCACTTTTTCCGAGGTTCTCGAGACATTTGCCTGCGGAGGGGATCTTTCACTTATTCATAACATTTCATTGCGTGCGGGAGACAAAACCGTTCAGACAGAGAAAAAGGTTTATAACGATATTTCGCAGTTCCCGTCACCGTATGCTTTGGGGCTGTTTGACTATATTGTCAATGACTCGGAAAATGATGGAATTCAGTTTGACACAATACTTGAAACCAACAGAGGCTGCCCTTACGGATGTATATATTGCTGCTGGGCAGGCAGCGGCGAACATTTTCGCTTATTCCCAATGGAACGAGTCAAATCTGACCTTCTATGGATGGCAAAGCACAAAATCGCATACTGCGTGTGCGCTGACTCAAACTTCGGTATTCTTGACCGTGACGAAGAAATAGCGGGTTATGTTATCGGGCTGAAAAAGAAGTACGGTTATCCGCAGAAGTTTGAAACAACCGCCGCAAAAAATAAGGATGATTTTGTATTCCGTATTAACAAAAAACTTGAAAAGGCGGGTCTTAACAGAGGAATTTCGGTTGCCGTTCAGAGCATGTCTCCCGAGGCGCTTCGTATTGCCGGAAGAGAAAATATGTCGGTTAATGATCTCGCTTTCCAGCTCAGACGATACAGGGAAAACGATATGTTTACCTACACGGATATAATACTCGGTCTTCCGGGAGAAACATATGAAAGCTTCTGTAAAGGCTTATTTGATGTCATAGAAGCCGGTCAGCATACTTCAATAAATATTAACCGTCTTGAGTTTCTGCCGAATACCAAAATGTATTCGTCTGAATTTATCGAGAAATATAAAATTAAAACTATTACATCACACCTGTGTCAGAACCACAGTACGGTCACAGAAGACGATTCATTTTCTTCACGCTCTGAAATTGTTGTTGAGACATCAACCATGACTAAAGAGGAGTGGAAAAACGCTATTAAGCTTTCAACCTGTGTTCTGAGTTTTCACTGCATGGGACTTCTGAGATTTATCGCGATATATTTAAGAAAGTCACACGATATTTCTTATTATGATTTTTATATGGAGCTTTACAAATATATCCGACATAATAATAGTTTTATCGGCAGAATTGTTGACGGCGTTTGCCGCACAGTCGATGATTTTCTTGAAAACAAAAGCGACCTTTATTTTTTTGACAAACAATTCGGTGATATATATTGGTCTTTTGAAGAGGGGCTGTTTTTGTCTGTATGCACTCAAATTGATTCTTTTTATAAAGAAATAAGAGAATTTCTGAATGAAAAGAACTATTTTGATGAGGAGCTTTCAGACCTGCTGAAATATCAGAAAGAGATAATTGCTCTTCCGTCTTCAAATAAAAAAATGATAAAAGCCGAATATGATTGGTGCTCATATTTCCGTGATATATTTGCAGAAGGAAAAGAGCACCCCGAAAAGTCGAAAAGTGTTATTTTAATTGAAGGCAGCGACACAGAATCATGGGTCGATTACGCAAAAGAATATGTTTGGTTCGGTAAGCGAAGTGAAAAAATGATAAGTTTCGCCAAACGGATTTCATAACAGAAAACAGCTGATACATATCGGAGAAGTATAATATGAAAAAATCAAGAAAAAACTTCATATCACAAAACAGAGAAAGAACCGAAAGCACGCTTCAAAAATTTTTGTGCTATTTTATACCTTTCGCTATTCTCGGCTCTTCACTGGCTTTCAGTTTCAGAAACGGCCTGACACCTGTCGGCGGCTATTATATGATACATTATTTATACACATATAAGCATGGTTTTGTTGCAAGAGGACTTGTCGGTGAAGTTCTGAGTCTGTTTTTTGACAAGATAACAGACAATATAACCGGTGCAACTGTTCTTGTATTTTCTGTTCTTCTCGTCATAGCTTCATCACTTTGCATTGGAAAAGCGCTTACAAAAACCTATAAAGACAAAGAAAGATTTGAATGGGTTCTTTTTCTGTGTATTATAATTTCCCTTCTGCCGGTGTCATTCAGAATGTATTATCATGACATTAAACTTGATAAAATGCTTTGGGCTCTGACACTTTTTGCGGTTTTTATTGCAGACAGAAAATATGCGGTATGGTTTTGCCCCGTATTGTGTCTTATTGCAACAATGATTAACCCTGTTTTTCTGTTCTGCAGTATGATTCTTATTTCAATAATTCTTCTTCAGGAGTTTTTTTCAAATAATTACTCTATAAAAAACGGCGTTATCTGTGGCATTTCATATATTTCAATGATTGCTATGGCTCTCTACGGCACAATATCAGAAAAATATCTCGGCTTCAATACCCCTGAAGAAATGGTCAGCTACTATTTCTCCAGATATGAAGGCCCGATAGACATTGATTATAATTCATTCTACACGGAGTGGCTTTTTGACTATTTTGACGATCTCGGCACAATTTTCAAAAAAGCATTTGACATTTATTTTATTGAATGGGGCAACTGGTGGAAATGTTTGTTTAGCTTTGTCTTTATTGTTTTGCCTGTTCTTACTGTTCTGATTATTTTTTGGAAAAAGGTTATCAAAACAGAAACAAACAAGTTTCAAAAATTCATTTTCTTTTTGTGCGCTGTTTCACCGGTAGTTCTTATAGCGCCTGTATTGCTATCGTGGGAATTACCAAAATATTTCGGTAATAATCTTTTAGTTCAGCTTTGTCTGATAATTTATTATATTGTTCACGACAATTCTTCTGTTAAATCAGCGGTGAGAGATATTATCTCATATCTTTCGGAGCACAAACTTGTCGGTATTGCGCTCTTCTCATGTTTTACTATGATTTTTATTTGATTGAGGGGGGATTTTTGTGTCAAAAGATATCAAAGCAAAAAAAAGAACTACCTTTTCCGTTTCATTACTGGCAGTTTCAATTATGCTGCGGTTTATTCTGTTTTTGCCCGAAAGTGCATTCGGTATCAGTTTTGTTAATCTTGAGTTTTCTATTGGTATTAAGAATGTTCTTTTGATTGTCAGCCTTGTTGTATTTTCGGTTTTGTTGTCTTTGCTTATAACTGAGATATACAGCCTTGACAATGAACTGATGTTCCTGCCTTGTCTTTTTATCTGCGCCGATACATTTTTCTTTATGTCACAGACAAATGTTATTCAGACAGTTATTTCTGACGTCTGGCTTTTGTATATGCTGTTAATGCTGAAAAAAAAGAAAGACCCTAAACAAATATTTTTTGTGTTGCTTTCATTCATAAGCGTGCTTCTTCAACCGGCGGCATTATTCAGCTTTATCCCTCTTGTGATAATTATAAAAATCATGGCTTCAAAAGAAGAAAAACTTCCGTTTTATCTTATTACCGAGGTGTGCGTTTGCATTGCGGCATACATTATTAATATAGCTCTCTGCAAGGTATTGCCTTGGTTCGACAGTTTTATCAGTTTTTTTTCAGCGCACGATTGTTTAAAAACTTATAATATAAGAAGAAACTTTATTATTCTTATGATACCGGTCTATATCGCATTAAGAATAGTGACATATATGATTACGAACGCAAACGCTTCTTCAAATGTCAAAAAGAAGAACCAAACAGACCATAAAACAGGCTCAAAAGCTATGCTTCTCTTTGCCGCTTTCTTTATCACAGCCTTTGGAGCAGTGTTTTTTAAGGATGAACGAATTCTCTCAACAATCTTTATTATTGTGCCTGCCGCTGTGACCGCTCTGGTTTTTTCAGGTGACAAAAAAACAAAAGCTGCCCTTATGAGAATAAACGATTTTTTTAATTCATACAAAGTGCTGTCCTTTTCGATAATATTGCTGTTTTATATCATCTACTTATATGTTGCTGACAGAAGTATAAATGTTCAGAATTTTTATGATTATGCTTCAAACTATATCTGAGCAGGTTTAATAGTATATTTTAACCCTCTAATGAACCTAAATAATATAAAAGTGATGAAGTGAAAAGATTTTATATTGTGTCGTTTCATTCTTAATAAACGAGATTTTATTTCTATATTTTGTGCAACAAAATATGTGCTTCAACAATAGTGTAGTAAAATTTAACAAATGTGAGTTTGTTAAATT
Source organism: Acutalibacteraceae bacterium (assembly GCA_051880635.1). Taxonomy (GTDB): domain Bacteria; phylum Bacillota; class Clostridia; order Oscillospirales; family Acutalibacteraceae; genus UBA6857. The sequence goes on along the minus strand of JBJEOI010000049.1, from coordinate 41,224 downwards.
ATAAAAAACAACAAAAAAAAATAATTGTAAATCTTTTTTGTTGACCAAAATGCCAACGGGTGATATAATGTAAGAGAATAATAATGGGTTATTGTCTATAAGTGTAACTATATCATTTGTAATAAAAGATGATTATATGTTATATTCCGGCATAGCCTATGTTTTGGTATTTTGACCGATCGCCTGCAACGAAAATAACCGCGGTCGAGCCGAAATGCCCTTTCCCCTCACGAGAGGTTTATATACATTTTAATGAAGAAATACAAAACAGGAGGTATTTCATTATGAAGAAAGAACTGAAAAAATCATTATCGGTCTTTATGGCATTTCTCATGGTGTTCTCAATGTTCGTCTTCACGCCTGAGATATTCACGAAGGCTGAAGCCGCAACAGCAGGGAGCTACTCATGGAAAGTTCTTATCTATGTTGAAGAAGACTATGATTGGAAACACAATGCCATGAATGTTATGGTTGACTATTACACCAATAACGGCTATGGTTCAAACTGGCAAAATGACGGCACATCTTATTTCTATGTCAGTTCTAACTATTTTGCAAACGATAAGGCAACCGGTACTTGGGAAGGCACTTCAAAAGGCTTCCCGACAAGAGTTCGTCTGAGCGAAATGAAAAACAATAACTCAGTTTGGAACGCTAACTATCATTGTACACTCTATGTTAAAAACAATACAACCGGCGATTGGGTTGAAATAGCTGATTCCGGAAAGGTAACAGGTATTTCAAAAGGCTCATATCTTAAAAACCTTGATGTGTCAAATTGTTCTTCGTCAAACGACAAATGGCCGAAGCTCACCTCTTTTAACTGGGCAACACAGGAGAAGACCGTATCTGTACCTACCTCATCAACACCCGTTTCGGTTTTAAGCGAAAAAGCTGTCACTGTTACCGACCAGTACGGTGTTACATGGGGAGCGACACAGCCTGAATTTATTATCAGCGACACAGACACCGGCACGACAAATCTCAGCTCAAATTACTTTTCCGCTCCGACAAACAGCAACGATAAAGCGAGCTTCACTGTTAAAAACGGCGCAAGAGCTTATGTCAACGGCGAAGTCAGCAAGCAGGCTTTTGTCAGAGCGCGAATAAAAGAAACATCGGGCGGAACTACATACAGATACGCTGATGAAATATTGACGCTCAATGTCAATAACTATAAGGTTACTGCGAATTATAACTTAAATGCGGGCAGCGACTCGTCGGCATATTTCGGCGATGCGGATTCTCAGGCGACTTCGGCTAAAGAAGAAGTCTATTGGGGCGGCAAACTTGCAGAAGTTCCTGCTACCGCATACAGAAAAGGTTATACTTTTGACGGAATTTATACTGCGGCATCAGGCGGCACAGCGATAAGCAACGGCACGGTTCTTAACCCCTCGGGAGTATCAACCATATCAGTTAATTATTACGCTCACTGGACGGCGATAGATAATCCCGTTGAGTTCTATAACTCAGACGGTCAGCTTATCGGCAGAGTTGTCTCTAAATTTGACAATACTATCGGAAGCGTCGCAGCTCCCGGCACTCCCACATACCCCGGCAAGACAGAGGCTGTCAACGGAACCTATGTTTTCGAGGACTGGATTGTCTGGGATTCACCTCTTCACCCGGACTGGGTCGGCACATCTATAAGCGCTCATACCTCCGATAAACTTGATGCACCCGATTCAAACACGCCTATCAAGTTTATTGCCACTTATAAATTAAGTGACGGCGCAGCAGCTAAGACATATACCGCTACATTTGTCAATGCGGCGGGCACATCAATCGGCGAAGAGACAGGCGCATATTGGACGCCTGTAACACCTTATGACACAACGACAAAACCCGCTCTTCAGCAGGGCTACACCGGCTCGGCTGTAACAGAGACAAACGGTTTTGATCTGACAAATTATGACTATACCTTTGAAGGCTGGACTACATCACCCTCAAACGGAAACTGGGGCACAGAGGCAGATGTTGAATACACCTCAGCCGACACCTTCAGAATTAAAGAAAATGTTACGCTCTACCCTTGCTATTCAAAGGCAATCAAGCAGTGCTCCATCACAAGAAAATATTATGTATTAAATGATAAAGGAGCACCCGTCAAGACCGAAGAAACAGTCAAGGGAACCGAAACGACCCTCGGCTCAGTCTATAACCTCGGCGCGGCAGATCCGTTCTCTTTCAACTTTGGCGGCTACACTTATACTTTCAAGGGCTGGAAGAAGACAAACAGTACTATCCTTTACGGCAATGACACGCCCGATATTCCTTATTCGGCAGGTAAAGCCGAAATAACGGTTGAAAGCGACGCAAACTATTGGGCTATCTATGAAAAGACCGAAATCAAATATAACGCTTATTACTATAACGGTTCTGAGCTTATAGCCGGCTATGAAGATCTGTCCCGTTACTCAACAGGTACTTCGCTTATCACATATTACACCTCGACTCAGTATGACCGTGAAACTCCTGTTAAAGCAAGAAACGGTCAGACCGGCTATAAATTTGTCGGCTGGGTAGAGGATCAGTCAAAGACTCTCAACCCCTCGGCGGGCGACCTTGTCGACAGCTATACATTCGGCGAACAGTCAAAGACCTTCTACGCCGCTTATGATAGCTTTGAATATTACACAGTCACATTCAAGGGTGACGACGGCAGCGTTATTCAGACTTCAAAAGACTATGTTGCAAACGACGTTATCGCATACACCACAGAAGAAATCACAACCGATGATGTGATGTATATTCCCATCGTCAGCAATAAGGCGTCGGGCGTTCAGTTCCAGTACACCTTCATGGGCTGGAAGTCAGACAATGACTCTGAAAACACACTTTCATTTAAAGACGAGACCGCCGGCACCGTTAAGTATGCGGTAGCTCCCGGCGAGGGCAACAATATTACCGTCACGGGTGACAGAGTTTACACCGCTGTATTCAAGAAAGAAATTCGTGAATATAAGATTTCGCTTTACGATATAGGCGTCAATCCGAATCTTAAAATGAACGAAGACGGCTATTCATGCTACACAAACGAAGGCACAGAATATTTCGTCAAAGAAAATGTTATTTACACAAAGAGTGAAGCTGAATATGTTCCCTATGAAGGCACTCTCACTGTTTCAGACCTTGAAGCTGTCAAGAGCGACCCGATAAAGGTTCTCACGCTTAAATACGGCGAAAATATTCTCAACGCCGTCAAGGCTCTTTACAATGACGGTGCGGCTGTTGCGAGTGACAAAGAAGTAACAAAGATTGCCGACACAGAACTCAAGGTTGTTCCCAACGGCGAAACGGAGAAGAAGGTTATTCCGTATGAAACCGACCAGTATTCATACGCTTTCAACGGTTGGAGCCCGGCAATAAACCCGAACGCAACCGTTACAGGCGACGCTTCATATGTTGCTACATACAGAACAGACAATGTTCTTTATAATGTTCACTGGTTCACACCGACATCATGCTCTGCTGATGCTCCTTATGCGCCTCAGGGCTACACAGAACAGACAACATTCTACAGATACAAGAGAGCTATCGCTGTTCCCGGCAAGACACCCACTGTCGCCGCTCCGACAACAGTTGATAACTACACATGGGCTTTCCTCGGCTGGTATGAATGTGATGAGAACAAGACAATCAAGACAGACAGCGAGGGCAACCAGATAAAATACACAAAGGGTACTCTTGCTGACCCGGGCGACAACCATAACAGAGACTTCTATTATGTCGCTAAGTTCGGTTTTGTTGCAAACGAATACACTGTCAGCGTTTATGACGACACAGGCGCAACACTTCTCGGCACATATAAGGGTGCTTATAACGAGCCTGTCTATATCACAAACTATAAGAAGAATCCGGACGAAGACTACCACTATACATTAGCCGGATTTGTCGATAAAACAGATGTCAATGAGGCTATGGTACCCGCTGATACCGATACGGATACAACAGCATACATCGTCAAGGGCAATGTTGACCTCAAGGTCAAATACACGGTTGTAGCTCATGATTGGGTCAATGCGGCAGTCGCCCACACGGTTCTCCCGACATATGCTGCCGAGGGTACTGACACATGCACATGCGTCTGCGGCTTCAAGAAGACGGAGACGGTAGCAAAGCTCGTTGACGCTTTCGGACCTATCGGAAAGGTAGCCATAAAGTCCTATAACTGGAACGAGGATGGCGGAGACACAGAGGCTTATATAAGAGCCGACACACTTGTTGCTATAATGGCTGTTGACAGAGGTCAGAGCGCCGATGTCACAGACGAAGGCAACGGTATCAGGTCAATCGTTTACACTTGGTTAGACGGCACTAATGTCATCGAAGAACATACCGAAGAATATGCCGAGTTTGAAAAAACCTCAGCAAATGTTGATCTTCAGCTCCCCGACTCCTTCACTGACGGAATGACTCTCACAGCGGTTATCACCGACTGGAAGGGTAATGAATACACAATCACCACAGGCACTCTTTATATTGATTCAGTCAAGCCTGTTATTGACATTGAATCAACCTGTGAAGGCTTTGCAATAGGCGTTAAGGAAGATCATCTTAACAGCGTTGAAGCTACTCTCAACGGTGAAGCCTTTGACCTCACCCCGTACGCAGTAACAGCAGAGGGCTATGCGGCGGCTTATACAGCTCAGAAGACAGAAACAGAGCTTGTCCCCGAGGGCGACTATGCTATAACAGTAACCGACAAGGCGGGCAATACCGCTTCGGCTGAATTCACTGTCACAAACGCTCATGAGTGGAACAGCGGCAAGGTTACATTGAAGGCAACCTGTACCGCCGACGGCGAAAAGACATTCACATGTACAAAGTGTGGTGACACAAGAACGGAAGCCATTGCGGCAACCGGTCACGAGTGGAACGCAGTATATGAGGGCGAGGGCGAAGAAAAGATCCTTGTTGAATATACCTACACTGTTGACAAAGAAGCTACATGCACAGAAGACGGCGCAAAGTCAATTTACTGTGCGGTATGCGGCGAGATGATGGAAGACTCAACAGTTGTAATTCCCATGACAGGTCATGACAAGGTTGAAACCGTCAAAGAAGCAACATGCGCTTCTGCGGGCTACAAGATTGTTACCTGTAAGAACTGCGACCTCTATGAATACACAGGATATGAACAGCTCGAACACGTTGTCAAACTTGACGTTGAAGGCGCTGATGCAGAAGGCTGGATAGTCGGCAAGGCGGCAACCTGCACCGCAAAGGGCGAAAAATATCAGATATGCGCTCTGTGCGGCGGACATATTAATGTCACCGAAACAGCAATGATTGCCCACAGCTTCGAAGATGTAACACCGACAGGTGACTATTGCACACGCACGGTAGTTGACGGAGCAACACCCGACACATATCATCTTTATAAGTGTAAAGAATGCGGTTACACATACACATTCAACACTGACGCAAAGGCACACACAATAGTTGAAACACTCAAGTCAGCCGCTACATGTACTGAAGACGCGGTTTACACATACAGTTGTGAAAAGTGTGATATGACGCCTTATGACCAGGCTGAGAGACTTTCGGCTCTCGGGCATAAGTGGGCAGATGACTTCACAGTCGATACTCCCGCAACCTGCACGCAGGCCGGTTCAAAGTCAATCCACTGCACAAGAGATGACTGTGACGCAGTTAAGGATGTTACGGCTATCCCGGCAACAGGTCACGACTATGATGTCGTTACAGAAGCCGCTACTTGCCACACTGAGGGCAAGAAGACTTACACATGTAAGAACTGCGGCGACACCTATGAAGAAACAATTCCTGCCGATCCCACTCTCCACCAGTGGAATGACGGCGTAGTTACAACAGAAGCTACATGCACATCAGAGGGCGTAATGACCTACACATGTACGGTTGAAGGCTGCGGCGCAACAAAGACGGCTGTTATCGAAATGACAGACCATATTATCGGCGAAGAAATCGAACACACAGCCGCTACCTGTAAGGCTCTTGAAAAGTGGGTCTATAAGTGCACTGACTGTGATGCAACAATTACGGTTTACGGCACAGAATACGCCGCTCATGTTAAGGGCGCTCTCGTCAAGACTGTCGAGGCCGCAACCTGCATAGAGGACGGCACGGGTATTTATAACTGCTCAGTCTGCGGCACGACAATCGAAGGCGCTATCCCCGCTCTCGGTCATGATTATATAGAAAAGAAAGTCGAAGCAACATGTGTAACAAACGGTTACACCGAGGTTACATGCTCACGCTGTGATTACAAAGAAACAAAGGATGTTGTTACAGCTACCGGTACTCACACACGTGTTGATCATGCCGCTAACGAAGCAACCTGCTCGGCAGACGGCAACAGCGCATACTATGAATGTTCGGTCTGCGGCAAGTTCTTCAGCGATGAAGCTTGCACAGCAGAGATTATAGAAAATTCATGGGTTATTCCCGCACTCCCGCATACCCCCACAACAGCCGACGACGAAAAGGTTTATGAGATTGTCAATGACTCAACCTGCACTAAGGAAGGCTCAAAGGTCAACAAGTGTTCAGTCTGCGGCGAGGTTCTTGAAACAGTCGCTATAGCCAAGAAGGCTCACACAAAGGGCGAGCTTATTACAACAAATAAAGCGGCTACTTGTGTAGCACAGGGCGAAGGCGTTTATAAGTGCACAGTCTGCGGCGGAACATTCACGGCAGTTATTGATGTTGATCCGACAGCTCACAGCTTCAGCGCATGGGGCGCATGGACCACAGAGAAAGCGGCAACATGCACAGCTACGGGCACAGAAAAATCTGTCAGAACATGTCTCAACGGCTGCGGTGTGACAGAAGACAAGACAAGAGAAACAGCGGCTCTCGGTCACAATATGGTTGTCGATCATGTCGGCGATCCTGTTACAGTAGATGGTGTAACAACCATTACGACATATTACAAGTGCACACGCTGTGACTACACAGAGTCAGAAGACACAGTCACAACTCTCTTCACCGTCACAGTTGACGATAAGACAATTAATCTCTTAAACGGTGAAAAGCTCACAGAAGCAAAGATTGAAGAAGCACTCGGCTCAATTCCCTCAAAGGAAGCAGGCGCTGACGAAGACGGCAAGTATGTTGTAGTATGGAAGCTCAACGGAGCAGAAGTCAAGCTCCCGGCTGATGTAACAGCAAATTCGGCACTCACTTATGAATTTAAGTTTGTTGCTAACACATACACCGTTACCTTCTATAACTACGGCGGAAAGATAATCAGCCAGACAGAATATGTCAAGGGCGCAGAAGTCACTGTTCCCGAAGATCAGTACGTATCAGGCTTCAGATTCTTAGGCTGGACAGACGGCACAAACAGCTACGCACCGGATGCAATCCCCGTAGTTTCAGGCGCTGTCAGCTATACACCCTGGGTTGTTTCAAATGACAGTTTCTCAACATATTATGTAACATTTAAGAATGACGCCGGCACAAAGACGCTTTACACTGCTACTCTTGAAGTTCAGAAGGGCGAAACAGTCAGCTTTGACCTTCCTGCCGACCTTGCTGAACCGACAAAGGACAGCAACACTGTTTACCATTATGTATTCGCAGGTTGGGTCGATAAGGATGGTAACAGCGTTACATTCCCGACTAAGATCAGTGCAAATGTAACCTATAAGGCGAGCTTCACATACGCAAAGCACGAAGACAGCAAGAAAACTATCAAGGTTACTCCTGCTTCATGCACAAGCGCTGAAATCACAACTTATAAGTGTGAAAAGTGCGCCTACACATGGGATGTCTATACTGCCCCCGCTAAAGGTCACAACTATGTTGAATATAACAAGGTAGTTGAAGGCAACACAACAACAATCAGCTATATGTGCACAGTCTGCGGCGACGAATACACAAGAACAGTCACTACAGGCACACAGACTGAAGTAATAGTTGTCAAGGTTACAGACGGTTCAGCGCCCGTAAGCGGAGCGACAGTCACAGTCTATCTGAACGCAACAAAGGCGCTCACAGCGACAACCGACGACAGCGGCAACGCATACTTCAGCAAGGAAAATCTTCCCGACGGAACATATCAGACTAAGGTCGAGAAAGAAAACTATGAAACGGCCGCCGGTCAGATGACAGTCAAGAACGGCACAGCTATTCTTAAACTCACAATCGCAAGAAAGGCTTGCCACTGCGTATGTCACGCAAACAGCTTCTTCGGAAAGATAAGAAGATTCTTCAACAAGTTCATGAGACTCTTCAACAAGAATTATGTCTGCTGCACATGCGGCGAATGTGAAAGAATTTACTGATTCTGAACAAAATATAGTACCCGGCGAAAGCCGGGTACTTTCACTTGCAGTCATCATAAACATGAGCAAAAAATCAAGAGGGAAATGGTTTCCCCTCTCTAATTAATAAAACATAATAACAGGCGCTGTTTCGTGTTTCTGAAACAGCGCCATAAAAGTTATATAAACCTTATTTGTTTATCAGTTTGCTTATCCATGAAAACAGCTTTCTGAAGAAGTTCACTATCATAGTGAGGAATGTATTTTTGACGGGTGTTTCATTACCGTCCGTTACAACCTCCTGCGTTGAGCTGTCAAATAACAGATACTGCGGATATTCCTCATAAGTGTCAATGTCAGCCTGCCCGTCGCTGTAAAGAAGCGTCTTTGCAAACTCAATTATCGACTCTTCTCTCTGAGTGTGCTTGCAGTCACGGATAAACCATGTCTGATCGGGGAAAAGACAGGTTGAAGCGTCAACAGCTCCGTTGGGTGATATGTATTTTTCAGACACGGTTTCAGGGGCGTTATAGTCGTAGTCCTTACAAGTTGCGCCGAAAGACTCAGCCGCAGTGTTGAGAACTGTGTCGGTGTTAGCTGTCCAGATATCACCGAGGGGTACTCCTGAGTATCCGTAACGGGCAATAACATAAAGCTGAGCGTCTGAATTATTTATAGCTGTGAGCTTAGCTTCTCTGTTTGCTCTGATGTCACTGTTGTAGTGGGCAATCTTTGCTTTAAGACCGCTCAGATCAAGCTCTGAATCAGCGTAAAGCTTGTTGAACACATTGTCATAGCCTGCGTCAAAGTCGCCGTCGGGGACCATAGCCCAGATGCTCGGCCAGTTGCCCATAGCGGGGAGAATTGCTTCTGTCCAGATTCTGTCTGAGAGCTTGTCAAAGAGGTTTGTCGCAAAGTCGGCGACGAAGCCGGTTATGCCTGCCATTGACAGAACATCGGCGAGACCTGAAATAATAGCTTCATATTCATTGTGGTCGAACAGACCCTTGAGAAACTCGACAAGAGCTTCATTTGAAATTGTGACATTACTCTTGACAAGTTCACCTGCAAACTGAGCGCCATATACGGCAGTTGCGTTGAAACAGCAGCTTTTTACCTTTTCTGTTCCGTAGGTTGAGAGGTATGCGAGCATAACTATACCGGCATAGCTGTGGCTCTCAAGCGTGACACTGCTGTAGCCAAGCTCATCTGTGAGATAATTTATCAGGTCGTTAAGCTCTGAAGCACTCTTGTAGGGGTCGTCTCTCCAGTCATAATTAAAGTCAATTTCAAGACCGTTTTCTTCAAGCTCCTCTTTTGTCGGGTAGGTGAAATGAACGCCTGTGCTGTTCTTTGCTTCGCCGTTACCGTCGAAGCCTATGGGGTCAAGCATACGGCTGAGAACAGGGATAAAGATATTACCGAAAGCCTCCCAGTTTCCGTCAATGGCAAGCTTGCCCAAAGCGGGGACGAGAGTTGAAGCCGTTTCAATAATAGTCTGTGTTGACGGCGGAAAAACACGCTCGCTGTCAGGGTCGTCCTTATCCTGATAGATTGTGTAGCTCATAAAGCCGCGAAAATCAATGTGGGGCACTTCCTGCTTGTAATCTGCGGCTGAAATGACCCAAACGCTTGTCATAGCGATCATCACGGCGGCGAGAAAAACAGCAATTGCTTTTTTCAGTTTTTTCATATGAAAACTCCTTTCTTTTCTGTATATAACAGATAAAATATATTAACATATTTTCTGCTTTTATACAAGTAAAATGAAACTAATTTTGTCGGTTATCCTTCATAAGCTCATTGAGAATTTCTTTGTCGGCGGGGCAGAAATCAAAGAGCGGTATCTCTTTAGGCGTTATCCAGCGTATATCGGCGTGTTCGAGCTTTTTCGGACTGCCGTCTTTTATCACAGCGTTGAAGAGAGTCAGGTTTATCGTCAGGTCGGGATATTCGTGAGTGAGCTCCATAAAAATATCAAGCGGTTCTATCGTGATATCAAGCTCCTCACGGCACTCACGAATAAGAGCTTCTTCTCTTGTTTCACCCTCTTCTGTTTTCCCGCCCGGGAACTCCCAGAGAAGACCCCTCATTTTGTGAGGCGGTCGCTGACAAATCATAAATACATCGCCCTGCCATATCAGAGCGGCAACAACATCTCTTGTCATAAAGTCCTCCTGTTGATTTTTATAAAAGTATAGCATGAACAATTCACATATTGCAAATTTATTCTGAAAAAATAAAGACAAAAGGGTAAAAGTGTGATACAATAGCTATATATAAAAATTATAATGGGGCAGAATGCGAAACGCATACCTATAATAATAGGGTTTCCCTGATTGAAAGGAAGATAAAATTTATGAAACTCGGTATAGTCGGACTCCCGAATGTCGGAAAGAGCACACTGTTTAACGCAATCACAAACGCAGGCGCACAGTCGGCGAACTATCCGTTCTGCACGATTGAACCCAATGTCGGCGTTGTTGCCGTGCCCGATAAAAGGCTTGACACGCTCGCACAGATGTATAACCCCGATAAAATTACGCCTGCTTCGATAGAGTTTGTCGATATCGCAGGGCTTGTCAAGGGCGCTTCAAAGGGCGAGGGTCTTGGCAATAAGTTTCTTTCACATATCCGTGAGGTTGACGCAATTATTCATGTTGTCCGCTGCTTTGAAAATGACGATATAACCCATGTTGACGGGAGCATTGACGCTCTGCGTGACGTTGAGACGATAAACCTTGAGCTTATTTTTTCTGATATCGAAATGGTTGACAGAAGAATTGACAGAACAGCAAAGGCGATGAAGGGCGACAAATCTCTGGCAAAGGAGCTTGACTTCTTAAAGCGGCTCAAGCAGTGGCTTGAAGACGGAAAGCCCGCCCGTTCGATAGAGGCAGATGACGACGAGAAAGAGGTTATCGCAACCACCGCTCTTCTCACGGCAAAGCCTGTTATCTACGCCTGTAATATGAGTGAAGAGGATTTTGTGAACGGACTTTCCTCGAATGAAAACTATACTAAGGTATGCGCTATGGCTGAAAAAGAGGGCGCAGAGGTGCTTCCGATATGCGCCGAGCTTGAAGCAGAGATTTCATCGCTTGATAAGGAAGAAAAGGAAATGTTCCTTTCTGACCTCGGCATTGAGCAGGGCGGTCTTGACCTTCTCATTCAGAAGAGCTATGACCTTTTGGGTCTGATGTCATATCTCACCGCCGGCAAGCCGGAAGTCAGAGCGTGGACGATTAAAAAAGGCACAAAGGCTCCTCAGGCTGCGGGAAAAATTCATTCGGACTTTGAGAGAGGCTTTATCCGCGCAGAGGTTATCTCGTTTGACGACCTTGTCGCAAACGGCTCAATGGCGGCGGCTAAAGAAAAGGGGCTTGTCCGCTCCGAGGGCAAGGAATACGTTATGCGTGACGGTGACATAGTTCTTTTCAGATTTAACGTATAAGAGGACAAAAATGAAAACATATAAGATACATCTAATCAGACACGGGCTTATCGAAAACAGCGAGGGCAAATATATAGGTCACACCGACGTGCCCCTCTCTCAGGAGGGCATTGAACAGCTTGAGCAGATGAAGCGTGATTATATTTATCCGTATGCGGATGTGGTGTTCACTTCACCTCTTTCACGGTGCAGGGAGACGGCAAGGCTCATTTACCCCGAAGCGAAGCTGCTTGCGATTGATGACCTTATCGAATACAATTTCGGTGAATTTGAGGGCAGAAACGCCGACGAGCTTCACGAAAAGGAAGAGCTTTTTGACGACTGGCTCCGAGGTGATAAGGATATAGCTCCGCCTTTCGGGGAGAGTAACTCTGAGTTTGCCAAAAGGGTATGCACAGCTTTTGCGTCTATAGTTGAGGGGATAATGAAAGCGGGCTATGACGAAACAGCCGTTATCACACACGGCGGCGTTATTATGACCATAATGGCGGCATTCGCCCTGCCCGAAGCCTCAATGCATGAGTGGATGACCCCGTGCGGCTGCGGCTACACTTTAAGGCTTGACCCGTTTATATGGATGAACGGTCAGAAGCTCGAGGCTTTTCAGGAGCTTCCCGTTGAGCCGATAAATGATGAAAGCTATTATGACGGCTGGGATTATTACCCGAGCCCCGAAGAGGCTGATAAGGATTTTGATATCAGCCAATATATTGATGATTGAGGAAACACAATGAACATTTTGGCTGTCGGCGATGTAGTCGGCGAGTGCGGCTGTGATTTTCTTCTTAAAACACTGCCTAAAATAAAAAAAGAATACAGTATTGATTTTTGTATCGTCAACGGTGAAAATTCTGCCGTGGGCAATGGTATAACTCAAAGCTCCGCAAGGCATATATTTTCTGTCGGCGCAGATGTTATAACCACAGGCAACCATGTTTTCCGAAAGAAAGAGATTTTCGACTATCTCGATGAAGAGGAAAACATTCTTCGCCCTGTGAATCTGAACTGGCACGAATACGGCAGGGGCTTTGTGCGTGTCGATATGGGCAGAGAGAGCGTGACGGTCATTAATCTTATGGGCAAGGCGTTCTTTGAAAATATCGACGACCCTTTTGAAGCGATTGACAGCGTTCTTGAAGAGGTCAAAGGCGACAAGAATATAATCGTTGATTTTCACGCCGAGGCGACAGGTGAGAAAAGGGCGTTTGGGTTTTATCTTGACGGTAAAATCAGTGCGCTTTTCGGCACGCATACCCATGTTCAGACCTCGGATGAAACAATACTTCCCAAAGGCACAGGCTATATCACCGATGTCGGAATGACGGGGGCGGAGGAATCCTGTCTCGGGGTGAAAAGCGAATGTGTCATTGAAAAGCTCAGAACCGGTGAAAATATCAAATTCGAGCAGGCGACGGGTAAAGCCATACTCGGCGGCTGTGTTTTCACACTTGATAATAACGGAAGATGCGTAAAGGTTCAGCGCATACTTTGTAAGGAATGATGAAAATGAAAAAAATAATCTGCATTATCTTATCCTTGATAATGCTTTTCTCTTTTGCCGCCTGTAAGGACACGGGCGACACCGAAGAAACAACCTTACCGCAGGAAGAGACAACACAAAGCGAGCAGAAGACCGAAAAGACATCCTCAAACGCAAGGACAAGCTTTATTCTGCCCTACAGCGAAGCGGATTCTCTCAGCCCGTTTAAGGCTCAGACGCAGATAAACAGAGCGATAACGACTCTTTTATATGATAGCCTCTACACTCTTGACGAGAGCTTTATGCCCTCGGCAGTTCTCGTAAAAACCGCAGACATAGGCTCAGACAGCGTCGAAATAACGCTTTCGGGCACGGCGAAGTTTTCGGATTCTTCCGATCTCAACGCAACCGATGTTGTCTATTCTTTCAATCAGGCAAAAGAAAGCGACAGATATTCATCTCTTCTCAGCGGCATTGACAGCGCTACCGCAACAGACCGCTATAAGGTAAGATTCAACCTCTCACAGCCCGACGCTTTTGTTCTGAGCGTTCTCACTTTCCCAATAATAAAATACGGCAGTGCAGAGCAAAATGTGCCGACAGGGTCGGGAAGATATGTTTTTTCGACAGACAAATTGAGCTATAATAAATCACATGTTTCGGGCAAAAAGCCTAAAATCAAAACAATAGGGCTTTTCTCATTAAATGACAGAACAAATTTTGTCGATGCTCTTCAGATAGGCAACATTTCATTTATTTTCAGAGACCTCAGCGACTGTGAAATTCAAAGAGCCGTTGCCCGTTCTGTGCCCTTGACTCTCAATAACCTTATCTTCATAGGCATCAACAGCAAAAGCGGCGCACTGAATGACAAGGCGCTGAGACAGGCGATAAACCTTGCTGTTGATAAGGACGCAATAGTTTCACAGGATTTTCAGAGCTACGCCGTCAGAACGGAAAGCCCCTTTAACCCGAAGTGGGGCGAAACAAATGAAAAAGACAGCGTATTTGACCAGTCCGAGGCTGTTGAAGTGCTCGAAAAGAACGGCTACACCTATTCTTCACAGACGGATAAATACCGAAGAGACAAAGACGGAAAGACGCTATATTTTAAAATTCTTGTCTGTGAAGAAAACGAATTCAGAGCGTCTGCCGCAAAAAGCGTCGCCAAATATCTTTCACAGATAGGGATTTACGCCGAGGTTGAAGCGGTAAGCTACAAGAAATACAAAGAGAAGATTAAGGAAAAGGATTTTGACCTTTACATCGGTGAGATAAAGCTCTGCGAAAATATGAGTCTTTCACCGTTCTTTTCAAAAAGCGGAAAGGCTCACTACGGTGTTGACCTTGACGGTGAAATAGTGTCCTCTTACAGAGAAATGCTTCAGCAAAAGAAGAGCGTGGCTGTCTTTGAGTCGGATTTTTCAAAAGAACTGCCGTTTATTCCGCTTTGCTACAGACAGGGAATAGTTATGACTTCAAACACTCTGTCGGATAACATAAAGAGTGTTCCGACAGATTTATTTGCAAATATATCCGAATGGAAAATGAATTAAAACGGAAAAGATATGCTCTGATAGCATTAATGAACCCGTTTTATTCAGATATTTTGTTCTGATGTCAAAAATAATCAGGGAGGGAAAAAGATGCTTCACGCTGATACGGATATCCGGTTTGTCAAGGGCGTCGGTGAAAAAAGAGCACAGCTTTTCAATAAGCTCGGCGTCAGCACCGTGTCACAGCTTGTTCATCTTTATCCGAGGGATTACCGAGACCTTAACGCAGTCGGTTATATAGCTGATTGTAAGTTCAATGAATATAATTATGTGCGTGCCTATATCGCAAGAAAGCCGAGCGAAAACAGAATAAGAAAGGGCATGACGATATATAAAACCGAGGCGACAGACGGCTCTGATGTGATTCATCTGAACATTTTCAACAACACTTATCTTGCCAAAAGCCTTAACGAGGGAGTTGAATATATTTTCTACGGCAAGGTGACATATAGCAGGGGCACTTTTGAAATGGCGGTTCAGAGTGTTGATAATATCAGCGAAACGGGGAAAATCAAACCTGTTTACCCTCAGACGGCGGGGCTGACTTCAAGGGTTATCAGCAGTGTTATGGCTAACGCTCTTTCGGTGTATGCGCCCGACTATGATGTTATTCCCGAGAAAATCCGTGAAAAGAACAAGCTGTGCACTCTCGGCTATGCGCTTCATAACATTCATTTCCCGGAGAGTATGCAGGATGTTGAAAAAGCGAGAAAAAGGCTGATGTTTGAAGAGCTTCTTGTTCTTCAGCTCGGCATGGCGAAGCTGAAAGGCAGAGACAGGGGCTACACGGAATATGTAATAAAAAAAGACTATTCGGAGGAATTTTTCAGAAAGCTGCCGTTCACTCTCACAAACGCACAGCAGAACGCAGTGTCTGACGCGGTGAGAGATATGGGGCTTCACGAGCCGATGAACAGACTGCTGCAGGGCGATGTCGGCTCGGGCAAAACGGCTGTTGCCGCTTCTGTTATCTATACTGCGGTGAAAAACGGTATGCAGGCGGCGCTTATGGCTCCGACAAGCATACTTGCCACTCAGCATTATAATACGTTCAAAGAATTTTTCGAGGGCACGGGTATAAATGTTGAGCTTATTGTCGGCTCAACCCCGGCTAAGAAAAAGAAAGAAATCAAGCAGAGAACCGAAAACGGTGAAATAAATCTTCTTATCGGCACTCATACGCTCATTCAGTCGGACGTTGTGTTTGAAAAGCTTGGGCTTGTCGTCACCGATGAACAGCACAGATTCGGCGTCAGACAGCGTTCTTCTCTCTGCGCTAAAGGCAACCGCCCCCATGTTTTAGTCATGAGCGCAACGCCTATACCGAGAACGCTTGCGCTTATTATTTACGGCGATCTTGACCTTTCGGTTCTTAACGAGATGCCGCCGAACAGACAGAAGACGGATACCTATGCCGTTGACGGGAGCTACCGTGAAAGGGTTTATGCATACATAAAAAAACATCTTGACGCAGGGCTTCAGGGCTATATAGTCTGCCCCCTTGTTGAAGAGAGCGAAATGCTCGGTGATGTTTCGTCGGCTAAGGAATATTTCGAAAAGCTCAGCACGGGCGAGTTCAGAAATTATACGCTCGGGCTTCTTCACGGCAAGATGAAGCCGAAAGAAAAAGACAAGGTTATGACCGAGTTTTCCGAGGGCAAAATTCAGCTTCTTGTTTCGACTACGGTTATTGAAGTCGGCGTCGATGTGCCAAACGCTGTCATAATGGTTATCGAGAGCGCGGAGCGCTTCGGTCTTTCACAGCTTCACCAGCTTAGGGGGCGTGTCGGCAGAGGTCGGCATAAGTCCACCTGCATACTTATCGCAACCTCTCTCGGTGAAGCGACAAAACAGCGCCTTGACATAATGAGAAGAACAAACGACGGCTTTAAAATAGCTGACGAGGATTTGAAAATACGAGGTCCGGGGGATTTCTTCGGCGAAAGACAGCACGGTCTGCCCGAGGTCAGAATAGCAGATATGCTTGAAGACATGGTGCTTTGCAATCAGTCTCAGCAGGCGGTCAGAGAAATTCTCGACGATGACCCTTATCTCGAAAAGAAAGAAAACGAAGCCCTGAACAGAGAAATTGAAAGTCTGTTCAAGGAAGAATATAATCTGAATTAGGAGTAATCACAATGGAAAAAATAGCAAGCTTCAGAATTGACCACACAATACTTCCGAAAGGTATGTATATTTCAAGAGTTGACGGCGATATAATCACCTATGATATAAGAACCAGAAGACCAAACAAAGAAGCCGTCATGGAAAACGGCGCAATACACACTCTTGAGCATCTTTTCGCCACATATGTCAGAAACACCTCTTTCGCCGATGATGTTATTTATTTCGGTCCTATGGGTTGCAGAACAGGGTTTTATTTTCTTCTGAGAAACAATGTCAGCCACCGTGACGCAATAGCTCTTGTCAAAGAAGCATTTGAATACATTTCGAAATATGAGGGCGAAATACCGGGCGCTACGGAAAAGGAATGTGGAAACTACCGTGACCACGACCTTGAGGGCGCAAAGAAAGAGGCTTCGGCAATGCTTGAGGTTCTTTCAAACTGGAAGAGTGCCGATTTATATTACCCCGAATAAACAGAAATCCGTCGGTCTTCCCGACGGATTTAGCATTTTTATGTGATTTTATATTACAAGCGATACGGCTTTTTCAAGAACTTCTCCTATGCTTTCTCTGAAAATCAGGCTTGCCGCTTTATCATACTGCGTTTCGTCACGGTTAATCAGAACTATGTTTTCGCCCTCAAAATAGCGTATATACATAGCCGCAGGGTAAACGGCGAGGGAAGTTCCGCCTATGATTAAAAGGTCGGCTGTCGAGATTTCGCTTATAGCTTTCTTAACTGCGGTTTCGTCGAGCGCTTCTTCATAAAGCGTTACCTTTGGTCTGATAATCCCGCCGCAATTTTCACAGTGCGGCACTTTTCCTTCAAGGCTTTTTATTTTTTCATTAGGGAAAGCTCTGAAACATTCGGCGCAGTAGTGATAAGCTGTTGTGCCGTGAAGCTCAATAACATTTTCACTGCCCGCAGCCTGATGAAGCCCGTCAATATTCTGCGTAATAACAGAAGAGAGCTTTCCGTTTCTTTCAAGCTCAGAAAGAGCCATGTGGGCTCTGTTAGGCTCTGCCGTGTCTTTGAGAAAGTATTTATAATAGAAGTCGTAGAAAATGTCGGGGTGTTTTTCGAAAAAAGAGTGACTCAGAATTTCCTCGGGCGACACGCCGTATTCCTTGACGGTATTATAAAGTCCGTCCTGACTTCGGTAATCCTTGACGCCGCTTTCGGTTGAAACGCCTGCGCCGCCAAAAAACACGGTCTTGCGGCTCTCTTTAAGCATATTTGCAAATTCGACTATTTTATCCATAATGTGCCTCACAAAAAATAAAGGGACAACGCATTTAGATGCAGAAAGCGTTTTCTTCACTCCGAAGCCGTATATAGATACTGCGAGTGAGTGAAAAAACGCTTAAAAAGGCAAAATTATTATAATTATATTATCAATTTGATTTTTTGCCTTTTGCTCTGCACTAAATGCAATGTCCCGAAAGTTTTATTTTAAAAGCTCATAACTGCGTATATGCACAGAAGCTCCGACATCAATGAGGTGGAAGAGTGAACCGTTTTCAAACGGACAGACAGTCATACCCTCGGCTTCTGTGTTCATATTGCCCGTGCCTCTGAGGAAATAACGCTCACAAGTACCTTTTTCAATATCAATCTTATAGGCAGGCTTCTGCTTGTCGCCGTCGTCGGTGGCAAGATAGAGTTTTCCGTCAAAGAAGTCGCCGCCCTGAACCTTGAACAGCTTGTCATCTATACGGATACTACCGATATATCTGAAGCCGCTGTTCATGTCGAGCATTCTTATTTCGTTGACATTGTCAAACTGCGTGAAATAAAGTATATCGTCTTTTATCGTGCACCAGGGGACATGTCTGTCGCCCTTACATTCCTCGGGAATGACACGGTATTCGACAAATTCGAGGGTGTCGGCGTCATAGACGAAAATTGCGGGGTTTCTGAAGCCGAAGTCCTCGCAGGCAACATAGAGCTTGCCTTTATAGCAGCAACCGTCGCCCAAGTGAGAATAACCCTTGAGCATTAATTCATGGGGTATGCACATTTCGTTGCGGTTGACGATAACGCCCGTTTTTGCGTCTATCTTTGTGACGGCGTTAAAGTTAGCGACCTTCAGTGCGCCGAAGCCATAAAAATATTTTCCGTCGGTGGTGATACCCTGACCGAAGCAGACGCCGTCGGACAGGTCATAGCTGAAATCATTGACAAGTCTTATATTGCCCTCAATGACAGAGGGCTTTCCGCATTTTTCGTCGCCTAATTTAGCTATCTGTGAGAGCAGGGGAGAAGCGGTGTTTCTGAAAATAGTGTGAAGAACTGACATTTTATAAAGCCTCCTTTATTCAACTTTCTGACCCGTCTTAGCGTTGACTATACTTCTGAAGACGGAAACATGTGTTTTTGATATGTATTTGTCAATATGAAGTGAGCCGAAATACCAGTGATTGAACGAGCAAACACCGCTCATTTCTTCAAGATAGGTGTTAAGACCTGTTATTCCGACCTCGGACTTGTCCTTGAGCGTCATGAACTCTTTGAGCTTTGCGGGCGGTTCATGAGTTATAACGATATCGACAGCCGCGTTATATTTTTCAAGATTGTCAACACCCTCGACAAGCTCGGCGTGTGACGGAACTTCACGCTCGGACCATGACTCGCTTTCAAAGCGCAGATCGGCGTCACTGCTCACGCCGCCGCCCATAGTGAAAATCGTCTGGTCTTCAATTTCATAAATCTGACCCCGCATAAGGTGAATAA
This sequence comes from Acutalibacteraceae bacterium, assembly GCA_051880635.1. Classification (GTDB taxonomy): domain Bacteria; phylum Bacillota; class Clostridia; order Oscillospirales; family Acutalibacteraceae; genus UBA6857. Next base: position 21,621 of record JBJEOI010000049.1, on the reverse strand, counting down.
CCTTGTCGCTTATCAGATGAACCTTGCCGCCGTTCCACTTTGACACCTCATAGGAGTCGAGAATACCGAAATTTTCATGCGCTCCGTCAATAAAGAGGGTGGTATATTTTTTCTTTGACAGCTTTCTGATAAAGGCACGCTCTGCGGCGCTTCCGTCCCAGATAAAGCCGAAGTCACCGCATACGATAAGATAATCGCCCCGTTTGAGCTTTTTGAGCTTGGGGTCGGAAAACCTGTCCTGTTCGCCGTGCATATCGCCTGTTACATATATCATATTATCACCTGAAATAATTTTTAAAAATGGTTTACAATACGCATATAAAGTTGTTATAATATAAAAGTATATCATATATTAATTCTTTTGTAAATCGGTTTTAGGTGACGAGATGAAAAAATTACTTTCCGTATTACTGTGTATTATGGTGACAGTTCTCCCGCTCTCGGCAATATACGCCGACGCGGCGTTTGATTTTCTGATGAAAGAAAAAATCTACTCCCCGATATATCTTCTCACGAGCCTTGATGATTCGACGGTCGTTCTGAGCAAGAACGCCGACAAGAAAACTCAGTGCCCTGCGCTCAACAAAATTCTGACGGTTGCGCTGACGCTTAAATACACAGAGAATATCGACAAAAAAATAACTATAACTCAGAAGATGCTCGACAGCGTGGGCTATTCATATGCGCTCAAAATGGGGCTCAAGGTCGGCGAAGAGATAAGCATAAAATCACTGCTGTATGCGATAATGCTTTACGGCGCAAATGACGCCTGTGCGGCAGTTGCGGTTGCGACAAGCTCTGATATGGAGCTTTTTCTTGAGACAATGAATTCATATGTCGCTTCTTTAGGCTGTAAGGACACGGTTTTGAAGAGTGTCATGGGCTTTGACGCAAACGGGCAATATACTACCGCCAAAGATATTTCCGTTATTATGGCTGATGTGGTGAAAATTCCGCTCTTTATGGAAATTTTCGGCGCAAAGACCTACACTGTCGAAGCGACAAATCTTTCTTCGGCAAGGTCATATATCACGGGTAACAGACTTCAGGTTTCAACCTCGATGTATTATTACTCTTATGTCAGCGGCGGAAAATCAGGCGCAACCGAAGAAGCGGGCTACTGCACGATATCGACCGCCACTAAAGACGGCTATACCTATCTTGCCGTTGTTCTCAAGGGCGACTCAGTCACAGAGGGCGGCGTCACTACAAATTATTCAACGGCTGACGCAAAGACACTTTTCAAATGGGCTTTTAACAACATAAAGTTCAAGGTGGTCGCAACTCAGAGTCAGATAGTTTCTGTTGTTGACGTTATAGCCGGCAGTGAATCCGACCATGTTTCTCTTTCACCCGCTCACGATATTTCTACGCTTGTGCCCGCTCTCGCCGATGAAAACGGAGTTCTCATAGAACCGATTGAAGAGACTATGCCCGAGAAACTTTTAGCGCCTGTCAAAAAGGGCGACGTCATTTGCGAAGCGAAAATTCTCTATGCCGGCGAAGAGGTTGCGAGAGTTGAGCTTGTTGCCGCCGAAACGGTAAACCTCAGCGTGCCGAGACTTGTGCTTGAGAAAATAAAAGATGTTCTCAAATCAAAAATATTCATTGCCGTTCTCGTGATACTTGCGGCGCTGATACTTATTTATATCGTTTTCGTCATTTTCGATAATATCAAGTCAAAGCGTAACAGGGTACACATTGTAGGCAGAAAGTGAGAAATACCGAGCACTTTAAGTTCTCAGCATTGATGAATATTATTAAACGAAAAACCCGATATCAGTGTGCAGACTGCATACTGATATCGGGTTAATTTCAGTACCTCGTTTTCATTTCTGAATAAGAACAAAAATGTATTTCCCGAGAGCATATATCACAGGCACGAGAAGCGACGGGAGCATATTGACGGTTTTTATCTGCTTCTTTGAGTTATAAAGGAAGTTTATACCTATGCACATGACAAGGGCATAGCCGACAATGCAGATATTCGTCAGAAGCTCGCCTTTCAGAACATTCTGAAGAGATGAAGCTAAAAGAGTGATTGCGCCCTGATAAAGAAAGACGGGCACAGCCGAAAGAAGAACACCGTATCCGAGCGAAGCGGCGAGAACTATTGAAGTGATACCGTCAATTATGCCCTTTGTTATAAGCGTGCTGCTGTCGTGAAGAAGACCGTCGTTTATTGCTCCGACAATAGCCATTGCGCCGATGCAATAAATCATTGTTGCAGTGATGAAGCCGCTTGAGAAGTTTGACATTTTGAACTTCTCTTCGATTTTCTTACAGCCGCTGTTCAGTCTGTCGTCAAGCCTGAGAAGCTCACCGATAAATGTGCCTAAGGCAAGCGAAATGACAAGCATAAGCTCACCGCTTGAAGAAAGTTTTCCACTCTCGTCAACCGAGAGCACATTTGTCATAACACCCGCAAGACCTATAACAAGAACGGCTACGCCTGTTGCCTTGTGAATGGAGTATTCCATGTTTTCACTTATGGCTTTTTTGAAGACAAGTCCGATTGCGCCGCCCAGAAGCACAAGCGCCGTATTGATTAAAGTGCCCATTTAATTAAGTCCCGCCTTTTTACAGTTGTCAAGATGTTCTTCATATGTTTCGGCGTAGTAGAAGTTAAGCTCCTTGTCCGTCACGAAGAACTTATACGGAGTATCCTCAGGGCAGAGAGCCGCATTTATTGCGTCAAGACCGGGGTTGCATATCGGTCCTTTCGGCAGTCCGTAGCATTTATATGTGTTATAGTATTCGTTATATCTGTCGGTGTCGCCGTCGATATAAGGAATGACATACTTATTCAGATAGTGGATTGTGACGTCACAGCCCAGACGGTTATAAGAGTCGTGGAGACGGTTATATATGACCGATGAAACCTTGCCCATCTCCGAGAGTATTCCGGCTTCTTTCTGAATGATTGAAGCTATGGTGAGAATTTCGTCAATGGTATAGCCGAGCTCTTCGGCTCTTTTTTTCATATCATCGGTTATCTGCTTTTCAGTGTTTTGGAGAAAACGGTTCAGAGCCTTTTTCGGCGCTTCGTTTCTATAAAAATCATAGGTATTCGGGAAAATATAGCCCTCAGCGACAAAGGCGCGGTGCTCAGTGTCTTCGACATCCTTTAGAAACGGATAGGTTTCATAAAGCTCGGGGTCATTCGCCGCTTCGATAAAAGCCTTTGCGTCACACACTCCGTTTTCTTCAAGCCTTTCGGCTATCTGAACGAGTGAATAGCCCTCGGGGAAAGTGACCCTGACTGTTCTGCTCAGGGTAGTGGTTGTTATTTTTTCGCCGTTTTCGTCAGTCGGCGCAGTCTTGCCCAGAGGGAAGCCTCCCGTTTTGACAAAAGCGAACACTGCGGCGGCAATAATAACGCATACAGCGACGGATATTGTGACAGCGACAGATTTTTTCATTTTTCTTCTCCTATGCTTTTATGATTATTATTACGCATTGTAACACATTAAAGCGCAAAAGAAAATAGAATTTCACGACTTTTTATTACAGTTTATAATAAAAAAATTATTAATCGGCTGAAAAAACCTTGCGTTAATACCATATATCGCAAAGAGTTTTGCAAAAAGACTTGAAATATTTCGTAATATGGTATAAAATATCTGCGTAAATATATAAAAATCGGAGGATAATATTTATGATCAGTGCAGGCGATTTCAGAAACGGCGTAACATTCGAAGAGGACGGCAACGTTCTTCAGGTTGTAGAATTTCAGCATGTTAAGCCGGGCAAGGGCGCCGCTTTCGTAAGAACAAAGACAAAGAATGTTATTACAGGCGCAGTTGTTGAAAAGAGCTATAACCCCACAGCTAAGTTCCCCACAGCTTTTATTGAGAGAAAAGATATGGAATATTCATACAGCGACGGCGACCTTTATTATTTCATGGACGTTGAAACTTATGACATGACGCCGATAAATGAGGCAGATCTCCCCGACAGCTTCAAGTTCGTCAAGGAAAACATGGTCTGCAAGATTCTTTCATACAAGGGCAAGGTTTTCGGTCTTGAGGCTCCCAACTTTGTTGACCTTATGGTTACAAAGACAGACCCCGGTTTTGCCGGCAACACAGCCACAAACACAACAAAACCCGCTACTCTTGAGACAGGCGCAGAAGTCAAGGTTCCTCTTTTCATCAATGAGGGTGAAATGATTCAGATCGACACAAGAACAGGCGAATACCTCGGCAGAGCCTGATCTTAACAATATTTTTTCGAAAGGAGATACTATAATGACAGTATCAGAAAGAGTTGCTTTTTTAAGAGGTCTTCTTGAAGGCCTTGAGCTTGACGAGAACGACAAGACAGCAAAGGTTATCAACGCCATAGTTGACACACTTGACGACATAGCCTGCGAGTTACAGGATATCAGCGATGTCACAGACGAGCTCGGTGAATATATTGAAGAGGTTGACGAATCACTCGGCGATCTCGAGGATTATGTTTATGATGACGAGTGCGACTGTTGCGACTGCTGTGACTGCGATGACGAAGATGACTGTGTAGAGGTTACTTGCCCCGCTTGCGGTGAGAATGTCTGCATTGACTTCGACGCTATCGACGAGAACGGTCAGGTCGAGTGCCCCGCTTGCGGCGAGCTTCTCGAGTTTGAAATCGACGAGTGCGACTGCGGTTGCGAGGACTGTGAATAAACAGGTTAAAACCGAAAACCGCGCCGTGAAGGTGCGGTTTTTTGACTGTAGTTAATTCTGCAGATTATAATATCTGAAAATTTTGGGCTATCAGGAGTATAATATGAAGCGAAAATTAAAAAGAATGATTTCATTTTTGATGGTTGCCGTTTTTCTCATAACGACGGCATCAATTTCTGCGGTTCAGGCTTATGACACTGACGAAGAAGCAGCTCCGTTTGTCTTTGTTCACGGCTTCGGCGGCTGGGGAGCTTATGATGAACAAAACGAAACCTTGAATTATTGGGGAACAGGTTCAGACGAAATTAACGCAATAGATATACTTAACGATAACGGTTTCAGAGCGTATGCAGCGTCGGTGGGACCGATGAGCAGTGCGTGGGACAGGGCGTGTGAGCTTTATGCTCAGCTTTCAGGCACGGTTGTTGATTACGGCGAGGCACATTCAAAGGCTCACAATCACGAAAGATTCGGAAAATCGTTTGTCGGTAAGCCGCTTATGGGAGAAAACTGGGATTTATCAGAACCGATAAACCTTGTCGGTCACTCTTTCGGTGCCGCAACCTCAAGACTGCTTGTTTCTTTGCTGGTTTTCGGCGATGAGGCTGAAAAGGCGGCGACCGGAGAAGAAGTCTCACCTTTATTCGCCGGCGGACACTCAAAGGCGGTTCACTCGGTGACAACTCTTTCGGGTGTTCATAACGGCACACAGATGGCAAATATGATATATGATTTTTTGCCGTCAATGTATGCTTTTTCATTTTTAATTAATCTTCTGCCGTGCTTCGGAGTCACACTGCCTGTCGGGGATATAAATCTTGCTCACTTCGGGCTGACGCCGAAGCAAGGCGAAAAAGCGTCAATCAGCCTGAAAAGCATACGCAACTTTGTCAAAGCTGAGGATAACGCAGGCTATGACCTGACTATCAGAGGTTCAAGGGAGCTGAACGCAAAAATAAAACTGTCACCCTATACATATTACTATTCATATTCGGGTTATGTCACAGAAAAGAACAGTCTCGGCTATCAGAAAAACACCTCGGGTTGCGCTCAGATTTTTGAAGGCACCTGCGCTGTTATCTCAATGAGTAAGGGCAGAACATTTGACTCAGTCAAAATGACGGACGAATGGACGGTTAATGACGGTCTGGTTCCGCTTGCAAGCGCAAAATATCCTTTTTGCGACGAGGATAAAGCACTAAGCTATGAGCAGGCGATTGAAAACGGAGACCCGGTTGTTCCGGGTATGTGGTATTATTTTGAACCGATGTATGGAATTGACCATGGAGACTACTGTTATACCGATTCTACACTTCCCGGCGGATTTGCGAATTTCTATATCCGACTTGCCGAAATTGCGGCGTGAACCGAAAAATACTGCTCTTTGGATTTTTCTGTCCTTATGCGACAGTACTTCTATATATAAAAACATGGAGAGGCGACAGCCTCTCCATAATTTTTTCAAATTTAATGTTCGTTGAGCATGGCAAAATTCTTTTTGTTTGAAGCATAAAGCTGCTTGAAAACTTCAAAGTTCTTGTCATATGCCGCCTTGACCGACGGGTCGGGCTTATAGACTTTCTCGGCTTTGATGAGCTTGTCGGCTTCACTTACATCTTTAATCATACCGAGACCTGCGGCTACAACGGCTGCCGCACCGACAGCGCCGACATTCTGCGGTGAGGGTACGGTTTCAATAACTCTGCCTGTGCAGTCAGCTAAAATCTGACAGGTCGTGTCACCGAGCGCACCGCCTCCGACAAAGCGGATAACGTCGCTTGTCTTTATCTTTTTATCCTGAGTTTCGATAAACCATCTCATGTGGAAGCATACGCCCTCAACAACCGAACGGATAAGCTCGCTCTTGCCTGTTTCAAGGTTGATGTTGAAGAAAGTCGCTCTTGCGTTCGGGTCTTCAAACGGACAGCGGTTGCCGTGGAACCAGGGCGTGCAGATAACGCCGTTTGAACCTGCGGGAACCTGCTTTATGACATCCTGAAGATATGTGTAAAGAGAAGTGTATCTTGTTTCGCTGTCAGCCTGCGTGACGTCGTGTTTCTTTATGTAAATGTCAACCTCGTCAAGAGCAAGGTGGTTTTTGACCCACTCAACGCTCTTGCCCGCTGTCTCAAGCTCTGCGAAATAGTTATATGCGCCGTCCTGTGCGCCGACAATAGCGGCTATCATAGCCGAAGCGTCAACAATGCTCTTGTCAACAACCGTTGAAACCCAGCCCGAGGTGCCCATATAAATATGAGTTTTACCCATTGCGGAAGCGCCTGCGCCGACGCCGATAAGAGAAGCGTCACCGCCGCCGCCGAATACCTTTGTGCCCGCCTTGAGACCAAGCTCTGACGCCGCCTTTTCGGTGAGAGTGCCGGCAACATCGGTTGACTTGATGATTTTGGGCATATGCTTTATGTCTGCACCGTAGAGCTTGCAGACCTTTTCGCTCCAGTTCTTCTTTTTGTAGTCATAGAGAAGAGTGCCGAAAGCGGAGTCCTGCGTCATGACAAATTCGCCCGTCATACGGCAGATAAGAGCCTCCTTGACGTCGAACCACTTGTATGTCTTTTTGAAGTTTTCGGGTTCGTTGTTTTTGACCCAGTTATATTTCCAGACGGGGTCCTTGACCGAAGATGAAACTGCGCCTGTTATAAGAAGAGCGGGGATTAGCTTGACTATATTTGCACCGGCGATTTTAATACCGTATGCTATGCCCTCTTTGAGCTCTTTTTTAGCTCTCTGATCCATGTAACTCATGGCACGGCGCACATGTCTGCCCTCCTTGTCAACAAGGACAAGACCCTGCATCTGCGAACAGAATGAAATACCGTCTATAAGAGAAGTGTCAATGCCTGACTTCTCGACAACCTCTTTGGTTGTTTTGCACATAGCGTCCCACCATTCGTCGGGGTCCTGCTCTGCGCCGCCGTCCTCGAGAATATAGAGATTGTAGTCTCCTATTGCGTCGGCAATAAGTCTGATAGTGTCATCAATTTCGAACAGACAGGTTTTGACGCCTGTGGTTCCGATGTCATAAGCTAAAGCGTATTTCATATATTTATCTTCCTTTCAGATTATTTCCTTTATGTATGCGCTAACTGAGAGCGGCTTTAACGAACTTGAGAAAGCCCTGAATTGCTTCTTCATCTCTGTCGAATATATCTTCGCCCGCAAAGACCTTGAGCCGTTCGCTGTAGTATTCGCAGGAATAGGAAAACTGAATCATCATAATAAGATTGTCGAGAAGAAAAGCGGCAATTTCGGGTGAAATATCACGCCTTATTTCGCCTTTTTCCTGCCCCTGTTTTATAGCGTCGGTATAGACTCTGGCAGAAACAGCCTCCATTTTAACGGCAAGCTCTTTAATAAGCTCGGCGTTGCTTTCGGCGGCTATTTCATAATAAAGCCTTATAAGCTCCGACTGCCTTTTTGAATAGTCAACGGCTGTTCTGACAAGCTTTTCGAGCTTCTGCATCACCGAGCAGTCCATGGCGGATATACTGTCAAGAACACCCTCAAGCGTTTCAATGCCGAGATGAACGGTGGTCAGGAATAAATCCTTTTTGCTGTCAAAATATTTGTACATAGAGCCGACGCTGACACCGGCTTCTTTCGCTATTGTGTTTATGTTTGCGCTTTCAAAGCCCTTTGATGAAAACTCCCTCAGAGAGACGGACAGAATTTTCTGCTTTTTCTCAGAGGAAATGTTGTCAAAAGTCGGCTTATGAAAAACAGGTCTTGAGTCCATATTAACTCTCCCGTAATGTCAGAAAGGAATTTTAATTTCCGAAAACAAAAATAACCTCAAAAATATTAGTTTTCGACTGCATTAATTGTTATTCTAACATTTTGCACAAAAAAATGCAATAGAAGAGGGCGTAATTCCCTGCAATACGTTCTGTAAATAATCAATAACTGTTGCGCCTATATTTGCAGGCATGGTTCATCGGTCGGTTGTTATCAATATTACAGATCTCACCCTTGCCGAAAGGTATGATCTTTCAAAAGCTCAGTTAGCTGATTTCTTTTCTTTCTTTTTTTGCTTGCCGGCTCTGTCCAATGCTTTTTTCTTTGCTTTTTCCTGCGCCTTTTTATCTTTCTCCTGTGCCTTGAGCTTGTCCGCAGTTTTTTTACTTGTACCGGTCTGACCGACAAGCTCGGACAGCGTCACGCCGTATATTTCGGAAATCTTCAAAAGTACATATGTATCGGGCTTTCCCTCTCCTCTCTCCCATTTTGAAACGGATTTGTTCGAATAGCTGATACACTCGGCAAGTTCCGCCTGTGTCATACCGTGGAGTTTTCTGTATTTTACAAGATTTCCGGCAAGCCTCAGATTAAATTCGTGCTCGTTCATGGCTGCTTCTCCTTTTTTCACTCGGATATTTACGGTTGCCCTAAAACAATTCTACTATAAATAGAATTCGTTGTCAAGCATAAATCTACCAGCAGTAGATATCATTCTACAAGTAAGGGCTTTACCGTAAACAACGCCTGCTATATACTTTCGACATCGTGAAAGGAGCGTGAATTTGTCATGAATGAAACCTACATAAGCGCAATAAAAGGAGCAAATTACAGCCGCAGACTGCCCCAATATACAAGAGGTGAAGAAATCGCCAACATGGTAACCCATATTTTAGGTGGGGTGTTCGCCCTGTTTTCCCTTTTGATGTGCACGTCATTTGCGGCATGGAATAAAAACATATCCGGATTAGTTTCCGGTGTAATTTACGGAATATCTATGATTGTCGTATATGTTGTCTCAAGCGTGTATCACGGACTTGACCCCGACAGAGCTTACAAAGGCAAGGTCGTTTTACGTGTGCTTGACCACTGCGATATATACGGACTGATTGTGGGAACCTTTGTTCCGATTGCCCTTACAGGTCTTCGTCAGGTGAGTCCGGTTGTTGCATGGACTTCACTTTGTCTGGTTATCCTTACGGCAATAATCGGAACGGTTTTTACTGCAATAGATTTCTCGAAGTTCAGGCTCATATCTTACGGCGCATATTTTGTTGCCGGCTGGAGCGTTATAATGACGGTGAAGCAAATGCTTCTTGCTTTTTCAAAAGAATTTATCGTCCTGCTGGTTGTCGGCGGAGCCGTATATACCCTCGGAATGATATTTTACGGCTTACAGTGCAAGGGATACAAGTACTGTCATTCGATATTTCATCTTTTTATTTTAGCCGGTTCGGTTATTCACTTTATAGCCATTTTTAAATATTGTATCTGATTATTGATTGTTTTTGTTTTAAGTGTTTAAATTTGAAAAAATATGTGATAAAATAACATCACATGACCGACATCAGAACAAGAGCTTCTTCAAGCCTTCGATAAACGGCTTCGGCGAAGTCTTGCTTTTCCGTCTCAATGAGAAAAGCGGGCTTTGAAAATTCATCACAGAACCACCGTGATGGGCAGGCGGGCATTTCTTTCACGCTTGCGGAAAAACAGCACGATGAAGCAAGAATTTTCGCCATCATCGCCGACGAGGGAGGCTGTCTGTCCTTTCGCCGGTAATAAATTGTGTTTATATCTGAGTTTCGAAGTGTCAGACATGAGCGGAAGTTTCTTCTTCGGCAAAGAGAAACGAACGCACGGGTTTCGGGCTCGCTCTCTTTCGTGTTCCCCGGGAAGCCCTCGTGAGAAGAGAAAATTATATTCTTTTCGAGTGAATCCATTTTTTCCTTACGCCAGTCGGAGCTGAAGTTCAGGTCAATATCCACACCCGCCGAATTTGCGTTCCAGTCGGATATTTTGTCGCAGTCACCGAATATTTCGGGTATTCTTTCAAAACCGGAGGCAATCTCGGCCGAGTCGGGGTTCAGACATGGCACAACGGTTATTCCGAACTTTTTTATCAGTGCGGAAAAGTTTATTCCGGAGAGCTCTTTCCCCGAATAAACACTGTCGCATACCCTGTCAAGAAAGCGGTAGAGAACAAGGCTCGTCTGACTGCTTTTTCCGCCGGTGCCGCCGACAATGACCACAGAATCCGACGGACAGCCGAGTGAAAACGAAAAAATTGCTCGCCCCATATAGCTTCTGCCGAGTATTGTGCAGGTCAGAAACGGATATTTTGTTTCAAGCTTTTCAGCGTAAAATTTGCTTTTTTCAAAGCTGAAGAGTTCACACATATCAGGCATAAAATCACCTCAGAACATTATACTCGCAATATAATAAATATATGTCAAAGGAGAGACTGAAATGAAGGTCGAAGAAAAAACTCTTGAAAGCAAAACCGTTTTCGAGGGAAAAATTATAAAAGTGAAGCATGACACGGTGCTTCTCCCGAGCGGAAAAACATCAAAGCGTGAGGTTGTCGCCCATAACGGCGGCGTATGCGTGGCTGTGCTGACAAAAGACGACTGCGTTTATCTTGTCAGTCAGTTTCGCTACCCTTATATGGAAACTGTTCTCGAACTGCCCGCCGGTAAGCTCGAAAAAGGGGAAGACCCTTATAAGGCGGGTATCCGTGAAGCGCATGAAGAGACAGGCTGCGAGGCAAACAGGCTGTTTTCACTGGGCAGATTTTACCCCACCCCCGGCTACTGCGGCGAAATAATTCATCTTTACTGGACAAATGACTATCAGATGAAGGAGCAAAAGCTCGACGAGGGCGAATTTCTCAATGTCGAGAAAATTCCGTTTGACGAGGTTCTCAGAAGGGTTATGGAGGGCGAAATTACAGACGGAAAAACACAGACGGCTATATTAAAGCTCGCCGTTATGAAAAGAGAGGGTAAAATATGAGACTTATTCTTGCTTCACAGTCGCCCAGAAGAAAAGAGCTTCTCTCTTCGCTGGGCTATGAATACGAGGTCTGCCCGGCGGATATTGACGAAACGGTTCCAAAAGATGTTGAGAGTATATATGTGCCCGAAATTCTCTCAAGAAACAAGGCGCTTTTTGTTCTCGGGCAGAACCCCGACGCTGTCGTAATAGGCTCGGACACGGTCGTCATTTGCGACGGACAGATACTTGGCAAGCCGCAGAGCGAAGAAGAAGCAAGGCTTATGCTCTCTCTTTTGTCAGGTAAAAAGCATAAGGTCGCAACAGGTCTGTGCGTATGCAGTAAAGAGAAAACGAGAAGCCTTGTCAGCGTCACCGATGTTTATTTTCACGAGCTGACTCAAAATCTCATTGAAGCCTATATCGCCACGGGCGAGCCTATGGACAAAGCCGGCGCATACGGTATTCAGGGAGTCGGGAGCGTTCTCGTTAAAAAAATTGACGGCGATTATTTCACCGTGATGGGACTGCCGCTTTCACAGACGGCAAGGCTTCTGTCAGAATTCGGAATTTTTGGAAATATTTTGAAATTTTAATCAGATTTTTTTATCTATTCTATTGTTTTACATATTAAATTAGGCTATAATGATATATGTATAACATTGTATATATACGAGGATAAGAAAGGGGAAGGCGTATGTTATTTTCACAGGATATAGGCATTGATTTAGGTACAGCCAATACGCTCGTATTTGTTAAGGGAAAAGGAATTGTTATCAGAGAACCCTCTGTTGTTGCCGTTGACGTCAGAACGAACCCTCCTAAGGTTCTTGCCGTCGGCACTCAGGCTAAGGAAATGATAGGCAGAACCCCCGGTTCAATCACGGCTATGCGCCCTCTTAAAGACGGCGTTATTGCCGACTTTGATGTCACGGCGGAAATGCTCAAAAAATTTATCGGACGGGCTATAAATTCGTCGCCGTTCAATAAGGCGAGAGTTATGATTTGCATACCCTCGGGCGTCACCGAGGTTGAGCGCAGAGCCGTTCACGACGCCGCTAAATCTGCGGGCGCAAAATATGTCAGCCTTATCGAAGAACCCATGGCCGCCGCAATAGGCGCAGGTCTGCCTGTTTCAGAAGCAACCGGCAGTATGGTTGTCGATATAGGCGGCGGAACTGCTGAGGTTGCCGTTATATCGCTTGGTGATATCGTTACCTCACGCTCGGCGAGAGTTGCGGGCGACAGCTTCGACTCAGCCATTATCGCTTACATCAAAAAGAAATATAACCTCCTTATCGGTGAAAGAACCGCAGAGGATATCAAGATTAAGATAGGCTCGGCTCACCCCTATGAGGGCGAGGGCATTATGGAGGTCAAGGGCAGAAACCTTCTCGACGGTCTTCCGAAAAACATCACTGTTTCAAGCGAAGAGATAAGAGAAGCTCTTTCAGACCCCGTCAATCAGATTCTTGACGCTATAAGAGCCACACTCGAAAAGACTCCCCCCGAGCTTGCCGCTGATATTATTGACCACGGCATTATGCTCACAGGCGGCGGCGCTCTTCTCAGAGGTCTTGATGTTCTTATCTGTAAAGAGACAAGGATGCCGGTTCACATTGCGGAAAATCCGCTTGACTGTGTTGTTGACGGCACAGGCGTATGCCTTGAAGCCAACACTCTTGACATCTTCACAAAGTCATATAACTGATAAGAAGAGGGCTGTTGCATTTAGCGCAGAAAAAGCAAAAGGTCATAGAATAATAAAATTCAGACCTTTGCTTTTCGGCCGTTTTTCACCCTTTTGCAGTATTTTCTCTATACAGCTTCGAGGTGAAAAACGCTTTCTGCATTAAATGCGGCAGCCCTGAAATCGTATTTAAGAAATACTTTTAAATTCGTAATTTAGTTTGAAATCTGGTGATTATATGCAGCGTTTATTTCAAAGCAAACGCTTTAAAGCGTTTCTTGCAATAATTGCGGCACTGCTTGTCGGTGTCATTCTCTCGCTTGTCACATCATCTCATTCCTCGCCCGCCTCATCGCTTTCAGGCTATGTTCTGAAGCCCGTGCAGAAGCTTTCGGCGTTCGTGTCGGAGAAAATGCTTGATTTTTCACTTTCTTTCAGGTCAAGCAACTCATACCGTGAGAGAATTGACGAGCTTGAGGCGCAGATAGCGCAGTATGAGAAAGAGCTTGTCGATTATGAACAGACGAAACATAAGCTTGAAAGCTATCAGAGCGTTCTGGGGCTAAAAGAGGAAAACCCTGATTATGAGCTTTTGCCGGCTGATATTATCGGCAGGGATTCGCTTGACGTGTTCAATTCGTTTATGATAGACAAGGGCTCGTCTGACGATGTCAAGGTCAACGACCCTGTTGTCTATGGCAGTTATGTTGTCGGTGTGGTTCATTCGGTCAAGCGCAGTTATTCGGTTGTGTGGACTGTTTTTAACCCGAAGGTCAACATAAGCGCATATGAGACAAGAACAAGAGAAGCGGGCTATTCAACCACAACGACGGAGCTTGCTCTTGAGGGCAAGTGCCTTTTCTCGGGTCTTGATAAAACGACTAATGTCGCAGTCGGCGGTCAGGTATGCACCTCGGGTCTCGGACGCATCTATCCCAAGGGACTTATAATCGGCAAAATAACCGAAATAACAGACAGCACGTATAACGCTTCCGTCAACGCTGTTATTGAGCCTGTTATAGATTTGACGGAGCTTGAAGACGTATTTGTCATAACGGATTTTGATGAACAGGATATAGCGGATATCGACGATGACGATACCGCTCAGACAGATTAGGGCTGAAAGTATAAACAATTTTACCGGAAAACAATGAAAGAGGAGGTCGGTTCTTTTGCATTTCAAAGAGAATAAAGAAGAAATTAAAAAAAGAATCGTATTCGTTCTTCTTATACTGTTCACTGCAATTTTACAGAATACTAACGGATTTTTCCCTAAAATACACAATGCTTCGGCTATGCTGTTAATACCGCTGACGGTGTGTATTGCAATGTTTGAGAATGATATGGGCGGAATGTTCATGGGACTTTTCGCGGGCGTTGTGTGGGATTTTTACAGTATCCATGTTGACGGCTTCTACGGCGTGATTTTAGTTTCTGTCGGTTACGCCTGCGCTTTTCTTATAGCCAGATATATGCGCAATAACTTTGTCACGGCGATAGTTTTCACCGCAATAGCGTCACTTGTATGCGTCACACTTTATTGGCTATGCTTCATTCTCCCACTCGGAATAAGCGGCGCGGGGTCGCTTTATGTCAGGCATTATCTTCTGTGTGCAGGCTATACGGTTTTACTCACCCCGCTTTATTATTACTTTGTGCGTATGATTGCACTGAAATTCAGGAAAGAAGAGAAAGAAGCCGCTGACGAAAGGCTTAATTAAGACTATGAAATCAAGGAAAGAGAATATAAGAGAAATAATTATAATTGCTTTTGTCGTGCTTGTTTTCACACTGTTCGGCGTGAACCTGTTCAGAATACAGGTCATTAACGCCCCGAGTGAAGAGGACAGAATAATTACCTCCTCTTCGACAAAGGTTGAAGCGGCACGGGGAGAAATATATGACAGGAACGGAAAACTTCTTGTCACGAACAGTCAGTCAAATTCGCTTATTTTTGATGATAACTTTTTCCCTAAAGCTAAAGAGATGGAAAAAAGAGTCGAGATAATCGACGCACTGATAAAGCTGTTTGAAGAAAACGACGCCGAGTGGAGAGACGAGCTGCCGATAAAGATAAAAAACGGAAAGGCTGTTTTCAAAAGTGACAGCGAAGCGGCAATAACCTATCTCAAATCAAAGGATTTTCTTAATCTTAACGAATATGCTACGGCGGAAAACTGCCTTGACGCGCTCATAGAGAGATATTCTCTTGAAAGTTATTCAAAAAGCCGAGCCAGAAAGATAGCGTCGGTTTGCTATCTTATGAAGAAAGAGCTGTTTTCGCCGTCCGCTCCCTATACCTTTGCAGAGAATGTCCCCGGCGAGCTTGTCGCAATGGTTAAAGAGAACAGTGAGTTCTATCAGGGCGTTGACGTCAAGATTGTTTCTGAAAGAGAATACACCGACGGCACAATAGCGCCCCATATTATCGGCGTTGTCGGCGCAATAAATGCGGAGGAATACGCCGAGAAAAAGGACGAAGGCTATTCCTACACCTCGTTTATCGGCAAGAGCGGCATTGAGAAAGCAATGGAAAGCTACCTTAAAGGCACCGACGGAGAAAAGGTTGTCGTCACAAATGCTGACGGCGAAAAAGAGACAATTTATACAAAAGAGCCTCAGAAGGGCAATGCGGTCGTTCTGACTATTGATTCAGATGTTCAGAAAGCCGCGCAGGACGCTCTCGATCAAGTCATTAACGTCACATTAAAGGATAAGAGAAGCTATCAGCTTTCGGGCGCCTGTGTTGTGGAGGAGCTTGCGACAGGTGATGTTATTGCCGCGGCAAGCTACCCTACTTATGACCTGAGCACTTATTGGGAAAACGCTTCTCAGCTCAACAGCGATTCCCGTGCTCCGCTGTGGAACAGAGCTTTTCAGAGCACCTATACACCGGGCTCAACCATGAAACTCGCCGTTTCAATGGCGGGTCTTGAAGAGGGTGTAATAACGGGCAGGTCATATCAATACAGATGCAATCATGTCTATACCTATTACGATGATTACAGACCTAAGTGTCTGGGCTATCACGGCAATCAGAATGTTGTCAATGCGCTCTATAACAGTTGCAACTGCTTCTTCTATGAGGTCTCACGGCTTCTCGGGATTGATAAGCTGAATGAATACTGCGCAATGTTCGGTCTGGGCTCAAAGACGGGCATTGAGATAAACGAGAGCGAAGGCAATCTTGACTCTATCGCTTCAAGAAGCACACTGGGTGAGCAGTGGACCCCGGGCTTCACCCTTCAGGCGGGTATCGGTCACGGCAACAATATGTTCACACCCGTTCAGCTGTGTTCATATGTTGCGACGGTGGCGAACGAGGGCACAAGAAGAAAGGCAAGCCTTGTCAAGAGCGTTTTTTCTTCGGATTTCTCAGAGCTTGTTTATGAAACCCCGAACGAAGTTCTTTCACAGGCGAACTTCAGCTCTTCAAACTGGGCGCTCGTCAAAGAAGGTATGCGTATGGTCGGCGATCATTATTTTCAAAATTCTGTTGTGCCCGTCTGCGCAAAGACAGGTACTACAACAGTCACAAAAACGATTAACGGCCGACAGATAGAAACGAATAACGGTCTTATTGTCTGCTATGCACCCGCCGATAATCCCAAGATAGCTATTTCGGTTGTTGTCGAGGGAGCAAGCAGCGGCGGCTCGGTAGCACCCGTTGCGGCGGCAGCAATAAACGCATACTTCGGCGCTGAAGACGCCAAGCAGCCGGGCGAGCAGACATATAACGATTTATTATGATTTTGAAACGGAGAAGTGAACAATATGGCTGAAAAGATTGTCGTTGCCTCCGGCAAGGGCGGCGTAGGTAAGTCCTCATGCACCGTTGCCATAGGCAAGGAGCTTGCGAACAGAGGCTACAGGGTTCTGCTTATAGACACGGATACCTCTCTTCGCAGTCTTGATGTTCTTCTCGGCGTCAGCGACAGGGTCGTGTTTGACTGGGGCGACGTAATATGCGAGCGATGTTCTTTCTCAAAGGCGATAATAAAGTGCAAAAATGTCAGCCTCATTTCATGCCCGCTTCAGAATGATGAACGCTTCACTCCCGAGGCGATGAAAAAAACGGTCATGCTTTATGATAAGATGTTTGACTATATTATTATAGACAGCCCTGCGGGTGTTGACATAGGTCTTGATATTGCCTGCGCCGCCGCAGACAGGGCTTTGATTATTTCCACAAGTGATAAGATATGCGTCAGAAGCGCTTCAAGAGCGGCTCAGAGACTATATGACACCGGGATTGAGGATATAAGGCTTATAATTAACCGCTTTGTCAGAAAGTCCGTTAGAAGAAACAAACTTCTTAACATTGACTCGGTTATTGACAGCACCTCGGTTCAGCTTATCGGCGTTGTCCCTGAAGACGAAAATATTACTTTCGGCATTGTTATGAAAAGCAGAAGCCAGCCTTCTTATCAGCCGTTTGTCAGAATAACAAACCGCATACTCGGAAAGGAAGAGCCGCTCAATCTCAATTTTTAAAAAAATCCTCAGCCTTGTGAAATTAACGGTTGATTTATCAGCAGAAATTTGATATAATAAAATATATGATGAAAAAGGAAGAAAAACGGAGGAAAAGGTATGAATATTGCACTTATAGCTCATGACGCAAAAAAAGAGCTTATGACGCAGTTCTGCATAGCCTATTGCGGAATTCTTTCAAGACATTCCCTTTGCGCTACAGGAACAACGGGTCAGATAATAAGTGAAGCCACAGGTCTTAAAATAACAAAGCTCCTTGGCGGTTCACAGGGCGGCGATCAGCAGATCGGTGCAAGAATTGCCTGCAACGAAATAGACCTTCTTCTCCTGTTCAGAGACCCTCTCAATCCAAAGCCCGGCGAGCCGAGCGACGCAAACCTTGTCAGGCTCTGCGACGTTCACGACATTCCTGTTGCAACAAATATCGCAACGGCGGAAGCTCTTATTCACGCTCTCGAAAGAGGCGACCTTGACTGGAGACAGTACGTTTAATCTATTAAAATATATAGTGCCGTTGAAGCGGAACAGTAAAAGTGCGATTTGCTCACAGAGAGAAAGCGGTCGGTGAAAGCTTTCGCAACAGCATTTTGAAGGACACCGTCTGAGGCATCGCTGCGGTCTGCGAAAGACCGTGAAAAAAGTGGTCACGGTTGTGACAATTAGGGTGGCACCACGGAGCGCGTCTTCGTCCCTTATCGGGACAAAGGCGTTTTTATTTTATTAAAATTAACCTATGGAGGAATGATAAATGGCACTTATTACACAGGCAATCAAGGGCACACAGGATATTCTCCCCTCAGAAAGCTATAAAGTCCGATTTCTTGAGCAGAGTATGTGTGATGTTGCCGAAACCTACGGCTTTAAAGAGATAAGAACGCCTGTTTTCGAGCACACCGAGCTTTTTCAGAGAGGCGTCGGCGACACAACAGACGTTGTTCAGAAAGAAATGTACACTTTCACGGATAAGGGTGACCGCTCAATCACTCTTCGCCCGGAAGGAACGGCAGGAGCGATAAGAGCTTTTCTTGAACACGGTCTTTTCAATGAGCCGCTCCCTCAGAAGCTCTATTATCTGACAAGCTGTTATCGCTATGAGAAGCCTCAGGCGGGCAGGCTCAGAGAATTTCACCAGTTCGGCGTTGAGTGCGTCGGCACTGCATCACCATGCGCTGACGCAGAGGTAATTTCACTCGCCGCCGATATCTTCGATTTTCTCGGTGTTGAGGGCTTACAGCTTGAGATAAATTCAATAGGCTGCCCCGAGTGCCGAAAGGATTATCACAAGGCTCTCAAGGAGTACTTCTCCGCTTATAAGAGCGAGCTTTGCGAAACCTGCCTTTCAAGACTTGAAAAGAACCCCATGCGCATACTTGACTGTAAGAGCCCCGTTTGTTCAAAAATAGCCGAGGGTGCGCCGAAAATTCTTGACTATCTCTGCGACGACTGCAAGGAGCACTTTGAAAAGGTCAAGCGCTACCTTGACACAATGGGCATTGAATATAAAATCAACCCGACTATCGTCAGAGGTCTTGACTATTACACGAGAACCGTGTTTGAGTTTGTGTCAAATGAAATCGGCGCTCAGGGGACTGTCTGCGGCGGCGGAAGATATGACGGACTTTGCAAGGAGCTGGGCGGAAACGATATTCCCTCTCTCGGCTTCGCTATAGGCATTGAGAGACTTATGCTCCTTATGAAAGCGAAGAATATTCCGTTCCCCGAAGAGTCAAAATGCAATCTCTATATCGCTTCAATGGGTGATAATGCGTCTCTCAAGGCGGCGGCACTCGCAAGAGAAATGAGAAAAGAAGGCTTAAATATTGCTTTTGATGTTGCGGGCAGAAGCGTTAAGGCTCAGATGAAATACGCAAACAAGCTCGGCGCAGAATACACAATGGTTCTGGGCGACACAGAGATAAGCGAGGGAAAGGCAAAGCTGAAAAACATGGCGACGAGAGAAGAAACAGAAGTTATTCTCGACACCTTCGCCGATGATTTTGAACAGCTTGTAATAAATCAGCAGCTTGCCGCACTGAGCGATGCATTCGGTCTTGATGACAGTGTTGATTTAAGCGGAGTATTAGGAAGTAATTTTTAAAGAAAGGATTTGATATATTATGGATTTTATGACAGGACTTAAAAGAACCGATTATTGCGGCACTCTGACCGCAAAGGATATCGGCAGAGAAGTCACGGTTGCGGGCTGGGTTCAGAGACAAAGAGACCTCGGCGCTCTCATATTCATTGACCTTCGTGACAGAAGCGGTATTGTTCAGCTTGCTTTTGACGACACAACAGACAGAGAAATTTTCGATAAGGCTTTTTCGGCAAGAAGCGAATTTGTTCTCATGGCAAAGGGCACTGTCAGAGAAAGAAGCAGTAAGAACCTTGATATACCCACAGGTGAAATTGAGATTTTCGTCACAGAGCTTCGTGTTCTTTCAAAGAGTGAGACGCCCCCGTTTGAAATTGTTGAGAACTGTCAGACAAGTGAGCTGACAAGACTTAAATACCGTTATCTTGACCTTAGAAGACCCGATCTTCAGAGAAACATTTTCATGCGTCACAAGATAACAAAGATTACACGCGACTATTTTGATGAGAACGGCTTTATTGAGATTGAAACGCCGATGCTCATAAAGTCAACACCAGAGGGAGCAAGAGACTTTATCGTTCCCTCAAGAATACACAACGGAACATTCTACGCTCTTCCTCAGTCGCCTCAGCTTTATAAACAGCTTTCAATGGTTGCCGGCTTCGACAGATATATGCAGATTGCCCGCTGCTTCCGTGACGAGGACCTCAGAGCGGACCGCCAGCCCGAGTTCACACAGGTTGACGTTGAGATGAGCTTTGTCGATATGGAGGATGTTCTTCAGATAGGCGAAGGCTACATGAAGAGAGTGTTCAAGGAGGCTCTCGGTGTAGAGATTGAAACTCCTTTGCCGAGGCTCACATATAAGGAAGCGATGGAACGCTTCGGCTCCGACAAGCCCGATACAAGGTATGCTATGGAGCTTTATGACCTCAGCGACATTGTTAAGGACTCGTCATTCTCCGTCTTTACCTCGGCAATAGAGAATAAGGGCAGTGTCAGAGCCATAACGGCAAAGAACGCTGTGTCGGTTCTCACAAGAAAAGAAATTGACAAGCTTGTTGAGACGGTCAAGGGTCTTGGCGGCAAAGGTCTTGCGTGGATAAGAATAAACGAGGACGGCTCATACACCTCCTCCTTTGCAAAATTCATGAGCGAAGAAGAGATGAAAGCTATTCTTGAAAAGGGCGATGCAAAGCCGGGCGACGTTGTTCTCGTAGTCGCCGACGCAAAGAACAGCATAGTATTCACTGTTCTGGGTGCGCTTCGTCAGATGATAGCAAAGAGACTTGATATAATTCCGAAAGATAAATATAATCTTCTGTGGATTGTTGAGTTCCCGTTCTTTGACTGGGATGAAGAGCTCGGTCAGTTTGTCGCTATGCATCATCCGTTCACTGCGCCGCTTGATGAGTGCCTGCCTTATCTTGAAAGCGACAAGGCTAATGTCAGAGCGAAAGCGTATGACCTTGTACTCAACGGCATTGAGCTGTGCTCAGGTTCTATCCGTATCACAAACCCCGAATTACAGTCGAGAATTTTCTCTCTTCTCGGTCTTTCTCAGGAGGAAGCACAGCAGAAATTCGGCTATCTTCTTGACGCTTTCAAATACGGAGCACCGCCTCACGGAGGCTTCGGCATAGGTCTTGACAGACTGTGTATGCAGATGCTCAGATGTGAGACGCTTCGTGATGTTATTGCCTACCCGAAGGTTCAGAATGCTTCTGAGCCGATGACGGACTGCCCGTCGCCTGTCAGTGACGAACAGCTCAGAGAGCTTGGCATTGCCCTAGGGTGAAAAGTATAATCCGAACCAGCCTTAAAGCAAGAATTTTTCGTGCTTTTCGGCGTTTCGGTCTTGCAAGGCGTCAGCCTTGCTTCACCCTCAGCCACCAAAAATCATCAAAAAATCATTTGCTTTAAGG
>JBJEOI010000048.1:0-39016 GCA_051880635.1 Acutalibacteraceae bacterium | reverse complement strand
AAAATAAAACTCCGTACGAAGTACGGAATAAAACCCAAAAATTTCAAAACTATTGCGGTGCTATATGCAAAATGCTGATTTCCTTTTTTAGGAGACAATAATAAAATTAAAAATAATATTACAGGGGCTTTGCTTAGTACGAAGCCCCTGTAAACTATCTTTTAGAGCGCTCTTCTTTTTCGGCGGAGCTTTTTTATACGGTAACAATATTCGGTTTTCAAAGATATTTCCTTCTTGAAAGGCATACCTCTGTTATAAAGCTCTTGTCAAGCGAGGTGAGCTTATAGTCCTTTTTATAAACAAGAACATCTCTGTAGCCTCTTCTGTTGTCGGAGCATTCACGCTGAACAAGTCCGTAGCGGTCGAGTGTTTTCTGAGGAATGGGCGAAACCCACATGAAAGCCTCCTCATTTTCTGAAAGAAGGTCAAACTGACTTGCTCTCTCAAAGACGAAAATCCTGCGGCTGACATTGTCGGGCAGTTCTTCTTTTCTGACCTGTGAAGCTGAAAGCGATGGAACATAGGGGTCGGCGTGAGCGATTTCGATATATTTTTCAAGGTCTGAGAAGCATATCTGCGGCAGCTTTGCGAGAGGGCAGTTTTTATTCATCAGAAGAATATAGTGAAACTCCGCCACAAGCTCGTTTGTCAGACCCTTTTCGTCAAACATCATTTTAAAATATTTGTCATGGTTTTCGGCGTAGCGGACAATGCCGAGCTTATAATTTTCATACATTATATTTTTTATCGCTCTTGAAGAATTTGTCTCTTTATAGAACACCTCAACCGCATCTTTGGGCAGTGTTTTTGAAAACTGAGCGAAAGCCTCCGAGATATATGTCGAGCGGGGCACCGAAACCGAAAAATGTTTTTTTGCGGGTATGCCCGTCTTGTACATTTTCTCGACGCTGTTTATCTGATTGAGAATTGAGTTTGCGTAGCCCATGAACTCCTCTCCCTCGGGCGTCAGAACCATGCCTTTGGCGGTTCTTTCAAAAATAGCGATGCCGAGATCCAACTCAAGCTCTTTTATTGAACGGGAAAGATTTGGCTGGGCAATCAAAAGCGTGTCGGCCGCCTTGTTTATTGAGCCGGTTTTTGCCACTTCAACGGCATATTTCAGATGTAATATATTCATAGAGCAGAACCTCCTTTTGAGTTTCCGTAAGATAACGCTTAGATTATACTTTACCTCAGACGAAAAATCAACGATTAAAGGTCTAAATAGCCTGCGGTTTTCCGAATAATTTCGACAAGGTCTATTTTTCCTTGCCGAATTTTTACTTTGCCCTCGACATTCACAAATAATTATGGTAAAATGTAAAATAAATAAAATTTGCTTTGGTTGATATTTTCAGAAGAACGTATTATATTTAATCAGGAGGTATAAAATGAAACTGAGAAGAACAATCTCTGCGCTTCTGGCGCTGACTATGATATTAACATTATTACCTGCGGCTTCAGCTGTCAACGTTTTTGCAGCGAGCGCCACCTCAAAGGCATTCAAGGGCGTTGATGTGTCACGCTGGAACGGCGATATCGACTGGAAAGTAATGAAAAGCAAGGGCGTTGATTTCGCAATCATGCGCTGTTACTCATACGGGATTGACAAGAAATTCGCCGAATATTATGACGGAGCCTCCGAAGTCGGCATCGACATCGGCGCATATGTATTTATGTATGCTACGACGAAGAAGGAAGCCGTGAGCGAAGCTAAGGCGGCGCTTGAGGCTCTCGACGGCAGAGCGCTTGACTACCCGCTGTTTCTCGACATTGAATATGAAAAACTTAAAACGATGAGCAAGAAAGCCCTCACCGATCTTTGCTTAACCGAGCTTGAAATTTTCAGAAATGCAGGTTATGACGTCGGAATTTATTGCTCAAAGAACTTTCAGGAGACCTATCTTGATATGACCCGTTTTGCCGATTATTACATATGGACGGCAAAATGGAGCCTCTATTCAACCGAAAAAGACAGCAAGAAGTATTATCTCAATGATATTGATCCCTATGACAGCTCAAGACCCGACGGAGACTTATGGCAGTTCTCAAACGGCGGCTACGGACCGTATTACGGCACTTCGGGACGATATCTTGACCTTGACTTCTGCTATGTCGATTTCAAAAATAAATATAATTCAACCACAAGCAAAAATCCCAAGGACTATACCGTGCCTGAAAGAGAGCTAAGATATATTTCCTCCTCAATGATGAGGGGCAAGGATGTCGCATGGGTTCAGGCTGTTCTTTATCAGCTCGGACTTATAGCGAGCGTTGACGGAGTTTTTACGCCGATGACAAAATCCGCCGTTCTGAAATTCCAGAAGCGGTGCGGTCTTGAGCAGGACGGAATAGTCGGTCCGCAGACGCTCAGACTGCTTATTGATGTCTATAATCATAAGGACTTTTCGGCTAAGATTAAATTTAACCCGAAGAATTCAAAAAGCACAGAATCAATCGGCTTAAAGGGCTACGGCGAAGCTTTCACCGTAGGTAACTCAAAGAAATACACAAAAGATGGCTATTATCTCAGCGGCTGGGCGCTTTACAGAGCCTCTGACAAAAAATATTATTGCACGAACGGTAATTGGTATTCTTCAAAAACAATTTCGAGCGGTAAATATATAAAGAAACTTTTCGCAAATGCCTCAACCCTCAGCGTAACTAAAAACTTTATAAACAGCGCCTCACCAAACGGTGATACCTATACTTTCATCGCTCAGTGGGACTCGCAGTCAGTCCCGAAATATACCGTTTATTATAACGGCTACGCCTACAGCACATATTACAGCACGCTCTCTTATAAAGAGGCGGAGAAGTTCTGCTCTTCAAAGGGCGGTGCGCTTGTGACTCTGAAAGACTCCGACGAGCTTCGCTCAATAAAGCTGCCGAAAACCGACGACAAATTCTTTGTCGGAGCAACGGGCGACGGTGAAGGCTACAAATGGAGTTCCGGTAAGACTGTCGCCTTCCCTGTTGACAGCTCGGGCGGCAACGGATATCTGACCGTTAGCTATTCAAGCCGTCGGGAGCCATACACTCTCTTTGCTGTTTCTGATGAAGAAAATGTCAGCGGCTTCATCATGAAGACAAAGTGCGCCCATGACAATATCGTTATTGAAAATTATAAGAGTACGCTCTGCGACACTGACGGATACTCAGGCGATAAGGTATGCGCCGATTGCAAAACCGTTGTTGAAAGCGGAGTCAACGTTAAGGCAAAAGGTCACTCATACGGCGCATACACGGTAGTTAAAAAAGCAACCTGCAAGGAAACAGGCCTTAAAGAAAAAGCCTGTGAGGTATGCGGATATATCTTCTCAAAAAAGATTGCCGTGAACGACAGCCATGCTTTCAAGACGATTGTCGTTAAAAGGGCGACTGCCTCAGAGTCAGGCATCTGTAAGGATAAATGCACGGTCTGCGGTCTTGTCACAAAGAATTATACCGTGAAAAGACTAAGGTTCACTTCGATTTCAGGCAAGTCTTTTTCCTACACGGGCGAAAGAATAAAGCCCAAAGTTACCGTGACCGACAAAGACGGCAAAAAGCTGATATTAGGCAAAGACTATAAGGTTTCTTATTCTTCCAATAAGCTTGTCGGCAAAGCAACCGCTGTCATAACATACATCGGTAAATATAAGGGTTCGACGACAAGAACATTCACAATCACACCGCAGAAAACCTCTTTCACCTCTCTTTCAGCCGGTAAAAAATCAGTCACTCTTAAATGGAACAGAGTGGCTCATCAGGCAACGGGCTATCAGGTTCAGTACAGCACAAGAGCCGATTTCTCAAAGAATGTCGTCTCTTCAAGACTCACAAGCAGCAAAACCCTTTCAAAAACCTTTAAAAACCTTAAATCGGGCAGAACTCTTTATTTCCGTATCAGGACATATAAGACCGTTGACGGAAAGAACTATTATTCAGCCTGGTCAAAGGTCAGAAGCAGAACCGTAAAATAAATCTCAATTTTTCTGCTTTTCCCTCTCCATTTCGTGAACTTTTTTTGTAAGTATTGATTATTCGGTTAAAATATGATAATCTAATAAAAGATTTTAATTACGGAGTTGATAAAAATGATAGAGCCTGTTGAGAAAAAAATACAGGAAATAAATTTAAAGAAAAAGAAAGCTCTCCGAAAGCAAAAAGATCAGAATCTCCTGCGCTGGGGCTTCGACGGAAAGAGAAAGAACAAAAATGACATACCGCTTATTCTCACCGATGAAGAATATAACGCAATATTAGAGGCTGAAAAGTCATACAGCGGCGCTGTCAAGAGCGACAAGAATCCTCTTGCAAATCTTCTTCTTGTTATGGCTGTCGCCGCCGTCGTTATAGGCATTGTCGCCGGAATTGTTCTTTATCAGATTGCTACTGATATAGGCTTCATCTATTTCACGGCAAGCGTTATTGTCGGCGTGTTCACGGGCGTTATTCTCTATGCGCTTTCGGAAATAGTGAAAATGCTTCAACAGCTTGTTGACAGAGACTGATATTTTAGGGCAGGTTTTGAACCTGCCTTTTTTATCTGGAT
The DNA here is from genome assembly GCA_051880635.1 of Acutalibacteraceae bacterium. Lineage (GTDB taxonomy): Bacteria > Bacillota > Clostridia > Oscillospirales > Acutalibacteraceae > UBA6857. The sequence continues at coordinate 34,479 of JBJEOI010000048.1, read as the reverse complement.
AATAAAACTGCCGAGTGTCCTTTTGAACACTCGGCTAATATCCGGCATATTTTTAATTATAAAACCTTTGATAGGAAATCCTGAAGTCTTTCATTCTTCGGGTTTTCGAATATTTCCGACGGAGTACCCTCTTCGATAATTCTGCCGTCATCCATAAACATAACTCTTGTCGCAACCTCTCTTGCAAAGCCCATCTCATGAGTGACAACAGCCATCGTCATACCCTCTTTTGCAAGACCCTTCATAACGTCGAGAACCTCGCCGACCATTTCGGGGTCAAGCGCGCTTGTCGGCTCGTCAAAGAGCATTACTTCGGGCTCCATAGCCAGAGCGCGGACTATAGCAACTCTCTGCTTCTGACCGCCCGAAAGCTGCGCGGGGTAAGACTTCGCTCTGTCGGCAAGACCGACCTTTGAAAGAAGCTCCATCGCTTTTTTCTCTGCTTCGTCCTTTGATTTTTTCAGAAGCTTCATCGGGGCAATAGTCATGTTTTTGAGAATTGTCATATTCGGGAACAGGTTAAAGTGCTGAAAAACCATACCCATTTTCTGACGGTGCTTGTTGATATTCGTTTTCGGGTCGGTGATATCTGCGCCGTCAAAAAGAATAGTGCCGCCTGTGGGAATTTCAAGAAGATTAAGCGAACGCAGAAAGGTTGATTTGCCGCTCCCCGAGGGACCTATGATAACGACAACCTCGCCCTTTTCGATATCGCATGTAATTCCGTCAAGAGCCTTGACCTGACCGCCGAGATAATGTTTTTTGAGGTCTTTGACTTCTATAAGTTTATCGCTCATTCTTACGCAGCCTCCTCTCAAATATTGAGAATATCTTTGTGAGGACAACAACTGTCACGAGATAGATTATCGCAACCGCAATAAGCGGCATGAACGCTTCAAAGGTTCTGCCTCTGATGAGGTCGCCCGCTTTAGTCAGATCCATGATACCGATATAACCTGCGACCGAGGTCTCTTTAAGAAGCGCAATAAATTCATTAAGAAGCGTCGGCAGAACGGTTTTGATAACCTGCGGAATAACAATATGAATCATCGTCTGAACATAGTTGAAGCCGAGGGATCTGCCCGCCTCAAACTGACCTTGGTCTATAGACATTATTCCGCCTCTGAATATCTCTGCCACGTATGCGGCTGAGTTAAAGCCGAAAGCGACAGAAGCTATGAGAATTTCATTCTTCTGAGCGACGAGAATAACGAAATACCATATCATAAGCTGAACAACAACGGGAACGCCTCTGACAACGGTTATATAGACCTTGCAAATCCCGTTGAGGAATTTCAGAAAATAATAGCCTAAGCCGCCTCTGAGCTTGAGGGACTCCTCATTCTTGTCATATGACGAGCGTATTGTGGCAAAAACAACGCCCATTGCAAAACCGATAAGAAGAGCAAAAAAAGTGACAATAATTGAATTTTTATAGCCCTGAACAAGCCACTTCCAGTAGCCGTTATCGACAAAGCAAAGGAGAAATTTGTCATACAATTTTTGAAAAGCCGCCTGTATTGCCTCCAAGGGAAACAACCTCCTTTTTACACAGATAAAAAGGGCGGAGCACCGCCCTTTTATGTTTTTTTAAATTATTCAGCGGGGATATACTTCTCGATTATTTCTGCAACCTTGCCTTCTTCGGTGAGAGCCTTGAGAGCAGCGTTGATATTGTCAAGAAGCTCTGTGTTTTCTTTGGCGACTGCGATAGCGTAGTCCTCTTCGGTGTAAGCAGTGTCGAGAATCTTAAGACCTTCGTTAGCCGCTACGAATGACTTTGCGGGTTCGTTGTCGATAACAACGGCTGAAACCTTGCCTGAAACAAGAGCCTGAACAGCGTCAGCGCCTGTCTTGAAGCGAACAACATTGTCTTCGCCTACGCCCCAATCTTCAACTGCACTTGAGCAATAGATATCACCTGTTGTATCCTGCTGAACGCCGATCTTTATACCGTCCTTGAGGGCTGTCGGGTTGCCTTCATCATCGAAAGCTGAATAAACATCGTCAAATATTGTCAGGTCGCTGTCCTCCTTGACGATAACCGACTGAACGCCTTTTGCGTAGGAGTCTGAGAAGTTGACGCTTTTAAGTCTTTCTTCTGTGACGGTCATACCTGCCATGCCTATGTCAAACTTACCTGTCTGAACGCCGCCGACAATCGTGCCGAATTCAACGTCTGCGATTTCAAGCTTCATGCCGAGCTTTTCAGCTATGAGCTCTGCCAGTTCAACGTCAATGCCCTTGAAGCTGTCGCCGTCCTTATATTCATACGGGGGGAAAGCTGCGTTTGTAGCCATAACGAGTGTCTTAACATCTGCGTCTGTGTCTTTTGTGTCGTTGCCGCCGCATGCTGCGAATACGCCGAGAGCGAGAACAGCAACAATAAGTACGCTGAGAATTACCTTTAATTTTTTCATTTCTTTTTCTGCCTTTCTTTTCCGCTTTGCGGAACTGATTTTTTAATGTGGCAAGATTATAACAGTTAAAATGCATATTGTCAACACTTTTTGCATAAAAATACAAACAATATGCATATTATTTTTTATAATGTTTTTGTGCAACACATACAAAACACGAAAAATCCGCTCCCAAAACCGATGAAAACCTAGTATTTTCTCTCTTTTTGACAGATGATTATTTGTGCATTTGCATATTTATTCATAATATACATCTCTCTGTGCATACCGGAAATGATAAGACCGACCGCTCGGCGAAAAATCACCGAGCGGTCAGCCCGTCTTGTCAGGTTTTCTTTAATCGGTTTTTATGATACTGGAGCATATAAAGCTCGTAATATCTGCCCTTTTTCTCAAGAAGTTCAAAGTGACTGCCCTCTTCTATTATCTCACCGTGTGAGAGAACAATGATTTTGTCGGCGTGCTGAATGGTCGAAAGCCTGTGAGCGACCATGAGCATTGTGCCTATATTCATCATCTTTTCAAGAGAGTCCTGAATAAGAACCTCTGTTTCGGTGTCGATATTCGCCGTCGCTTCATCAAGAATCATAATTTCGGGCTTGTGTATAATTGTACGGGCAAACGAGAGAAGCTGTCTCTGACCGGCAGAGAAATTATTGCCGTTTTCCCTGACCTCTTCATCAAGACCGTGACCCGTCTTTTCAATGAATTTGTCCGCATTGACATAGCGACAGACCCTCATAATTTCATCGTCGGTGAAGTTTTCTTCCCTGAGAACAATATTGCTTCTTATCGTGCCCGAGAAGAGGAAGACATCCTGAAGCATCTGACCGAAATGCTTTCTGAGCGATGACACCTTGATTTTCTTTATGTCTATACCGTCAATGAGAATCTGACCTTTTTGAATATCATAATTTCGGCATATAAGCGAAAGAATGGTTGTTTTGCCCGAGCCTGTCGAGCCAACAAAAGCGACCGTCTCTTTGGCGTTGACCGTGAATGAGACATTCTTTAAAATCCAGTTCTCGTCTTCATAGGCAAACCATACGTTTTTAAACTCAATCTTTCCTTCGACCGTTTCAAGCTCCACAGCGTCCTCTTCTTCGGTTATATCGGGCTTCATATCAAGAATAGTGAAAATCTTCTCAGCCGAAGCGAAAGCCGACTGAAGACGGTTGAACTGCTCGGCGAGCTCCTGAATGGGGGTGAAAAATCTTTCTATATAGAGATAGAAAGCAACTATTGTTCCGCTTGTGACAGCCTGACCCATAAACGAAGCGCCGTCAATATAGCCCTTACCGCCGATATACAGAAGACACAGAACCGACGAAACATAGAGCATATAGACAACGGGGCGGAAAATGCTGAACACAAAGATTTCCTGTCTTTTGGCTTTTGAGAGTTTGTCGTTCTTCTCGGTGAACTGCTTGAGCTTATAATCCTCACGGTTGAATATCTGCGTTATCTTCATACCCGAAAGGTTTTCGGAAAGAAAGGTGTTGATATCTGTCGTGCCGTCTTTAACCTTGCGGTATGCCCGGCGGGAAAATTTTCTGAATATCACCGTGAAGAAGAATATAAACGGAGTGAAGCACAGAACCATGAGCGTCAGCTTGACATTGAGCATCAGCATTGCCGCCAGAACGCCGATAATGATGAACACGTTTCTGAAAAGGTTGACAATAATGTTCGTGAACATCATAGAAAGAGCCTCTGTGTCGTTTGTGACACGGGTGACAAGCTTTCCGACCGGTATGTGGTGGAGCTGATCATGCGAAAGATTTTCAATATGGCTGAAAAGGTCAACACGGATACCTGTGATTATCTTCTGCCCCGTTTTCTGCAAAAGGGTTCTTTGCAGATACATACACCCCATTGAAACACAAAGAAGAACAGCATAAAGAAATACATATGAAAAGAGCTTTTTAAGCTCAAAGTCCGACTTCATCATCTCTTCCGCTTCGCCTATAATTCTCGGCGAAACAATGTCATATATTATTGAAATAAGCATAAAGAACATTACGACAATAAAATTCGAGACATACGGTTTTGCATACCCGATAAGTCGCTTAACGATTTCGCCGTCTTTCATGTGGCGGTCAAAGCCTATCTCTTCTTTCTTGTTCTTTATCATTAAGTATGCGCCCGAGAAGCACAGCGCAAAGAAACCGACGATACCGCCGACAACAAGCAGGGGGTAATAATTATACATTTTCGTGTTCCCCCTTTTCTTCTTCAAGCTTCTGAAGCTCGACCATAGTTCTGTAATCGGGGCAGGAGGAGAGAAGCTCGTCATGCGTGCCGACAGCAACAACCTCGCCGTCATCGACGAAGATCATTTTATCCATCTTCTCAACGGTTGAAATTCTGTGGGCGATGAGTATGGTCGTCTTGCCCTTTCTGTTTTCACGAAGGTTATCAATAATAACCTTTTCTGTCGCCGTGTCAACCGCACTGACCGAATCGTCAAGAATAAGAATTGACGCCTCCTTCATAACGGCGCGGGCGATTGATATTCTCTGCTTCTGACCGCCCGAAACGGTGACGCCCTTTTCACCGAGCACCGTTTCATAGCCTTTGGGGAACTGAGCAATATTCGAATCAATATCGGCAAGCACTGCCGCTCGCTTCACCTCTTCGGGGTCGTCACTGTCAGAGGCAAAAGCAATGTTGCTTTTTACCGTGTCGCTGAAAAGGAAATTATCCTGTGGTACATATGCGCTGTATTTTCGAACGGTTTTGATAGGTATAAGGTTAATATCCTTGCCGTCAATAAATATTGTTGAGTCGGGCACGTTATATGTTCTTAGAATCAGATCAACTATGGTTGTCTTGCCCGAACCCGTTTTTCCGATTATTCCGACATTTTCACCTGCCGCTATACTGAACGATACGTTTTTGAGCACATCGCAGTCTCTGCCCTCATAGCGGAAGGTGAGGTTTCGAAACTCAATGTCACCTTTGAATTTTTCCGTTTCGGTGACAAGGTCGCTGTCTTTAACATCTATCTTTGCATCAAGAAGCCCGTCTATGCGTTTGAGCGACGCATTACCTCTTGATTTCATCTCGATAAGACCCGAGACAGCCATTATCGGCCATATTATAGAATCAAAATAGCTTATAAACTCAACAAGCTCACCGCCGTTGAAAACGCCATTATGAACAAGGTATCCGCCGTAGCCGATTATGATGCAAATGACAGAGCCGATGAAAAGCTCAATCATCACATGAAAGCCTGCGGAAAGCTTAGTGTATTCGACATTGATATCCTCGTTCTTTTTTGAGAGCTTTCTGAAAGCCGAAAGCTCCTTGCCCTCTTTGACAAAAGCCTTTATGACCGAAATGCCCGAAAACGCTTCCTGTGAGAAATCTGAGAGAGCCGAAAAAGCCGCCTGTCTCTTCTCCCATTTTTTCATTTCATATTTGCCCACGATTGTGGCGGCGACAAATAAAAACATCATGGGAATAAGCGAAAACAGCGTCAGAAGCGGATGCATATTTATCATTTTGAAAAGCGCCATTGTTCCGAGCACAAGCGCATCAAAGAGCATGAGAATACCGTCGCCGAAGCATTCATTGATAGTGTCAAGGTCGTTTGTGAAAAGCGACATCATATTGCCGACCTTGTTTGTGTGATAGAACTGAACGGAAAGCTCCTTTGAGTGGTCAAACATTCTCAGACGGATATCCTGCTCAACCTTAATTGCCGTGCCGAAAAAGCAGACTCGCCATAAAAATCTGCCGATAACAAGCGACAGAATGACGAAGATAAGCGGAAGGCATATCCTGTCAAGCAGAAAATTCATATCAAACGCAAGCGTTTCTCCGTTATATTCGACCGAGCCTGAGTTTACACCGTTTATGACATATTTGAAAAATTCAGGCAGTTTAAGCTGCATATAGTCAACAAGCAAAAGTGCGGCGATACCGAGCAGATAAACAGGACCGTGTTTTTTGTAGTATCGGTTTACGTTCTTACCGAAAATCATCTTTTTCCCTTCTTTCATTTTTACATATTTACACACCGGCGCTTAGTATAGCATAACATTAAGCATATTTCAATCAATAAAGGGCAAAAACCGTGTTTCTCATTAAAAGCCGCATAAAAAATACGGGCTGTCGTATTCAGAAGCAAAAAGCGACGAATACGACAAGCCCCGATGTGTTTCACACGGTATGTATGCTTTATTATTCAAAATATATAGGATTACTTACGGCTCTGAGCATTTCGAGCTTTCCTTTTCCTTTAACGACCTTGACATAAGCAAATTTTGCCTCGCTGAGTTTTATGTTGATATGCACGCTTTCGCTCTTTCTGTCAAGCTCTTTTTCGCCGTAGTCAGTGACAAGGACAAGTCTTGCCCCGCCGAGATTTTCCGCTTCAACATGGAGCCTTATGTTTTCGTCAAACTTCACCGTGTCGCCGTTTTGAGCGCCGTTATAGCTGAGAAACAGTCTTGCGCCGTGAACACCGCTTGTCACAAAAGAGTGACCGTTTCTTATTGCGGTGAGAATATCGTCCTTGCCCCTTGATTTTGATATAACACCCGTGACGGGGCTTGCGAATTTAACAAGCGCGCCGTCCTTGTGAAAATCACTTCCGCCGACTATGGGGATTTTTCTGCCCTGACGGAGAAGCTCCGTCCACCAATCAAGAGCGTTCATGTTTCTTGGCGACATCGGACCGTTCCATATTTCCATCATGTCGAAAATATCGTTATCCTCCCACAGATATGGGCAGAAAGGGCATTTAGGGTGGTTGACCGAAATGACTGCGCCCAAAGACTTTGCGTGGGCGATAAGAGACTGCATCTCTTCTTTTGTGTTAGCTATGAACGAATTTTCAAAAGGAGCCTCTGCGCCGAAAAAGTTGATGTGACCCTTATAATGCGTCCACTCGACGGCAGGGATAAAGGTCAGATTATCGACATGGGGAAAGCTGAGATTTTCGCAGTAGTTGTTATGATTGGCTATACCGACAAAGTCAAGACCCGCCTCTCTTGCCATTTTGCCGAGAGTGGGAATGTCGTATTTTCCGTCGGAGGCTGTTGAGTGAATATGCAGGTCGCCGAAAAGAAGCTTTTCACCCTCTTCTTCAAACTCAAGCGAATATCTCACATCAACTCCGCCTTCAACCACATGGTATGCGCCGACAATGATTTTCCACTGACCGGCGTTTATCTTTTCGGACAGGTAGCCCTTAGTCGATGAAAACTCGCTTATAAACACGCTTTCGTGGGCGCTGCCCGACCAGCCTAAGAATTTACCCGTTTCGTCCATAAGACCGAAGTCAACCGTGTTCGTCGGGTGCAAATCGGCAAGCATGCCTTTTGTCCCTCGGTGATATTTATAGCTGACCGTGAGCTTTTCAATGCCCGACGGCACAGAAAACGGAACTGTATAATAAGTTCCCTCTTTTTCTTTCGGTATATGGTGAATGAATTCTTTCTTCATAGGTGCTTCCCCTTTATTGTTTGCTTAGGGTGAAAAGTATAATCCGAACCCTAGGCTATTATACATTTTTCATATTAGGTATGCAAGAGGGGACCTAAAAAGAACGGAAAAAATGTTTTTATTCTATGCATACTTGTTATATTAATTGCGCTTTTTTTCAAAACCTCTTTAAATTTGAATTATATAGTGATAAAATAATCGCTGAAAAGATTTCACGGAGGAAAAAGCTGTGGACAAACAAAAACTTATTGATACGCAAAAATGGGTCAAAGAGGAGCTTTCACGCTGTGTTTCTTTCTGGCTTGAAAACGGCAGGGATAATAAACACGACGGGGTCTATACATGCCTTGACCGAAAGGGCGATATTTATTCCACCGATAAAAGCGTGTGGATGCAGGGTCGGTGCGGCTGGATTTTCGCTTTTCTCTGTAACAGCTACGGCAAAAATCAGGAATGGCTTGACTTTTCAAAAAGCTGTATCGACTTTATGGAAAAATACTGCATAAATCCCGACGCTTCAGGCAGAATGTATTTCACCGTCACCGAGGACGGAAAGCCGCTTCGTCAGCGCCGATACTGTTTCAGCGAAGCGTTTTACGCTATGGCTAATGCCGAATACTATAAAGCGACAGGCGAAAAGGAATATCTTGAAAGAGCAAAAAGAGCCTATGACCTTTATTGGAACTTAAATCACGGTATGCCGGACCCTACGGGTCTTAAGCCGAAAACAGAGCCCTCTACCCGAACAGGCAGAGCCTTCGGCATACCTATGATATATCTCAATGTCTCTTCGATAATGCTCAGCGCAGACCCCGAAAACGCCGAGCTTTATAATGAACGCTCAAAAAGCTGTGTTGACGACATCTTTAAATATTTCGTGAAGCCCGAGCTTAAATGCGTTCTCGAAAACGTCGCCGAGGACGGCTCACCGAGACTTTATTACACCGAGGGCAGAACAGTCAACCCCGGTCACGATATTGAGGGCGTGTGGTTTCTGCTTGAATACGCCGCAAGAACGGGTGAAACCGGGCTTATCGCAAAGGCGGAGGAAATCTTTAACAACGCTTTTTCAGCAGGATGGGATAACGAATACGGCGGACTTTTATATTTCATCGACTGCAAGGGCTTGCCACCCGAGGCTTATGAGCACGACATGAAGCTATGGTGGCCGCATAATGAAATTCTCATTTCGTCAATCATGCTTTACCGTTACACGAAAAAAGAAAAATATCTTGACATATTTTATAAAACGCTCGATTACTGCAAGGAGCATTTTTCCGACCCCGAATACGGCGAGTGGTACGGCTATCTTCGCCGTGACGGACTGCCGACAATGCCTTCGACAAAGGGCAGTACGTTCAAAGGTCCGTTTCATCTGCCCCGATGCATGATAATGGTTGACAAAACAATCGACGCTGTTTTACAGGAGAACTGATAATATGAACAAAGAAAAATACAGCGGAATTTTTCCCGCATTTTATGCCTGCTATGACAAAAACGGAGAGATAAGCACAGACGCAGTCAAGAAATTTGCGACCCACTTAAAAAACAAGGGCGTGAACGGTCTTTATGTCGGCGGCTCATCCGGCGAGTGTATTTATCAAACGGTAAATGAGCGCAAAAGGGTTCTCGAAGCCGTTACGGAGGCTGTCGGGAACGACCTTGTCATAATCGCTCATGTCGGCTGTAACAGCACAAGAGAAAGCTGTGAGCTGGCAAGACACGCCGAAAGCCTCGGCGTTGACGCAATCGCATCAATTCCCCCGATTTATTTTCATCTGCCCGACAGGGCAATCGCCGAGTATTGGAACGATATATCGTCCGCCGCACCAAGCACCGATTTCTTTATCTATAACATTCCTCAGCTTGCGGGAGTCAGCCTGAGCGTGCCTCTTCTGAAGAAGATGCTTGAAAATCCGAGAATAATAGGCGTTAAAAACTCATCAATGCCCGTTCAGGATATTCAGATGTGGACAGATGAGGGTGCGCTGGTCTTTAACGGTCCCGACGAGCAGTTGTTTTCGGGTCTGTGCGCAGGTGCAGTCGGCGGTATAGGCGGCACCTACGGCGTAATGCCCGAGCTTTATCTGAAGATTTTCGACTGCTTCAAAAAAGGTGAAAACGACAGAGCGAGAGAAATTCAGAATGAGTGCTGCCGCATTATATATAAGCTGTGCTCGGGCCAGAGCAATATGTACGCTATCATAAAGGAAACGCTTCGTATTCTCGGTGCGCCCGACTGCGGCGACGCAAGAAAGCCGTTTATCGGCTTAATCGATGAGGAGCGGTCAATAGCGCAGGAGGCGGCAGAAATGATTACCGCCGCAATAAACAAATATTGCTGAGGGTATAAGAAAAAACGAAACGGGAGGACTTAACAATGAGAAAAAGGATTGTCTTTTCGGCAATCGCCGCTGTGATTACCGCTTTTTCCTTTATGCTTTTCAGCGGTTGCACAGTGAAAAATCCCGAAGAAAAACCTCCTGTCACAAGTCAGGAGAGTATGCAGACAGTGCCGGAAAGCACCTCGGCAAAAAAAGACGAGCCTATGCTTAATTTTCGCTTCTGTGACGCAAAGGATTATGACATTGACGGTGATGCAGTGCCCGAAGCCTGCCGTATTGATATAGCCGAGCTTGACGGCGGAGATTATGCCATGAGATTCTCGGCGATAAAGTCAGACTCTTCTTTGTCATCATATGTCTATTATAATATCTTCCGTGTGCCGACCGATGAGCTGAGACTTGTTATTCGGGATAACGCCCTCTGCCTTTTGTTCACGGGGGAAGAGGACGACAGCCTTTATTTTATCATTCCCGGGCTTTCGGGGGTTTCGGTCACAGATGAGAGCAGGAAAGAGGCTTTGCCTTATTTCGGAACTCAGACCATGCCGACCGCAACAAGCGATCAGTAACAGAAAAAGTTAGAAAGTATATTTCAGGAGTATAATCATGAAAAGAAGTTCAGGTATTCTTATGCCCATTTTTTCACTGCCGTCGCCCTACGGTATCGGAACAATGGGCAAAGCCGCTTATGACTTTGTCGATTTTTTGAAGACGGCGGGTCAGTCGTGGTGGCAGATTTTGCCCGTCGGTCCGACAAGCTACGGCGATTCGCCCTATCAGAGTTTTTCTACCTTTGCGGGCAATCCGTATTTCATAGATTTAGACGCCCTTATTAAAGAAAAGCTGCTGACAAAAAAAGAGGTTGAAGCTATAAACTGGGGCGAAAATGAAGAAAAAGTCGATTATGAGAAGATTTATCTTTCAAGATTTGATATTCTTCATAAGGCTAAAGACAGGGGCTATGAAAGAGATATAGAAAAAATAAAGGCTTTTGAAGAAGAAAACAAAGACTGGCTTTTCGACTACGCTTTATTTATGGCTCTCAAGCGCCATTTCGGTATGAAGTCATGGATTGAGTGGGAGGATGAGGATATCCGTCTGCGAAGACCAAAGGCACTTGAAAAATACACGGCTCTGCTTAAAGAAGACATTGAGTTCTTTATATATATTCAGTATCTCTTCTTTAATCAGTGGGAAAAACTTAAAGCATACGCCAAAGAAAACGGAATAGGCATTATCGGCGACCTGCCTATTTATGTCGCAATGGACAGTGCCGATGTGTGGGCTAATCCAAGTTTTTTTAAGCTGGACGAAAAGAATATACCCCGGGAGGTTGCGGGTGTTCCGCCCGATTATTTCACCGAGGACGGTCAGCTCTGGGGCAACCCGCTCTATGACTGGGACGCTATGCATAAGGACGGCTACGGCTGGTGGATACGCAGGGTCGGCGGGGCGAGAAAGCTCTATGACGTTCTGCGAATCGACCATTTCAGGGGCTTTGAAAGCTACTGGGCAGTTCCCTACGGCGAAAAAACAGCCAAAATCGGCAGATGGGTCAAAGGTCCGGGGATATATTTTGTCAATATCATCACCGGCTGGTTCGATGATATGCGGTTTATCGCCGAAGACCTCGGCTGTCTCACTCCCGAAGTTCACGAGCTTCTCAAAGAGTCGGGTCTTCCCGGAATGAAGGTGCTTGAATTTGCTTTCGACCCAATAAATCCGAGCGACTATCTGCCGCATAACTATGAGAGAAACTGCGTCTGCTATGCCGGAACGCATGACAACACCACCCTTGCCGCATGGAAAACCGAAGCGGACAGGAAAGAAGTAAAATTCGCCGAAAAATATCTCGGTCTGAATGACAAAGAGGGCTTTGTTCAAGGTATTCTCAGGGGAGGAATGAGCAGTGCCGCAGACCTGTTCGTCACCCAGATGCAGGATTATCTCGGGCTTGGAGCCGAGGCGAGAATAAACACCCCGGGTATTCTCGGCGGCAACTGGCAGTGGAGAATGAAAAAGGGTGCGGCGACAAAAGCTCTGGCAAAGAAGATTGCCTATATGACAAAAATATACGGGAGAAGCTGTGAAAACTGAACTATCGGACGCAGTAACCCAAAGCATTAATTCTTCTGATTTTTATTTGAACTTATAAATGACTTATCATAAACACAGCGACGCCGCATAATGCGGCGCCGCTGTGTTTATGAGGGAAATATAGTGGAGGAAGAAATTTACTTTTTGCAAAGATATTCGTCAATGGATTTTGCGGCGAGCTTGCCTGCGCCCATTGCCGAAATAACCGTTGCGGCGCCTGTGACGGCGTCTCCGCCGGCATAAACACCGTCTCTTGAGGTCAGACCGTCCTCATTGACGATAATGCCGCCTTTTTTGTTGACGATAAGACCTTCGGTCGTGTCTTTGATAAGAGGATTAGGCGATGTGCCTATCGAAATAATGACTGTGTTAAGGTCAAGAACAAATTCACTGTCGGGGACGGCGGCGGGTCTGCGGCGACCGCTTTCGTCGGGTTCGCCGAGCTCCATTTTAACACACTTCAAGCCCTTGACAAAGCCGTTCTTCGGGTCACGGGGATTTTCTTTGTTTTCATAGCCCAGAATCTCAGTCGGACTGCAAAGCAGGCAGAACTCAATGCCCTCCTCCTTAGCGTGCTCTACTTCTTCTTTTCTTGCGGGCAGTTCTTCAAGCGAACGGCGATATACGATATATACCTTTTCTGCGCCGAGACGAAGAGCTGTTCTTGCGGCGTCCATTGCGACATTGCCACCGCCTATAACGGCTACCTTTCCGCCTTTCATGATAGGTGTCTCGGGGTGCTTGCGATAGGCTTTCATGAGGTTGCTTCTTGTGAGAAACTCATTAGCCGAATAAACGCCCTTGAGGTCTTCGCCCGGTATGCCCATGAAATTCGGCAGACCTGCGCCCGAGCCGACAAACACAGCCTCATATCCGCTTTCAAAAAGCTCGTCTATTGTCAGTGTTTTGCCTATAACGGCGTTTGTCACAATCTCAACGCCGAGAGCTTCAAGCGTTTCAACCTCTTTTGCTACTATGGCTTTCGGCAGACGAAATTCGGGTATTCCGTAAACAAGAACGCCGCCTGCGGTGTGAAGAGCCTCATAAACAGTTACTTTATAGCCTTTTTTGGCTAAATCACCTGCGCAGGTAAGTCCCGACGGACCTGAGCCGACAACGGCAACCCTGTGACCGTTTGACTGCGGCACTTCGACAGCGCCCTGTGAATGTTCGTTGTGCCAATCGGCGACAAAGCGTTCAAGTCTGCCGATACCGACAGGCTCACCCTTGATACCCCTGACGCAGTTCTTTTCACACTGATTTTCCTGCGGACAGACTCTGCCGCATACCGCAGGGAGGCTTGAGGTTTTTGAAATGACCTGATAAGCGCCCTCAAAGTCGCCTTCTTTTATTTTGCCGATAAATTCGGGAATGTGAATATTTACGGGGCAGCCGTTGACGCACGGCATGTTCTTGCAACCCAGACAGCGCATGGCTTCATCGACAGCGACCGCCTCGGTGTAGCCCGTCGCCACCTCAAGAAAGTTGTGAGCCCTGACCTTCGGCGACTGCGCAGGCATCGGATTCTTTTTAAGGCTCATATTTGCCATATCAGCTTACCTCCTTTGAGAAGAGGTTGCAGGCTGCTTCGTATGCGTGATGTTCAAAGTCTGAGTACATTCTGCCCCTTGACATTGCTTCGTCAAAATCGACCTCGTAGCCGTTGAAATCCGGTCCGTCAACGCAGGCGAATTTCATCACTTTTTTGCCGTTCTGATTGAGCGTCAGGCGGCAGCCGCCGCACATGCCCGTTCCGTCAATCATGATAGGATTCATTGAAACCGTGACGGGGACTTCAAACGGCTTTGCCGCGGCGACAACGAACTTCATCATAACAAGCGGACCTATTGCGATTATCATGTCAAAGCGTTCGCCGCTTAAAAGCATTTCTTTCAGAGGAAGGGTTACATTGCCGTGACGGGCATAAGAGCCGTCGTCTGTCATAACAACAAGCCTGTCCGAACAGGCTTTGAACTCGTCCTCGAGAATAACAAGGTCCTTGCTTCTGAAGCCGATAATGCTTGTGACATCGGCTCCGAGCTTATGAAACTCCTGAGCTACGGGCATTGCAATGGCACAGCCTACGCCGCCGCCGATAATGCATACCTTTTTGATGCCCTCAGTGCGTGTCGGGACGCCGAGCGGTCCGACGAAATCCTGAATATATTCGCCCTCTTCTTTGTGGTCGAGCTTTTCGGTGGTTGCGCCGACGACCTGAAAAATAATTTTAACCGTGCCCTCCTGTGCGTTCGAGCCTGCGATAGTGAGGGGTATGCGTTCGCCGTCTTCGTCAACTCTGAGAATGATAAACTGACCGGGCTTTGCTTTGCGCGCAACAAGAGGCGCTTCTATTTCCATCTGAGTTACACTCGAATTAAGAATCTTTTTTCTGACGATTTTATACATGTCAAGGCTTCCTTTCCTTTTATAGATAAGCGTAACAGCAGGTATAATATGCTGTTTTATTTTTGTATTATATCAGCCTTTCTTTAAAAGAGGAATTATTAAAATAGTATCTGACTATATCAGAAAAGATATAATGACCTTATTTTTCTGCCGGTTTCTGACAATTTTCACCCAAAACACGCCTGCATACCCATAATTGCCCACAGCACCCAAAAATTATTTGACACGGGGAGAAAACAGTGCTATTATATACTTTAGCAATTTAAAGGGGTGCATCGTAATGGATAATATGATAAACACAGAGTTTAAAAGAAAGCTCCCTGTTCCTCAGGAGATAAAAAAGCAATATCCTCTGTCGGAGGAGGCTGTCAAGGTCAAGGAGGCAAAGGACGCTGAGCTGGCAAAGATTTTCAGGGGCGAAAGCGATAGATTTGTTCTCGTCATAGGTCCCTGCTCGGCGGACAGAGCCGACTCGGTTCTCGATTATATTCACCGTCTCTCCGAAGTTCAGAAGCAGGTTGAAGATAAAATTCTCATTGTTCCGAGAATTTATACGGGTAAGCCGAGAACAACAGGCTCAGGCTACAAGGGTATGCTTCATCAGCCCGATCCCGACAAAAAGCCCGATATGCTCGAGGGCATTATCGCCATTCGCACACTGCATAAGGACGCTATTGAACAGACGGGCATGATTTGCGCAGATGAAATGCTCTACCCTGAAAATGAGAGATATCTCAGCGACCTTCTTTCATATATCGCCATAGGCGCACGCTCGGTCGAAAATCAGGAGCACAGACTTGTTTCTTCGGCTGTCAATATCCCTGTCGGTATGAAGAACCCGACAAGCGGCGACTTTTCGATAATGCTCAACGCCATAAAGGCGGCTCAGAGCGGTCACACCTTCCTTTACAGAGGGTGGGAGGTTGAGTCGCAGGGCAACGACCTCGCTCACGCTATTTTAAGAGGCAGCGTCAACAAGCACGGAATAAACCACGCAAACTATCACTATGAAGATTTAATCACACTTCATGATATGTACTGTATTGACGGCTTCAAAAACCCTGCCGTCATAGTTGACACAAACCATTCAAATTCGGGCAAGAAATATCTTGAACAGGTCAGAATAGCTAACGAGGTTCTCCACGCCATGCGCCACAGCGCCGACATAAAAAAGATGGTCAAGGGCTTCATGGTTGAGTCATATATTGAAGACGGCTGTCAGAAGGTTGAAGAGGGAATTTACGGCAAGTCTATAACAGACCCCTGTCTCGGCTGGGAAAAGACAAGAGACCTTATTTTCGGCATTGCCGATCAGTTATAATTAAATCAAAATGATATTAAAGGGGCTTCGCTTGGCGCGAAGCCCCTTTAAACTATGCTTTAGAGAGCGGCTCTTTTTGCGTGTGGGAAAAATGAAATTTCAGGACTGCTGCCCTGTTGAGCTTAGGTCTTTTAAGAGGAAGAGGATATGCTGAGCTTTTTAGTTTTGATCAGGATTATCCGTAAGACCGAGAATATAATCTGTTGAAACATGATGAAGCGCAGAAAGTTTAATAAGAATTTCAGTGGGTATGTCAAGTTCTCCCCGTTCATAATTGCTGTAAACTCTCTGACTGCATGAAAGAATCTTTGCAAGCTGTGTCTGCGTAAGGTCTTTATCCTCTCTGAGTTCACGAATTCGTTTATACATAATATCACCGATATTATTATATGTAGCGGAAAATCCGCTATTGACACTTAGCGTAAAATCCGCTAAAATATAGATAATAAGTTTGAAAAGAAAAAAATTGATTGGAGGAAAACTTATGAAAAAATTATTATCTGTAATTTTGGTGTTCTGTATTCTTTTCTCTTCGTTTTCTATTTTCGCAAATGCTGGAAGCGAAAAATACATAAGCGACATCATTTTTACGGAAGACAAAAATGATACGTCATACACTTATTTGGATTTTGACATTAACACTGGAACTATGTCCGACTACAGTATTTATCTTGGGTATAAAAGAACATCAATTGTCTCTGAAGCAATTCGTTCTATTAAATTCTACATTATCGGAATGGACTATGACGGGTGGAATAACGGCTTTGCATTTCCCCCTACAATACCTGAAACTATTGATAGTTACGGCTGTCAGTTCAATCGTGTTTGTTGGCAGGACTTAAATCACGGTTGTTGGGGAGATTATGTATACGCTTATTCCTCAAAGGATTATAACGCCGGTGCTCCTATAACAGATATATTGCTTGATACTAAAATAAACGATGGGTATAATACGGCATATAGTTTTGACGGAATAATAGCAAATCTAAAATCAAATGCACTCAAAATCCCAACAAGTTTAAAAGGACAAAGACCTTATGATTTTGACTCGGCACCAAAGGTAGATATCTCTATTTATTTACAGTGGATTTCCGATGGTTCCATCAGCGGCAAAATGTTCCCGGCAGGGTATGATTTTTATGAAGATAGTTATCATTTTGTTAATGATCAGTCTGTAAATATCAGTAAAAAATATTATACAACAATTTTTGAACCTGGAACAGCTGAACTAGTTTATGATGAAACACATAATGCCGGTGGATTATGTTATGGATTTGCATACACAACAGCAGCTATTTATAATGGTCTGCCGGATGTTTCAAGGTTTTCTTATTTAGACGGATTAGAAGCAAAAATCGCTACAAAAATCAGAGATTTAGACAGAAAAACATTTTTTTCACAAGGTTCTTCCGTTATTGTTGGCGGTTCTTATGATGACTGTCTAACTTTATCTGACTATATAAAATATGCTTATATTTATCAATATTCTCAAGAAGCTCTCGATATATTATCTTCTAGTGCTGATGATGCATTAGGTTTATTAAACACGGTTAAAGAATTTACTCATAATAACCGTATTGGTGTTGTTGTAGGATTTTCAAAAAAGAAAACCGCACCATCTTCTGCACCTGGCGGTCACGAAGTTTTAGCAGTCGGTTATGATGGCAATGATATTTTAATTGACAACCCAAACAATTCATCTGATTTTGAAAGAATGACAGTAAATGCTGATGGCAGTTGGAGATTTGGCTCATATAACAGTACGGATCATGTGCTTGACTATGCAATCAATATTCACAGACCTTATCAAATTTTATTAACTGGAACAAAAATAACTCCATGGAGCTCAATAGTTAACAAAACAAATGCTGTCGCTAAAGATGAGTATTATATAGACGGTATGGAACGACTCGATTCAGAATACACTCTTGTTAGTATAAATAGTAGTGCATTTAATATGAACAGTATAGATTGTATTGAGTTTCCGACAGATCATAAGGACGGTTATGAAACAGAGGAGCCATCAACTAGTAATAAGTTATATTGGATTAGAGACACAAAAACGATAAAAATCAGCGATTTATCAGATGAAACCAATATCATTAAATATGCAGGTGATCATACTGTTATAAGTACTACAGTGGAAAAAGGTTCAGATGTAACAATAACAATAGATGAAGGAATAAACAATGCCGCAATAAGCACATCAGATGGAAAAGAGGCAAGTATTTCCGTTTCTACTGTTGATGAGGATGGGAACAAAATGTCAGCAAATATCTCCGGCACAGCTTCTTCCGACACAGTCACCGCTACTCAGACAGAAACAGGTCTTGTCGTTACCGGTATCTCCGACGGAACAGTTACGCTTTCAAAGGATGATGAAGTCATTGAAACACAAGAGATAAGCAATGCAACAAGCGATATTGAAATCACTTACGATAAAACAGGCGAAAGCGATGACGTCGTTCTTGATTATGAACACGGTCACACCGACTCAGACGCCGACGGAAAATGCGACATCTGCGGCGAAATAACGGAGAGCGTGAAAACCTGCACACACCTGTGCCACAAAACCGGCTTCCTCGGTTTCATCTGGAAAATTATCAACATTTTCAATAAGCTTTTCAAAATCAATCCTGTCTGTTCCTGCGGAATGAAGCACTATTGATAAATTAAATGTATAACTGAAAAGTAACGACAAACAAGCATGCTCGGGCGTGCAACTGTAAAGCAAGCGGTGTTGAGAAATAAATCGACGCCGCTTGCTTGATTTTCACTGAACACGGAAAAGAAACTTTAAGAATATAAGCATTGCATTTTTCTTAAAGTTGATGTAAAATCAAATAATGAAGAAAATACAGGAGGAAAACACTTATGTTATTCGACTTTAAGAAAAACAAGAGAAATGCATCAAAAAAATTTGAGCTTGAATCTGACGTTATCGGCGCACTCTCAGGTATAGCACCGGCTCTTTGTTCGCCGCCGTCACTGAGAAAGGCGAAGAGAGTTCTTTTCGTTCAGCCGCACCCCGATGATAACCAGATTGCCGCAGGCGGCACTATTGCGTGGCTCATAAGCAGAGGCGTTGAGTGCTGGGAGCTTACTGTTACCGATGACAGATATGCCTCACCTGAATATATCGGCAAGGAAAACGAAGTTGAAACATGCCGTCAGAAAGAAGCAAAAGCCGCTCAGCAGTTTCTCGGAATGAAAAACGCAGGCTTCTTGGGCTTTGCGGATAAGAACACGGCGAGCGTTCATGAGATTTCAAGAAAAATCTGCGAGGTTATCCGTGAGATAAAGCCCGATTTTGTCATAACCGCCGACCCCTCTCTGGTCAATGAGTGCCACTCAGACCACATAAAGGTAGGCATGGCGGTAAAGTTTGCCTGTATGGACGCCGAGTGTAAATTTTACCCCGAATTTGATAACGGTCAGTTCCGTTCAGACGCATACAAAGTGCCTAATATCGGCTTCTACTACACAGATAAGCCTAACACCATTATTGATATAAGTGACTTTGAGGAGACAAAAATTAAGGCTATAGAGTGCCACGTTTCACAGTGTGACCCTCTTCTCAAGGCTGTTGTCAGGCTCGAAGAGCAATATTATGCGAAAGGCACAAGATATAAGGCGGTTGAGCATTTCAGACTTCAGTCGAGTCTTCAGATGCACTGCTTTGACCTGCCGATAGAATAAATCTTCAAAACATATTTCGGGGATAGCTGAAACTATCCCCGCTTGATTATATATAAGGAGGGTACCATGAATCTACAGGAAT
This sequence comes from Acutalibacteraceae bacterium, assembly GCA_051880635.1. GTDB lineage: Bacteria > Bacillota > Clostridia > Oscillospirales > Acutalibacteraceae > UBA6857. Next base: position 14,655 of record JBJEOI010000048.1, on the reverse strand, counting down.
CGGGCGAAATGTATCTCGAAACAATATATATCCTTTCACAGAAAAGCAATTTCGTCAGGGCGATTGATGTCGGTGAATACATGGGTTTTTCAAAGCCGAGCGTCAGCAGAGCCCTTTCTCTTCTCAAAAGCGGCGGCTATGTCACGGTTGACGGTCTCGGCGGTCTCAGCCTGACAAATGAGGGCATGGAAGTCGCAGAGCGCATTTATGAACGGCATACTCTTATTTCACATGGGCTTGTTTTGCTCGGAGTGAGTGAAGAGACCGCCGTTGCCGACGCCTGCAAAATAGAGCACGACATAAGTGAAGAATCCTTTAATGCTATAAAAAAGCACATGAAAAAGTGGGCGGACAAATAAAATTCCCGGCACTGCCGAGTATCATTCAGAACACTCGGCTAACGCCGGGATTTTTCATTTTAACATAATAACTGTTACGCTTTCGGACCGTCCTTGCCGAAAAGACGAATGAAGAAATATGAGAACTTTTCAGTGCCCTGACTGAAAAATGAAGCAACCTTGCCCTGCTCGGTGTAAACAGAATCCTCGGGAAGCCCGAGCTGAGCGCCGAGTAAGGTTTTAACGGCTACATTACACTCATATTTATAAATGCGTTTTGCCCTTATAATAATGTGATATGAGCCGGTTTTCTTGTCATATTTGACCTTTGTGACGTCGGCTGTCTTTGAAATGTCGGTCGAAATACCCTCGGCTGCAAATCTTGCCTTTGCGGCGGTGAGAGCAACCTTTATAGCTTTTTCGGTTGTGAGAACCGTATTGTCAGAGGCTTCGTCCTCTGAGGACTCGGGCTCGTCAACAAAATCGTCAGCCTGAGCGGCTAAAAGCGCAGAGTCTTCATTATCCTCAGGTTCTGCCGCAAAAGCGGGGAGAACAAATGAAAAAGCAACAAGTAAGGTTAAAAACACTGCCGTAATTCTTTTTATCAGCTTCAAAACAATCAAATCCTTTCGGTTGAAATAAGTTTTTAGGCGGGAACATTCCCGAACAATTTTATTCTAACATAGAACAGAATTATTTTCAATATATGTCATTATTTATAAAAGACTTGAAACAAACTGTTAATATTTAAAAGTATTTGTTGACTTTCAAAATACGGTGATATAAAATATTGACATAAAATTAAACAAGGAGGGTATAGTAATGGATAGATTCGAGAAAGTCTGGGCAGAAATCATGGCCTACTTCCAGAAGGTTATTGACTTCTTAAAGAACCTTTTCGGCGTTAAAGACCCCGAAGCCGAAGCATAATTTATTGTTTATAAAAAAGCGCCTGACAGCTCGTCGGGCGCTTTTTTCAATTGCATACTTTTAATATTTATTTCATCTGTCTGATATCATTGCCGCAAAAACCGAGATTGACATATGAGCCCATAATTCTCGAGGCAATTCTTTCGCCGTATTTCTCCTCAAGTTTTCTGTTTTCAAGATTAGTGCTGATTATCGTCGGCACAGAGGCAAGCAGGCGGTTATTTATTATTGTATAAATTGCAGACAGGGTGAAATTCGTCTGAAACTCAGAGCCGAGGTCGTCAAGAATCAGAAGATCGCAGGTGCATACCTCGCTTAAAGTGTCGCCGCTTGAATCCGAGCGACCGAAGTGCTCCTTCTCAATCCGGGTGAGAATATTCTGCGCGCTGTCATAAATAACGCTGTAGCCCTTTTTGGTCACTTCGGCGGCTATTGCAAGAGAAAGATGCGTTTTGCCGAGCCCCGTTCTGCCGTACATAAGAAGATTGCCTGATTTAGGAGAGAAGTCTTTCGCATACTCAACACAGAAATCACGGATGTTTCTCATATGCTCCATAGGCACGACGCCGCTTTCCGCGTCAAGCCTTGAGGGGTAGTAGTCAAGGCGGAAATCGTCAAAAGAAGACAGCTTCATCGGGGTAGCGCCGCTTATCTTTTCAAAAGCATACTTTCTGACAAGCTCATGATAGCAGTCGCAGTAGTTCTGACCGATGTAGCCCGTGTCTTCGCATTTGGGGCAGGTGTATCTGATATCAAGATAATCGGCAGGGTAGCCGTTATCAGTGAGAAGCTTTGAGCGCATAGCCTGAGCGTCAAGGTTTGTGCGGCTGATTTTTTCGATGTATTCTTCGGCGTCACTGCCCAGACCTATAGCCTTGACAGCCTCGGCGCCCGTTCTCGCCATTTCTCTCTCAATCTCGAGAATTTCGGGGATTTTAAGACACACTTCGTCATGTCTGAGCTTTCTGTCAATTTCCGCTTCATGTCTGCGCCGCTTAATCTCGGAGGACGCTTTAGCGTAAATCTCTCTACCGTATGCCATCAGTTTTCACCGTCTTTCTTTTTCTTTCTGAGAAGCTCCATCGGGTTCTGGAACGCTTTTTTCGTGTATGCGTCAATGTCATAGCTGGCTTTGGGCTTGTCGGATTCTTTTACAGCTTTTTTTGCGGCGTATTTCTCACTGCGCTCTTTTTTCGCTTTTGCGGCGTCGGCGGGGGTTGAAATACCTTCTTTATGCCAGTTGACAAGAACCTTATTCATATACGGAAAGCTGAATTTGTCAGTGTTATTTGCCATTTCTTCATAAGCCAGAACAATCATTTCCATAGAGAAATTCATGGTTTTTATCCATGAGTGAAGATAATCACGCTGAGCCTTTGTGGGGCTTGGATTTTTCACGCCTGTTGCGTCTTTGAAATCTGCCCAGTATTTTTCTATTGCCCCCTGATTTTCTATGTATTCCATAGCCTTGTCTATCGTGTCAATTTCTTTTTCGCACCAGCACTTGCCGATGTTTGCGATATATCTGGGCGTAGGTTTTTTTCTGCTTAAAGCGTATTCAACGGCGAGCATTATAACCTCAACCGGCAGACCGTAGTCGTCGTGAAGCATAAGAAGAGTGCTCTGCATATTGAATGAAAGAGTATTGCCCAGTCTTTTTTCGGTCATGAGGAGCATTTCACGAATATCCTTTGATTCGGCGCATCTTTTCACAAATTCTTCATGCGTCGGCGGATTTATTGTGATTGTCTCGACATGCTTCTGTATTTCGGGAGCAGTGATTTCGCTTTCGGGTGCAGGCTCTTCCCTTTCTTCGGTTTTTTCGGGCACGGGTGTAAACTCGGGCTGTTCGTCAGCGGAAAGAGTTATACCGTTTTCGTTCCAGTAGTCCATAGCGTCACAGACTTCTTCTTCATCAATGCCTAAAGCCTTGCTTATCCTCTCGGAGGAAGCAGGCAGCTCGGCAGCGTGTCTGAAAAGCCAGAGAAGCACACGAAGCTGCATTGTACCCGCCATTCTTATGTGCTTGTCAACGATGCTGACGGGCAGGGCGAACATATTTGTGAAAACCGAAGGATTAATTTTATATTCCATACGCAAAAACTCCGTATTATCTGATTATTAGCCCTGTAATTATACAACAAAAAAGAACCGAATGAAATATAAATTTTCAAGTTTTTTCACCGTCGCTTTGACTATGTGGAAAAACATGTGGAAAACCTGCAAAACTCAGTGGAAAAAATATGGAAAACTATGTGATTAATGTTAATAACCGCCGAAAAAAGACATTTTAAACAAAATATCCGTCTCAAAATTCATGAACTTTAACCAATGCATTTTCGGAAAATTTTTACCCCGTCGTATTTTTTGTTTCTTCTGCACAAAGAAGAAAAAGTGGTTGCTCCAGACATTTGTTTTTTAATATAGTATAAACTTTTGTGTTTTCCCCTTGACAAATCCGACCATATTAGGTATTGTAAACTGTAGCTTAATGTATGGTTAATAACATAGGAGCGAAAGGAGAATTCATTTTATGAATCGTACGATTAAAATAATAATCAGCGTAGTGCTTTGTGTGTGGATTTTTGCTATGGGTCTTGAACTCGGAGCATACAGAGAAAGAAAAGCTATAAACGCTACACTCTCGGGCAATAATCCGGTTTCATCTGCTACCACCACAACGAAGCCCTCAAACAACAATATTGTCATAGAAACGCCGAGCAGCACACAGCCTCAGACCTCTGAGGCACAGAAACCGGCTGATGACACAACAACCACCGCTCCGTCAGAAACGACAGAGACGACAGAATCGACGAAGCCGACAGAAGAGAATCAGCCCGCTTCCACAATCCCTCAGACAAATGAAGAGATTGCGGCGGCTTTCAATAAGGCGATGAACGCCACCAAGCACTCAACAAAAAGCTGTAACGCCGTCAAGAACACCGATGTCAAAATTCAGGTTACGGACTGTTCGGTTCCAAGCCTTACGGGTATGGTCAACTCGATAGCTCAGAGATTCACAGGTCCGGAAACAGCCGAATATTCATTCGTTGACGGCAAAGCCACAACATCTGACGGCGAAATAACAATAAATAATGACTTCCCCCCTTCAAACAGAGACACCGCTCTTGACGCAGGCGGTATAGCTAAAGCTTCGGCTGAGCCCTACGGCGACGGAGGTTATAAACTTTCAATCACGCTTATTCCCGAGACGAGCTCGTTGGGCAATGAACCCAAGTATCACGCTAACACCGTCGGCTATCTTGACATTGAAGGACTCGGCATTTCGGGCGTTACTTTCACCGAAGCCAACTTCACCTATCCCGGTGCAACCGTTATAATCAGCGTCAACGGCGACGGTCTTGTTGAAAAATATGACTGCACGCTGCCTATGTCGGGCACAGGCGCAGGCAGCATAAAGATTGCTTCGGCTTCAGCCACGCTTGAAGGTTCATCAACAGAGAACTGGCAATTTACATGGCTTTAATTAAATAACCTTTTCGGGGCTGCTTGTTACAGCCCCGATTTTTGGTTTAAGAGACTGTAAACAGGAAAAGATTCCGGTTTATACGAGCTTAACACGGCTTTTTTGCTATGGCTTATTTGCGTTTGAAATGATAGAATATAGTCACAGTAAAGAAGAGAAACTACTGTAACATTCCTTTCTGTTTCGGTCTGAGACTAAGGTGTTTGCCCAAAGCTCAGACCGACGACCCCGAGAATGTGTTTTTCTGATTTGTTCCAATCATCGTACATGGAACCTCCTAATATTAATATTGTTCCGACGGCGGGTGTTTGGGCATCCGCCGTCGGAATGTTTTAGCAGAAGAAGGGGGTTTTGTTACTTTTCACAAACAGAATGTAATAATCTGTTACATTTTGCGTATTGATTTTATATAAGAAATATGTCAGAATAAAAACAGAAATAATACATTAACAGCTTTCAGAATAAACAGGAGGCGAAAGAGAAATGAAAAAAAGAATTTCGGCTTTGCTGTCGGCTGTTCTTATTTGCCTGACGCTGGCGTCCTGCGGCAAAGGGAGAGAAGAACCTGTGACACAGCCGCCCGACGGACCGTATTTTATGCTTGAAAAGCTGCCCGATATTGAGCCGTATGCTTCAAATGAGGTCAGAAATTATTTCTTCGGCACGGGTGCGGCAAGAGAGTTTGAAACAGGCAAAAGCTACGGAGAGCTGATTCCTTATTACAGCTCAAGAACGGATTATGCCTATGACTACGGCGACACGTCTAAGGTTATTCTCTTGGGGCTTGCGACAGCCGACGGGCGAATAGTCACTGACGGAATATATGTTTCGGTTGAGAGACTGGAGTCATCATCTTCAGACACGCTTTTGCTTTGTGAAAAGCTTTCAACCGATAAAGACACCGTCCGCTTTGATATAATAAACGAGGACGGCTCTCTGCTCATAGCGTCGGAAGCAGAGGTCGGCAGTGAAAACGCCGTCCGGCAGTTTAAAGGTATGCCCTGTGAATGTGTTCTTATTCCGACAAAAGAGGGAATGGAGCTTTATTCATATAAAGGCGAATATCTGACGAATCTCACAAAGGCTTTCGGCGCAGACTGCTTCTTCAATGTTTATTATTGCGACGGTGAAAGAATTATCTTTTCCGCCGTGACAGATATGTATTCGGAAAATGCTCAGATGTCCGACTATTTTTGCATTAACAGAGCGGGAGATTTAATCTATACCCTGAATTTTGAAGACTATTATCCGCTCGGCTTTGAAAACGGATACTTCATTCTTTCAAACAACGAAAAAATGAAGCTCTCAGATGTTCTGGGCAATATCGTTGAAACCGAAAATGAATACAACAACATAATATATGACAGGCTCAACAAGGCTTTTTGGGGAGAAAACACCGATAAAGGCTTAATTGAAAAAATCAGTCTGAACGGCGAGGCGGTTATTTCAAAATCCGTCGGAAAAATCGATCAGCCGGAAACGGAGTTTCTTTCGTCTTCGCTTGTCTCTTCAATTCTTGTCAGAAGCATCGGCAGCAACAGCTTCAAATGGTTCACAGTCGAAGGCGAGGATATAGAAATCGACAAAGATGGGCTTTCCGGTATCGGGATTGTGTCAGACGACAAATATGATTACGTTGCCGCTTATTACAGAGACTATGTTGATTTTTATGACGCTTCGGGCACTTATATCACAACAATAAAAGATATGGAGGAATACTACAGTGCATACAGCGGAAAAATTCTTTACCGTGACTCTGAAAACAGGATTTGTATCAAGGGTCTGAAAGCAAAAGGCGATTTCAAAATCAAGCTGACCGACGAACAGGCTCAGAGAATGTATGTAGATGAATTTAACGGCGAAACGGTTGCGTTCAGCCGGTTTGACGGCGAAAAGGTTCTCACCACCGCATACAGTATAGAAAATCAGCAGCCGTTCATTGAAAATGCAGAGGAATATCTGCCTTATGAAACGAATATAGGCACCTATTACAGATATATCGCCGACGACTTCTTTGTTCTTATGAACCCGGCAGGCGAAAAAATAATTTCAATCAAAGACAAATCTTTAGTATGAGGAGAATTACAATGAAAGCAAAAAGAATATTTTCGGTTTTACTCGCACTCTCAATGCTGTTTCTTTGCGCCTGCACTCTTGACACAGAGGCGCTTAAACTCAAGGCGGAGGAGCTTCTGAACGGAAAAGAGCCGTCTAATCAGAGCGGAAACTACGTTTTCACAAAAGAAAACTATCCTAAAATGGGCGGCTCGCTTGCAAATCTGCCCTTAGGTGAAGCGGTCACTGCTACCGTTCTCGATATTTCAAGAAGCGAAGCCGACGAGCTTATTTCATTTAAAGGCTCGACAACTGATAATTATAAGGCGATATGCGACGGAGAATTTGATATTCTTCTTGCCTATGAGCCGAGCGAAGAGGCGAAGGAATATATGAAAGAAAAGGGCGTTGAGCTTGAAATGACGCCCATAGGTATTGACGCACTGGTGTTTATCTGTTCAAACGAAAATAAGGTTCAGAACCTTAATACAGACCAGATAAAGGCAATCTATTCGGGCAAAATGACCTCATGGGGCGAGGTCGGCGGCGCAGGCAGAGACATTATCCCTTATCAGAGGAATAAGGACTCGGGCAGTCAGACTCTCTTTGATAAACTTATAAATCTCGGGGACGACCTAATGACGCCGCCCACAACTCTTATCATAGATTCAATGATAGGTCTTCTTGAGGCTGTCGCCGATTATGACAACAACGAAGACGCTCTCGGCTATACGGTTTATTATTATCTGACGAATATGGAAAAAGAAAAACTCGACACATGTAAGATTCTTTCGGTTGACGGTGTTGCGCCGTCAAATGAAACAATTTCAGACGGCACATATCCGCTCACAAATGACTTTTATGTTGTAATAAGAAAATCGGCTGAAAAAGACAGCCCTGAACGCATACTTTATAACTGGATATGCTCTGAGCAGGGCAGAGAGCTGGTTGAAAAAGAAAACTATCCGGTCAAAGCAGTCTCTTAAAAGCAAATCTGAACAGAAAAACATCAGTTTTTCACAAAAATCTATTGTATTTTACAGTCTTTTATGTTAAGATTAATGAAACTGCGATATGATTGAAGAAAACATATCTATCAAAGAAAATATATACGAGGACAATCGTAAGGAGGTTTTATCACAACATGAAAGCTTATAACACAAAAGACATCAGAAATGTCGCTATTGCCGGTCACGGCGGAAAAGGCAAGACATCACTTGCGGAAGCAATGCTCTTCCTTGCAGGTGCTACCGATAGATTGGGCAGAGTAACTGACGGAAACACGGTCACTGACTTCACGGCCGAGGAAAAGGCTCGTCAGTTCTCAGTTTCGACAGCGGTCGCTCCCCTTGAATGGAAAGACACAAAAATCAACCTTCTCGACACCCCGGGCAAGTTTGACTTTGCCGGCGGAATGAATGAAGGTATGCGCGCGGCTGAAACGGTTCTCGTTGTTACTTCGGCAGGCAGCGGCTATGACGTCGGCGCAGAAAAAGCATTCACAACAGCTCAGAAATATGGTCTTTCGGCCTTCTTCGCTGTAACAAAATGCGACGCCGATAACCGTGACTTCTACAAGACATTCAATATTCTCAAGGACGAAATCGGCACAAAGATTTGCCCTGTTGTCGTTCCTCACATGGTCGGCGGCAAGGTTGAGTGCTACTGCAACCTTTGCAGCGGTAAGGCTCAGAAATATGAAAACGGAAAAGCCACAGAAGTTCCTTTCCCGTCAGATGATACTATAGAAGAAATGAAAGCTATTCTCGCCGAGGCGGTTGCAACCGTTGACGAAGAACTCATGGAGAAGTTCTTTGAGGGCGAAGAGCTGACAAAAGAAGAGATTATCAGAGGTCTTACAGTCGGCGTTGAAACAGGTGAAATATACCCCGTTTATGCTTGCTCAGGCTATAAGGCGGACGGCGTTGACTTTTTGCTTGACGCTCTCGTTTATTCGGCAATGAGCCCGGCGGCTTCAAAGGGTGAAAAGGTTACAAGAAAGGGCGAATCAGTCGTTCTCCCGTTTGATGTCAACGGACCTCTCGCCGCTGTTTGCTTCAAGACAGTCGCTGACCCGTTCGTCGGTAAAATGTCATACATAAAGGTTCTTTCAGGCAAAATTACCTCCGAAACTCCCGCGTACAACGAGAGAACGGGCGAAAGCGAAAGAATGGGCAAGATTGTCACCATCAGAGGCGGTAAGACAGAAGACGCTAAAGAAATCCCCGCCGGCGATATCGGCGTTGTCACAAAGCTTGCGGGCATCAAGACAGGCGACACAATCTGCTCGGCAGGCGATGTAATAAAGATGGCAGGCGTAAAGTTCCCCGCTCCGTGTCTTTCAATGGCGGTTGTCGTCAAGAAGAAGGGCGAAGAAGAAAAGGTCGCTTCAGGTCTTCTCAGACTTCAGGAAGAAGACCCGACAATCTCATTTGCCGTCAACACAGAGACAAGAGAACAGATTCTCTCAGGTCTCGGCGAACAGCATCTTGATATTATTGTTTCAAAGCTCAAAGCAAAGTTCGGCGTTGAAATCGAGCTTAAAACTCCGAGAGTTGCATACAGAGAAGCTATCAGAAAGACAGTTTCGGTTCAGGGCAGACACAAGAAGCAGTCGGGCGGTCACGGTCAGTTCGGTGACGTATGGATTCGTTTCGAGCCCGCAGAAACAGACGACCTTATCTTCGAGACAGAGGTTGTCGGCGGTTCTGTTCCCAAGAACTTCTTCCCCGCTGTTGAAAAAGGTCTTCGTGAATGTATCCGCAAGGGCGTTATGGCGGGCTATCCTATGGTCGGTCTCAAGGCTGTTCTCTATGACGGTTCATATCACCCGGTTGACTCTTCGGAAATGGCATTCAAGACAGCCGCGTCACTTGCTTTCAAAGCGGCTATCCCTCAGGCTAACCCCTCAATCCTTGAACCTATCGGCACTCTTAAAGCCTATATCCCCGGCGACTATGTGGGCGATATCATGGGCGATGTAACAAAGCGCCGCGGTGCAGTTCTCGGTATGGGTCCCGCAGAGGATTCAAAGCTCACAGAGCTTGTCGCAGAAGTTCCCATGGCTGAAATGGGCGACTTCGCAACGGTTCTTCGTTCAATCACCGCCGGCAGAGGCAGCTTCACACTTGAGTTTGCCCGTTATCAGGACGCTCCCGCTAACGTGGCTCAGAAGGTTATCGAAGAAGCAAAACTCGAAGCCGAAGACTGATATAAAACATCAGGGAGCAGCGAAAAAAAGCTGCTCCCATGAATATTTTTAAGGAGGATACACATATGACACTTGAAGAATTCCTGGCTAACATTTTCTCAGAGGTTGCCGCTCAGATTGAAAAATGGCTTAACTGGATAAAGAAGAATTTAATTGACAAGGTTTGATTTCCGACAGCAAAATGAGACCATATAATGTGGTCTCATTTTTTTGCTCCACAAACGGGGTGTCATTTCAGATAAAATCGGCTGTTTCGATTTAGATGAAATTACCAAAAATTATTTTTAAAAGTACTTTTTATTGACTTAAAGCTATACTATATAGTATAATTATATTGATAAAAAATCGAATATGGGTATTCTGAAAGGAGAAAATAGCAATGTTAGAGAACTTTGATATCATGGCCGCATGGCAGATGTTTGTTGATTTCATGGATCGCATCGTAGCATGGCTCTTCTGTGTTATCGGCGGCGGCGAATGGGATCCCGATTACGGCAAGTAATTTTCAGGAGGATATATTGAAATGAAAAACGGTTTTGACATTTATTTCTTCAGAGATTTATATGTTACTTTCAAAAATCTCTTCACTCGTTTTCTTAATTGGATTCTCGGCATTACGAGCGACGAAGCAGAATAATATCTGAATAATATAAAAAATAAGCCCTGCAATGTAGGGCTTTATTTTGCTATAAAAATTTGTTTTACGGGAACTGCCTTGGCAGTTCCTTTTTTGTGAAAAAGCTTCACAAGCAAAGAATCAGAAATAAGGGCGGTAGTTTTATGTGGGGTCAACCTCTGAAACGCTGCCCGTTATTCTTCTGCCCATAAACATTTCGGCGTGCTTTTCGAAGTCATACGCCTTGTCACTGACGAAAAGTCTCATTTCGCCTGTTTCGGAGCAGCGGTTTCTCATATTGTTTTTTTCGAGCATTTCTTTGAGCCTTTTTGCCGCCGCTTCAGATGAAGACACAATATTTATTTTTGGCATCTGCGCCCTTATAATATCTGTCAGAAGAGGGTAATGAGTGCAGCCCAAAACGAGTGTATCAATGTTTTCCGCCTTCATTATTTCAAGATATTCTCCGACTACGTTCTCGGTGACAATATCGCCCTTGAGAAATCTTCCGTTTTCAATGAGAGGCACAAGAAGCGGGCACGCTTCAGATATTACAACTGCGTCGCTGTTAAAGCGGGTTATGGCTTTCTCATAAGCAAGGCTCTGAACGGTTGCGTCGGTTGCAATAACGCCTATGCGGTTATTTTTTGTCACCGCCGCCGCTTCTCTTGCGGCTGGTTCGACTGCGCCGAAAACAGGCAGAGGGTATTTTTCCTCAACCCTGTTTCTTGCCACGGAATCAGCAGTGTTGCAGGCAATGACGATGGCTTTTATGTCAAAGCCGCTGAGAAAGCGCACATCATTCATGACGTATTCGGTTATCTGTTCCCTTGAACGGGTGCCGTAAGGGACATGGGCGGTGTCGCCGAAATATATTATATTTTCTTCGGGCATAAGGTCAAGAATACTTTTAACGACAGTCAGACCGCCAAGCCCCGAATCAAAAATACCGATTGGCTTATTGTTGTTCATTGATTATGTTCCTTATCAGAGATTATTTACTATCTGCTTGAAGTGTTCGCCTCTCTCTTCAAAGCATTTATACTGGTCAAATGAGCTTGTTGAGGGTGAGAGCAGAACGGTATCGCCGCTCTGAGCGATTTTTTTCGCCTCTGTTACCGCTTCGACTAAATCGGTGACAACTATTCCGTCATTGCCGACAAGGTCGTGAACAAGTCTTTCACCGCATGCGCCGTAGCCGATAACCTTTTTAACCGAGCCGAGATTTTGTTTAAGCTCATTCATCGGCAGTCCCTTTTCAAAGCCGCCGACAAGAAGAATAACTCCCTTTTCAAATGAGCGGACGGCAATTATTGTTGCGTCGGTGTTTGTGCCCTTTGAGTCGTTATAATACTTCACGCCGTCTATTTCACGGACAAATTCAATGCGGTGCTCGACGCCCTTGAAAGACGAAACCGCCTTTCTTATGATTTCATTTGAAATTCCCATCTTTTTAGCGGCGCAGACAGCGACTATCACATTCTGAAGATTGTGTCTGCCGACAATTTTAAGCTCGCTGACAGGGAGAATTTCTTCACCGCATACATATATAATGCCGTCTTTTTCAAAGCAGTCGGCGTTACAGCCGTTAATACTGAAGGTGACCGTTTTGCAGGGAATCGAGTGCTTTTCGGTGTATTCGGCTAAAATGGCGTCGTCGCTGTTAAGAAGAAAAACATCGTCGCCGCACATATTCCGATATATATTCGTCTTTGACTCATAATATGCGTCGAGAGTGCCCATATAGTCAAGATGGTCGGGTGAAAGGTTGATTATAACCGCAAACTCGGGGTGGAAGGTGTCAATGTGAAGAAGCTGAAAGTTTGACATCTCAAGAGCAATATAGTGCCCCTCTTCTTCAAGAAGATTGTTTTCAAGAACGACCTCACAGAGAGGTATTCCGATATTGCCCGCAACATGAGCCTTGCCCGGGTGAGCGCTTTCGAAAATCTCATAAATGAGAGTAGTGGTTGTTGTTTTGCCGTTTGTGCCGGTGACGGCGGCATAGTGCTGAGGCTTTGCAAGGGCAAAAGCAAGCTCTATCTCGGTTATAACGGGAATTTTTCTCTCTTCAAGCCTGACGACAAACCACTTTTTATAGGGTATGCCCGGGTTTTTGACAACAAGGTCGAAGTCTTTTTCAAAGACTTCTTCCTCCTGACCGACAACCTCAACTCCGTTTTCAAGAAGAAACGGCAGTTCTTTTATATCTTCCCTTTTCTTTGCCTCGGAGACCGTAATTTCCGCGCCGAATTTAAGCAGGAGCTTTACAGCCGCTAAGCCGCTTCGGGCGAGACCGAGAACAAGAACCTTTTTGTTTTTAATATCCATAATTGTCACTCCGTTATGTGAAAAGCTTTATCCTTTTTATTATATTCCAACAATAAATGATTGTCAATTCTATAATAAAAAACCGTCGCAGAGACAGATTTTTATAAGGATAAAGAGTGAATATTCATGCGGTGAAAAGCGACGGAGAACCGCCCGATAAAAACAGCGGACGAATTATGCCGAGTCGGCATACGCCCGCTGTCAATTTTTTAAAATACGGTCAAAAGATAATAACGATAAATTACTTATATTCCCTTGAAAGTCTGCTCAACGCATCTTCACGGGTTATGTCGCCGTTATTTGCGTCAATCATAATCTGAACGTCCTTATCGGGGAGCTTATAGAAGCTCCATATGATATAAGCTATTCCGCAGCCTATGGCGGGAAGCATGATGAAAACGAACCATAACACATTGAGCGCCTGAGGGCTCTGTGTGATGCCGGCGGCGGCAATATCGGCAAAGTTCTCGATAGACGTGCCGTCAGCCTTCACAAGAGGATTCCAGCCGACAAATTTAAGCCCGAGAATAAACATACCGAGGGTGCCTGAAACGGCGGCGGTGAGCTTTGCCATAAAGGTCTGGATTGAGAATGTGATACCCTTTGCTTCAATGCCGGTGACAAATCTGCCGTATTCGGCGCAGTCGGGCGTGAACATGAAGAGCATAACGCCGATAATTGAAAGCGGAATTGAACGGAGAGTATAGAGAATTGTGAAAATGATGATGTTGTTAAAGCCGGCGAGCCAGATAACAACAGACAAGACGAGGGTTGCGAGAGTTGACCACTTGAAGAGGGTCATCTTTTCAATCTTTCTGAGGAAGGTGGGAACAAGTAGTGCAAAAATAAGCGACGGCAAAACGCCGATAACCTGAACGATAAGACCGAAATTCTCGTTTTTGAAAAGGAAATAAGAAGCTACAAGAGTAAGACTTCCGCTGACATTTGCGGCGCTGTAGAAGAAATATCCTATGTAGAAAAGAAGAAGATATTTGTTGCTGAAAAGATAGCTGAGCATTCTTTTGACGGTGAATTCCTCTTCAACCTCGGGAACATAGCGTTCTTCGAGCTTAAAACAGGCGGGCACAAAGGCTATGAAAGCAACGACGGCGCAGATAATAGCGACGAGGAAGTAGCTTCCGCCGACATCCCGGCTGACAAGAACGGTGCCAAGAACAAGAGAAATGCCGCTGCCGACGCCTGACCATATACTCTTATATGAAATGAGGCTCTTTCTTTCGTCGAGGTTTTTGCTCATAGCGGTGACAATACCGAAAATCGGAGCGTCACAGAGAGTATAGGCGGTGTCCCACAGAATATAAGCTATCGCGAGCCACGCCAGGCCGAACGTCTCGGACGATGAGTTTGGAATGGCGAAAAGAAGAACGGTCGTGATAGGGATGAACACCGAAGAAATCTTTAGCCACGGCACATATTTCTTGCCGCTCTTGAACTTGACCTTGTCAAATATGTAGCCGAAAATAGCGTCATTGACAGCGTCCCACACCTTAACTACGAGAACAACGGCCGCAACCTTGGCGTAGTTCTGAAATTTGAACATTGTGTATGTCGTCAGATACATCGCAACAAGGTTATAAATGACATTCTGCCCGCAGAAATAGAGATAATAGCTCATTCTTTCTTTGGGGTTTGTTGACCAGCCCTGAGGGGTTGTTTTGAGCTTTTC
>JBJEOI010000047.1:0-1910 GCA_051880635.1 Acutalibacteraceae bacterium | reverse complement strand
TCATTCTTTCTTTGGGGTTTGTTGACCAGCCCTGAGGGGTTGTTTTGAGCTTTTCCAAAAGCTTCATAAATGTTTCCTCCACATCATAAATAAGATAATAAATAAAGTATATTGCTTTTTTCGTCTAAAGTCAACGAAAAAATAATTTATAATAAAATAAGGAACCGGTCTCGGTTTCACAGGCCCTGCCTGCTCCCTCCTTGTTCGAGTCCCTTGCTTTTTATAAAAATAAAAACCACACTTTCGTGTGGCTTCAGGTGTGAAAATCATCTTTCATTTTAATGATTTATACGTTGGATATGTATATTTATCAGCTTCGGTTATTTCTCTTTTAGGCTTACAAGGAACACCTACCGCAACAACATTTGCAGGGATTTCTCCTTTAACAACACTCCCTGCTCCGATGACAGAGTTATCCCCTATAACAGCACCCGCCAGAATTGTCGAACCCGCACCTATCCAGACATTATTTCCGACTGTTATGGGCTTTGCAATTTCAACCCCTGCTTTTCTCATTTCGGGGTCAATAGCGTGCTCTGCCGTAGTGAAGCATACATTCGGAGCGATGAAAACATTGTCGCCGAATTTTACCATTGCGCCGTCGGTTATAATCATATTATGATTAGCGTAAAAATAATCGCCGACCTCGATATGATAACCGTAATCACACCAGAACGGCGGAGTAATAATGACCTCTTTCCCCATTTTGCCGAGAATGTTCTTCAGCATTTTCGATTGCGTTTCTCTGTCATTCGGATTCAGCTTGTTATACTCAAAGCATTTATCTTTACATTTTTCTATTTCCGCCTCAAATTCAGGGTTATAGCAGCCCTGAAAGAAACAGTTAATCGGAACATTTGCTTTTCCCATAAAAGACACCTCTATCCTTCTATTATTATAAACATCATACATGAATAGTTAATATCCGTCAATAACAAGGAGCACATGGGTTGAAAAATATCATTGTAAATAGGTGTAACCCATTATTCCCTCCTTGTTCGAGTCCCTTGCTATATAAAAAAAGAACAGCTATCGCAGAAGCGATAACTGTTCCCTTTGGCGCGCTGCAAGGGACTTTGTCCCGGTGCTGACGCACCTATCGCCTCGCTTCGCTCGTTGCCACGTCGGCGAAAACCCTCCACCGGAGGCTTTTCTTCCGCAGGCTCTGCCTGCTCCCTCCTTGTTCGAGTCCCTTGCTATATAAAAGAAGAACAGTCATCGCAGAAGCGATGACTGTTCCTTTTGGCGCGCTGCAAGGGACTCGAACCCCTGACCTTTTGGTTCGTAGCCAAACACTCTATCCAGCTGAGCTAGCAGCGCATTTGCATTTTGTGCTTAGGTATAATAACACAATTAATCATAAAATGCAATAGTTTATAAAAATATTTTTTACTGTTGATTTTTCCTCCACTCTGCTTTATACAGAATATTTTCCACAGAAGGTTCATCAGTTCCTAATCCTGTTTTCCGAATACTGTTTTTCAGAAAATGAAAGCCGCATTTTTCCTGAACACGGGAGGATTGAGAGTTTCTGATGAAATGAGAGCAGACAATGAAGTCAAGACCTGCTTCTTCAAAAAGATATCTTATAACTTCTCTCACCGCTTCGGGCATAAGACCCTTGCCCCAATAGTCTTTTGACAGAACAAAGCCAATTTCTCTGCCGAAGCCTTTGGGCTCGGGGAGACTTTCTTCGCTGTATTCTTCAATCCCGACAGAGCCTATAACCTTGCCGCCGAGTTCAACCGCAAACTGATTTTTGCCGCCGATGAATATATTCAGAATTTCGAGTGATTCACTTTTATCCCTGTGCGGAGTCCAGCCCGCGAGCTGTCCCACCCCGTCAACGCTTGCGTAGGGTGAAAAGAATAATCCGAACTCAGTTTTTTATCGGAATATTTCCGCCCTTT
>JBJEOI010000046.1:0-106538 GCA_051880635.1 Acutalibacteraceae bacterium | reverse complement strand
GATTTAACGCATTATTGCGCCAAAAGTTCATATTTTAAAGAAATACTGCCTTATCTGTGCTCGGCAAAAGCCTGTCTTTATTTTTAAGTAATATATTACGAATAATATACCCCGACTTTCATATTATCCTTGACTAAATCTCAAAAAACTATATAATTAGAATAATATGAAACGGGGGTATAGCCATGAAAGCAGTAATAAGTGTAATAGGTAAGGATAAGGTCGGCATTTTAGCGGCTGTTAGCAATAAGTGCGCGCAGTACGGCGCAAATATTATAGAGGTCACACAGTCGGTTCTTCAGGAAATGTTCTGTATGATAATGCTTGTCGATATTGACAAAATAACGGTTTCACTTTCGGATTTTTCAAAAGAGCTTGACGAGATGGGCGAAAAGATGAATGTCTCCGTCCACTGTATGCATGAAGATATCTTCAACTCAATGCACAGAATCTGAGAGGTACGCCATGATAAACACAAACGATATTCTCGAAACGATTCAGATGATTTCTCAGGAGCATCTTGACATAAGAACGGTCACTCTCGGCATTTCGCTTCTCGACTGTATCGACCCCGATATAAAGCGGGCGTGCGATAAGGTCTATGACAAAATCACCCGTGTGGCCGAAAACCATGTTAAGGTATGCGATGAGATTGAGGCAAAGTACGGCATACCTATCATTAATAAAAGAATAAGCGTCACACCTATTTCGATGCTCGCCGCGGCATGCCCTAAGGACAGCCCTGTGCTTTTCGCCAAAACTCTTGAAAGAGCGGCGAACACGCTCGGCGAAAGTTTTATAGGCGGCTATTCGGCTCTTGTTCAGAAAGGCTTTGCGCCCGGTGACAAAGCCCTTATAGAGAGTATTCCCGAAGCACTCAGTGAAACGGAGCATATCTGCTCAAGCGTAAATATCGGCTCGACAAGGGCGGGTATAAATATGGACGCAGTCCGCCTCATGGGCGAAATCGTCAGAAAAACGGCTGAGCTCACGGCGGACAGAAGCTGCATCGGCGCGGCAAAACTTGTTGTTTTCTGCAACGCTGTTGAGGATAACCCGTTCATGGCGGGCGCATTTCACGGCGTAGGAGAAAACGACTGCGCAGTGAATGTCGGTGTGTCGGGTCCCGGCGTTGTCAGGGCGGCACTTTCAAAGCATAAGGGTGAAGACCTCGCCTGCGTCGCCGAGTGTATAAAGAGAACCGCATTTAAAATCACAAGAGTCGGTCAGCTTGTTGCCAATGAAGCCTCACAGGCTCTCGGCATACCGTTCGGCATTGTTGACCTTTCGCTTGCTCCGACGCCTGCCGTCGGCGACAGTGTGGCTCATATTCTTGAAGAAATGGGTCTTGAACAGTGCGGCTGCTGCGGCACGACAGCCTGCCTTGCGCTTCTCAATGACGCTGTCAAAAAGGGCGGCGTTATGGCTTCGGGGCAGGTCGGCGGTCTCTCGGGCGCATTTATCCCCGTGACAGAAGACGCAGGTATGATTGATGCGGCAAAGAGCGGTATTCTCACAATAGAAAAGCTCGAGGCTATGACGGCTGTCTGCAGCGTCGGTCTTGACATGATAAATATTCCGGGCGACACACCGTCAGAGGTTATTTCGGCTCTTATAGCCGACGAAGCCGCTATAGGTATGGTCAACTCAAAGACAACCGCCGTCCGTGTTATTCCCGCCATAGGCAAAAAGGTCGGTCAGTCGCTCTCTTTCGGCGGACTTCTGGGCGAAGGTCCGGTGATGAAGATAAACACAGCTTCACCCAAAGACTTTATTTTAAGGGGCGGAAGAATACCCGCACCGCTTCAGAGCCTGAAAAACTGAGGAACATATCAGATTATATTTAAACGGCTGATACTCTTTTTGAGCGTCAGCCGTTATTGCGGTTATATCAGATATATTTTTCGATAAAAGCGTCAATTTTTGCGTTGCAGGCTTCGGGGTTTACATAATAGCTTCTTGCGTGGATTGCCCCGTCAACAAGCAAAAGCTCCTTGTCGCTTGCGCAAGCGTCATAAAGCCGATAGACCATTTCGGTCGGCACAAAGGTGTCCTCCTTGCCGTGAATGAAGAGCGTGGGCACTCTTGCTTTCTTTACCGCTTCAATCGGCTGAACTTCTTTATAGCTGAATTTGCCTATCAGCCTGCACCAGATATTTGTCAGAGGAACGATGGGGAAAGACGGAATATTAAAGCCTTTCAGAACTGAATCAAACTCATCTTCCATCGAGGTGTAGCCGCAGTCGGCAACCGTGAATTTAACATTTTCGGGCAGGTCTTTATCTGCGCTTGCGAGCGTTACGGTCGCACAGCCCATTGAAACGCCGTGAAGAATTATCTTGATATCCTTGCCGAAGTTTTCTTTCAGAAACTCAGCCCATTTTATAATATCCTTCGATTCATAATAGCCGAAGCTTATGAATTTGCCGTCGCTTTCGCCCGCCGACTGGTGATCGACAATAAACACGTTGAAATTCTTATCGTGATAATATTTCGAGACAAAGCGGAACTCTCCCTTTCCGTCTGCCCGATAGCCGTGAGAACACAGAACATATACATCTGAGGGTTTATCGGCTTCGATAAGGTAGCCTCTGAGGGTCTGCCCCCTGTCGTTTATCATGAAATAATTTCTGAATTTCTGCTGTCTGAACCAGACATAGCGCTCGTCATTTTCTTCTTTTTCAAGCTCTTCGGGGTCGGGCTCGCCGTTTACTCCGGCGGCGATTTTTTCATATAATGTCGCCTTTCTGCCCATAACCTCATAATAGACAAGACCGCTGAATACGGCGCAGGCTCCTGCTATAGCGGCAGGAATTGATATTAACTTTTTCTTCTTCATACAGATTTCTCCTTTAAAACAAACTTTAAATAAATTTTATAGCTATAAGAAAGAATTGTCAATAAGAATGTTTGTTTATACAATTTTAAGGGCGCTCTGCCTTGAAAAATCATTTCTTATATGATAGAATAACAAGCTGATTGGGGGCGTTTTGAAATGAAAATTATCGAAAATAAAACAATGGATGAGGAGAGAGCCCTTTATAATCTGACAGACGCCGTTGTTTCACACTGTGTATTCGCAGGTCCTGCTGACGGTGAATCTGCTCTTAAAGAAGCGAGAAATGTCAAGGTGAAAGACTGTTTATTTTCACTTCGCTATCCGCTCTGGCACACAGAAAATTATTCTCTCACAGACTCAAAAATGGACGAATTTACCCGTGCCGCGTTGTGGTACGCAAAAAACGGTGAGATAATAAATTCATATCTCGGCGGTATAAAGTGTCTTCGTGAGTGTATAAACACAAGGCTTGAAAAATGCAATATAGTTTCACCTGAGTTTGGGTGGAAGTGCGACGGCGTCGAAATGAAAAACTGCGAAACGCAGAGCGAATATGTTTTTCTTGACAGCAGGAATATTAAATTCATTGACAGCAGACTCAAAGGGAAATATTCTTTTCAATACACCGAAAATGTTTCTGTCAGCGACTCTTATCTTGACACAAAGGACGCTTTCTGGCACTCAAAGAACGCAACGGTCAGAAATTCGGTTCTGAAGGGCGAATATCTTGCGTGGTATTCGGAAAATCTGACGCTTATAAACTGTAAGATTATCGGCACTCAGCCGCTGTGCTACTGCAAAGGCTTAAAGCTCATTGACTGCACTATGGAAGAAACGGATTTAAGCTTTGAATACTCCGACGTAGAGGCTTCGGTCAGCGGAAATATCGTTTCGGTCAAGAACCCGAAAAGCGGGTGTATCAGGGCTGACAGCATAGGGGAGATTATAAAAGACGACGCCGTTATGGAATGTGACTGTGAAATAGTTATTAATAAGTGAATAGATTAAGGGGCTGCTTTATCCGGATTTCTTTATTCCGATACGGCGGCTCTTTTGTTTTGAAAGCAAGTTTTTATTTTTGCCCGTCCAATTTATGAATAAAAAGCGCAATTTCGGAAAAACAGACGGAATATTGCCGAATATTATCATATTTTCTATTATTACACACTAGATTTTTCTATATATATATGATATAATCCATATGCAAAATGATATAATCATTGTAAAATGGTTAATTTTGTTAATTTTTTAACAAAAGAGACAAATTGCATCCAATTATTTTTCTCAGGGAGGAACATTTATGGTTAAAAAAATCAGCAAAATTCCTTTCAAGGACACACCTGAAAAGAACGCAAAACTTCAGGCTGTAATCGAGGAATGTAAGTCAGACAAAAGTCTTCTCATGCACGTAATGCAGGAGGCTCAGGAGATCTACGGTTATCTTCCGTTTGAAGTGCAGAACATGATTGCAGAGGGTATGGGTGTGCCGCTTGAAAAGGTCTATGGCGTTTCAACATTTTACGCTCAGTTTGCTCTTTCACCCAAGGGTCAGTATCACATTTCGGTCTGTCTCGGAACAGCCTGTTATGTCAAAGGCTCTCAGGAGGTTCTTGATGAGCTTTGCGCACAGCTCGGCATTGACGCTGAAGAGTGCTCCGAAGACGGCAAGTTCTCACTTACGGCGTGCCGCTGCATAGGCGCATGCGGTCTTGCACCCGTTATCACAGTGAACGAAGACGTTTACGGTCGTCTTACGGCAAAGGATGTTAAGGATATCCTTGCAAAATACGAATAATTCCATCAAAAGAAGGAAAACGAGGCTCTATGAAAATCAGTCAGATTAAAGAAATTCTTAATGCAGAGGTTTTATGCGGTGAAGAGAACCTTGACAAAGAGGTCAGCTCCGCCTGCGGAAGTGACATGATGAGCGACGTGCTCGCATATGTTAAGAATCAGGCAGTGCTTCTCACGGGACTTGTCAATTCACAGGTAATACGCACCGCTGAAATGATGGATATGGTATGCATTGTGTTCGTCAGAAAAAAACAGCCCACGCCCGAAATGATTGAGCTTGCCAGAGAGAGCGAAATTGTTATTTTACATACTCCGTTTCGTATGTATGAAGCGTGCGGCAGGCTTTATTCAGAGGGACTTGGCGCAGAAAGCAGGGAGTCATGAGTGAGACGCTGAAATTTCATTATGATGTTGACGGAACGGATTTCACTTCTGCCGGTCAGGCTTCGGCCTCGGTGAAGAAAAATCTCAGACAGCTCGGGCTTTCCCCCGATGTTATTCGCCAGGTGTCAATAGCCATGTATGAGGGTGAAATCAATATGGTCATTCACGCAGGCGGCGGCGAAGCCGACGTTTCGGTGTTTGAAGATAAGATAGTTATTATCCTCACAGACCACGGTCCCGGGATTAAGGACGTGTCTCTTGCCATGCAGGAGGGTTACTCAACCGCAACGGAGGTCGTGCGTTCATTGGGCTTCGGCGCAGGAATGGGGCTCCCCAATATGAAGCGCTACACTGATGACATGAAGATTGACACTGTTGTGGGCGAAGGCACGACTATTACCATGACGGTGAACTTCTGAAACCGGTGATATTATGAATTATTATAAACACTCAGTTGAGCTTGATGTCGAGAAGTGTACAGGCTGCACGACATGCATACGCCACTGCCCGACAGAAGCTATAAGAATTAAAAACGGTCACGCCGATATCAATTCCGACAGATGTATTGACTGCGGAGAGTGCATAAGGGTATGCCCTCACAATGCAAAAAAGGCGATGTGTTCAAAGCTCGAACACTATATGTATTATAAGTGGAAGATTGCTCTTCCCGCGCCTGCGCTCTTCGGTCAGTTTGACGGTCTTGACGACGTTGACTATGTTATTCAGGGCTTGCTTGATATAGGCTTTGACGATGTTTTTGAGGTCGCAAAGGCCGCCGAGCTTGTCACGGCTTACACGAGGCGTTATTTAAACACCGAGGGAATAAAAAAACCGGTTATTTCAACAGCCTGCCCTGTTATTTCAAGGCTTATAGCCTTGCGTTTTCCTTATCTTAAAGATAATCTTCTTCCTCTTCTGCCGCCTATGGAAATTGCGGCGATGCTTGCGAAGGAGAAAGCAAAAAAAGAACACCCCGAGCTCAGAGACGAAGACATCGGCGTATTTTTCATATCACCGTGCGCCGCCAAGGTCAGCTATATCAGAAACGGCTACGGCGATTATAAAAGTCAGGTTGATGTGGTCGTGTCGCTGAGCGAGATATATTTTTTACTTATCGGTGCAATGAAAAGGAACAATGTTCCGACTGTTTCAACTCAGGCGGGCGTTGTCGGAATAGGCTGGGCGACAAGCGGCGGCGAAGCGACTGCGCTTCTCAATGACAGCTATCTCGCCGCAGACGGAATTGAAAACTGTATTCAGGTTCTCGATCAGCTTGAAAACGGTAATATTCCTTCGATTGAGTTTGTCGAGCTCAACGCTTGCAGTGGGGGCTGTGTCGGCGGAGTAATGACTATTGAAAATCCGTTTATTGCAAAGGCAAGGCTTCAGACAGTCAGGCGGTACCTTCCCGTTTCACAGACTCATCTGCCTAAAAACGAACAGTTTATTCCCGAAGCGATATTCACTTCGACCTTCCCCTTATACACACCGATAAACAGACTTTCGACCAATATGGGCGAGTCAATGAGAATGATGGCGAGAATACAGCAGATGAAGCAGTCGCTCCCGGGCATTGACTGCGGTGCATGCGGTTCTCCGACCTGCCGCGCTTTTGCGGAGGATATTGTCAGGGGTAAAATTCCCCCCGACAGTAAGTGCGTCGTTCTTCAGTTCAGAGAAAGTGAAGGTGAAGCTAAAACATGACGGTGTCGCTTTTAGCCGAAAAGTGCGGCTTTGACTTTGTCACACTGCCTGACCCCGACAGAGAGGTATGCGGCGGTTATGTCGGCGACCTACTCAGCTGGGTCATGGGCAGAGCAAGGGAAAACTGCGCGTGGATAACGATAATGTCAAATGTCAATATCGTTGCAGTGGCTTCTCTTGCCGATGTGAGCTGTGTTGTTCTTTCGGAGGGCGTCAGCCTTGAAGAAAGCGTAATAAAAACAGCTGCAGATAAGGGAGTGAACATACTCTCAACCTCACTTAACTCTTATGAAGCGGCGGCTTTGATAAGTGAATTTGTATGAATAAGTATTATTATGATTTTCACATTCATTCATGTCTGTCACCCTGCGGCGACGATGATATGACGCCTAACAATATCTGCGGAATGGCGGTGCTGAACGGGCTGAATATTGTCGCTCTGACAGATCACAATACCGTGAAAAACTGCCCCGCTTTTTTTGAAGCGGCGAAAAAATACGGGATTATTCCCGTAGCGGGCATGGAGCTGACAACAAGCGAGGATATTCATATTGTGTGTCTCTTTGAAGAGCTTGAAAACGCAATGCATTTTGACGAATATGTCGCCTCAAGGCGTATTCTTATTCCGAACAGAACCGATATCTTCGGCAATCAGTTTATCCTCAGCGGTGAAGACGAAAAAATCGGCGAAGAAGAATTTCTTCTCACAAACGCAACCGAAATAACGGTCGATGAAACCGTGCCCCTTGTCAGAGAATACGGCGGCGTATGCTACCCCGCTCACATAGACAGAGAAGCAAACGGAATTATCGCCACTCTCGGCGTTTTCCCCGAGGAGCCTTATTTCGGCTTCGCTGAATTTAATGATAAAGAAAATCAGAAAAGCTATATTGAAAAATATCCCGTTCTGAAGAATAAAAAGCTACTTGTCTCTTCGGATGCGCATTATCTTTGGCATATAAGCGAAAAGAACGCATACCTTGAGCTTGAAGACGAGCCTTATTCTTCAAAGAACGTCAGACACAATCTTTTTGAGTATCTGCGAGGTGAATGAAATGAAAGAGCTATCACTCAATATTCTTGACATAGCGGAAAACTCCGTCAAGGCTAAGGCGAGTGAAATAGACATCATTCTCACCGAAACGGACGAAACGCTTGAACTGACTGTTTCGGATAACGGCACGGGTATGACAAAGGAAATTTTTGACAGCGTCACCGACCCGTTCACGACAACGAGAACCACACGAAAGGTCGGTCTCGGAATTCCGTTTCTGAAGCTTGCCGCTGAACAGACGGGCGGTCATTTCAATATCGAAACAAGATATATCGGCGATTACCCCGACTGCCACGGCACTAAGACAACGGCGTTTTTTTATAAAAACCATATGGATTTCACACCGCTGGGAGATGTGATTTCGACTATAGTCACTCTCATTCAGGGCAGTGACAATATAAGCTGGAATTTCGTTCACAGCTATAACGGGAAAATCGTTGAGCTGCATACCGATGAGCTTAAAGAGGTATTAGGCGATGTTCCGCTGTCAAACGCAGAGGTTCTCTCATGGATAAGAGAATTTCTCAAGGAGCAGTACTAGGGCGGAAATATTCCGATAAAAAACCGGTTTCGGGTTGTACTTTTCACCCTAATGTAAAAAATAAACTTTAAATATTATGAAAGGGGAACTTTTCACATGAAATCATTAGCAGAACTTGCGGCAATCAAGGAAAAAATGCAGAATAAGGTCGTTCTTCGTGAAGGCTCAGGCGATATCAGAGTCGTTGTCGGTATGGCAACCTGCGGTATTGCGGCGGGCGCAAGACCTGTTCTCAATGCTTTCGTTGAAGGCGTCAATAAGGAGGGTCTTTCAGACAAGGTTACAGTCACACAGACAGGCTGTATCGGCATCTGTCAGTATGAGCCCGTTGTTGAGGTCATGGAAGCCGGTAAGGATAAGGTCACTTATGTCAAGATGACAGCAGAAAAAGCGGCTGAAGTTATTGAAAAGCATCTTAAAGGCGGACAGCCTGTCAGCGAATACACAATCAATCAGAACGTATAAAAATTGGAGGTATAAGTTATGATTCGTGCTCAGGTACTTATCTGTGGCGGTACGGGCTGTACTTCATCGGGCAGCGCCGCACTCATCACAGAGTTTGAAGACAGAATCAAAGAATTCGGTCTTGACGAAGAAGTCAAGGTCGTCAGAACAGGCTGTTTCGGTCTTTGCGCATTAGGTCCCGTCGTTATCGTCTATCCCGACGGAACATTCTACAGCCGCGTTGAAAATGACGATGTTAAGGAGATTGTTTCCGAGCATCTTCTCAAGGGCAGACCTGTTGAAAGACTTGTTTATAACGATGTTTCAGAAGAAGTCAAGGCTGAAGCGCACAAGTCCGTTTCACTTAATGATACAACATTCTATAAGAAACAGCACCGTGTTGCTCTTCGTAACTGCGGTGTTATCAACCCCGAAAGCATTGACGAATATATCGCAAGAGACGGTTATGCGGCTCTGGGCAAGGCACTGACTGAAATGACACCCGAAGAAGTTATTCAGGTTGTCAAGGATTCGGGTCTTCGCGGCAGAGGCGGCGGCGGTTTCCCCACCGGTCTGAAATGGAGCTTTACGGCGGCTAACAAGGCTGATCAGAAATATGTCGTCTGTAACGCTGACGAGGGCGACCCGGGTGCGTTTATGGACAGATCTGTTCTTGAAGGCGATCCCCACTGTATCGTTGAAGCTATGACAATCTGCGGCTATGCAACAGGCGCGTCGGAGGGCTACATATATGTCCGTGCGGAGTACCCCATAGCTGTTCAGAGACTTCAGAAGGCTATCGAAGATGCAAGAGCATACGGTCTTTTAGGCAAGGACATCTTCGGTTCGGGCTTTGACTTTGACCTCTTTATCCGTTTGGGCGCAGGCGCTTTCGTATGCGGCGAGGAAACAGCTCTCATGACCTCAATCGAGGGCAACAGAGGCGAGCCCAGACCCAGACCTCCCTATCCCGCTGTCAAGGGTCTTTTCGCAAAGCCGACAACAGAAAACAATGTTGAAACATTTGCAAATATTCCGACGATAATCCGTGAAGGCGCAGAATTTTTTGCGAGCATGGGCACAGAGAAGTCAAAGGGCACAAAGGTCTTTGCTCTGGGCGGCAAGATAAAGAACACGGGTCTTGTCGAAATTCCGATGGGCACGACGCTTCGTGAAATCATTGAAGAAATCGGCGGCGGTATTCCCAACGGCAAGAAGTTCAAGGCGGCTCAGACGGGCGGTCCCTCAGGCGGATGTATCCCTGTTTCTCTTATGGACACTGCTATCGACTACGACAACCTCACGGCTATCGGCTGTATGATGGGTTCAGGCGGTCTTATTGTCATGGACGAAGACAACTGTATGGTTGACATTGCAAAGTTCTTCCTTACATTCACAGTTGACGAGTCCTGCGGCAAGTGCGCTCCCTGCCGTATCGGCACAAGAAGACTTCTTGAAATGCTCGATAAGGTTACCGACGGTAAGGCAACGCTTGAAGATCTTGACAAGATTGAAGACCTTTGCCACTACATAAAAGAAAATTCACTCTGCGGTCTCGGTCAGACAGCTCCGAACCCTGTTCTTGCAACGCTCAAGTTCTTCAGAGACGAATATGTCGCTCATGTTGTTGACAAGAAGTGCCCCGCAGGCGTATGTAAGAATCTTCTCACCTATAAGATACTTCAGGATAACTGCTTCGGCTGCGGAATGTGCGCAAGACAGTGCCCCGCTGACGCAATCACGGTCACGGACTACACAGCTCCCGGCAAGAAGAAGCCCGCATACGCTATCGACGCGGCAAAGTGCGTAAAGTGCGGCGCTTGTATGTCAACCTGTAAGTTCAAGGCTATAATTAAGGAATAAGGAGGTGCCGGAAAATGGAAGAAAAAATGCTTAATGTAAAAATTAACGGTATAGAAACCACAGTACCCTACGGTACCAGAATAATAGACGCCGCAAGAAAGGTCGGCATTGAAGTCCCCACACTCTGCTTCCTCAAGGATATGAATGAGATAGGCGCATGCCGTTTCTGCCTTGTTGAAGTCAAGGGTGCAAGAGGACCCGTTCCCGCTTGCGTTTATCCTATTGAGAGAGACGGCACGGAGATTTTCACAAACACTGATAAAATCAGAAAGGCAAGAAAGACCACTCTTGAGCTTATTCTCTCAACACACGATAGAAAGTGCCTTTCATGCGTCAGAAGCGGCGACTGCGAGCTTCAGAAGTACTGTAAGGAATACGGCGTTGACGATGAAAGCTGTTTTGACGGCTGGACGCCGAAATATGAGCTTGACACATCAGCTCCCCACATGATAAGAGACAACAACAAGTGCATACTCTGCCGCCGCTGTGTAGCCGCCTGCGACAATCAGGACATATCGGTTATCGGCGCAAACGCAAGAGGTATTGACACTCACATTTCATCTGCTTTTGAGCTTGATCTCGGTCAGACCTCATGTGTTTCATGCGGTCAGTGTATCGTAGCCTGCCCGACAGGTGCTTTATATGAAAAGGACGACACGGCTAAGGTGTTTGAAGCTATCAACGACCCGACAAAGCATGTTGTTGTTCAGACAGCCCCCTCAATCAGAGCTACCCTCGGCGAATGCTTCGGTATGCCCGTCGGTTCACTTGTCACAGGCAAGATGGTTGCCGCTCTGAGAAGACTCGGCTTCGACAAAGTGTTCGACACCGACTTCGGCGCTGACCTGACAATCATGGAGGAGGCAACAGAGCTTGTCAGCCGTGTGACAAACGGCGGTGTACTTCCGATGATTACATCATGCTCACCGGGCTGGGTCAAGTATTGCGAGCACTACTACCCCGATCAGCTTGCTCACCTTTCAACCTGTAAATCGCCTCAGCAGATGCAGGGTGCTGTTATAAAGACATATTACGCTCAGAAGATGGGTATTGACCCGAAGGATATTGTTTCCGTTTCAATCATGCCCTGCACAGCAAAGAAGTTCGAGGTCGGCAGAGACGATCAGAATGCGGCGGGTGTAGCTGATGTTGACTACGCTCTCACAACAAGAGAACTCGGCAGAATGATAAAGACGGCGGGTATCAATTTTGACCTTCTCCCCGACGAAGATTTTGACGCACCTCTCGGTGAGGGCACGGGCGCAGGCGTTATCTTCGGCGCAACAGGCGGCGTTATGGAGGCTGCTCTCAGAACGGCAGTCAAGTTCATCACAGGCAAGGAAGCTCCCTCACTTGATTTCCACGATGTCCGCGGTATGGAGGGCGTAAAGGAAGCCTCATATAAGGTCGGTGATCTCGATGTCAAGGTCGCTGTCGCAAGCGGCACAAAGAACGCAAAGATCATTATGGATAAGATTAAGAAGGGTGAAGCGGATTATACCTTTGTTGAGATTATGTGCTGCCCCGGCGGCTGTATCAACGGCGGCGGTCAGCCCATTCAGCACGCTTCGGTTCGCAACTTCACAGATCTCAAGGCTCTCAGAGCCTCAGCTCTTTACAGAGACGACAGCTCAAAGGCAGTCAGAGTTTCACACGGAAGCTCAGATATCAAGAGAGTTTATGATGAATTTTTCGGCGAGCCGGGCAGCCACAAGGCTCATGAAGCCCTTCACACATCATATGTCGCAAGACCTATGTTTAAGAAAGACTGATAAACATAAAACGCAAATGCAGTACCTTTTAAATCGGGTACTGCATTTTTGCATTACAAATTATTTTCGATAACCTTTTTTGTTATCTCCTTTGTCGGAAAGTCGAAATAAAGAATACCGTAGCAATTCTCTTTTTTGAGCGGATAGGAAAGAAATTTTGCGTTCATATAATCGGCGTTTTTCTCCGGTCCGAGAAGTCCGCCCGCCGTTGAAAGATAGCACAAAATGCCCTTGCCGTCAAACGGTTTTCTCTCGCTGAGAAACGGCTCAACGCATTTGCGCCAGCGTGGCTTCGGGCTGTAGTTATACCTGTCCTGAATAATAAATTCGGTCTTGTCACGCGAGTGGGTGCTGAGAATGAGCGATTCGGGGACAAGGTTTTCCTGATTGACCCAGCGTGAGAGGTCAATGCCTGCGCAGTCGGGGGAGTATTTCTTGTTGACTGAGTACATCTCACATCTTCTGAAAAGCACGATTTTCCCCCTGACTTCACCGATTTGCGGTATGCGGTTTTCGGTGAACCACAGTTTATTCTCTTTAGCGATATATCTGTCATAGAGAATATCGAAGCAGTCCTCCATCTGCTTCTCATTGTCGTTTTTGAACTGAAAAATAACAGTTTCATTAGGGTTTTCACTGAGAAAGCGTTTTATATGTTTAATTATATCGTCAATTTCGAGTGCTCTCGCATACTTGTCGGGTGAGATAAAAGCTCTGTGCACTCCGTGAACAAGAATGAGCTTATTGTCACGAAGAGCCACTCTGACATCAAGAGCGCGTATCCCTAAAGACAGCAAGCCGTAAATATCGGTGTTCTGACATTTAGACATTCTCGCCATATGAATGAAGTTAGCCGCACAGTCATGCGCCCCGGGAATGTCGAGCGAAAGAATACTTCGCTCATCATTTATTTTTTCCATCCATTTTGAAAGATTTATGTTCATGTTATCACATTACCTCAGTCCGAAATATCGTGCGTAAAAAAATTATATCATCATATTTTTGATATTTCAATAGCAAAACCGAACAAAGCGTGTTATACTGTATAAGAACAAAACGAAAAGAGGCATAGCTATGCTGATATTCTCAAAAAGCGGAAAAATAACCCCGCAGCAGGACAAAACAAACATAACCTTTCACTTTTCTGTCCCAAAAGGCACAGAAAAACTCATAATTCATTATGAGTATTCCCCGAAATATGTGGAAGATGAGACAGAAGCTCTACGCTGTCTTCAAGAGGGCAGGGAGAAATATAAAACCGATTTCAGCTTCGATGAATTTCGTGATGTCAAAAATCTTATCACACTTTCATTTGATGAGTGCGGGGAATACCGTGGAGCCTGTCACAGACAGCCGAATAAACAGACCGTCATAATAGCCGAAAAAGACAGTACATACGGCGTCGAAAACAGAAAAATCAAGTCCGGCGACTGGGATGTAATGCTGAACGTTCACTTTGCCGGCTGTGACATTGACTATAAACTTGAGATTGAAGCGGAGGGCGAATAAAATGAGTTATGTTCCTTGTGAGCTTCATTGCCACACTCTTCACTCAGACGGCGGTTTTACCGTCAGGGGGCTTCAGAAAGAAGCCAGAGAAGACGGGCTTTCGCTTATTGCTTTGACCGACCACAACACAATGAGCGGTCACGGTGAGCTTGACGACAGCATTATCCCAGCAATAAGGGGTATAGAGTGGACAACCTATTTCGGTCATATGCTTGTTCTGGGCTTAGAAAAATTTGTTGACTGGCGTGACGCTCTGCCCGACAATATTGATGAAAAAATAGCTCAGGTCAAAGCGCATGGCGGTCTTGTGGGTATAGCTCACCCGTTTCAGCTTGGCTCACCAATGTGTACGGGTGGAAGATGGGAATTTAATGTTAAAAATTTCAATAATGTCAGCTATGTTGAAATATGGCATCAGAGCTTTTCCGAGAGAAACTATGAAAATGACAGGGCTGCTGCTTTCTGGACTTCTCTTCTTGATAAAGGATATAGAATAGCCGCTTCATACGGCAGAGACTGGCACAGAAAAGAAAAAAGCGGTCACTTCGGCTGCACCTTTCTTGACATTGAGGGCGAAATAAACGCCAAAAGCGCTATGACTGCGATAAAAAAGGGGCGAACAGTTGTCTCAACTAAGCCGGAATTTCACTTTGAAGTTATGCAAAATGAAAAGCTCTATAAAATAGGCGATGAGCTTTTAAGCGGCGAAGCGGAGTTTATTTTTGTTCTTAAAGACGGGAAGAAAACCGAAGAAGCTTACCGCCCCGAATATGAATATATCAGGCTTCTGACAAACGGCGGCGAGTGCGTAAAAACTGTCGGCGCATACGATAAAAAAATGACGGCAGAGCTTTTAAGCGGTCATTGGTACCGCTGTGAGCTTTGGGGGAAGCTGAACGGAAAAGACGAGGTTTTTGCGATAACCTCACCTATATATGTTAAAGGAGTAACGACATGAAAATCACTGTTATAGGCGGCGGGGGAGTGCGCTCGATGTATCTCTCGAAAAGCATAGCTCAGAAAGCAAAGGCACTTCACATTGACGAGCTTTGCTTTATGGACAACAACGAAAAAAAGCTCAATATTTACGGCAAAATGGCTCGGCGTGTTGCTTTTTTGCTCTGCCCTGAGATGAAGTTCACTCTCACAACCGACGCAAAAGAAGCCGTCACAGACGCCGATTATGTTATAACGACTATTCGAGTGGGCGAAGACGATATGCGTGTGAAAGACGAGCGAATTGCCCTCAGTATGGGGCTTCTCGGTCAGGAGACGACAGGAGCGGCAGGCTTTTCTTTCGCTATGAGAAGCGTTCCTGCACTGGCGGAATACTGCGAGCTTATAAAGAAATACTCAAAAAAAGATGTAAAGGTGTTTAACTTCACAAATCCTGCGGGGATAGTCTCACAGACTCTTCGTGATATGGGCTACGATTTTACATACGGAATATGTGACGCTCCGTCGGGGCTTCTGCGCTCGTTCGCAAAATTCTATAATGTTCCCGCTGACGAGGTTCAGGGTGAGATTTACGGTCTTAACCACCTTTCATATTTCAAGAGCATCACTGTTTCGGGCAGAGAGGTTCTTGACGAGATTATCGAAAATGACGCAACCTATACGGACACCGATATGCGTTATTTTGAAAAGGAGCTTGCAAGAGACAGACACGCCGTTCTTAACGAGTATCTCTATTATTTTTATTACCGTGAAAAGGCGGTTGCGAATATTCTTGCCGCAAAAGAAACCCGGGGTGAGATGATAAGGGATATAAATAAAAATATGACCGAAGAACTGTCTCATATGGATATAGATAATGACTTTGACGAGTGTCTTAAAGTCTTTTCAAAGTGGTACGGTATGCGTGAAATGAACTATATGGCAAACGAAACCGGCATAGTCAAGGCTGATAGTTGGAGCTTTGATATATATGAAAAAGACGACGGCGGATATGCCGGTGTTGCGCTGAAATTTATCGAGATAGCGCAGAGCGGAAAGAGCGGCAGTATGATTATGTGCGTGCCGAATAACGGAGCAATAAAGGAGCTTCGTGATGATGATGTTGTGGAAATAACCTGTGATGTTGGCGCAGAAAGCTGCATACCTCACAAAATGGAAAACCTTGACGAGCAGAATATGGAGCTTATACGCAGAGTGAAGATTTATGAGCGGCTCTCTTCAAAAGCTATCAGAGAGAAGAGCAGGGCGGCGGCTGTGCAGGCTCTCACGCTTCACCCGCTCGTCAACTCATATTCGCTGGCGAAAGAACTGGTCGAAAAATATATTGAACATAACAAGGAGTACACAGATGGCTGGAAATAAGGGCTTTGTAGCAGGCGTAGGCGCAACGAATGTTGATATTTTATATTCGGGGCTTGAGAGACTGCCTTGTGAAGGTGAAGAGCTTTACACCGATGATTTCTCTCTTCAGCTCGGCGGTGGTGTACCGGCAACGCTTATTAACCTCGGGAGACTGAATATTCCCGTTAAAATTGCGACCGAGCTTGGCGACGATATGTTTTCATCTTTTGCTAAAAGTCAGTTTGATAAAAACGGAGTTATGCCGACAAATCTTTACAGCGGCGATAAAATCCCTCTCAATGTCACAAGCGCAATGATAACCCCGTCCGACCGAACCTTTGTCACCTACGGCAAAGGCACTTTCGAAGCGACAGAGGAAAGTCTCGAGAAGGCTTATGAAATGTGCAGAGGCGCAAAAATCGTTATCATGGCGCCCGGCTCGTTTCTGCCGCTTTATGAGAGACTGAAAAAAGACGGAACAATCCTCGTTTTTGACTGCGGCTGGGATGATGAACTTTCCCTTGAAAAATATGAGAAGTATTTATGTCTTGCCGATTACTACACCCCGAACAGAAAAGAAGCTCTTGCCTTAACCGAAAAGAGCACTGCACAGGAGGCGGCAAAGGTGCTGTCACGCTATTTTGACAAGGTAATAGTCAAGCTCGATAAAGACGGGTGTCTCGGTTATGAAAACGGTGAATTTTTCATTGAAGAGCCGCTCTCAGGTGTAAAGCGTGTCGATTCAACGGGCGCAGGAGATGCGTTTCTTGCCGGCTTCATTTATGGGATATATCACGAAAGAAGCTTCAGGGAATGTATAAAACTCGGCAATATCACAGGCGGGCGGTGCGTCGAAAAGGTAGGCTGTCTTTCGGGCTATGCAAAAGAAAGCGAACTCATAGCCGCACTAAAAAGAGAATAAATATGTATTAAATGAAACAAAAACGGGCTGTCGCATTCATGCGCAGAAAAAAGCATTTTGCTTTTTCTTCTGCGCTGAATGCGACAGCCTTTCGATAATGGGAAAGAGGGTTATGGGCAAATTTATTTGTTTTTCATGACCTCGACAGCCGCTCCGATAAAGCCCTCAAACAGAGGGTGGGGTCTGTTGGGTCTTGACTTGAATTCGGGGTGATACTGAACGCCGACATAGAAGGGTCTGTCTGTCAGCTCGACAGTTTCGACAAGGCGTCCGTCGGGTGAAAGTCCGCTGAGGGTGAGCCCCGCCTGCTGTAAAACCTCACGGTAGTCATTGTTGAACTCATATCTGTGACGGTGGCGTTCTGAGATTGAAAGCGACTTATAGCAGCGCTCCATAGTTGTGCCCGTCTTTATTTCACACGGATATGCACCGAGCCTGAGCGTGCCGCCCTTGTCAATTTCATCGCTCTGACCGGGCATAAAATCAATGACCTTGTTTTTGCAAAGCTCGTCAAATTCGCCCGAGTGAGCGTCGGAGATACCCGCCATGTGGCGAGCGTATTCAATAACCGCAATCTGCATACCAAGGCAAATGCCGAAATAGGGGAGGTTATGCTCTCTTGCGTATTTCGCCGCTGATATCATTCCCTCGATGCCTCTGTCGCCGAAGCCGCCGGGGACGATTATTCCGTCAAGACCGCCGAGCTTCTCTTCGACGTTATCATCGGTGATTTTTTCCGAATCAATCCACTGAATATCGACAACTGCCTTATGCGTGTAGCCGGCGTGTCTGAGCGCCTCTGCCACTGAGAGGTATGCGTCGTGAAGCTGAGTATATTTGCCGACCAGACCGATAGTGACGGTCTGCTCTCTCGATTTTATCGTGTCAATCATAGAAGTCCATTCGCTAAGGTCCGGTTCTTTCGTCTCAAGACCGAGTTCACGGCATACGATGCTTGAAATATTTGACTTTTCAAGCATAAGCGGAGCTTCATAAAGACAGGGGATAGTCATATTTTCAATAACACAGTCGGGCTTGACATTGCAGAAAAGAGCAATCTTTTTGAAAATCGACTCTTCAAGCGGCTCATCACAGCGAAGAACTATGATGTCGGGCTTTACGCCCATGCCCTGCAATTCCTTGACCGAATGTTGTGTCGGCTTTGATTTATGTTCGTCCGAACCCCGAAGAAACGGGACGAGTGTGACGTGAACGAAAAGACTGTTTTCACTGCCGACCTCAAGCGAAATCTGACGCACCGCCTCAATAAACGGCTGGCTTTCAATGTCGCCGATTGTGCCGCCGATTTCGGTTATAACAACGTCGGCGTCGGTTTGCTTGCCGACACGATAGACAAATTCTTTTATCTCATTTGTGACATGAGGAATGACCTGAACCGTTGAGCCGAGATATTCGCCCCGACGCTCCTTATTGAGAACATTCCAATAGACTTTACCTGTTGTGAGGTTTGAATATTTATTCAGGTCTTCATCAATAAATCTTTCATAGTGCCCGAGGTCAAGATCGGTTTCCGCTCCGTCCTCGGTGACATAAACTTCGCCGTGCTGATAAGGGCTCATTGTGCCGGGATCAACATTAATATATGGGTCAAGCTTCTGAGCGGCTACCTTTAAGCCTCTCGCTTTAAGAAGTCTGCCTAAAGAAGCGGCTGTGATTCCCTTGCCCAGACCTGAGACAACACCGCCCGTTACAAAAATATATTTTGTCATAACAGTCACACTCCTTATTCCCATTCAACAGTCGCAGGCGGCTTGCTTGTTATGTCATAAACTACTCTGCCGACGTTTCTGACTTCGTTAGTTATTCTGCTTGAAGCACGGGCGAGAGTCTCATAAGGCAGTCTCGTCCAGTCGGCGGTCATAAAGTCGTCTGTTGTGACTGCCCTTAAAGCTACAGTGTAGCCGTATGTTCTGGCGTCACCCATAACGCCGACCGTTCTGGTGTCCGTAAGCACTGCAAAATACTGATTTGTTATATTTGTCAGCTTGAAATCAGCTATTTCTTCTGTGAAAATAGCATCGGCTTCACGAAGAATATCAAGTTTTTCTTCGGTTATTTCTCCCATAATTCTGACCGCAAGACCGGGTCCGGGGAAGGGCTGTCTGAAAACGAGCTTTTCGGCTATGCCGAGTTCTAAGCCGACGCCTCTGACCTCATCTTTGAAGAGACAGCGCAAAGGCTCTATAATCTCATCAAAATCAACAACATCGGGCAGACCGCCGACATTGTGGTGGCTCTTTATTGTTGCGGCGTCGCCTGCGCCGCTTTCTATAACATCGGGGTATATTGTACCCTGAACGAGGGCATAGACATGACCTATCTTTTTGGCTTCTCTTTCAAAAATACGGATAAATTCTTCTCCGATTATCTTTCTCTTCTTTTCGGGCTCGGTGACGCCGCTGAGCTTTGAAAGGAACTCCTCCTTTGCGTTGACGCAGACAAGATTCATATTGAATTCGTCCTTGAAGGTCTTTTCAACCATTTCGGCTTCTCCCTTTCTGAGAAGACCGTGATCAACGAAAACGCAGGTCAGATTGTCGCCGACTGCCTTATGAATAAGGACGGCCGCAACAGACGAATCTACACCGCCCGAAAGGGCGCACAGAACCTTTTTACCGCTCAGGCGTGCTCTGAGGTCTGCAACAGTTTCTTTAACAAAATTATCCATAGTCCAGTCGCCGCCGCACTCACAGATGTTGAAAAGAAAGTTCTGAAGAATTTCTCTTCCGAACTGAGTGTGAGTGACTTCGGGGTGAAACTGAACAGCGTATATCTTATTCTTTCTGTCGGCAAAAGCCGCACAGGGGCATTGAGCGGTTGTCGCAATAATCTCATACCCCTCGGGGATTTGTTTAACATAATCGGTGTGGCTCATCCAGCAGACGCTCGTTTCGGGAACATCTTCAAAGAGAAGAGCGTCCTTTGCGGTCATTTCAATCTTGCCGTATTCGCTTATGGCGCCGGCGGAGCAGATTTCGCCGCCTTTCATATATGCGATAAGCTGACAGCCGTAGCAAATGCCTAAAACGGGTATTCCTATGTCAAGAATATCGGGTGAAAAATGCGGTGAAGCAGGGTCGAAAACGCTGTTCGGACCGCCCGTGAATATAACTCCCTTATAGCCTTCTTTTTTGATTTCTTCGGTTGTGATTTTATTATAAGGCTTTATTTCAGCGTAAACTCTCTGTTCTCTGACGCGTCTTGCGATAAGCTGATTATACTGACCGCCGAAGTCAAGAACAAGAATTTTTTCGCTGACACCTCCCGAAAATTCTGACATATTAATTCCCCCAAAAAATATATTAAAGGCTGATTAATCAGCCGTTTTTTTCTTGTTTAAGCTGATTTTATTTTCAAATCTTGATTTATCTGTCTGTTTTGGTACAGAAGTCGGGTATTTTTCGCCGAAACACGCTGTACAAAAGCCTGTGTCTTCACCTGTGAGCAGATGAACGTGTTCGAGGCTGAGATAACCGAGTGAATTGACGCCGATTATCTGCGCTATCTCAGAAACCGTGTGGTGGTTCGCTATAAGAGCGTCGGCGTTATCAATATCAGTGCCGTAATAGCACGGGGCAACAAACGGCGGAGCACTGACACGCATATGAATTTCTTTTGCGCCGGCTGCCCATAAAAGGTCGATAATACGTTTACAGGTTGTTCCTCTGACGATTGAGTCGTCGATAAGGACTATTCGTTTTCCGTTGACAACACTTTTTATGGTGTTGAGTTTTATATTTACACCGCTTTGTCTGAGAGACTGGTCGGGAGCGATAAAGGTTCTGCCGATATATTTGTTTTTTGTGAAGCCTATTCCATAGGGTATGCCCGAGTAGTTTGCGTAACCGAGAGCCGCTTCGAGACCGGAGTCGGGCACTCCGATTACAACATCGGCGTCAACGGGGTGTTCCTGCGCAAGGTATGCGCCTGCCTGCTGACGTGCTATGCTTACACTTTTCCCGTCTATCACCGAATCGGGTCTGGCGAAATAAATATATTCGAAAACACAGAGCTTTTTCGCCTCTTTCCCGCAGTGTGTTCTGTCGAAACGGATTTTATTGTCTTCGACTATGGCAATTTCGCCGGGTTCAATGTCTCTGACAAATTTTGCGCTGACAGCGTCAAGCGCGCACGTCTCAGAAGCGAAAACATAAGAGCCGTCGGCTGTCATTCCGTAGCAGAGAGGGCGGAACCCGTGAGGGTCACGCACGGCTATAAGTTTTGCCGGCGATGAAATGACAAGAGAATAAGCGCCTCTTATCCTATCCATCGCCGCTGAAACCGAGCTTTCAATCGAGCCGTGAGAGAGTCTCTCCTGAACGATAATATATGAAATAACCTCAGAATCGGTTGTCGTGTGAAAAATAGCGCCTTTCTTTTCAAGCTCTTCCCTGAGCTCATAAGAGTTGACTAAATTTCCGTTATGGGCAAGAGCGAGTCTGCCCTTGTGGTGATTGACGACAATCGGCTGAATATTCTGAAGACTGTCAGAGCCTGTGGTGGCATATCTGACATGACCGACAGCTATTTTGCCCGGTCCCATCTGACTGAGCTGTGAGGGTGAAAATGCGTCGCCGACAAGACCGAAGGATTTTTTCACTGAAAAAACACCGTCATCATTGACAACTATTCCTGCGCTTTCCTGACCCCGGTGCTGAAGAGCATAAAGCCCGTAATAGGTCAGTCTTGCCACATCTGCGCCGCTTTCGGAATATATTCCGAAAACACCGCACTCCTCATTAATATGGTTTTCACTCATTCTGACAGCCTCCGAAAAGAGAAATTTCACACGAAAGCATAACGTCTGAAATATCGGTTTTTATGTTATGTATAATTATTTTTCTTCCAAAAGTCTCTTCATGACCTCTTCATAGGCTTCTTCAACGCCGCCAAGGTCACGTCTGAAACGGTCTTTATCAAGCTTCTGTTTGGTTTCGGAATCCCAAAGACGGCAGGTGTCGGGGCTGATTTCATCAGCTAAGATTATTGTGCCGTCAGAAGTCTTGCCGAATTCAATCTTGAAATCAACAAGCGTAACATTACGGGCTGCCCAGAACTCCTTGAGAATGTCGTTTACCATAAGAGCATACTTTGAAATAAGAGCAAGCTCCTCTTCTGTGACAAGCTCAAGAGCGATTGCGTGAGACTCTGAAAGCAGGGGATCGCCGAGTGCGTCATTCTTATATGAGAACTCAACTGTGGGCTTCTTTAAAACGATGCCCTCTTCAACGCCGTATCTCTTTGCAAATGAACCTGCCGTGATGTTGCGCACGATTACTTCAAGGGGAACAATCGTTACTTTCTTGACGAGCGTCTCACGGTCGCTGAGCTCTTCGACGAAATGAGTGGGAACACCCTTTTTCTCAATAATCTTCATTAAAAAGTTGCTCATCTTGTTGTTGATGACACCTTTTCCGGCGATTGTGCCTTTTTTGAGACCGTTAAAAGCTGTAGCGTCATCCTTGTAGTCAACGATGAAAAGCTCGGGGTCGTCTGTCTTAAAAACCTTTTTTGCTTTGCCTTCATAGACCTGTTCTAATTTTGTCATTATTAATAATCCTCCTTTTTTCCGCCTTATACGCCGCTTTCGCCGTAGTTTGAAAGTACACGGGCGGACGGGTCGTTTACATTACAACCCTCCCATTCCTTGTTCGGCATCCAGAAATCGACTATCATATTCGATTGACCCGGATAGTACTTCTCGAAAATCTCACGGTATAAAAGCGATTCTTTTGTGAAGGGCTTTGAGTGAGAATACTTTTCGATTTTTTCGCTGAATTCTTCCTGAGTGTAATAGGTCTCTGCGAACTCCTTCAAATCGTCAACCATTGAGTGACCGACCGCGTCGGAGAAAGCCGCCTTTTCACGCATAAGAATATCATACGGTAATAATTTGTCGGCTTCAAAGGCTTTTCTGAGAAGATATTTACCCTTGCCGTATTTGTTGAGCTTCATTTCGGGATCGATAGCCATAACATATTTGACAAAATCGAGATCGCCGAAGGGAACACGGGCTTCAAGCGAGTTGACGGAAATACATCTGTCAGCGCGAAGAACGTCATACATATGAAGCTCTCTTATACGTTTCTGGGCTTCTTTCTGGAAAGCGTCAGCCGACGGAGCAAAATCGGTGTATTTGTAACCGAAAAGCTCGTCTGAAATTTCGCCCGTAAGCAGAACACGGATATCTGTGTTTTCGTGAATATACTTACAGACAAGATACATACCTATTGACGCACGGATTGTCGTTATGTCGTATGTACCGAGAAGTGCAATAACCGTTTCAAGGCTCTGGAGAACATCTTCTTTTGAAATAATGACTTCTGTGTGGTCACTGCCGATATAATCGGCGACCTGCTTTGCGTATTTAAGGTCAATAGCGTCCTCACACATACCTATAGCGAAGGTCTTTATCGGCTTACTGCTTTTTGAAGCGGCGATGGCGCATACCAGTGATGAGTCAAGCCCGCCCGAAAGGAGAAAACCGACCTTGGCGTCAGCCACAAGTCTTTTTTCAACGCCTGAAATAAGTTTATCGTGAATATTTCTGCAAACGGTTTCAATATCGTCGTGACTGTATTCTTCGGCAGCCGCAATATCGTTATAGCAGATAAATTCACCGTTTTTGTAATAATGACCGGGAGGGAACGGGAAAACCTCTTTGACGAGCCCAACAAGGTTTTTAGCCTCGCTTGCGAAAACGATTACGCCTTTTTTGTCGTAGCCGTAATAAAGCGGGCGTATGCCTATGGGATCACGGGCGGCTATATACTGCTTTTCTTTGCCGTCAAAAATAATCATCGCAAATTCAGCGTCAAGCATTCTGAACATATCGGTGCCGTATTCAAAATACATCGGCAGAATTGTTTCACAGTCGCTGTCGCTGACAAACTCATAACCCTTTTTTATAAGCTCGTTTTTGACTTTTTCAAAGCCGTATATCTCACCGTTACAGACCACATAGCTGCCGTCTCTTTCAAACGGCTGCATACCCTCGGGGGTGAGTCCCATAATTGAAAGACGGTGAAAGCCGAGAAGACCCTTGCCCGTGTCAATTATTCTGCTGTCGTCAGGACCCCGTGATACTGTTTTCCCAAAACCCTCTTTGAATTCCCCGATTGGTGCATCATAATCGCAATATCCCATTATCGAACACATAAGATCACCTCCGTCACTTCACGCTGAACAGAATGTCGGCGTATGAAGGATAGGGCCAGTATTTCTTTGCTGTGATGTTTTCAGCCATATCGCAGGAAATTCGAAGCTCGCTCATCTTTGCAATAAGCTTGTCACGGATAAGCTCTGACATTTCTCCGAAATCTTCGGCGCTCTTGACGGTCATGAGTGTATCTTCAAGCTCTTCAGTTGCCTGAGCGATAGCGTCGGTCAGAGAAGAGAGCTTCTTGAGAGTTTTACATTCATAGCCGCAAGCGACATCCTGACAGATTTCTTTCTTAGCCTTTGCGGTTTTTGCAAGTTCAGAAGCATATTCTGTGACTGCGGGAAGAATTTCAGTCTTCGCCATGCTCACCATTGTGTTAGCCTCAATAATGACTGTTTTGCAATAGTTTTCGAGCTGGATTTCGCATCTTGAATAAACTTCTTTCTCAGAGAATACACCTAAAGAGGTCAGCATGTCAACATTTTTCTTGT
The DNA here is from genome assembly GCA_051880635.1 of Acutalibacteraceae bacterium. GTDB lineage: Bacteria > Bacillota > Clostridia > Oscillospirales > Acutalibacteraceae > UBA6857. The sequence continues at coordinate 81,740 of JBJEOI010000046.1, read as the reverse complement.
CAACAAGGTGAGGAATACAGTCGGGTGTTGTTCTGTAGTTGAGAAGACCTCTCTTTTCGGTCGCCTCTTTAATCCACTCGCTGTCATAGCCGTTACCGTTGAATATTATTCTCTTATGATCTTTGATTGTCTTCTGAATCATTTCGTGCAGTGTTGTCTCAAAGTCCTCTGCGCCCTCAAGCCTGTCGGCGTATATTCTGAGCGTGTCGGCGACTGCGCTGTTGAGCATTATGTTTGCGCATGCGATTGAGTCTGACGAACCGAGCATACGGAATTCAAACTTATTGCCCGTGAAAGCAAAGGGTGATGTTCTGTTTCTGTCTGTTGTGTCACGGTTGAACTTAGGCAGAACATTTACGCCGAGCTTCATTTTTGTCTTTTCTGCGCCGAGGTAGGGTGTGTCGTTCTCGATAGCGTCAAGAACCGCCGTGAGTTCATCGCCCAGGAAAATTGAAATAACAGCCGGGGGAGCCTCGTCAGCGCCGAGTCTGTGGTCGTTGCCTGCGCTTGCGACTGAAATTCTGAGAAGATCCTGATAATCGTCAACAGCCTTTATAACCGCGCAGAGGAAAAGAAGAAACTGAGCGTTCTCGTAGGGGGTTTCGCCCGGCGAGAGAAGGTTCATTCCCGTGTCGGTTGCCATAGACCAGTTGTTGTGCTTGCCGCTGCCGTTTACGCCGGCAAAAGGCTTTTCGTGAAGAAGACATACAAGACCGTGCTTTGCGGCGACCTTCTGCATTATCTCCATTGTGAGCTGGTTGTGGTCTGTTGCAATATTTGTTGTGCTGTAAATCGGAGCAAGCTCATGCTGAGCGGGTGCAACCTCGTTATGTTCTGTTTTTGCGAGTATTCCGAGTTTCCACAGCTCGTCGTTGAGGTCAGCCATAAACTCTGCAACTTTGGGCTTTATAACGCCGAAATAGTGATCGTCCATCTCCTGTCCCTTGGGAGGCTTTGCTCCGAAGAGAGTTCTGCCCGAAGAGCGAAGGTCGGGGCGCTTGTCATACATTTCCTTTGTGATGAGGAAGTATTCCTGTTCGGGACCGACTGAGGTGCGAACGCACTTTACATCCTCGTTGCCGAAGAGTCTGAGAACACGCAGAGCCTGCTTGTTGAGAGCCTCCATTGAACGAAGAAGAGGCGTTTTCTTATCAAGTGCGTCGCCGCCGTAGGAGCAGAACGCTGTGGGTATGCAAAGAGCTGTGCCCTTGATGAATGCGTATGATGTGGGATCCCACGCTGTGTAGCCTCTTGCTTCGAATGTAGCACGAAGACCGCCTGAGGGGAAGGATGAAGCGTCAGGCTCGCCCTTTATAAGCTCCTTGCCTGAAAACTCCATTATTACACCGCCGTCGGGTGAAGGAGAGATGAAGCTGTCATGCTTTTCGGCGGTAATGCCGGTGAGCGGCTGGAACCAGTGTGTAAAGTGAGTTGCGCCGTTTTCAATAGCCCAGTCTTTCATAGCTTCTGCCACTGCGTTTGCAATGCTTATGTCGAGCTTTGCATTCTCGTCAATGGTCTTTTTGAGTGAATTATAGACGCTTGCTGAGAGCTTTGATTTCATCACTCTGTCGTCAAACACTTTGCTTCCAAACATTTCCGGTACGTTTTTCATTTTGAAATCCTCCTTCAAAAAAAGTCAAAGGCGCCTTTAAGACTAAAAAATCTTAAAGACGCCGTTGCCTTTTGTTATTCACTTTGATAATAAAAACAGATAAAGGGTCCTTGAGCTTATCACTCAAAGACCCCTTTGCCTTATGCACGGATAATACACCCAAAAATCACGTTTGTCAATACTTTCTTTCAAAAAAATTTTTTTGCTGCCCTTTTGACTATTGACTTTTTAATAGTATAGTTGTAAAATCTTTTAAATGAGCAACGGCGTTCATCAGCGGAATTATTCTGTGATGAAGGCTGTTTTGTTTTAATATGCTTTCGAAAAGAGGAGAAGCTATGAATTACACCAAACAGGAAGTTATGCAGTTTGTGGGTGAGGAGGATGTCAAATTCATCCGTCTTGCCTTTTGTGACGTTTTCGGAAAGCAGAAGAATATCTCCATAATGCCCGAAGAGCTTGAGCGCGCTTTTGAGCACGGTATAGCCATTGACGCTTCGGCTGTCAAAGGCTTCGGCAGTGAAGTTCATTCGGATTTATTTCTTCACCCCGACCCCGAAACGCTTGCGGCTCTCCCTTGGCGACCCGAACACGGCAGAGTTGTCAGAATGTTCTGCACGGTGAAATACCCCGACGGAAGTATATTTGAAAATGACACGAGAAGTATTCTGAAAAAGGCCGTTGCCGACGCTGAAAAGGCGGGCTATGAATTTTGCTTCGGCGCAGAAATGGAGTTTTATCTTTTCAAGCTCGACGACTACGGCGACAATGTCAAGGTCCCTTATGACAATGCGGGCTATATGGATATCGCTCCTTATGACAAGAGTGAGAATATAAGAAGAGAAATCTGCATAAGTCTTAAGGATATGGGCATTTACCCCGAAAGCTCGCACCATGAAGAGGGACCGGGTCAGAATGAGATAGACTTTCGTTATTCAGACCCTCTTTCGGCGGCGGATAATGCACTGACTTTCAGAAAAATAGTTCAGGATATCGCTCTTCATAACGGTCTGTGGGCGAGCTTTTCGCCAAAGCCCCTTGAAGATAAACCGGGCAACGGCTTGCATATTAATATGTCGGTGAAATCAAGAAACGGTGAAGAAAATATTTCTTCGCCGATGATAGCCGGTATTCTGGAGCACGTCAGGGACATGACTATTGTTTTAAATCCGAAGGACGAGTCATATAAGAGACTGGGCAGTCATAAAGCGCCGAAATATATAAGCTGGTCAAGTCAGAACCGTTCACAGCTTATAAGAATTCCTGCGGCTCACGGCGAATATAAGAGAATGGAGCTTCGTTCACCCGACCCGAGAGCGAACCCTTATCTTGCCTTTGCGCTTCTGATTTACGCTTCACTTGACGGTATTCAGAGAAAGCTGACGCTGCCTCTTCCCGCCGACATTAATCTCTACACGGCGGATGAAGCCGAGCTTTCAAAATATGAAAAGCTGCCCGAAAGCAGAAAAGAAGCGGCGAAAATTGCCGAAAACAGTGAATTTATGAGAAAATATCTGACCGAGTCAATGATAGAAACATATTGCAAATAAGGGCGGCTCAGCTTTAGCGCATTCACGCTTTTGAAAGGAGGATGAAAAATGATATTCGAGAGCAAAAAATACAGCGTTCTCGTTGTTTCATCCTCTGACAAAATGAAAGAAGCCTTCAGAAACTTTCTGCCGTCAACAAAATACAGCAGTGTAATTTTTGTTTCGAGTATTGCCGCCGCAAAGCGTGCTGTGCTTGACAAATTCTTTGATTTTGTTATTATCAATACGCCGCTTTCCGATGATTTCGGCACTTCGTTTGCCGTTGACGTATGCAATAAGTCAAGCTCGGTCTGTCTTCTTATGGTTAAAGCGGAGCTTATTGAAAAAATTAATTATCAGGTCACGCAGTACGGCGTGTTCACAATCTCAAAGCCCGTTTCGGTCTCAAGTATGGAGCAGGCGCTCAGATTTATGATTTCGGCCAGAGAGAGACTTGTCCGAATGGATAAAAAGACCGATTCAATAGAAGAAAAAATGAAAGAAATAAGAATAGTGAACCGGGCGAAATGGCTTCTTATAGAAAACCTCAATATGAGCGAAAGCGAAGCGCACAGATATATTGAAAAACAGGCGATGGATAGCTGCCAAAGCAAGCTCTCCACCGCGCAGGATATACTTAAAACATATCAGAAATAGGGGGCTTAAAATGAAAATATCATGTATTCAGATGGATATGGAGTTTTGTAACCCGTCCGAAAATTTCAAAAAGGCGGAAAAGCTGATTGAAGAGGCGATGAGCGAAAAACCCGACGTTGTCGTTCTGCCCGAAATGTGGAACACGGGATTTTTCCCTCACAAAAATCTTTCAGAGCTTTCGGATGAAAACGGTAAAGAAACAAAGGCTCTTATGAGTGAGCTTTCAAAAAAATTCAGCGTCAATATTGTCGCGGGCAGTGTGGCTAACGTCAAAAGCTCAAAGGTCTTCAACACCGCATACATATTCTCAAGAGACGGCGATTGTATAGCCGAATATGACAAGACGCACCTGTTCACACCTATGAATGAGGACGGTTTTTTTGAAAAAGGTACACATTTATGCAGATTTAATCTTGACGGGAACGAATGCGGTATTATAATATGTTATGATATAAGATTCCCTGAGCTGACAAGAAGCCTTTCTCTTGACGGGCTCGATTTTCTGTTCGTTGTCGCTCAGTGGCCCGATATAAGAATACCTCATCTTGTGACGCTATCAAGGGCAAGAGCCATAGAAAATCAGATGTTTGTCGTCACCTGCAATTCCTGCGGCAAGGCGGATAAAACGACCTACGGCGGCAATTCGGTTATATATGACCCGTGGGGTGAACTTCTCAGTCAGGCGGGCTCAGGTGAAGAGATAATCAGTGCCGAGTGCGACACGTCAATTCTCACCGGTATAAGACAGTCAATAAATGTTTTCCGTGACAGAAGAGCGGAAATCTATAATATCAAATAATCAATTTAACTTTGAAAGGATGTAAATATTATGGCTTACAATTTTCCTGTAACAAGAACAAAGAATCCTAAGAAAAAGCCCGAGGATGAAACAAAGCTCGGTTTTGCGAAGTATTTCACAGACCATATGTTCGTCATGGACTATGACGAGGGTCAGGGCTGGCATGACGGAAGAATCGTTCCTCACGAGCCCATTCTCATCGAGCCTGCTTCATGCGTTCTCCACTATGCGCAGATGATGTTTGAGGGTATGAAAGCATACAAGACGCCCGACGGCGACATTCAGCTTTTCAGACCCGACATGAACGTTAAGAGAATGAGAAACACCTTTGAGCGTATGTGTATGCCCTATCTCCCCGACGACCTTCTTGTTGAAGCCGTCAAGGCTCTCATTGAGGTTGACATGGACTGGGTTCCCTCAGCTCCCGCAACAGCCTTGTATATCAGACCGTTTGTTTTCGGCGATGAGGTTTCGTTCTCCGTTTTACCCGCAAAGCACTACAGATTTATGATTATCCTCAGCCCGACAGGCTCATATTATGCGGCTAACGATAACGGTCTTTCAACAACAAGAATATATGTTCAGGATAATTATATCAGAGCTGCGCGCGGCGGCACAGGCTACGCAAAGGTCGGCGGAAACTACGGCGGCGCAATGAGAGCTTCTCTCGACGCTATGAAATATAACTGCAAGGACGTTCTCTGGCTCGATGCGGCAGAGCATAAATATGTTGAAGAGATAGGCACATCAAACGCTTTCTTCAAGATTAACGACGAGGTTTACACCGCTTCGCTTGAGTCAGGCACAATTCTGCCCGGTATCACAAGAGACTCGGTTATCGCTCTTCTGAGAAAGTGGGGCGTTAAGGTCAACGAGGGCAAACTTTCAATCGACGAGGTTATAGAAGCGTCAAAGAACGGCACTCTTCAGGAGGTCTTCGCCAGCGGCACTGCTGCTGTCATTTCACCCATAGGCTGTCTCAACTATAACGGCGACGACTATCAGGTTGCCGACGGTAAGGTCGGTCCTACGGCTCAGAAGCTTTATGACACACTTTACGGTATGCAGACAGGTAAGGTTGAGGACGATATGGGCTGGACGGTTCCCCTCGGTCTTAATAAGAAGTAATAAATTTCTGCTTATAAAAACAGCTATGAGGGCATCTTCGGGTGCCCTCTGTTTTTGTTTTCGGGCGGAGAAAAATATGATTAAAACAAGGTCTGACTTATTGACAAACACCGACTGCGGTGATAATATATCAATAACGCCACGGAGCAATATAAATATTGTCCCGATGAAAAATGAATAACAGGGGTGCTGAAGAAATTCGGCTGAGATTAAGACTCAACTCGTCTTTGACCCTAAAACCTGATTCGGATAATGCCGACGTAGGAAGTTTATCAGCTCCGAAAGGAGAAAAACAGAACTTTTTCGCCACGTTTATCCGTGGCGAATTTTTATTTTAAGGGAGGTTTCTTATCATGACAGCAAGTGTAGCAATTCAGGTGTTGCCGAGCGTTGACAATGAAGACGAGCTTATAAGAATTGTTGATGAAGTCATTGCCTACATCAAGAGCACGGGTCTCAACTGCTATGTTGGTCCTTTTGAGACAACGATTGAGGGCGACGACTACGACCAGCTTATGGATATCGTCAAGGAATGTCAGAAAATCGCCGTTAATGCCGGCTGTGCGTCAGTCAGCGCATACGTCAAAATTGTTTATAAGCCCGAAGGTGGTGTTCTGACCATTGACAAAAAAGTATCAAAGCATCACAAGTAAAATTGCGCCGCTCTTTTCGCTGACCGCAATAGCGCTGATATGGCTTTTAGTCAGCGAGGGCAAGCTGATACCCGCCTATATGCTCCCGTCGCCGGTCAAAGTAGTCAGGGCGTTTGTTACCGACTTTAAAATCTTAATGCAGCATGCTTCGGTGACTTTACAGGAGGCGTTCTACGGTCTTGTTATCGGTATTGCGCTGGCGTTTATCATCGCCGTTATCATGGACAGATTTTCGTTCATGTATAAGGCGCTTTACCCGATACTTGTTATCACACAGACCATCCCCACGATAGCTATTGCGCCCCTGCTTGTGCTATGGATGGGCTTTTCAATGGCGCCGAAAATTACGCTCGTCGTTATCACGACATTTTTCCCGATAACGATTTCGCTTCTTGACGGCTTCAAGAGCGCTGACAGCGACTCGATAAACCTTATCAGGAGCATGGGCGGCTCAAGACTGACGGTCTTTCGTTATATTAAAATTCCGTCTTCTATGGGACACTTTTTCTCGGGTCTTAAAGTTTCCGCTTCGTATGCGGTTGTCGGCGCGGTCATTTCGGAGTGGCTGGGCGGCTTTGAGGGACTCGGCGTCTATATGACGAGAGTCAAGAAGGCTTATGCCTTCGACAAAATGTTCTCGGTTATCATTTTTATATCGGTGATAAGCCTTCTGCTTATGGCGGCTGTCTCACTGATAAAAAAGCTATGTATGCCGTGGGACAATGAAAAAAATATTAATAAGGAGTAATCTACTATGAAAAAGGCTTTGGCGGTTTTTCTTGCGCTCACATTCCTCTTTGCTTTTGCAGCCTGCGCAGGAAAAACAGACGACACAAACACAGACAAAGAGCTTAAAAAGATAACAGTCTGCCTTGACTGGACACCCAACACAAACCACACAGGTCTCTATGTCGCTCAGGCAAAAGACTATTATAAAGAAGCGGGTCTTGACGTAACTATCGTTCAGCCGCCCGAAGACGGTGCTGTTCTTATGTGCGCATCGGGTGAAGCTCAGTTTGCCGTTTCTTATCAGGATACAATAGTTCCCTCATACACTCAGGATGAGCCTCTTGAGGTTACAGCCGTTGCCGCTCTTGTTCAGCATAATACATCGGGAATCATCACCAGAAAAGGTGAGGGCGGAGACAGACCCAAGGGTCTTGAAGGTATGAGATATTCAACATGGGAAAGCCCCATCGAGCTTGCGACAATCAAGGCTGTTATGGAAAAGGACGGCGGCGATTATTCAAAACTTCAGCTTATACCTAACGTCATCACTGACGAAGCGGGTGCTCTTGAGCATAAGGACACAGACGCAATCTGGATTTTCTACGGCTGGGGCGGCATCAACGCTAAACTTCAGGGTCTTGAATTTGACTATTTCGATTTTGTCAGCATTGATAAGGTTTTCGACTACTATTCACCGACGCTTATAGCAAATGACGCTTTCCTTGAGAGCGAACCCGAGACAGCCAAGGCATTTCTTGCCGCAACAAAGAAGGGCTATGAATTTGCCGTAGAAAACCCCGAGGAGGCGGCTCAGATTCTTATAAACAGCGACACAACAGGCTCACTTAACGGCTCTGAAGAGCTTGTCACCGAGAGCCAGAAGTGGCTTTCTCAGCAGTATATAGCCGACGCAGAAAGCTGGGGCGTATTTGACGCAGAGCGCTGGGACGGCTTCTATGCATGGCTTTGGGAAAATAAGCTCATTGACAAAGAGCTTCCCGCAGGCACGGGCTTCACAAACGATTTTCTTTCATAATCATGGGTTATTTAAGAACTGAAAATATTTCTAAAAGTTTCGGCGAAAAAAAGGTTATTGATGAAATATCAATTCACCTTGACGAGGGCGAGATTGTCTGTCTTCTGGGCGTCAGCGGCAGCGGAAAGACCACTCTTTTCAACGTTATTTCAGGGCTTTATAAACCCGACGGCGGGAAAATTTTTCTCAGCGATAAAGATATAACGGGCGAGCCGGGAAAAATAAGCTATATGCTTCAAAAGGATTTGCTTCAGCCGTATTACACCGTTCTTGACAATGTCTGTCTGCCTCTTATAATCAAAAAGGGCATGAAAAAGAAAGAAGCCCGTGAAACGGCTTCACCGCTTTTTGCACAGTTCGGTCTTGACGGCACTCAGAAAAAGTATCCCGCTCAGCTTTCGGGCGGTATGAAGCAGAGGGCGGCTCTTCTGAGAACCTATCTTTCCTCTGACGGCGTTGCACTCTTAGATGAGCCTTTCAGCGCTCTCGACACAATCACCAAAAGCTCCATACATGAATGGTATCTGAACATCATGCAGGAGATAAAGCTCTCGACTCTCTTTGTCACCCATGACATTGACGAAGCAATTCTTCTTTCCGACAGAATATATATTCTCTCAGGCTCACCGGGCAAAATCACCGCTGAATTTAAAATCAGTGAGAAAAAGCCCAGAGATAACAGCTTCACAATGACAAATGAGTTTATCGCTTATAAGAGAAAAATAATCGAAGAGCTCGGAGAAATCTGATAAACGCAGGGGACAAAAAAACAGTCTGAACAAATAAGAACTACAAGCCTACCTTCTTTCGGTAGATTTGTAGTTCTTTTTTATGGGCGCTTGTTTACTGTCCTTTTTTCTTTGTCCAAAAGCAAAAAGGAGTATTCGGCAGTCACTGCCGAATACTCCTTTTGGAAAATGCAATGAAGCTTTTTAAGCCATACCGTTTGCGCTTGACTTAATAGCTTTAATTTAAAGTAACATCAAATTCTGCGCTGGAATAGCCGGTTGTGGTCGAGCCGTCAAACCCGGTTATAACATTGTAGCCAATCGTAATTCTGTATGTACCCGGGAGAAGAGCTCCGGCGTCATAAGTCTTGGTGTATGTCTTACCGGGATACACTTCAAAAGCTGTTTCTAACAGATAATCCGAAACAGGAATTGATGTCCAGCCGTCGCCGATAAGATTTTTAACCTCGAGTTTTTCAACCCAGCAATCGTTTGAAATAACATAACCTGTTTCGTTGGTGTATGTATATTCGATTACAGAGTCCGTTGTTTTTACCTCTTTGTTAATGGTCAACGGTGCTTTGTTGACATCTCCCGGCATGATCATAGAAAACAGAACCGTAAAGAACACAAGAATTTTGCTGATGAATGACATACTTTTTTCTCCTTTTTAAAAATAAAATTCATAAATTGTTGTTAACAATTTATGAATTAATTATAGCATATAAACCGCAGTTGTCAAGCCTTCGGACAATTTTCTTCTCCTCGTGCGGCAGATTTCTCTGTTATGCACAAATGACTGACAATGCACAATTTTCAGGTCAGACCCTGAAAATTGTGCATTGTCATGTGGTCTGATATATATACTGTTGCAGATTGTGTATGAAATCAGCACCATAGTATAAGATGATACAGTTGATTTAATAAAATGGGCGGTTCTGAAAAGAGCCTCAGATAAAAATGCAAGGCTTATTACTTTGTGCCGAAAATTCTGTCGCCTGCGTCACCGAGACCGGGTATAATGTAGCAGTTTTCGTTGAGCTTCTCGTCAAGAGCGGCGCAGTAGATATCAACATCGGGGTGAGCTTTCTGAAGAGCTTCAATTCCCTCGGGGGCGGCGATAAGCCCCATGAATTTAATTGACTTGGGTCCTCTGAGCTTTATCTGAGTTATGGCGTCAATAGCGCTTCCGCCGGTGGCGAGCATCGGGTCAACAACGATAACTTCTCTTTCGGCAATGTCCTTGGGCAGTTTGCAGTAATACTCAACGGGCTTAAAGGTTGTCTCGTCTCTGTAAAGACCGATGTGACCGACTCTTGCCGAGGGAATCATCTTGATAACGCCGTCAACCATACCGAGACCGGCTCTGAGAATGGGAACAACCGCCAGCTTCTTACCTGCGAGCGTCTTGCTCATTGTCTTGCATATGGGTGTTTCAACCTCGATTTCCTTTGTGGGGAGATCTCTTGTGAGCTCATAGCACATGAGCATGGCGATTTCGCTGACGAGCTCTCTGAAATCCTTTGAGCTTGTGTTTTTGTCTCTCATGATTGTGAGCTTGTGCTGAATGAGAGGGTGTTCAAAAATAGTTACCTTTGACATATTTTCATATCCTTTCTTTCGGTTGTTAATCCGTTAATTATTATATTACCTATAAAATCAAATTTCAATAGGAATAACAAAAAATAGTTATCTCCTTTTCGGGCATACCTTGATGCATATGCCGCAGACTGCGCCCCTGCCTATGTTTTTGAACTCACGTTTCATATATTCGGAGCATCTTTCGGGGTGAAACATTTCTTCACGGGGCGTTCCCTCAGTCCATGCTTTGCCCGTGATTGCCTTTGCGGGGCATGCGTCAACGCATACATGACAGTCGCCGCAGAGACATTCGTCAATATGCTCGGGCGGTGTGAAAGGGCAGTTTGTGAAAAGAGTGCCCAGACGAACCTCAGGTCCGAACTCCCTGTGAATAAAAACGGAGCTTTTCCCGATAGAGCCGAGCCCCGACTTTCTCGCCGCTTCTTTGTGGGAAAATCTGCCCTTATAATTCCAGCCGTCCTTGTTGATGCTCTGCGAAGCGGCAACGGTTATGTAGTCCCAGCCCCTTTTCTGAAGAAAAAGCCCCGCCTTTAAAAGAAGCTGATCAATAAGAGCATTCACCGTTCTGTAGTGATTGAAATAGGTATGCGTCGGTGCGTCTGTTATCTCATCAATAATTGCGCTCGATAGCCTGACGCATACGCTGACGCAGTAGGGGAAAGGCATGTCGCTGTCTTTAATTTCAGCGAAGCCGACGTCGCTCGCTCCCTGAGACAGCAGGTATTCTCTGAGTTCTTCCTGAATACCCATTTTCACAGCTCCAACAGGTTGAGACCTGTCACATCATCGTGAAAGCGTGTGATTTCTTCGCCCAGAGTGAAAATGAATATCTCCGCCGTAGCGCCGATAACGGCTTCTTTCAGATGTCCGCCGAAAGCCGAGCCGTCTTCAGAACCGAAATTTGCGTGAAGATGAATATAAGTTTCGCCGTTCATTTTTGTCATGTTGCCGTCAAGTGAAGTCAGCTCCATGAACCTATTTAGCTCATTCTCCTTGTATTCGCCCTTGTCAAAGTCAAACAAACCGATTTTTGCGCTTTTGACTGCGCCTATACCGTGAATAACCGCGCTTTTGACATTTTCTTTTTCACACACAGCTTTTATGCACGACACGATTTCTTCGCCGATTTCAAGTCTCAGCGCTATTACGTTTCCGATTACTTTATAAACCATTTTGAAGTCCTCCTTTTCAATAAATCAATTATAACATCAGACAGGGTTTTGTCAACGAAATAAAAATACATTTTTTATTATTTAGATAGTGATTTTATTGAAATAGTATGGTATAATATCTGAGATTATAATCGTATCAGTATGCTCAGCGTTCTTAGGTATTGTTTTTGCGCTGAAAAAGGAGCTTTTCATGGAAGACAGAAAATTCAGGGATAATAAACCTTATAATAAAAACGCAAAGAGAAGAAATGACGCCGCCGAAAAGGGTGTATCGCTTAGAGAAGAAAACCCCGATATGATAATCGGCAGAAACGCCGTTTCAGAAGCTCTCATGAGCGGCAGACCGATTGACTCGCTTTTCGTTTCAAGGGGCGAAAAAAACGGCACTTTAGGCAGGCTGGTTTCTCAGGCGAAAGAAAAGAATATTGTCATAAAAGAGGTCGATATAAAAAAGCTTGACTCTATGTGCTCGGGCGCAAACCATCAGGGCGTCATATGCTTTGCCGCCGCTCATGAATACGCTGAGATTGACGATATATTTGCCCTCGCCGAAGAAAGAGGGGAAGAGCCGTTCATTATAATTCTCGATGAGCTTGAAGACCCGAGAAACCTCGGCGCTATTGTCAGAACGGCTGAAACAGCGGGCGCTCACGGCGTTATTATTCCGAAAAGACGCTCAGCTTCACTGAGCTATTCGGTGGCAAAAACTGCGGCGGGCGCACTCGAATATGTGCCTGTGGCAAGAGTTGCAAATCTTCCCGGAACAATAGACGACTTAAAAAAGAGAGGTCTGTGGATTTACGGCGCAGATATGGACGGCACATGCTGGTGTCAGCAGGATTATAAGGGGGCGGTCGGTCTCGTTATCGGCTCTGAGGGCAACGGCATAGGCAGACTTGTCAGGGAAAAATGCGACTTTATCGTGTCTTTGCCGATGAAAGGCAATATAACAAGCCTTAACGCTTCTGTTGCGGCGGGGATACTTATGTATGAGATAGCAAGACAAAAGTCTGATATAAAAGCAAAATAAAGGAAGGAGTGGAAAGTGTGGCTGAAAGCACGGGATATTCAATAGATGAAATTCTTGCGGATGTCAAAAAAATCACCGAAAGTCCTGAAAGCGACCCGCTTGAAGAGCTTTTCGGGAGAACGGACGCCGAAGAAAAAGGCTTTTCCGCCGACGTTCAGATAATTGAGAACAGCGAAGAAGCGACGGTTTTTGACGATATAGAAAAAGAAAATAAAGAGCCTGATAAAGACTCGCAGACCGCCGAGTCTGAAGCTCAGGAGATGAAAAAAGAGACTTCTGAGGAAGAAAAAATCACCGTTTATAATAAAAAAGACGAAAACGATGATTTTTCCTTTCAGAAGATGTTTGAAGAGAAAAAGAAAGAAAAGGAGCTTGTCTCAAGAACAAAGGTTTTCAAAAAGACCGACGAAAAAACAAAGGCTAAGGGCGAAGCTCAGACGGATACCGCTCCCGACGAAGAAATAAGCGAAAGCGAAGCGGCTCTGGAAAAAGAGTTTAAGGAGAAAAGAAAAGAAAAGATAGATAAGTTCAGGCTTTTTGCCGAAAACCTCGGCGAGGCAGACTACTCCGAAGACGACGGCGACGCAGTCACGGTTTCAGAAGTTGTCAAGCCCAAAAAAGGCGAGGATATTTTTTCGGCTATAGAAAACACGGACAAACCCAAAAAGGAAAACTCAAAACGCCGTGAAAAAAGAAAAAGGCGTGACAGCAAGGTTTATGACAAAATAGATGTCGGCAGAGTCAAGCTGAGACTTGATGAAGATGCAAGACAGATAAAGATAAGAACGGTGATTACGGCAGTCAGCTTTATTTTGTGCCTCATTTTCGGGGCGATGAAAACTCTGTTTGTCGGTGGAAAGCTCGGATTTCTTTCTCCGCTTATGGGCGAAAACCCCGTTATTGCCTATGCGGTAGAATTCATTCTCGGTCTGCCGGCTCTTGCCGTTTCGGTTAAGGCTTTAATTGACAACATGAAAAACAGCGAAAGACCCACGCTTTCAAGCGAAGCTATGGTTACTGTGATTTTTGCCGTCAATACTGTTCATAATGCAATTCTCATTCTGACAAAGCCTCAAATGGATAAAGGCGTGATGTTTTTCGGAACGGGGGCTTGCTTCATAGCTCTTCTTGATGTTCTCGGCAGAAAAAAAGAGAACATCATGATAAAAAAGAACCTTGAAGCGCTGACAAGAAACGAGAGAATAATGGGTGTGTTTGCTCTTGAAAATGAGAGCGAAAAACTCGCTTCGGGCATAAGCAAGGCTAAAGAACCTATGGTTCTCTGCGCAGGTGAGGTTGAAATTCCAAATTCATTTCTTGACAGCTCTCTGACAAAGGATAAAGAGACGACTTTCTTCAATATAGCCGTTCCCGTTTCACTGATACTCAGCGCAGTGTGCGGCGCAATAGCTTATGTGTCCTACGGCACGGTGACAGCCCTTTCCTCGGCTGTTGTATCGGCTCTTTTAATCTCTGCGCCTGCCTTTATTTCGCCTGTTCTCGTTTCGCTTATTGCGAGGGTAAACGAAAGCCTGAACAGAACCGGCTGTGAAATTCTCGGCTATGAGGACGTTGAAAACATTGACGACACCGACGCAATAGTTCTTGACACAGCCGATATTTTCACCGGCAATATTTCTCATTTTCACCTTGTCAGCCGTTCGGTCAGAATAGACACTCTTCACGCTTTTGAGATTGCGTGCAGTGTGCTTTATGCTTCGGGCGGAGTGCTCAAGGGTGAGATTGCCGAGTTCATGAAGGAGCAGAAGCTCGTTTTACCCGAGGTTGAGGATATCAAATATGAAGAAAAGCTCGGCATTTCCTGCTGGGTTGAGGACAAATGTGTTCTTCTGGGCACCGAGAAGATGATGCGTGAACACAATATTGAAATTCCGCCCGAATATTCGGGTGCGAAATATGAAAAAGAGGGCAGCAAGGTGTTCTATCTCGCTGTTGACACCTATGCAACCGCTATGTTCTGCGCCGACTATTTTATCGGCAGACAGGCGAAAAAACAGCTTGTTGACCTTTATAAGACGGGCGTTATACTTATGCTTATGACAACCGACCCGCATATTGACGAGCAGTTTGTCGCCAACACTCTCGGCGTGAGCGCCTCTTCAATAAAGACAGTCAGCCCCATAGGCGCAAAACAGATAAGAGACAGCATTAGCGCAACAACGAAGCAGAAGCGCACGGGTTTAATCTTCAGAAAGAGCGTTGTCGGTCTTCTCAAGGTCATAAACTCAGCTTTCAGACTTTATGACGTTCAGTCGCTTTCAATTCTCATTCAGATAGTGAGCATGGTGTTCGCTATCGTCGTTTCGGGCGTTCTCTCAGCCGCCGCAACGGGCTATCTGCCCGGCGTGATATTTATTATCGCATACCACGGAATATGGACTGCGCTCGGATATCTTGTGACGCACAAAAATAAAAAGTAAGAAGGGATAAATATGGACGAAATTATCAGGGTCAATAACCTGAAAAAAGCCTACGGCAAGCATGTCGTTCTTGACGATGTCAGCTTTTCTCTCGGGAAAAATCAGATTATCGGTCTTTTAGGACCGAACGGCTGCGGCAAGACGACCTTAATCAAAACAATGACGGGTCTTATCAAAGACTATGACGGCGAAATTCTGATTGACGGCGATCACCCGGGCGTTGAGACAAAGAAGAAAATTGCCTATCTGCCCGAAATGTCATACCTGCCCGATTGGATGCGCCCGACGGATGCGATAAAATATTTTTCGGATTTCTATGATGACTTTGACTCGCTCAAGGCCGAAAGAATGATGAAGGATTTTGCCCTTGACAGAACGCAGAAAATAAAGACTATGTCAAAGGGTCAGAAAGAGAAAATAAGCCTTATTCTCGTCATGTGCAGAAAGGCTCAGCTTTATATTCTCGATGAGCCGCTCGGCGGTGTTGACCCTGCGGCGAGAGAACAGATTCTCGACCTTATTATGAAAAACTATGCCGAAAAATCAACGGTGCTTATGTCAACACACCTTATTCACGACATTGAGCCGGTTCTTGACCGTGCGCTTATGATTTCGCACGGAAAGGTTGTTCTAAACGAGAGCGTTTCAGAGATTAAGAAGCAGGGCAAGACGGTTGAGGATATTTTCAAGGAGGTGTTCGCATATGCTTGGTAAGCTCATAAAGCATGAGTTCATTCAGACCTCGAAAAGCCTTATTGCGGTGTATGCGGCGGCGGGTGCGGCAATAGCCGTTCTTCTCGTCTCATATATAACAAAAATAACGCTTATCGGCGTGACGGCGTCGTTCGCCCTTGTAATTATCGGCTTTGCGGCGATAATAATGACGCTTGTCATGGTTATAAAAAATTTCAACGATTCGCTTTACGGCGCGCAGGGCTATCTGACTTTTACACTACCCGTCAAATCAGGCGATATCCTTTTTTCAAAGTTTTTGGTCTCGTTCACATGGATAGTCGCAGGCTATGCCGTGATGCTTCTGACATGGGTTATAGTGTTCCTTTTTGCCAGGGCAAAGTCGGACGGAATGCTTGAAACGATAACGGGTATGCTTCAGAGTTTTGAGGCTATAGGTTCACTGCCGACAACAAAGCTTGTTATTGAGTATGCGGCAATTATTCTTGCGGGCTACGGCGTGACGGTTATATCATATGTGTCATTCGTGTTTTTTGCCGTTACCACCGCTAACACCAAGCGTTTTCAGCATAAGCCTCTTTTTTACGGAATAGTATTTTTCTTTATCATTTATATCATAAACAAGGTCGCTTCGACAGTCCTTTCATATAAGCTCCCGCTTTCGATTTCTGTTTTTGCCGATAAAGTGTCGCTGACGTTTTCCGCAATGACCGAGGGGGTTGACGGCTCTCTCGTGACAACAGGCATAGGCGGAAAAATATTCACGGTGTTATTTGCGGCGGCACTGCTCTTTGTCACAGGTCGGATTATGGAAAAGAAAGTCAACGTTAAGTAAAAAGAAAGAACAGAGGAAATAATATGGAAATGAAATTTTTAGACGGCTTTGCCGAGTGGCAGTTACACCCCGAGATAACAAGAATAAACGCCATGGCTCCCAGAGCTACGTTTATGCCCTATGAAACTCTTGACGAAGCCGTGAAGTGTAACAGATACCTTTCACAGAGATACATTTCGCTTAACGGCGAGTGGAAGTTCAGATGCTATGAAAACTACAAGCAGGTCGAGTTCGGTTTCGCCGAGCCTCATTTCAACAGCGACTCATGGGATAATATTACGGTTCCCTCCTGCTGGGAGATTGAGGGCTACGGTGTGCCGCAGTACTGCAATATTCAGTACCCGTGGGAGGGCAGAGAGCGCATTTCGCCGCCCTGCGCGCCCACAGAGCACAACCCTGTCGGCTGTTATATAAAGAAAATAAGAATCCCCGACAAATTCAGAAAAAGCAGAACCGTTATCACCTTTGACGGTGTTTCATCGGCTTTTTATCTCTATGTCAACGGTCTTCGCTTCGGCTACAGCGAAAGCTCGTTCAACACTGTTGAATTTGATATAACAAAGGCTCTTTACCCGGGCGAAAATGTTATAGCCGTTGAGGTTTTCGCCTACAGCACGGGCAGCTGGCTTGAAGATCAGGATTTCTGGCGTTTGTCAGGTATTTTCAGAGATGTTTATCTCTCGTTTACACCTCTTGGCTACATCAACGATTTCACTCTTTCACACGAAATTGACGCTTCATATAAGAGCGGCAGTCTCAGCGCAGAGATAGAAATAGCGGGTATCATTGACAGCAGTGAAATAGAGATGAACATATATGACCAGAACGGCGATATTGCCGCCTTCACCTCAAAAATAATAGGCGGCACGGGGAAATATGTTCTCAGAACCACAATCCCGTTCATTAATCTCTGGAGCAGTGAACACCCTTATCTTTACACTGTTGTTTTCACTCTCAGAGACGCAAGAGGCGTCGAAAAGGAATTTGTCAGCTGTAAAACAGGCTTCAGAAAGCTTGAGATCAAGAACTCGGTCATTTATATAAACGGAAAGCGTCTTCTTCTGAAAGGTGTCAACAGACACGAATTCTGTCTTGAAAAGGGCAGAGCCGTTTCAAGAGAAACAATGGGAAAAGATATCGCTCTTATGAAAGCTAACAACATCAATGCCGTCAGAACATCGCACTATCCTAATAATCCCTATTGGTATGAGCTTTGTGACGAATACGGCATTTATGTCATTGACGAAAACAATCTTGAAAGTCACGGCACACGCTTCTCCGAGTTCAATCAGACGCCCCTTATTCCGGGCTCAAGAAGCGAATGGGAAAACGCATGCATGGAGAGAATAAGCTGTCTCTATGAAAGGGATAAAAACCACCCGAGCGTTGTCTGCTGGTCGCTTGGTAACGAATGCAGCTCAGGCGAAAACTTCAGAAAGATGTATGATTATCTTAAACTTAAAGATAATACACGCTTTGTTCACTATGAATCGGTCTGGGACAACGACGGCGAAAGAAAAGATGTCAGCGATGTCTATTCATATATGTACGCTAAACCCGATGAGCTTGAAAGAAACCTCAGAGCGCATAAGGATAAGCCCCATATGCTCTGTGAGTATTCACACGCAATGGGCAACTCCGGCGGGGCGAATAAGGCTTATCTTGAGCTTATGGACAGATACCCCCATTTTCAGGGCTTATTTGTCTGGGATTTCGTTGACCAGGCTCTCGTTCAGAAGACGGAGGACGGCACAGAGTACTACGCATACGGCGGAGATTTCGGCGATATGCCCAATGACGGCAATTTCTGCGGTGACGGACTTCTTATGGCTGACAGAAAGCCGACAGCAAAGCTCGAAGAAATAAAGAGACTTTATCAGAACATCGAGATAAGACCCATAAAGCCCGAAAGCGGCATTGTCGAGGTTAAGAACAATTTCATGTTCTCTAATCTTAACGAATACAATCTCCACTGGCAGCAGTTCAAGGAGGGTATTGTTGTTGACAGCGGCGACGTCGCTCTTGACCTTAAGCCGGGCGAGTCAAAACGAATAGAAATCGGTATAGATTCACGAATTAAGCAGGAGTGGTATTTAAACTTTATCTTAGAGCTTCGAGACTCGGTCAAGTGGGCGAAAGCGGGTCATGTTGTCGCAAAAGAACAGTTCATCATTAACGAATATAAGTTTGACAGACATTCGCTCAGCGGCACGGAAATCGCCGCTAAGGTAGAATACGGCACAATATATATTTACGGTCAGGGTATGGAAGCACGTTTCTCAAGGAGAAGCAACAAGCTCTATTACTTTGAGAAAAACGGCAAGGTTATATTTGATAAGCCCATTGAGCCTAATTTCTGGCGAGCCCTCACAGATAACGACAGAGGCTGTCATCAGGGCGTCAGATGCGCCTGCTGGAAAGACGCAGGCAAGGACGCTTCGTTCCGTCTTGACAGCTTAAAGGAGAACGGCGAGAGAGTCATTTTAGAAACCTCGTTCAGAGCCCACACATACCCCGAAAGCAGAGGAAAGATAATCTACACAATCACGACAAAAGGGATACATGTCGATTATGAATTTGACAGTGACAAGTCACTGCCCGAAATCCCCGAGCTTTCACTTCTGATGAAACTTGACAAGCGGTATTACAGACTTGAGTATCTCGGCAGAGGTCCTCATGAAAACTATATTGACAGAAATATCAGCGCTCATGTCGGTCTTTATAAAATAAATATCGGCGACCTTTACACACCTTACCTCAAACCGCAGGAATGCGGCGAGAGAACGGGCGTCAGATACGCAACGCTTTGCAGTGAGAGCGACAAGATAAGAATTGAAGCCGACAATGAAATTGAAATCAATGTTTCAAAATACAGCATTGACGCCCTTGAAAGAGCGCCGCACACCTATCAGCTTGAAGAAGACGACAACATCAATGTCAGAATTGCGCTGAAGCAGATGGGCGTCGGCGGCTATGACAGCTGGGGCGCTATGGTGCCTGAGGAATACCTGATTTTTGCAGGCAAGAAATATAAGTTCGGCTTCTCAATCATTCCGGTTTAACAGGAGGAAGTTATTATGAAAAAAGCACAGTCAAACCCCGTCGCAACAATAGGCGGCATTATCGTTATCATGCTTGTCGGCTTCTCCGCTAAGCACTGCATGAGAAAATACGGCAGAGGCAAAATCTGAGGAACAAAAAAGATGTTACTTTCGGAAATACTTATTAATATTGAGTATGCGTGTGAGAATTTCACCGACACTCAGATAAGCGACATAGTCTATGACTCAAGAAAAGCGCAGAAGGGCACGTTGTTTGTTGCCCTTTGCGGTGCTTTTTCGGACGGTCACGATTATGCGCAAAAGGCTTATGAAAACGGCGCAAGGGTGTTTCTTTGTCAGAAAGAGGTCAGTCTGCCCGATGATGCGGCGGTTATCCTCACACAGGATACACGAGCGGCTCTCTCTGTTATCAGCGGAAACTTTTTTTGCCACCCCGACAGAGAGCTCAGGCTCATAGGCGTCACAGGCACAAAGGGCAAAACCACCATAACCCATATGCTCAGAACGGTGCTTGATAAATGCGGCGTGAAATGCGGCGTTATAGGCACAGTGGGCGCTTATTACGGCGAAAAATATATCCCGACGATAAACACTACGCCCGAATCTTATGAGACGCTGAAAATTCTTCGGAAAATGGCTGACGCAGGCTGTCAGGCGGTATGCATGGAGGTGTCTTCACTCGGTTTAAAGCACCACAGAGTTGATGATTTGCACTTTGACACCACTGTTTTCACTAATCTTTCACCCGACCATGTCGGCGGTCATGAGCATGAGTCGTTTGAGGAATACAGCTATTGGAAGAAGCAGCTTTTTAAGCTGTGCGATTTTGCCGTTTTCAATCAGGACGATGTATTTTCAACTGAAATTGAAAATGAGATAAGCTGTGAGTTTACTACGTTTGCGCTCACCGAAAACGCAGATTATACCGCTCAGAATATTGAAAAAATCAGAAACAGCGAGCTTTTCGGCGTGAGCTTTGACTGCGTTCACGGCGGCGAAAAAACAAATATAAAAGTGGCAATGCCCGGCTATTTCAGCGTGTATAACGCACTTGCGGCTTTTGCTGTCTGTCTTCATCTCGGCGTTGACAAAGATAAAGCGGCCAAGGCGATAGTCTGCGCAAGAGTCACCGGCAGAAACGAGCTTATTTCAGTGCCGGCGGATTTTGACGTGTTCATTGATTATGCCCACAACGGAATAAGCATGAAGAGTATAATTGAGTCTGTCAAGGCTTATGACCATAACCGAATTATTACGGTTTTCGGTTCGGTCGGCGACAGAGCACAGCTAAGACGGCGTGAACTCGGTCTTGTCAGCGGCAGTCTCTCTGATTACAGTATAGTCACAACCGATGACCCGAATTTTGAAGACCCGCAGAAAATAGCCGATGAAATCGCTTCATATATCGAAGAAGCGGGCGGAAGCTATGAGATTGTTCTTGACCGTGAACAGGCTGTTTTCAGAGCTCTTTCGATGGCTCAGTGTGGCGATATTATTCTTATTCTCGGCAAGGGGCAGGAGACAGCCCAGAAGGTAAAGGGCGAGCTTGTGCCCTATTCGGACCACGAGACGGTCAGAAAATATTTCGGTATGAATTGAATATAAAAACTTTAAGTGGCAGTTCGAGAGTGAACCGCCACTTATTCTTATAAAGTGAAAACGGGCGGTCGCATTGACAGCCCCATATTTAATTATTCACAGCAGAATTTTACACAGCTTTTTGCCAGAAGTTCGGTCGAATCAAAGATATAATCCTTTCTTATTCCTGTGTCACCGTAGATTACGGAAAGCTCCGTGCAGCCTAAAACTACGCTGTCACAGCCTGCCGCGAGAACAGCGTCAATGACCGAATAAAACTCCTCGGGGTTGCAGGGCTTTCCCATTTTGACCTGATTATATATCATCTGTGTGACCTTGTCGCATATCTCTTTTTCGGGGATATATGTCTCGATAGGGTATCTCTTAGCCGCCTTTGTATAAATTCCGCTTTTGAGCGTACCCGAGGTTGCGAGAATAGCTGTTTTGTGGCTTTTACCGTCGGCGCATACCGCACTGAGGGTGCAGTCGAGTATATTGATTATGGGCAGAGACGTTTCTTTTTTCATCTCTTCATAAAAGTAATGTGTAGTGTTGCAGGGGATAGCTATGCAGTCGGCGCCGCATTTTTCGAGCTTCTTTATATCATCAAGAAGTCGGGGCAGGGGACAGGGCTTGGTGTTATCAAGAATATACTGCGTTCTGTCGGGGACGAGAACATCGTTGATGATAACGGCGGGAATATGCTCCTGATCACTGCTTGCCGGTGTGAACTCAACAATCTTGTTGAAGAAATAAACCGTAGCAAGCGGACCCATACCGCCGATAATGCCTAAAGTCTTTTTAGCCATCAGTCAAGAAACCACGAGTTGTTTTTATATTTTCTGTAGTAGTTCAGAAGACTTGCATAGACATAAAAGTCACGCTTTAAGTGTCTGTCCTTTGAATACAGAAGAGGGTGCGACCAGTTGCCCTGCTTTTTTAACTGAACCGCTTTTTTGACAAGCTCTTTGTTTCTGCAATACTTTTTTATAACACCCATCGGGAGAACCGTGAAAAGGTTCTCTTTATCGGCTACCGTGTATTCAAGCTCCTTGCCGAAAACAAGGTCGTCAACAATTCTTTCGACCGTGTTGAAGCCGCTGCCTGTGACATAAAAATTACTTCTACCCAGACGGACGTTAATTTCAAAGAATTTGAATTTTCCGTCACGGCTGTCATATTTTGCGTCAAAGTTTGCGTAGCCTGTATAACCGACATGCTCAAGAAATTTTGTTGCGTCGCTGACAAGACTGTCGTTGACCTCGTTTATAATTGCGGCGGGGTTGCCGATAGCAAGAGGCATGTGGTCTTCAAGAAGAACATGACCCGCCGAAGCAAATTTAACCTTTTTGTTTCTGTCGCAGTAGCAGGTCAGCACACGCATACAGTCGTCGTCACCGGGAATACACTCCTGAATGAGAAATTTATCGTTGTATGTTGAATTTTTGAGCTTCTCCATGAGGTCTTCAAGCTCCGCTCTTGTGTGAAGACAGAAGCACTTCTTCTTGCCGGGGAAGTCTGCGTAGTGATACATCGCCGAATTCGCCGTCTTTGCGATAACGGGGAAGTCGAAGCCCAAATCATCGGGCAGTTCACCCGTTGAGCAGTCAACCTCAAGCGTCTTCGGGTGAGCAATGCCGAGCTTGTCGCATATAGCGTAGAAATTTTCTTTCTTGACAATCTCGTCAAGAATTTCAATGTCAACATACGGAATAATGAAATAGGGTGAAAGAACATCCTTGTTTTCCACTACGGCGCGGACATACCAGTCGCCGCAGCCTAAAAGAATGAGCTTTTTTTTGCCCTCAAATTCCTTGCCCACCTCAAGAAGTTTTTCAACAAGAACCTCCGATTCGTCAAGGTGCTCAAAGCAGCGCTCTTCGGCAAGCTGACTTTCCGCAATAATCTTAGTGGGGTAAAGCCCCATAACGAGAGACTTTATGTTATATCTTTCATGAAAGCTTCTCACTAAGCTGTATGCGGTTATATCTCCGCCTAAAATGACGGGTAAAAAACATTCTTCACTGAAATTCATATTTTGCATCCTTTCGGTTAGGGTGGAAAGTATAATCCGAACTCAGTTTTTTATCGGAATATTTCCGCCCTTTCTTCGTAAAATACTCGTCAATCCGTCAGGGTTGACTGCGGTCTTGTGCCTTGAAAGGTCAAAGAGCTTCCCGATAAAAATTTTAGACCTTAAAGCAAATGATTTTTTGGTGATTATTGGTGGCTGGGCTGAAGCAAGGCTGACGCCTTACAAAACCGAAACGCCGAAAAGCACAAACAAAGTATTGCTTTCAGACCGGGCTCGGATTATCCCCCCCTGAACCCGATTTGATAATCATCTCTTGTCTGATAAGTAAGTATAACATAGTGCAAAAATAAATACAAGAGATTTTTAAAACTGACAATGAATGCTGCTTGTGCAGGATACAACCTGAATTTTAAAAATTCTAACATAAAACAATAAATAAGATATAAAATTTCAACATAAAAAGCGGAATTGTTTTATAAAGACGAAAGAAAATTGAGAAACTTACCGTTTTTTTAGTAAAAAAAATAAATAAATTGTGACCTTTCGACAAAAAGACCTTGAAATAGTCATTTCTTAGTGTTATACTTTCATTGTGAAGATAAGGCACAAATATTAATGAGCAATAATGGAGGATAACATGGAAAACAAAATCAGTATTCTAATAGCGGAGGATGGCAGCGGCTTCGGAAAAACCTGCCGCACTACGCTGGAAAACTACGGGTATAACGTAGTAACAGTTGAAAAGAACGGGAAAGCCGTTCTTGACGGGCTGAAGCAATTTTCGCCCGATGTAATACTTATGGATGCATTTTTACATCAGATTGACGCTCTGGGCGTTCTCAAGGAGATGAGCAATCTCCAGCTTGACAAACGACCCGTGACAATGATTATGAGTTCAATCGACAACGCAAAGTTTGAACAGGAGCTTATGAGCGCCGGCGCAGACTACTGCTTCCTGAAGCCTTTTGACATCGAGCTTATGGCTCAGAGAGTCAGACAGATGGTTAAATGGCATAAGGACGATAAAACCGAGCTGATTCTTGATTATACAAAGGGGAACAGCGACCTTGAAATCATTGTGTCGGATATTATGCATCAGATAGGCGTTCCGGCTCATATAAAGGGATATCAGTATTTGCGTACAAGCATACTTATGGCTATTGATGACCCGGAGATAATGCACTCGATAACAAAGTGCCTTTATCCTATTGTTGCGAAAACATATAAAACTACAGCGTCAAGAGTTGAGAGGGCAATACGCCACGCTATTGAGGTTGCTTGGGACAGAGGCGATGTTGATGTTCTGAACGCATATTTCGGTTATACCATACAGAACACCAGAGGCAAGCCGACAAACTCGGAATTCATTGCGATGATAAGCGATAAGCTTCGTCTTAAAATGAAAATAGTCTGAAATTTTTTTAATTAAATATGTGCTTTAAATTCAAAAAATAGAGAGAAAATATGTGCTGAAAAATCACAAAATTTGCTTTTGCGCATTATTTTTCGAAGCGCATACGCGGCAAAGAAGCAGAAAGTCATTATCTCGTTAAATAAGAGCTTTAAAAACTTTTATGAATATAAATATATAAAATGACTTGTAAAAAACAGCCTTATCACAGAAATCGGGAGCTTGGAAAGGTCGGTTTTCATTTCTGAAAAACACAGTCTATAGAAATACAGAGTTATAACGGCTTCTTCGTCAGTTTTACTTTTCACCCTATATTAAAAAGATGTCGAATATTTAGGAGAAAATATGAAGTCTGAAAAAGGTCCGATACGAATACCTTATGTGTTCGTGTCGGGCCTAAAATTTTATCAAATCAATAAAGATATCTGATGTATCTTTTGTTTTGTGAGAAAGCCAAGAAGTCGTTTTTTGTGACTATAATATTGTCAACGAGTGTGACCGAGAGCATTTTAAGAAACGAAGAGATTTTTTCAACGCTTAAAAGGTCCTCCGTTGACGGGGACACAATACCCGACGGGTGGTTATGAACAAGAATGGAATAGACAGCCTTATCTCTGACAACGGAAGACGCTATCTCACGGTTATCTATCTCTATGTGGCTTATGTCGCCGCTGCCCAGAAAGAAACAGTTTGTGAAAAAGCCTTTTGAGTCAAAATGCATAAGCATTGCTTTTTCCGTCTCGGCGCTGAGATATTCACCCGTGACAAACTCACGGATTTTCTCAAGGTCGGTGTATTCAAAGCTCTCGCCCGAGCGCCTTTTAAGATATCTCGAAAAGACAGGGAGAAACGTTGTGAGAAAAGAGGCGGTATGCTCGCCGACGCCGCTGACCTCAAGAAGCTCTTTTTTTGAGGCCTCAAGAACCTTGTCAAAAGAGCCGAACCTGTCAATGAGACGGTGGGCGAGGGGATTTGTATCGCCTTGAGGAAGAGCGTAGAAAAGAATCATTTCGAGAAAGGTGAAATCGCTCATGCTTTTTCCGCCGTCAACAGCGAACTGTTCCTTGAGCCTTTTACGGTGCCCGGCGTGAAGATTATCGTCACTGCGTCCGTTCATGTTCTTCTCCTTTCGAAAAATTAAGCGCATACAGATAATAATATGTATGCGAAATCGAAAAAATCCGACTTCAGACGAAGCCGGATAATTTTGTGTCTAAAATCAGACTGCACGAGTTACCTTACCTGAACGTAAGCAACGTGTACACGCATAGACTCTTTTCGGTGAGCCGTTTACAATTGCCTTAACACGCTTAACGTTGGGCTTCCATGTTCTGTTTGAACGTCTGTGAGAATGGGAAACCTTGATGCCGAAAGACACATCCTTGCCGCAGAATTCGCATTTTGCCATGTGTCAGCACCTCCTTTTAATATACGTTACACTTTAGCAGAGATAGTTTATCAGAAAACATCTCAAAAAGCAAGCCTTTTTTTGATTTTTCTGTATTTTTTTTACTGAACAAAAAAAGACGGCGCATACTTAAAATAAATATGTTGCTTTGAGCGTATGAAAAGATTATAATATAGACAAGGAGGGGTGACGATGAATATTTATTTTTGCGGCTCGATAAGGGGCGGGAGAGAGGACGTGCGCCTTTATCATGAAATGATAGAACGGCTCAAGCGATACGGCACGGTGCTCACCGAGCATGTCGGCGACCTTAGCCTCACAGAGCAGGGAAACGACGGCACAAGCGAGGAAATCTGGAAGAGAGACACCGACTGGCTCAAAGACAGCGACATAATTATTGCCGAGTGCTCAAGAGCGTCTCATGGCGTCGGTTACGAGCTGGCATTTGCTGAGGCTATAGGTAAAGAAACACACATTTTCTACGGCGGCGAAAACGGAAGACTTTCTGCAATGCTTGCGGGTTGCCCTGACTTTAATATACATTATTATAGTTCGGAAGAGGAACTTTTTGACAAGCTGACAAAGATTATGGAAAAAGCATAGGCTGATTATAACATATTCAAATTTTTTGTGCTTTAGTCTTGATTTTTCGGCCTGCTTTGGTTATAATATCAAAGCAAAATAAATACGGAGAGTTGTCCGAGCTGGCCGAAGGAGCACGATTGGAAATCGTGTGATGCGTTACAGCGTATCCGAGGGTTCGAATCCCTTGCTCTCCGCCAAAAGAGAGTCAGACGAACCCTGCCATCTTTATGATAGGCAGTGTGTTCGTTCTGACTATCCCAATTAAATAATAAACTGCCACAGGTTATTGTTACCTGTGGCTTTTAATTTTCAATAACGTTTTTCGTTATAATTTAACATTTCCAAGAATTTCCTTTATTTTTTTGTTATAAAAAAACAAAGGAGCAAAAAGCTATGATTAGAATTCTACTATCCAGGAAGTTGGGCGAACTTCGCTGGACACAAGCTGACCTTGCGAGAGCTACGGGAATTCGGCCAAGCACTATAAACGACTACTACCACGAACTTGCCGAGCGTGTCAATCTGGAGCATTTGGATTTAATATGTGAAGCTCTCGATTGTGACATTGACGAAATCATCGTTCGTGTACCGTCGCCGGTGAAAAGAACTACCTCCCGCAACGGTCAACATAGCGTTACAAGCTCAAAATAAGCCGAGGTTTTATACCCCGGCTTATTTCATTTAAATTTCAATTCCATTTTCGAATACAAATTTGTATTCGAACTTTGCACCCAGAGCTTCAGCTATTGCTTCAAGCTCAGCAGTTGTGAACTTTCCTGTTTTCAGCCTCTGTGTCAAAGCTGATTGAGATGTTCCAAGCCGTTCCGCAAGTTTGCTCTTGTTAAGCCCTGCTGCTTTTGCGGCTATTTCAATCTTCTGCGGTATATCCATAAAATTAATCCTCGCAGCGGACGAAACAGTCAGCACCAAAATTTGTGGCTGATAAAAAAGCCTCTTCAATGGTGGTGTCTTCATCAACATCATCGCAGCCTGTAGCCTCTTCGATGAGGCAGCCGTCAAACCAATAAAGGTTGTTGCCAAGATATTTAGGCTCGCCAAGGGTTGATTTCATTCTTTCGAATAAGGTCATTGCTTCGCTTCTGTCAGTTGTGTACTTTACTTCGGC
This sequence comes from Acutalibacteraceae bacterium, assembly GCA_051880635.1. Lineage (GTDB taxonomy): Bacteria > Bacillota > Clostridia > Oscillospirales > Acutalibacteraceae > UBA6857. The sequence continues at coordinate 53,888 of JBJEOI010000046.1, read as the reverse complement.
TGTCTCGTCGTTTTGCTCTAAAAGGCTTTCTTCTGCCTGCTTGAGCGTTTTTGCTTCAATTCTTTCCTCTCTGTAAACCTTATAAATAGTCATTTATTTGTCCTTCTTTCATTTATTTGTGTCAGTTCCTTACTGCACATATAATATACCACACGTTTTTCTGAATGTCAACACTTTTTCTAAAAAAATATTAGATTTTTCTAATATATTTTTATAATATCCTTATATTTTCAGTTTTTGAAGGTTTATTATACACACAACGAAACAAAAATACAAATTTACTCAGAAACAAAACTCCCGCCCGCTTCCGTTAGAAGCGGGCGTTCATCATTCATATTAACTTTATCCGACAGCCTCTTCGCTGTCCTTAATTGCGTCGCTGTCACCGGGCGACTCGTAGCCGAGTGCCCTTTCACTGTCTGATACTCCCTTTGTCGTCGGGTCCACGAGAACGCCGACGTCAGTCAGAAGCGAAACTATAAGCGAAAGAACGTTCACCGCTTCGCTCTCGGATATCTTCGGCATAACGCCTAAAAGCCCTAAAAGCGTGTAAACAACAGCCGCCGTCGCCGGTATGGCAGTCAGCCAGAATACCGGGTTTTTAAGTCTGACCTTCCAGTTGATTTTCATATCAATCATCCCTTTCATGCTTTAAATATGTTTTTTTCAAGAGCCTTAACTCTTTGCTCCAAAATCATAATATGGTCTCTGAGCTCTCTGCGCTCGAGCTTGTCGTCTCTCATATCCTGCTTAATGTCTTTGAGATTTTCCTCAATGCTGTCGAGCTTGGTTAAAATCACGCCCTTGTCAATGCCGTCCTCTTTTGAATCCTGAGTGTCGCTGCGCTTGACATTGATAACAATAGCGGCGATTGAGACGATAATCGCAACGCCCGACAATATGATAGTTATTACCTGCTGTGCTGTCATCTCACACCGCCTTACAATAGTCCAGACATACCCAGCCCTTGTCGGTCTGACCCCAGTTGCCGCATACCGCAAAGACCTTAATCTTCACGCCTTTATCGTATGCGCCGAGCTTCTTTGCGGCGGTCGAGTGGTTCTGCCTTATGTTGAGAACGGCGGTCGTTATGTAGTTTTTCTGCTTACTCAGAAGCTCGGGGAATAAGATACCGCCTGTCTTGAGAACAACCGTTGACGCCTTGTCGATATAAAATGCATCTTCAGGCTTACAAGTCCCGCCGGTTGTCGTCAGAACCCACTTGCCGTTGTCGTTCTTCTCCCAGCCGGTGCCCTTGAGCTTACCCTTGCCGACAGATATGTGAAGATGATTTCCGGTAGCGTGACCGTCCGTTCCCTCTCGGAACATCTTATCGCCTCTTTTGAAAACCTGACCGACCTTGAGCTTCTTAAGGTCATCGTCATTCGGGTGAACAACCATCACAGACAGATATTCCTTCGTTCCGTCGGGGAAGCTGACTTTATTTACGGAAGTGAGCCATATAGTGTTAGTTCCGCCGTTCCCGACGCCGTAAATTCGAACGACCTTCATTTTGTCGCAGGGGCAGACCATATAGTCCCTGCCGGTGTCTGCTCCCGCTTCATCTATCGGGTAGTCCTTCTTGTTGCCGCTTGAATACGGCAGGTGAGACGCAGTGCCGTTGTAGCTCTGCGTGATTTTCATCTTCTTCATAGGGTAGGTTGCTAAATTCTTACTCATTTCATTTCTTCCTTTCATTTAAAATTGTGCAAGATATTCACATCAGACTTTCATCTTCTGTCAAATCGGGCTCGTCGGTTTCTTCATAGGTGAAACGGGAGAACGGCTTATCGCCGTTCATTCCCGCTATTTCATCAATGACGCTCTTTCCGTAGATTATCCCCGTCTCAATCTGCCTGAGCTTAAAGCCGTCCTGTGAAAATGTCTCACAAACGTCTTTCGTGTCGCTTGCGTTTCTGACTATCCTCGTGTCAATCATACTTCTGCCCCCTCATATGTGATATAGTCTGCGTAGTTGCTCCAGTTAGTCGCCTGTTTATACGCCTCGGCGGTTTCTTGGTCTTTGAAAATAATCTTGCTGCCTGCGGTCATACCCGTAAATGTACTTGCTTCTATCTTAATGCTCGGTGTACCGTCGGCAATCGTCGCATTCAATAAATAGAAGTTCTTCGGAATTGTATAATCCATGTAAAAGATATGATTTTTGAGTTTTAAATCAGTCGCCTCAATTCTGACTTCTTCAAGGCTGTTGCATTGAGTAAAAGCAAAAGCTCTGATTTCTGTGACACTTTCAGGTAGTACAATATTCTTTAAGACATTACATTTTTCAAACGCCGAAGTTCCTATGAATTTAACACTTCTGCCAAATGAAACCTTCTCAATCTTAGGGAATATAGCACACGAATACCCTCTTATTTCTTTTACCTCGTCAGAAAAAACGATTTCCTTTAAATCAGAGTAAAAGTCAAGTGTTGCAGGGTATGGGACTTTTATTTCTGCAGAGCTTTCTGAAATTTTGCTGAGTTTTTCCTGATTAATGAAAAGCTCGGCGTTTTCCGGGTCAATCCACAGACTTCCGACACTTTCATTTTTAGCGTTAAAAGCTCCCCAGTAGTTAGAGAGCTGCATATACATTTCAAAGCTGCTGCCCAAGTATATTCTTCTGTGCTTTGCTTTAAGCATTGTGAAAGTGCTGCTGTAGCCTCCGCCCTGAGCAGAGAATGTTGACGGATATACACCCTCTTCCCAATACCCTGAGTCAGGGAGAAATACGATACTCTGTCCGTAATTATATCCGGTGAACCCTTCCTGTATTCTGATTTTTTTGAGTGTCGATGCGTCGTACCACTCGACTGTCATTATTTCACTAAGCGTCAAATCCATTATGACGCTTAGTGTTTCGTCAGAAGACCTGAAGATAACGACTTCATTTGTCTCATCGTAGTAATAAGCATGTTGAATATAGGTTTTTGCGCTAAGCGTTCCTGTTGCTGTCGCCATTGGCGCAAGCCACTCAGCTTTCAAAGTCAGGTCATCAACGACATTGTTTGCGCACTGTATAGTGTGTTCATCGTTGACCCAACCTGCGTATATTGCACTTTCATCAACCCCCTCGGGTCTCTGTGGCTCTTCGCCCTCATACTCACAGCTTCCGCCATACGGCACGCTTGTTCTCTGAAGAACAGTGTCGCCGTTCATGAAAGTGACAATAGGCTGTCGCTCAATGAACTGTGCTGTTACTGTCATGTTGTTTGTCACGGCTTCCTGCGACAGGTCTATGTCCCAACCTGCGAATGAAAAGAGCTTCCCGTTTTCTTTAGGCTTTTGCGGTGCGCTTATAAGACCGCTTTCAACCGGATCAACGCAGAAATCGCCCTCCGCAACCGATATAACACACAGAAGACTTCCGTCATAGTTGAGAAAAGTAACAAAGTTTATAATTTCATAGTCTGACACATTTATCCAGCTGTACCGCTCCTGAATTTCCAGAAGCTGCTCCGAAGTCAGACTTCTTATCCTCCAAGTGCCCGTTATCTGAACATCCGGCATATTATAGCCGTATTCGTCAAGACCAGTCATGGTGTCAAGGCGGTTCATCATTTCTTCGATTTCGTTGAAATCTTCGAAAGACCAGTCAACATTTAAAAGCCTTATTCTCGACCCTGCCGCCATACCCTCGACAATAGCCTTTGTCTCAACGGGCGAGTTCTCTACTCTGAGAGATGTTATGTTCTCACTGCTTTCGAGCGAAAAGTCGGTCAGAGCGGTCTGATTAAGAATTGAAAGGTTCGTTACCGTCTTAGGCAGGTGAAGAGTCTTTAAAATACCGCCGTTTGGCAGCTCAACGCCGTTGATAGCCGTGTTTTCGAAATACAGCTCTTCAATGTTCTTACAGCCCGATATGTCAACCGATTTCTGAACTCCCTTGCCGAGGTTCACACAGTTTCGAACATCAATAGACTTAATAAGGTTGTTGTTCCCTATGGTTAGCTCCGTCAGCTGCTCATTTGTGTAGTCCTCTGCGGCGTCGCCTATCTTGAGCTTCTGGAGCTTTACGGCCGACGAAACGTCTATAAGCTTAGGCTTTATGCCCGAGAGGTCGCCGATGTCTTTAAGCTGTGAAGCCGAATAAACGGCTATAACAGCGTCGTTTGCGTCGTCAAGCGGGTTCTCAATGTGAGCGACTTCGCCCCTCTTAGCCCTCTTCTGAACGAGCTTACCGTCAAAGCTGACTGAGACATATATATCGGCGTAGGGCGTTATGTCAAAATCAGCCGTGCCGTATGCTCTGATATTTATGTAGTCGCTCAGAACGTCGCCCTTTGCGTATTTCGAGTCCATATACTTAAATCGGTTATAAAGCCACCACTTACGCTGACCGGCTTTTGAGCCTTGAAGCATTGGCAGATATGTGCTGTCCTTATTGAGAATTAAAGGCTCAAGGCACTTGACAAAGCTGTCCTCGTTAAAGATAGCCTCGCTCCACTTGCTCTGATGCTCTTCAAAGCGTCCCTCAACCTCTGCGTAGGTTATAAGACCTGAGCGCATAGCCTGATACATCGGCGGCAGCTTTTCGGGGAAAGCGTCTCTGAGATTTATCCAGAGAGTTGACCGCTGACCGTTGAATACATCATCTCCGTTAATTGTGTCCGTGTCCTCAAGGTTATAGCTATAGGCGAGCTTGCCCTCGTTGTTGATGCCGAGTGCCGTGTCCATGTCGTAGGGGAAGAGATACCATAAGTTCTCATCCTTGAAATAGACAAGCATGCAGTTCTTTGCCCTCGAGTCAATCATAAGAAAAACTTCGGTGAAGAGATAATAGAACGTCGCCATGTCAACATAGAAATGCTCCGAAAGCTCGTTTCTGAACTTCTCAAGTCTAAAGTCCTCTGTGTCGTGAGTGAAGGTCTTGTCACCGTATGCGACCGGCTCTTGAAGCTCCTGACCGGTTGCGTTATCACGGCAGGTTGAAGAAACCCACTCGCACAGCTTTCTAAGGTTCGTCACGTTCTTGTTATTTTCCGGGTATTCACAGGCGAAGTCTGAAAGATATTCCTCGTCCGTGCCCTCTGCGCTTCTGAAAAGACAGCGAAGTGAGGTGTTGTTTTCGATACTCCAGTATTCGTCACCCTCCTTGAAGCCGAAAACCTCACCCGTTGACTTGTCATTGTTGAAATTCATCTTGCCATAGAATTTAGCCCCGTTTCCGTCGTTGTGGAACATGACTATAGGGAAGCCGTCAATGCCTACTCTTACCCTGCTGTCGTCCCTCTGCGGCGGTGTCTTGAACGGCATAGCGTCATTATATAGCCTGACAAGCTCAACATTGTTTGCGCCCTCACTTGAAGCAACGTCAGCCTTATATGTGAATACGCTTGTCGGAATGCTGTCGTCTCTGAGCTGATATGTAGCGGACTGCGTTCCGTTTATTAGAAAGCCTTTCTTGTATTTTCCCTTGAAGTTTTTCTTGTAGTAATACTGTGAAGATGTGCCCTGAACGTCCCACTGAACGCCCTGAGCGGTGAAAGACTTGTTAGCGTCCTGCGGGTCTTCATATTCGACCTCGACAGTCTTCTTGTCTCCCTTGTACTGCGGCAAAACGGGCGTCGTGACTGTCAGATACGGCAGATTTCTCGGCAGCTTTGATACAACCATAGCGCCGTATGCGTCAAAGATGTCGTTTCTTTCAAATCTCTCTTTCTTCAGCGTGCCGTTCTGCGTGTCGGCTATCCAGTTGTCTAATATCTGAAAGCGTGTTAAGTCGTTGTCATAAATTCTGATGTTATAGAGGTCAACAGTGCATTCTCTTGAGCCGATGACAATATCAACGGGGTTTACCTGCTGAAAGTTATCATTAACAGGGTACTGCGCCGCACCGCACATCACACCGTCAAGATACATAAGTATAAGGCGGTTGTTAGCTCTCTTCTCAATGACAAACGCAAGCCTTATATGTTCATCCTCTTTATACTGCGTGTCTATTTCCGACTGCTCCGATATAAGCTTCGCATACTGAGGAGTGACTATGAAGCCCCTGCCGTCGCTCATGCAGTCAATAATAGTCGTGTCATAGTTTAAGATTTCTTTTGTCGAGAACTCAAATTCAATGGTCTTGCCCTCTGTTCTGAAATCTCTTTCAAAGATTTTATACGGAACGGTGACCTGAGCACCACCCGTTATCCTCAGACAGGTGTTGCCGTCACTATCTGTCTGCCAGCCGTCGGAAACGAAGTTAAATCCCGACATTTCGGCGTAGATGTTATTCTTCTCGTCACACCATAAAGACGGCTCCTGCTCCGAGTTACTCCTGCCCTGCGCCGTGAGATATAGCGCAAGGTTATTTGTGACCGCCGAAACGCTTATCGAGGTCTCGGCAATACTAAGAGCGAAATCCTTTCTTGCCGTCGCCGTTCTGATGCTTATGAGAAGCTCCCCGAAATCATTCGGGACATATGTGAAGGTCTGCTTTGTTCTGTCAACTCCTCTGAGCTGCTGATAAAGTTCGTCATTGACATATATATCAACATCGGCGGTCAGAGCCGTCGGCGAATACACAATAAACGGAATTGATAGACCTATATATTGCTCGCCGCTGCTTGACTGAAAATCAGAGGCAATAATATCGTTGCTATTACCCTCTTCTCTACATATGAGGTCATAGAAGAGACCGTTTGAAGCGACAAGCTCACCGTCTATGAGTGCGGTGAAATACACAAGAAGCGTGTGAGAGCCGTGACTCTGCGCCGGAATTATATATGTCTGCTGCCGCCCCGACTCGGTGACGGTCTGCGTGCCTATCTCGGCGTTGTCTAAAATGAAGTGAACCGTCTTTTCCGCCTGCCCTGTGGGGGTATAGTAATAGTTTATATCACCGCTGTAAGCGACAGAACTGTCAAAGCCCGAAGTCACCGTCAGCACAACAATGTTAATTGTGAAAGTGACCGTCTTCGAGTTACCGTAAACATCTGAAACAGTGACCTTCACAGTGTTACTGCCGCCCGAAAGATACTGCGCTACATTCAGCGTTATCTCACCTTGGCGGCAGTTCGCCGAATACTTCAAAGAACCGTCAACCCTGACTATGACCGAGCCGTCGCCGGTCTCTACGCCGTTTTCAAGCGAGCTCCATTTAAGCGACAGATAACAGTCTGCGTTCTGCGCTATTGACTTATACTGCCACCCGGTGATGTTGGTCACCGTCATGACGGCGTTGTTTGCGGCTGCACCGCTTCCGCCGGAATAAATGTAGCAAGGGTCAACGACATCAACACCTTGATTGTAGATATGCAGAAATCCGTCCTCCATTGCGATTTTATCAAACATAAGCCCGCTTTCAAAAGATATTGTTACACCTTCTGATATCTTTGCACCACCCGATGTAAGATAGAGCTTGTCATCTATTTCGTCAAACAAAAGACCATCCGCCTTATCATTTAGGCTTTTGGACAGTAGATCCACAACACTTTTCTTCTCGTATGTGCTGTCTATTTTAAGAATGGTACTGATAATGCTTGCAACTTGCCCAAGCGTAGCAAGTCCAACAACATCACTATTTTTTTCTGCTTGAACAATTAGCAGTTTTGCCGCCTGAAGAAGGTTCTCAACAACGGCCATTTCCGTAACTCTCTTTGTTGCCATATTAGCCTCCTATTAATGTTCCCAGGCAGACCACGAACCTCCGGAATACGAGCGGTCATACACTTTGTATGTAGAACCCGTAGTAGAAATCCGTATTGCTATCTGAAAGATATCTTCCATGTATTCCGGTCTAAACACGATAACTAACCAGTTTGCGTCACCCGGGTAATGTTTGCTTGTAGGATTGTTAACCCAACAATTATATATGCCGGGAGTTTTAAGATTGTTGCAATCTTGGGAAGCCGAAACATCTTTTATGCCGCCATCAAGGTATTTATTGATAAAGCTCTTTGCGGCAGCTTCAATCGATGTGCTCCCCGTTCCTCCTCTGGTCGCTGAAAGTGTACCTGTGGTTATATCTGCCGTGGAATGTGAGTGAGAAGCTGCTGCCGCTGATATTTGTGAAATCGTTACACCGTGAGGGTTTGACGTGTTTGTAAGATGAGATATAAGTGAACTTACTGCTTTTGCAATCTTACCGAATGCGGTGCTCATCTTTTCGCCGGACGATAAATTTGATAAAGTTTTAGCCGCTGTATATGTAGGTGTCTGGTCGTTTGTGGAAACATTAGGTACATTATCAAGACCTATATGCTGAGCGGTGACATTGTGAGGATTGCCTGTATTATTGACATGAGAGTCGAACTCTTCTTTGCTTGCGAATAATGCTGATTCACTCAATATTGCCGTGACATGCTCGGCTTCACCGACCGCAATAATCATTGAAACTGTCTGTTCACAAGTCACTTCTGAACCGTGAGCCTTAAGCATACCGGCATTATTACCGTCATAAGCGTATGCATAAAGCAACTCTTCTTCATCACCGATTTTTGCAAATAAACCAAATTCTCTGAGCTGAAAGTCAGAGTCTATATCAGCGTCGCTGAATTTCCCTACGATTTTGCAAAATCCGGGATTTGACTTGTCAATATCAATAATACCGAAATCAACGAGAGGGTTAGATAAGTCAGTAATAGTGCTTATGTTTCCCTCGTTGCCATTACCGATTTTGAATTTTGTAAAAGTTAGCTGTTCGCCGCCGCTAATAGCGCGAATTAACATACTTGTTCCTGCACCCGTAAGGGCGGGAGATTTTGTTATCATTTTTAAGCCTCCTATTATTATTCAAAAAGAACTATTCCGCTTTCGTCGCAAAGCATGTTTTCGTTTTCATCAACAAACCAGGTCAAAGCTGCTTCATCAACGCCGGAAACGACAAAAGATGTTTGTATGCAGTATTGCAAAGCCAACCCAACAAATAGTTGAGTTCTTCTTTCAGCATTGAAATTGACCTTATCGAGAACCGAACGCAGATTTGTATAGATGCTTATGCTTCGTAAAACCTGGTCAAACTTGTTGTAGTCGATAAAGCCGTTACCAAGCTCGATATTGATTTTATAATGAAACGGCAAACCGCTATATTTAAACCACTCAACAATCTCTGCGGAATCGTAGATAGATGATATAGCGTCCTTAATAGCACCGGGAGTGCCAAGCCGACGGTGAATGTCAAAGTGGGTCTTGAATACTGCTCTCTTCTCTTCGACAGTTGCGTTGTAGTCCCACCATTCGACTTTGAAATCTTTTGCAAGCACATCAAGTATATTTCCGTCAAGGTTGTCAATCATTGAAAAAATCAGAAGACGGTTGTTGTCACCGTAAAGTTTCATCATAGCTTCGGCAACAACAGCTGCAAGAGTGACTATTCTATCATCACCTGACAACGCATGCGGAAACATTTTAATGAGTTCGCCAGTGCCGATTTTACTCATCTTCGTAGCCTCCGTTCACTATGGAAACATTGCCTATTTTCGCAAGCTCAGGAGTACCACCGTTTTCACCGCTTTCGAGAACTGTGAAAACAGGTGATGATATCTCCACACGCTTGACGCCTGTGTGCATTAGGTTGCATAAAAGCTGAGAAGGATTTATATCACGACCGAGTTTTGCACATTGCCATGAGATGTACTGATTAACCGCCTCTGTCACAGCTGTTTGAATTTCAGATATTGAACTCTGAGCGGTTGTTGAAACGAAATACTTGATTGAAATATCGTACCGTTTTTCTGCCGGGTCAAGAACTTCAACACGGTCTGTAAGCGGTCTGACATAATCATCATTACAAGCAGCGAAAATAGCTTCTTTCATTGTGTCTGAAGCTTTTTCGCCGTCATTTGTTATAGCGTAAAGATTGACTTTACCTGCATTTTCTCTTGAAAAGCTCACACGCACGCTGCTTTGCGTTGCAACAGGGCTGTCGGGCTCTATGGCAAGAGTTAAAAGACCGTCAATGTAATTTTGTGTATAATCAGAACCCGCTCTACAGGGCGTTTCTGAGCCGTTTGCGAAGACTTTTACGGATTGAGGATTGATGTAGTCGCCACCGATGAATGCATACTTCGTATTGTCGGCACCTGAGTATAGAGGGAGCGTTGCCGTCTGTTCGTTCCCAGGTCTGACAACCTTTACATCTGCAATCTCATTTGACACTGCTTTTGCATGATAAGCGTATGAACCTTTAGAGCCTGCTGTGGAATATCCGTCAAGTGAGAGTCTTGCTCTCTCAAAATAGCTTTCGTCAGTTTCTTCTTCTGCTCCACCGTCAGAAGCTGTGATGTTTTGACATGAAGCGAAATAAAGAATGTTGTCGATATCTACAAGCGTATTGATTTTACCGGGGGCGTAATCGTTTCCGATATTTCCGTCAGTTTCACATTGCACCATAACATCAACCGATGTTTCACCGATGGGAATAACAGCGTCTTCTGTTGTCGCCCATACGAGCGATTGTTGATTATCCGTAACCCTTGTACCAGACGGGATAGCTATTGAGGTATCTTGTGCTTCAACAATGGTGAATCTCACCGTGCATTTTGCCGCTTGTGCAGGATTTCTTTCAATGGAATAAATCCACTCACATAAAGCGTCAAGGTATTCACCGCTTGCACAACTCGGTATATTCTGATTGCCGATAAAATTCTGATTTACTCTTTCACGAGTTATAAAATCTGCTACCCACGCAAGAAAGAGCCTTTCGGGGTCAGCAGCATTTAATATATGACCTGTTTTTTCTTCGTAATCCGCAATTAACTCATTGAGGATTTCTGATGTATCAGATGATACAAATGTTAACTTATTCATTAAGTTCCACCTCCACCGACACTATAGGTTTACCGAATTCGTCTGTTTCTTCGAGAACTTCAATGTTTCGCACCGAAGCTCTCGGTTCGAACTCTTCGATAGCGTTCTCTATCTCTGAGGCAATCAGCGTTTCGGCAACCGGGAAGGGCTTATTGAGATACCTCATCGGCATACCGTAGTCACGATACCCTACACAGGTACCTTGCTTTGTTGAGATTAAAAGAGCGATATTCTGAGCGACTGACCGTTCAATGTCGTTTTCCATAAGCGACAGTTTCACGGGTTCATCACTTCTGATAATAATGCTCATGGCGTATCACACCTTTGTATATTCAATGAGTGAAACAGAAATATCAGCTGTAGAAACAGATTTTTTATCGTAATCTTTTTCGCTGACGTTATATTTCTGTATTAAGTAATTGCCATATTTTTTTTTAAAAATCGTCAACGACAATTTCGTGCCTTCTTTGACATACTTTTCGATTTTCTTGATATCATCTTCGGGCGTTGCACCAAGATGTTTGGAAACCTTAAAAGTTAATTCATGTGTTTTCGGGTCACGACCCGTCCACTCAACAAGTCCGACTTTGCCGTGACGGGAATGTATTTGTATTTTTGCGGCACCGCTGTATTCACTCTTCTGAAAGGTTTTGATAGCCTTATCAGAAACCTCGAAAACGATGTCGCCAAGCACACCGACTTTCATTAAATCACTCCTATAACATAGCCGTCGGCATTAAAGCCTGAAGCATAGATACATAAAACAGAATCTCCGACAGTCGGCATAAAACCTGTGTCGGAGTTCTGAACAACTTTGAGCCAGTCGGAAACAATGCCATCTTCGGGGAAATGAACACGAACACTGCGACCGGAAACAGCCGTAACCGTGCCCGTTCTGATAAGTTCGTCCATTACGACACAACCTTTCTGAGCGTGATTTGTGTTGTATAACCCGAAGCACTAAGAGTATGCTTCGCTTGCTTTATAACATATCTGCCGTCCCACGGACCGAAATCCTTGAGCTTAACTACACAGCCCGCAAGCAGTTTCGGGTCACCCGGGAAGATGAACGATGCTGTCAACTCATATTTGTTGTGCATTTTCAGCATTTTTTCTGCGAGCCTTTTTGCCTCAGCAACCGATGAAACCTTCTGATGTATTTTCAGACATTGATTATCCTTTTTTTCCTTGTCATAATCATCAACATAAGCCGTTGCGGATATGTTGTTGTATATGACCTTGCACGATGTGTAAGTGTTGTCCGTGCCTGTTCTGAGCGTATAGCTGATATAATCGTTTTTCTCACCTTTTTTGATAGTCTTGACAGCTGACTTTTTGTCGTTCTTTGCTTGGTCAAATACAACAATGATGTTGTTTGTGACTTTAAGAGAACATCCTGCATCGTGACAAAGCTTTTGCAGAAATGCAATATCCGATTTGCGATACTGCTCAACTCTTTTGTAATGAGGGTCATCATCAGCAATGAATATATATGCCATATCGTTTTTATCGGCGATTTCTTTGACGATACCCGAAAGAAAGTAATTTTCCCAAGACTTTGATTTTTTCGTCTGCCTGACCGCTGACGAGTACGGAAGGGAAGTGCCTTTGATGTTTATTATCGAAGGCGGACCCGATGCGGTCACAGCGTCAAGGTCAAATTGTCCACATTCAAGGATTTCGTCTTTGCCGTCGTCATTCCAATTCTCACGAATAATATCAGCTTGTATTCTCAAGCCTTTGCTTGCGACACCTTCGGTGTATTTTGCCGTTGTTCCGCCGACTTTCTTTACCTGACTTTCAGAAAACCAGCCGAGATATCCGACATAAACGGGATAAGGTATGCCGCTTCTTTGATTGAGCTGTGTTATTTTGCCTTTATAATTTGTGACTTTTGGACCGGCTTTACCGCTGCCCGTTGAAGACTGCTGCGGTGTACCTGTGACGGTAACTTCATCACCAACTGAGAGTTTAGAGTCCGTTGATGAATAGTCGCTTAAAATGACCTCTTTAAGATATTGCTTGTTGATATAGGCTGTCTTGCCTGAATACGAGATTTTCGCCCAGCTTCCCGATGTTCCTTTGATGGTGACGGTTGACTTATAAGCGAGTGTTCCGAGCTTTTTGCTTTTTTCGTTTGCCTCACTTCTGACAGACAAACCGCTTTTTGCGGTGACAGAATACATGTTCTCGGGCGTTTTTGTTTTCAATGCACCTTCTACGGCACGATTGAGCCACTTTTCAAGCCATATATCGTCACGGTCTTGAAGTTTGATCTGCAAATCATCTGTTTCATCTTCTTCGTTATCGGTGTAAGTGAGTGACAGCAGATATTTATCAATGTGATTCGTGATATTGATACCCCCGAAGAATACCCGTGCAGCTGAGCGACGAGCAAGATTTTTGTCACTCATGTAAGCACCACCTTCCACGGAGGTAACTCTTCGTCAAAATCGCTATAATCAACATCGGGAATATTGAGAATAATGCCATCCGAAAAAACATAGGTTTCTCTGTGCTTCGGATTTGCTTCCATAAGCAAACCTGTGAAAGCAACATCTCCAAGCTGTTCTGTTGCGATGCTGTCAAACATATCGCCTTGTTTTGTCGTGTATTTCGTCATACATAAGCACCTCTTCTCGCATCTATTCCCGATTCTTCAAGAGCCATCTTGACTTGTGAAATTATTTCATCAACAATAACCGTTGCCGTTTCTTCAGTTGCGTTGCCATTAATGGTTATGTTAGGTGAGATATTGACGGAAACCGCATTTCTGTCAAGCAGAGCAGCAGTTTCTGCGGCGGGATATACTTTCTCGCCACCATTGAATTTAACAAGCTCAGGACCTTCTTCACCGACAAGAGCATAACCCGAAGCGGCGTAATCTGTACCGCTTGCGTATGCGTTCTCTACACCGGCAACTTTGATTTGTGCCGTGATAGTCGCTTGTTCAATCTCAGCTTTGAGGGCGTTGACTGCGGCTTTTCCGAGTTCCTTATACTTTGCTTCAACCGTCGGGAGCATTTTTCCGGCACCGTCAACGAAACCTTGAACAGTTGCAATACCGTTTGTTGCGGCTTCTTCGCTTAAATCCATAGCCTCAATATCTTTTTTGAGCTGTGCTTGGAGTTCGTCCATAGTGTTTGAGAAGTCAGTCGCTAAGTCTGCGATAGACTCAGAGGCGGCTTTCTCTTGTGTCTGAACGGTTTTCCAATTCTCAACCATTTTCTTGAGCTCAGCGTCAGAAGCTTTCGCCATACCGGCTATAGCGTTAACGCTGTCTGATGAGCCATCAGCAAAAGAAGCTATGACATCAGAAAGACCTTCAATATCAGATGTTCGGTCTTGAAGAGACTGAAGATTTGCATTGTAGTTCTTCCAATATGTGGCTTGCTCTTCAAGGTTTTTGCTGATTTTTGACACAGAGGTTGCCGAAACCTTTTCAGCTTCGTCCCATATTGCATACTGACCTGTGACAGAATCATAAGCGGCGGTATAAGCCTTGTTGTATTCTGTAGTCAGCTGTTCAATCTCGGCTGTAGTGCTACGGATTGCCTGATTCATTGCCTGTTCGGATTCAGTCGCTCCGTTTGCGGCCTCATAATTATCAGTTAAATACTGATTATATTTATTTATTTCCGCACCGGCTTCATCGGCAGTTTTTTGGACTTCGGCTAATTTATCCTTGTATGTTCCGAGTTCTTCTTCCGCAGCTTTCATTTCCTTGTATTGCGGTGTTAAAAGAGCAAAGACGGCTCCTAAACCCTCGACATTGCTATACATAGACATGTATGCACCTGTAGCGTCTGAAAGTCTCTCTTGAGCTTCTGCTTCTTCTTCTTTCAGTTCAGTTATTTTCGCTGTCGATTGTTCTTGTACTTTTAAAGCATCTATGTAGCCTTTACGAGCTTCTTCTTCAAGCTCAATTTTAGCTTGAGCTTCTGCCATTTTTACAATGTTATCGGCTACATTTTCCATTCCGTTTGCAACATCACCATAGCTAAGCGCCAATCCTGGAACTTCATCGTTAAGTGTTGCAATAATCGCTTCCATCTCCATTTGAGTGGAGGTCGTTTTTTCGGTTTGGCTCGCAAGTGTTTTAAGTTTCGAGACAAGAGCTAAAACCGTGTTTTCGTTTGCGGAGATTTCGTCAAAAGAATCCCTGTTGGAATTAAGGGTATCTTGCCACGAATCATTGAGCTGTTCAATTTCTGCTCTATACTCTTCAACCGATTGCTTATTCGCTTCGAACTTATCTGAGAGATAATTTACTTCCCAAGCTAAACCTTGTGCTTGTTCAGATGTTTCGCCGTAGGTTTCGCATGCCTGTTCATACTGTAATTCAGTTTCTTTGATTTGCTCATATTCCGCTCGGCTTGCTGATGTCAAATTACGAAGTTCTTTTATCTCTTCGTCCTCTGCGTTTGCAAGAGCTATTACACCGACGGTAAGTGCTGCAACACCTGCAGCTGCAAGCACATAAGGATTGGCAAGAATTGAGGCATTGAGAGCGTCTTGTGTTTTCTTCTCTTCAATGTTCAATTTTATTTTCAATGCACTTATTGCCGCACTTGCTTTTTTTGCGTATTGGTATGTACCATAGGCGGCGGTAAATGCCGCAACTTCTGCAGTTATGGCAATTATCGACTTAACAACAACGGGGTGTTGTTTTGCGAATGCGTTTATAACAGTCAGAGCATTCGTGGCCATGTTTACCGCAGAGGTAAATATTGGCATAAACTGCTCACCGATTGTTATCTTTAAGCCCTCAGAAGCAGAGCCGAATATCGTCAATGCACCGTTGAGGTTGTCGAGCTGCGTTTCAGCTTGTTTGCCTGCTGAACCGCTTGCGTGCTGTAAACCATTCCAGAATTCATTGACTTTTTCTGAGGTTGAAACCGTCATTTTATTGAACGCTTGCAATCCATTCATCGAGAAGATAGTGTCCTTGTATGCGTTCTGTTGTTCCATTGAGTAGTTTTCTAAAGCACTACTCAAATCATCGACAACATCGTTGAAATCTCTTGCGTCACCATTTGTGTCATATGTTGCAACACCGAGTTCTTCAAGAGCTTTCGTTGCTTCATCGGTGGGCGTGTAAAGGTCAGCCATTGCACGGTTCATTTTTGTTGCGGCTTCTGAACCTGCAACATTTTGTTCGGCAAGTCTTAACAATGCAAGTGTGACCGAATCAGCGGCTTGACCATAGTTTGAAGCCGTTGCAGCTGATGATGAAAGAGCTTCGCCGAGTTGTGTGACATTGGTGTTTGCCATTGTCGCACCTTTGGCCATGAGGTCGGCATAATAACCAGCGTTACTCATTTCGTCCTTGAAGCCCTTGATAACGCCTGTTACAAATCCCGCCGATGTCGCTAAGTCCATACCGCCAGCAGCGGCAAGGTCAAGGACAGTCGGCAAAGCTTCTGTTTGTTGAGTGGCATTAAGACCCGCCATAGCTAAGATGTTCAAACCTTCTGAGGCTTGAACAGCGGAGAATGATGTTTCTGCACCCATCTGCTTCGCAAACTCTGAAAGTTCTTTGACATCTTGCCCAGTTACGCCCATAGTCGCCGCAACCTGTGACATAGACTGTTCGAAATCCGCAGATATAGCGACACATTCTTTGTATGCTTCGGTTATTTTCTTAATACCTTCTGCAATACCGGCGGCAATCAATGCGCTGCCTACAGCTTCAAAACCATTTACGCCTTGATTTTGAAAACTTTTCATGTCTTCGCCGAGAGCGTCAAGCTCTTTATCGAGCTTTTCCTGTTCGTCGGCAAGGTTGTTTGTGTCGATACCTGCCTCTTCGAGCTCTGCTTGCATTGCATCGAGCTTTGAAGTTTCATTTTCGAGTTTTGCAGATGTCATATCTATCTTGCGTTGCATTTCGATTTCAGCGTTTGCAAGTTTGGAGGAGAATTCTCCGCTCTCAGCTTGCTCTCGTTGAATGTTTTGCAACTCTGCTTGATAGTCTTCCAGTTTTCGGGAAGTTGCGTCGACCGCATTTTGCTGCTTTTGATAAGCGGAAATATCTGCTTGTGCTTGACTGAGGGCTTTAATTTCGTTCTGCGTTTCGGTCATTGTCTTTTGAGCTGAACCGAAAGTTGTGCCGAACGCTTTGTCGAGCTGAGCACTCAGCTTAAATAGCATATCGTATTCACGGTTTGCCATTTGTTACCCTCCTTATTTCTTTGATTCTGAAATCATAGCATTGTTCACTTCAACCCATTTATGAAGTTGTCCCATAGGGAGCGACAACCAATAATCAACGGGTGTGAAGTTGTTTTTTGCCATAACTAATACAGTTCTTCTAAAACCGTCAAGGTTCTCGTTTATGCCGTACCGAGCAAAAAACTTCTTGCGGCATTCTTCACTATGTTGAAGTCGGAAATAGAAACGAGATTGAAGAAGTCATCACCAATGGGCTTGTCACACGCAAGCACAGCCATTCTGATAAGGTATGGCGATGAATAAGCCGGTATAAGAGCCTGCTTACCGAGCGCCTGAAGCTCGTCTTCAATAGCGATTGCGTCTGCACCTGTGAGTTTGTCAAAATCGAAAGATAGTTCTTTATAGGTTTCGCCGTTATATTCAACGGGCTTTTTAAGAGTAATTTCAGACATATTTTTTCGCTCCTTGTTTAAAAATATGGGGCTGATTTTTTACAGCCCCTTATATGATTCTTACTTGCCGAGTGCGTTCTTAACTGCGTCAAGACGGTTCTTGCCACTGCTGTCCTTGTCAATGTATCTTACAGGGTCAACATGACGAACGAGCTTGCCGTTATAGTATTCTTTAAGGGAGATAACAGAACCTTCGACCGATGTGCCCTGCGGTGATGAAGGCTCAATGTCGCCTGAGTTGCTGTTGATAGGGCAGAATTCCATGATGTATTTATGTGATGTTACACCAACATCGCCCTTCTTCGGGTCGAAATTCTGATGAACAGCTCTGAGGTCGAGCAGATGAGCTCTGCTTTCGCTGAGCTTATAAAAAGCGTCAGAAGTATCTGTGAAGTTGAGAGTCGCTCTCATAGCTTCTTTCTTGTAGCTCGGAATGTCAACATCACCGCCAAGGCCGGCACCGCTGAGAGTGAAAGTCTTGTTTGAAATGGAGGGCGGTGTAAATTTTGCAATTCCGAGATATTCCTTGCCGTTTTCGTAAACAGCAAAATCAACTATACCTGCATTCATAGCCATAGTTCATACCTCCTTATACGTTAATCGAGCTTGTCAGCATTTCAATATCAAATTCAACGAACATGTCAATCTGCTGTGCCGGAACGGGTGAAGCAAACTTTGCGTCAAGTCTGAACTTGCCTTTGAGAAGGTCTGCTGTCGAGTTGTTGTCCTCGACATACTGCATTTCGCCGCCGTAAATCATACCTGCGCCCTGAAGACCGTTGAGGAATACATTGAAGCTGTTGAGAATAGCGTCAATCTGTACTCTTGTGAGCGGACGGTCAACATAGCTCCAGTAGTTCGAAACAAATGTGTTGCAGACAAAGTCCGACATTCTCTTTGTGCAGACGAAATACTTTGCAACATCCTTGTTTGCGGGATAACAAGCGGTGTAGTTGCCCCATGACTTCCAACCGCCATAGTTTATTGCTGTAATAACACCTGCGTCATTAACAGCGTTTGCCTGCTGAGTAGTGAGGATAACATCTTCACCGACAGCGTTGACACAACCTGTGATAGGAATATCTCTGTTTGAGGGGCTTTCATAAGGTACGCTGTCATTTTCTGCATCTACTGCCGACATAAGACCACAGTAAATGACAGAGAAGTCGAACACCTTGTCACCGATTTTTGCGAGAGGCCAACAGACAATCATATTTTCGTTGACATAGCCGTTGTCTTTCTTGAACTTAGATACCTTTTCGTATGAATCAGCACCTGAGGCAGATGTGTCAAGGTCACAGATTGCGTTGCCCTTGAACATATCATTGATGTTTGCTGCCTTTGCTGACATTACAGCTGCAACAGTGGGATTGCTTGAGTAACCGGGAACACAGATGTTTTCAGGAACAATACCGTTTACAGCCTTGCAAACTTCAACCATTTCAATAGCTGATTCGATTGTTTCAGCTGTGATTGTTGAAAGGTCAGCCTCTTCATAAGCAACAGTAAGAGTTGTTGCCGAGTAGTGGGAGCTTGTCTTGATGAGCTCTATGATGAGGTTGCCCCCGTCATAATAAACATCGTAGTCGGTACCCTTAACGAGCGTTGTATCGCTGTCCTTGACAACGAGATTATCATTGTCAAAAGCGTCATAGGGGAGTTTGATTAAATGTTCTGAAACGTCTTTAGTGGTCTCATCAACAGATTTCTTGTGTATTTCAGGATTGAAAACATTGAAGAAGATTGCAGGTGAAGCTGCGAAGATTTTGAAGAACGCATACAGAGCCTGACAAAGAGACCACTTCGGTGAACCGTCCGAATTTCTCCATTCGTCGCTATAACCGCCGAGTTTGACAGCCTCAGTGTAGTTATAAGCTAACTGCGGCATACCTGTGTAGCCGCCTGCGGTGTGGCAAGGCCAACAGCCGACAAAGAAAGGAACACCTACGTCACTGCCGGTAACAGAAGTGAAATTCGTATCGGATTTGTATGCGTTGATACCGTGATTAAGCATAGCTTTTCACTCTCCTTATTAGTTATTTGTCAGCTCTGAAAAGTCACGACTTAACGAGTTGACTTTTTTTAATTTTTCAGCGACTTCGTGGACATCCTTGTCTAAGGTTATAAACCTTTCGATTTTCGGATACTTTTCAATCGCCGATGAAAGCTTTGTTTTGATTTCGGTCATTGTTCCGTGAAAAATAGTGCCGTTCTGAATGACACCACGGATTGACGGACCGAGATATACATATACCCCGACCTTTTCAGCCGAGGTTTTTGTCTTTTTACTCATAAGATATTTTCCTTTCGATAGGGCTACCATAGAATGTGCCTACAATTTCGCCTGCGTAATAAGGTGCTGTGTCGTCGGGATAAATGATATACTCTAAGCCTTTGTCAGTATCGAGTATTATTCTATTGCCGACAACAACCTGTTCGAGCAATTTTATTCGCACTCTGTCCATAAGGTTGAGAAGCATTGCAGAGCCTTCTTCTTCGTTTTCATTGTAGACAACAAATACAAAGCGAACGAAAAACGAGTTTTCGCTATTTTCACTATCTCTGCCTTGAGGCTGTTGATTTATACCGTTTACAAGCTGAATAAGAATGTACGGTGCGAATTTTTCGGCTCTTTTGCCGTTTGGCAAACGCATTTTATAAACAGCGGGGCGTCTTGCTTCATTTTCCCTGTCGCCTTTTTGTAAAGCAACAGGAAAAATCATATCGGCAGTGATTTTTGTTAAAAACACCTTTAATATTTCGAGCATTTCAAGAAACGTCATATCATTTCCTCCAACCGTTAAGCACAGTTAACATTTCGTGATTAAGTCTTTCCTCGAAGACATTCTGAACCTTATCACCGATTTTCTCTGATACCTCATCATTGTTAAACATCATTTGAGGTGTTGACGGGCCAAGCTTTTCCTCAATAGGTAATCGACCGGATGCTTGCCGTTCAAATGCACCGACATGACCGTGATCGCCTACATTTTGAGCAAAAATATGGTCAAAAGCTGTTCTTGCGGATGTGCGTTTTACCCTTGCAGATACTCTGCCGGAGCTATCGACCTTTGTGTCGAATTTCATTAACGGAATGTGACGACCTATGAACTTGATTTCAACAGATGTTCCCATAGAGTCCGACACAATGTTTCTTTTTCTGTCCGTGTATTTTTTGAAATCGGCAGCTTTAATAACATAGTGCTCCCGGAGAGCTTTCGCCGCATAGGCTTCACCGCTTTGTCCAGCACGCTTTATAGCCGAGCCGATAGCTTTGTCAGCTCCGTGCGGAATGCCTGCAAGTAATTTTTGAACTCTTTCTATACTGCTTTCCGCATCTACATCAAACATAAGAAATTGGCTGCTCGGTGTATAATAATTACTCATCGAAAGCCTCCAACTCCAAGACAACCATTCCCATTTCACAATCGGATGTCGTAATCCTGTAGCGTTGAAAGAATGTGCGTCCGAGAGCTTCGCCGTCGGAAATATCTATCCAACCGTGCTGTTCAGGAATTATGCCGTTAAGGTCGGAAAGCGAAATGTGTACCACTGCAGAAATAAGGTGAACACCCTCCATTGTCCCAACAACACTTTTTTTGCTCTGCTTTACCTTAGTGAGTACGACGGGAATATCCTTGAAGATTTCCCCGTCGTATCTTACCGTCCGTTTTTCAGCGAACTCATCGCAGTTGAGAAATATACTTTTGTTGTCGGTTTCAACCATATCCTTGAAACTCATATCACAGGCTCACCAACACCGATGTCAAGATTGCCTTCAGGAATTTCATCGAAAGCTTCATCGAGAGCAGCAACAATCGCTGCTTTTGTAGCTCTCTCGTCTATCTCAATACCGAACTCATCTGCAATTCTGCGAAGCTCAGCATCGGTCATATCTGTTGAGTATTCGGGGACCACTTTAGCTTCCGAAATATCGTTATTTTCGCCGCTTATAGCGTTTTCGTCAACGACAAGGTTTTCTCCCGACTCTTTGTCAGAATCGGGAGTTTGCCCCGTTGCAACCTTTTTTTCGACACATTCCGCAACACCAAGCTCAATAAGCTCGGCGGCTGTCATATCATCAACCTCAAACGGCTGGCTGTTAACATCTTTTCCGACAACAGAACCATTAATATGAAGTCCATATGTACCTTTGATTATCTTGATAAGCATATAGTCCGCTCCTTTCTGTCTTTATCAGACTACTTCTGCGCAATAGATGTACGGGTTAGCCTGCTTCGGTGCGCAAAGCGGGCGTGTAGCAACACGTATCTTGCGGATGTCCTTATCCTGGTCAACAACGAGCTTCGGAACTCTCTTTTGAGCGTATGTCTTAAACTCAGTTGAGCCGTAGTCCATCTGTGTAATTGATGCGTACATTGTGTGACCGCAACCGGGATATGTAACCATAGCTGCCTTTGCGGGGAAGTAGGGGACAATATCGCCGTTGTCATCCTGATATGTTTCTTCAGCGACAAACACATCAAGGCAAACACCTTTGAAGTTGAGCTTACCCATATACCGTATGCCGGGGTAAACATATTTTTCATTAATGCCGCCGACGGCGATACCCGAATTAAGGTCGATTGCCTTACGAAGTTCTTCGTCCATGTAAAGAGCGTCGGCTGCTTCCGTGCCGAGAACAAGGTCAGAGGCGGGGAGGCCTGCTGCAATAAGAAGTTTTGCCATCGCACCAATGTCGCCTCTGATGTTTGCACCGGCTGTACCCCATTTGTGCGAACTGTCAACGGTGTACGTATGCTTTGAAGTGCCGTTGTAGAAGCAGACTATATGCTGCTTACCAACTGTGTTTGCATCGATGTATTCCTGCATGATACAGCCGTTGTTAATCATAGTCTGCACAGCCATCCACTCTTCACGGCGAGCTATACGGTTATTAAGGTCTGTGAAATCTTTTGTCAAAATCTTCGCAGCTCTCTGAGACGCGTCAAGATTTGAATAGAGTGCTTCACCGAAACCTCTCTTTTTGAGGTCGTCCACAGTGAGAGTTCTTGACGGTGCGATATAGGGGGGTCTGTATGCATGCATTGTATAACCGTCACGCATAATCGGGATATCTCCGACACGCGGAGCGACAAACGGAGCCATCTTCTGACCGTGCTCTTCATATTCAGCAAGAACTTCGTCTGCTTTGAATATGTCGCCTTCCTCAGTGGGAAAATATCTGGTTGAAAAGAAATTGTAAACAGGGGAGACCTGTTTGATTGACGCATTTAAAGCGTAGCTTGATAAGAGATCGACTGTCATTCCCATTGTTATACCTCCTTATGACTGAGCCGCCTGAAATACGATATTGAACTTTCTGAGTTCATCGAAATCGGCGTCTGTGATTGTGTATCCTTCGGCAACAATGCACTTTGAAGTGTTGAAGCAACCGGCCGTGTAGATTGTCGTAACAACATCTGCTTCTGTGCCTACCTCAACATCATCTGTAACAATGCCGAAGGGAATGAGTTTCTCCGATTCTGAAGCAGAAGTACCGAGAATAACGCACTTATTATCTGCGCTTGATTTTGCAAGGATAGTGCCTCTTCTTATAATGCTTTTAGAATCAAGTTTGCGGATTGTCGCAGAGCGAACGTCGGTTTTAGGGTTGAGACCTATCACGAGGTTGTCATAGTCCATCTCACCGATTTTTCTGTCGAGATTCATATTACTTATCCTCCTTTACTGCTGCGGCGAAAAAGCTATCATAATAAGCCTGCTTACCTTCTTCGGTTGTCGGCTCTTCTTTACCTTCGCCTGATGCTGCGGGAACTTTGTTTGCCCCGCTGTCATTTGTGTCGGCTGTGGCGTTTGCCATAAACGCCGAGCCGGTCTTTGCCGCCTGCTGTGCAGCACGGAAAGCGAGTTCCTGAGCTGAGCAAGCCTTTTCGCCGTATTTGGCTTCACGAACTTGTTCATCAGTGTAGAGAGATGAAATTTCATCAATCTGCTGAAGACGTTGGCGTTCGTTTTCAACGGCCGAATTAACCCTGCCATTCATTTCACTTTCGAGAGAAGCTCTGACATCGTTTTCGACCTGAGTCGCAAGCTCCGGATTTTCAACGCGGAGCTCTTCAAGATTACCTGCCATTGTTTGAATTCCTCCTTCATCATTGCCGGTGTCAGGCTCCGGCTGAGTCTTTTTTATATCAACTGCATCAGCAGCAGATGATACCTGTCTGATAGGAATGCTGTCGGGGACTTTCATTCCTGCGCAGAGGTGAAGTTCCTTGCCTTTTACAAAGAGCGATGTTCTATTTGCATTTGCGGCAAGGTCAAGAGGTTCTGCATCCTCTATAAGTTCATTTGCAAAGCCTTTTTCGATTGCTTCAGAGCCGGTTAAATATGTGGTATTGGACATCATATGTTCAATCACAGTCTTTGAGAGTTTCGTTTTTCTTTCATAAATTGAAATCTGAGCTTTATCCCACGCGTCATAGGATTTTGCAAGTTCTCTCAGTTCATCTGCGTTGTAACTGCCATAGATGTAGCTCCAACACTTGTGTATCATTACAAGTGAAGAAGGGTTGACCTTTACATTGTCGCAGGCACACATAATGAGCGAGCCGCCCGACATTGCAACACCGTCAACAATACAAGTAAGATTTGCACCGTTAGAAGCAAGTTCACGGAGTCTGTTATGAATAACTATTGCAACGTTTGCGTTGCCGCCGACTGAGTCCATACGAAGTGTTAAGCCTTTAACGCCATTCTTAGTAATTTCTTCTAAGTCGGCAAGAAATTCATCTTGTAAAATGTAGTTTCCGGGTATCGGTTCGCCCGTCCACCAGTCGACAGGTTGAGTTTCAACGATTTCGCCGTACATCGTGATTTCTGCGTCGTTATTGTCGTTCATCTGCATTACATAGAATGGTTTTTTAACACCTATTTTCATTCTGTAGGTTCGCCTCCTTGTGAATTATTTGTGGTTGCGGTAAACATTTTTTGAGACATAAGCTGAGCTTCTTCCGAAAGCTCTGAAATGTTCTCTTCAAAGTTACCGCCATAAGATTCTCTTGTAACCTGTGCATTGGTTTTCCAACCGTGAGCAACAAGAGTTTCATTTGCTTTTGCTTCCTTAACAGGGTCAAGGTGTGTCTGAGCGGGCCCGTCCCAACGTGCTCCACACCATGCTTTACGAATTTTTGGGTCATTGAAAAAGCCGGGGGCTTTAATTCTGCCGATTGCTATTGCCTCGGCAAGCCATACTTCATATACGGGCTGACAGAAGTTTTCAACGAGTGTCGCTCTACGCATTTTGAACATTTCCCAACCTTCTTCGAGAGCTCCCTTAGCAGATGAGTATGAGCTGTTAAACTCTTTGAGAAGCACATCATAAGGAATTTCGATTGCAGCACCTATCATTTTGCAGAGTGCCTTTACAAAAGCCTCAAATCCCGCTGTCGGAATATTCGGATTGCCGAGAACAACACTTTCTCCGGGTTTTAAATGGTTGATTGTGCCCGGTCCGATTTCGTATTCATTTTCATCGTCTGACACTTCGTCAGCTTCAAAATCATCGATACCTTCGCCACCGCCGATTTCATTAAACGGAAAATCTGTCGGGTCTGACTCTGTGATTATCCACGCTGTGAGATACGACTGCACAAGTGCTGCCATAAGTTCCGACTCGGTGTATCTTCTGAGCTGTAACAACATCTCTATTGCTACGGCAAGAATTGAAACGCCACGATATTGGTCAGGGCGTTCAGCGTCCCTGATTTGAAGCACATTAGGTAAGCCTGTTCTCTCACCTTCGGCAAGAACTCTCTGCCATTTCGGCGAGTTTCCCGTAATTTGATACGGATATGTGTTGCAGATGTGATATGCAACAACCTTGCCGTCAGCGTCAACCTCTACACCGTCATACACATTATTCCCGGTGTTCGGGTTTTTTCCGTCGGTCAAAGACCACGCATATTCCTTTCCGAAATCAGAAGGTGTCCGTACTCTATCGGCCTCAACAAGCTGAATTCTGAGAGTATAGGGATTGAGCGGTGTAGTTTTTGTTCTCTTCAAAACCGCAAATACGTCTCCGCTCATCAGCCATGATTTAAGAGCGATTTGTTCGAGACCGTAAAAACTTGACATTCCGAGTGCGTCACAATTCCTTTTGCTTTCAGCCCATAGTTTCCACTCAGCTTCTGTGTTCTTCTGCCACTTTCGAGCTTCATCCTGTGATATGCCGAGAAGGTCATAATTGATTGAGCTATTCAAGTGAATGCCTGAGCCGACAATCTTGGTTCTGCTCGTATTTATTGCCCCTGCCGCAATGGGCGAAGCCATATATAGCATTCTGCACCGCTGACGAAGAATGTGATTATTGTAATCTATATCTTCTTTCGGGTGACCGCTCTCAGCCGTGAAGCCTTTTAAAGCTCTTTTTGTCAGTGAAGCTCCGGCATCTGAATAGCCTTTGGCGTAGAATTTTTTCGCCGCGTTTTTTACTGCTCTTCTTGTTTGTTCGTCCACATTTTCACCTCCTCAGATGAAATAGAATAACCCGATGAAAAGAAACAATCATCGGGTTATATACAACAGCCCGGAGCGGTGGGCTTGTTGACAATATTAAGTTACCAGTCACGGGGAACTGCACCTACTGCTTTTCGGCTCTTTTTGCCGTGCAGTCTCGATTCAAGTTCATCGAGCTTTGAATAGGTCTTTTCGAGTTCATCTTCGAGCTTGGTAATGTCAAATTTTGTGACGGTTCTATCATCAATCGTGTATGACTGAGCACCGCCATCTATTAGCGCATCAAGTGCAGCTTCGATTTTTTCTGCACGGTTTTTAAGATAAGCAACACGCTTTTTAATTCTTGCGATATCCATATTTTTCTCACCATTCGTCAAAATTATTTGATTTCATTTTCTTTGTTGTTTTTGCTTTCTTTTTCGGGGTTGCAACAGCTTTATTTGTTTTGCCCAATAGAGAACATATCCGACGCTCTAAATCGTCGAAATTCGGATTTAACGACTTGCAGGCCGCTAATGCATAATTACGACAGTCGAGAGCTTCGTTTCTTTCGTGTCCGGGAATTTTTTCCCACTGCCACGGATTTTTCTTTCCCTCTTTATACACAAGCCTTTCCGACAATAAAGATTTGAAAAATCTGCCACCGTATTCATCATTTCGAGGAAAGTGACAATATTTCGGACCGGGGGACTTAACACGCAGATTATCCATTATAATTTGCTTGCCTGAGTCAACGCCGATTTCAAAGACATAGCATTTACCTATTGCTTTGCCGTGAACAACTATCTTTTGTTGTTTCGGCGGAGAAGTATAAGGAACTCCTGAACCGCCTCGTCCTTTAACGGGAAACATTTTAAGTGCCGTTCGTTCACGACACCTCATTCTGACATCTTGTGTAAAGTGACCGCCTTCATCAATAAAGGTTAATGAAACAGGCAAACCTACACCGCTCTCGAATTTGTATATATGCTTTACAACTTCTTCGAGCGCCGCCCATGCTTCATCAGAATCGGGTCGGGCGAGAATAACGCCTTTGCGTATGCCCCATGTTTCGCCGAAGTGTCCGTGTCCGACTACCTCATATTCGAAACGGTCGTCCTGAGTATCAACACCGCAAGTCAGACATAGAACACCGTCGGGAAGTTCTGCTCTATAATCTTCACGTCGAGACATAACGCTGTCCTCATCTTCAATGTCGCCTCTGTCTTCCCATAGCATGCCGAAACGGGTGTTATAAACAACCTGCATTTTCTTTGTATCGCCGCGAGCTTTGAGAAACATAACGATTGTATCAGCCCATGCAGCCCATGGCGATACCCATGAAGTCAGCCAAAATGACCGTGTTCTGTGTAGTTCGTATGCTTCCGGATTGTCAGCTATCCATTTTGAGGGCTGTCTTTTCATCGTTGCCTCTGATGAAGCAGCACCACAATAGGGGCAAGCGTAGAACAGCGATGTAACTTTATAGCTGATTTCCTTTCCCGATTTGATTTCTTCATACTCAAATCGTATATTGTCAAAGGTGATTTCGTGATACTCGCCGCAATGGGGGCATTTCGTGCACCACCTCTCACAAGTACCGTCCGAATATGCAGATTCAATGGCTGAGGCACCTTTAATTGTAGGAGTAGATACCTGAACAGATTTTGAATTATAGAATGTTGTCTGCCGTGCTTTCGCCAGTTCCCAAGGGTCGCCCTCGTTGCCGGCTGAAACCGCCCATCGGTCACGCTCATCGCCGAACACATACCGAATAGGCTTTGACGCAAGAGCGTGAGCTTCTGTTGAGCCACACATCGTCAAAATACCGCCTGGATATGTTTTCTGCAAAATCGTGTTGCCGGAATCACGGCTTTTCGGGTCTGCGACTTTCTTTTTAAGTGTCGGACAGTCCCTTATCATTGGGGCGATTCTCAACTTTGAATATTCTTTTGCGTCAATGGTTGTCGGCTGAATAAACAATATCGACGAGGGGTCTTGGTCGATAATGTAGCCTATCATATTGTTTATCGTTTCTGATTTGCCTACCTGCGATGAAGCAACAACGACAATATTCTTTACTTTAGGGTCAGTAAACGAATCAAGAATATCTTTCAGATATGGAGTTCGTGATGTTCGCCACGGACCGGTTTCAGCAGAGCTTTCGGCAGATAACCTTCTTTTCTTGTCTGCCCACTGTGAAACTGTCAGTTTTTCAGGCGGTTTCATTCCACGAACTGCAGAGCGTATAGCTTGATTGAGGCGAGCTTCGTCAGCCTTCTTCATCGTCATAGTCTGTGTCAACTGCTTCAAGATTGAGCCGTTGCCGAACCCTTTCTTCGTACTTAGATGAGTCGTATTCGTAATTTGAAAGTTCGTTCATAACCTCATAGATTGCTTCTCTGATTATCTCAGATGCTTCAGCAGAGTCAGCAGCCTGCATTACATCGACCGCAAGTCTGCCGGGGAGAGCGAGTAGAGCACTGCGAATTGCATAAATCAAGTCTTCAGTCATTGCGGCGACATCCTCTGAGCGATGCATTTTACCCTCTCGTTCATCAGCGTCGAGCTTTGCAATAGTAGCTTTTGACTTCTTAATCATCGCCTCTGCCGCTTTGCGTGTTCTTTCAACCTTTTCGTCGGTTTCGTCTTTGTCGAATTTATCGCTGAGAGTGCCTATGTATGCGGACAGCGTTTCTTTCATATCGTACAAAGAGCCGTGCAATGTCCGTTTCTTGTGTATGGTACCCTGTGATGTCAGTTGCCCAACCCACTGATTAGACTTTCCGATAATCGAGGATACATCCGCTGTCTTCAAGTAAACGGGCGTGCCAGCTTGAAGAACATAGACCGCTCCGTCTTCACCTATCTCTGCTATCGGTTTTTTTGCTGGCATAGTTTTCGCTCCTTTTTCAGAAGTATGGCAGGGATGGCAGGACTCGAACCTACGAATGCAGCAGTCAAAGTACTGTGTCTTTCCTCTTGACGACATCCCCGTATTAGTTGCCGTTGGCAGGACTCGAACCTACGACATTGACTGTGGAAAAAACATTGGCAAAAAAACACAGTCTGCTCTTACCTTCTGAGCTACAACGGCTTATAAGCTGTGCAATTAAATACACCGAGACTCCCGACCTCTCTCTGCACTAATGGTGTATTTTCCCCACCCGCTGATTTTCACAGCACGGATTCTGAGAGCAACAATCAAAAGATTGCATCCGCCTTGTCTCATCTTAAAAAAAGGACCATGTACAAACACAAAAAAGTGAAAAAATCTACTAAAAACTCAAATATTTGAATTGAAAACTAAACATATGCTTTCAGTTTCTGAACTTTTTTAATCTATTTTCATCTTTTGAAAATCAATTAAAGTTGTCGAAAAATCCCCTACTAACTGTGTGAAATTTGGGGTTGACAAGCCCGCAACGAAATTAAGACGCTCGGACAGTACCTTTTTTCATGCGATACCATGCTTTTAGTGATTCGCTTCTTCTGGAATTGGCACCGTTGTACGAATTGTTGTACTGCTTTGTGCACCATTCGAGGTTATCAACACAGTTGTTGCATTTGTCTTCATCTTTATGATTGATGAGAGGCAGCCGTTGAGGGTTAGGAATAAAAGCTTCAGCAACAAGGCGGTGCACCTTTTCTTTCTTTGCTCTGTGTTCGTTGTCATATAGTGTGACAACAGGATAGCCGTTGTACTTGCCGGCATTGAACATTTGCTTTAGTGTTTTTATCCTTCCACAGCACAGAGAGCGCACATTACCTTTGTCGCTTACTTCGTACTTGCCGTTATATTTCGGTATTGGTTTCCATGTTTCCATTGTTCAGCTGCTCCTTTCATCACAATAGGAGGTTTTTCTCAAACTTTAGTCAAAATCGTTGCACGACTATAATCGTCGTTTCCCGCCATGAGTGAGATGAATTCATCCTTTGAGAAGTCAGACAATCTGAATATCTCCTCAGGCCTCATACCAAGTTGCTTACTGATTTCCTTTACAGTCTTTTTCTCGTCCATAAGTTTCTTTACAATAGCTTTCATCGGTTCAAGAAGATGTGTACCTCTTGCTCTGTTATGAGTAATGGTACCGTACATATCTTCTGCTTCATCATCGTGATGAACTATAACAACCGGGACTTTACCGCCGAGCTTTGTCTTCAGCGGTTCTCTGCCTGATACTGTCCATCTGTGGAAACCGTCAATAATCGTGTAATCAGGCCTCACAACAATGGGAAGTGTCCAACCGTTTGTTTCGATTGATTGTATCAGCAATGAAAGATTTTCCTCGGAAACTTTGTTCGGGTTATATGAATTTGGAATAAGTTTATTTCTATCAATCCATTGAAGTGTTGATAGTGGTTCAAAAAGGTTTTCCATCCTTATTTTTTTGTCGAAAGAGAAGCTTCAACACCTTTGTTTCTTATCCTTTGTGTTAATGTCGATGGAGCTATTCCGAGCTTTCTTGCCCAATCATTATGCGTGAACTTTTCACCATTGTGCTCATATATCTTATTCGAGCGTTTATACTTGCAATTCTCATCGTGAGAAATCCAACGACAATTTTTAGGACAATAATCGCCGTTACTGTCAATTCTATCTATTGTCATAGAATCAGTATATCCGTGTGACATTGCCCATTCTCTGAATACAGCGAAATCATCCCATTCTTCGCATATATCAATGCCCCTTGCACCGTAATATCTATAGGTGGGATTTGTAACACAGTGACAGCGTATACGCATCTGTTTCCAAATACTGTATAAGCGTGTTTTACTTCCACCGTGAGTGATGTTGCACTCTCCTCTATACATTGACTTTTCCTCCTGTTTTATTATTTAAATCTCTTCGCATACTCTGCGTATGCTCCGAAAACATCCTGATAGATGGCTCTCATTGAACGGAGCTTCGGGTCACCTGCCACAAGTGCGTCATACATCTTGCGGTAATCTCTCGGTCTTGCTAAACCGTCAACTTTGATATAGCATTTTCGATATTGCTTTGCCACATTGATTGTGGTCGGATTTGTGAAATGTTTCTCAGGTTCGATAAAGAGAAGCTTCTTGCATAGTGCTTTGTAGTCTTTTTGTTCGTCTGCCTCGTTCTTCCTTCTTGTCTTTGAGCGACGCTTATACATCTCGCTGTCCCAGTATAAGAGGACCATATAGGCATTCGGTTCTCGCTTCTCTATTCTTTGCCATAAGTCGGGGTCAGTTTCAGCGACATGTTTCAAACCTCTGAGACTGTCGCAAGCGAAGAAGTTTGAAATGCGAAGACTGTGACGGTTTTCGCCCGATTGATATATCCACATATACGCCTCAGGAATTTCACAGTTGTTTTCTTTGATATATTTCCATACATCGGCGTCCTTCCAGTCGTATATCGGGTAAATCATATTCGTACCTGTTATACCTTGCTTACCAAGGTTGAGCGCTGACATGTATTGCAGGCGCTGAACACTTTCAGCAGCCCTGACACCGGTCAGCATTATTCCGTCTTTAGTTATGCGAGGCAAAAAGGTTTGATAATTTTCCTTTCCTACCCCCGAAATATAGGGGCTGTTGCGAATTGCGAATGACGGAGGTTGACGAACCCACACGCTCTCTTTTCCCGGCTCAAATGTTATCCAGCTTTCGTCATTCGTCAGCTGATTAAAACAAGACACTTGCTTCAGCGGCAAACAATACCAATGAAATTTTGCTCCGGCAAGAAGAAAACGCTTTCGCCACATCTTGACAAGTTCTATGCAGCAGTCATATATAGCTTCCTCGTCGATGAATATAACAGTGAGTTGCTTCGGGTTTATCTCTCCACACTGAATAAGACGATATATCATATCTGCTATACAGATTGAGTCTTTACCGCCTGAGGTTGAGAAATAAACCGGCAATCCGTTTGCAAACACATTCTTAATTCTCATATAAGCTGCATCGACACAGCTCATTTTCGCTGTCGCTCTCTTTACAGCCATATCTTTTCACCGCAATGAGGACAGATGATGTAGTTTGCGTCATTATCACTTGAAGAAGGTTCGTCTGAATTGTGTTCAACGGCTCTTATAGGCTCTGTTGAACCACGCTCAGCGTTATCATCTTCGTATATTACCGCATTTGACTTGATTTCTTCTTTCTTTTCCTCTGTTAGCGTTCCATAGTCTGACATCATTTCGTCAACATCTTCGGAATCGGCAATGAGAGTTTGAAGAAGATCGTCGTCATAGCCGGGAATATCGAAATCGCCGGCAAGTTCTTTTATGATTTCATCAAATGCCGCAAGGTCGTCAACACCGAGGTTGAATATTCTGTTGTCGGCAAGCATGAGCTTCTTTTTTTCGTTTTCCGACAGCCCTTTAACAACATAACAGTCAGCTTCGGTATATTCGAGAGCAACAAGAGTCTCGTATAAACCGTTGCCGGCAAGCATTACATTGTTTTCATCAACAACAATCGGTCTGATTTGCCCGAACATTTTGACAGAGCGTTTGAACTCTTCAATTTGCTTGTCAGAGTGCATACGCACATTTTTTTCAGGCCTTTTAAGCTCTGACAGCTTAATTTTTACTATTTTCATTTCGTCACCTCCTTTATCTGTGAGGTGAGTTTCTCGTATGCGTTCCATATAACGGCAAAAAGAATACCGCCTGCGACAAAATAAATACGAATTGACGCCATGAGCGTCCACATATTCATCACGCCAAGTGGTATAAGAATAGCCCAGAATGCTACAAGACCGATATTGACGGCAAGACCTATCTTCTTTCCAAACGCTATATAGATGCTATACATCGCCGAGGAAAGCGTTGAAGTACCGATTATCGTAATGAGAATAGCTTTTACAATGTTGAGGGCGGGATTGAAATTAGTCCATGCAAGCAAAAAGACGATTGCCATATATATGCCGAAGAAAATACCGCCGAGAGTGAAAGCCTTTCGGGCGTTTATTTTTACTGTCCCGTCCTCGTTTTTGTCATTGTAATTAAGAATTTCGAAAAAATACGGATAAGTGAACGGTCCGGGAATAAGCAATAATGCTTTCCATAATCCCGCTCTGATTGCTGAATTGTTTATGCCAAGTGAGATGATTTGCATATTGCCTCGTGAATGGATGATAGCAGCTATTGTAACACCTATTGCAAGAGCATATACGATAAGCCACCCTAAACCATCCGTGAGGACGTTTCGTATCATTCCGAATTTCAGAAGTAAAATAATAAAAAATATCGCCTCGGCATAGGCGATGATTACTCCGGTTCTCTCTCCGAGTACCGTGTCAGAAAAAACAGACTGCATACCATTCATTGAAAGCCAGCTTTGAAATACGCACATAAAACCATTAATCCACATCATAGCCTTTGAACAAAAGACTTCGCGGACTTTTGGTATTTTCGGAGCAATAATTCCGAACACTATACATGCTATCGTGTTGCCGAATACCCATATAAGTGAGGGAATAACCCCGTATGTCTGTGTCATTACAACACCATTCATCAGCGAGCCTATGCCCGCCCATGTTGCGGCGATTGAAACGGCGTAATACAAGGTTGGATTTGATTTGAATTTCTGCTTAATTTTAAGCATTTTGAATTCTCCTTTCAGATAAAGCATACCGGGGCGATGGTATGCATGTATTTCTGCAATGCGGAGCTCATTACAGACTGTTTTATCCTCCTTTCATAAAAGAATACCGACGGGGTCTCCCGTCGGCAGCTTTGATTATTATTCTACGCTATCATTATAACACATATATAGCGGACAAAACGGACAACTTACAAATTTTCTTGTCTTTTTTTTATGTAACGGTTGACAGCCTTTCTACAGGCGTCATCGGTGTTATTTCCGCCTGCGGCAAATGCTACTTTTTGCCATGACATAAGGTCAATGAAGCGATATTGAAGCAGAAGTCTGACGTGTGTATCTTCACAGGTGCGAATTAAGTCATCTATCCGTCTTTCGAGCTCTTTATATTCAACCTCTTCGACTCTGATTCTGCTTTCAAGGTCAGCTATTTCAGCCTCAAGCGCTATTTTAGTTATTATAAGATTTTCAACAGCGCTGTTGACGGAGTGACTTTTAGGCATTCCCGAATAGTCACTTCCTCCGGCGCTTCCTATTCGTGACTCTATTTCAATAAGCCGTTCTCTGCGGTCTGTCAGTCGCTCTCTGTATCGGTCAAGGATTTTCTTTTTGTCATAAAGTGAATTTAATTCTTTGAACGTCATAGATAATTCTTCCCGAACACCTTGCGGAATTCATCAGCCGTAGCGTTCTGCTCCTTCATAAATTTCTTCTGCCCGTATTCATGTAGCATTTGCATTGTCTGAGCGTTCTGATGAACGGCGTTCCTGCCGAATATGTGGCATCTTTCGTGACACAGGTAAACGACAAGACCATATTTCTCAGATTTCTTACGGTTCGCAGCACCGAATATATGATGTCTGTCGAGAGGGTCAGCGGAACCGTTGCGACCACACAGCCAGCATTTACGCATTGATATCACCTATGTCGTCAACTTTAGCTCTCGTGTCACATCGTTCTTCTTTCATTCTTTCAACAAGGCGGTTGAGCTTCCTTTCCTTGTTGCGATTTACAACATGGTCAGAAATTTCAAAAATCATTTTGAGTTGCTGAAGCATAATGTCAACATCGGCGATTTCTTCCGAAATGTTTGATTTATTGGTATTGCCTCTGAGGTGCTTTGTCAACGATTTTTGAAGTTCTGACAGCTCCTCAATAGCAACAACAATCTGAAGAGTTGAACCATATGTATCAATAGCAGATTTTATTATTTCTTTATGCTGTTTATCATTCATTGTTTTTTCCCACCTTTTGAAATATTTGCAAGGTTGACCCGCTTTGACCGTAACGCATTTACAACTTGTTTCAGAACGCTGAGAGCAGATAGAACAATGACCTGTGCAATAGCAATATTTACATTTTTTACATAATGATAATGACTCTGATTTAACAGGATAAACTGATGTTTTCTTTTGCCAAAGTGAAAGATTACGAATTGGACAAGGGTAATATCTATCTCCTGTGCTGTAATCAGAGAAAATAATATGACCTTCTTTTCTGGACTTTTCATAGTTTATCATTATCTGTTTCCTCACTTTCTTTCCTTTTGCCGTAACTGCAATAGTCTGTTTCTTTATGAGCAATGCAATTATCAACACGGCAATAAATATAACCGTATATCGTCTTCCTTGCATTCTTATGCTCCTTACATCTGACAACCTCAACCACATCGGCGGTAGGTTGTTCGTCAATAGTCCTTTCAACCTCTGTAAAAATATCATCAATATCTGTGCAGTCGCTTATATCAATACATTCAATGTCATTTAGTAATTTGTCTTTATCTATGTATTCAGCCATTATCCGCACGCTCCTTTAACGCTCGTTCTGCTTCTTCACGGGTGAGGAAAGCAGTTATACCGAATTTTTCAAAGTATATTCTTGATGATAATGAGGGCATATTTATATTTCTTACAAGAGCATAAGACGGTTTTTTGTGTCCTCTTAGATTTTTCCCTGATGTAATATGCACTGCGTCAACTTCGCATTTATTTATTCTCGGGTCGTTTTGGGAAAATGTGTTTATGCAATACACCATATCCCCCACCTTGCAGGGTAATTCGATATATCGGGATTTGTCTTTGTGTTTTCCACAGAATCCATTTTTCTTTGCACCTATGAAAATTTCGCCCTCTTCAAGTAAACACACATCATAGTGAATACAGTTTTTACAATTTATCATTGTCAACCCTCCTGTTCCATGCTTCTATTGCTTCTTTTTTTGTTGGATAATATCCAGATGAAGCGCCACAACCGCCCTTATTTACATTACATACGACTGTTATTAATTCACAAGGGCTAGGCTCATATTCATTGCAAGGACAATTGTCATAATCAAAATTTGAACATTCTTCTAAATCGTGTGCATCTGTCATAACAGCTACCTTTTTTTCCGCAAAACGGACACGGTTTAAGTTGTTCGGTTTTTCCGAAATACTCATTTGCCATTATTAAGTTTCCTCTCTTTCTTTCAAAAGATTATTAATATCACTTATAGTAACAAACCTATCAGAAAGTGCAGATAAGGGTAGCTGTTGTGAAACTGATTTCAACTTTTCCGCAAACTCTTTGACCGCTTCGGCTTCGGCATATTGCAGATAGTCGTTCAACCTGTTATTTTCCTTGTGCTTTTCAATAACTAACTTGTTCAACCTCTCAATCTCTGCCTGCTGGCTTTTGATAATATCAAGAGCCTCCATGCAAACTGCAAGTGATTCCTTGCTTAAATACTCAGACGCATAGTTTCGCTCGTCGTTTTCCATGGATACAAGTGTCGCTTTTACTTCTTCTATCGCCTTTATAATCCCGCTATCTGTCATACGGTATCACTCCTTTTCTATAAAAATAGCCATTTCTCCGCAAGCATTATCTTTTCCGCTTTTGTCATAAGCAAAATATCTCTGTCCTGAAAACAACTCTCTGATTTCGGGATAAGGAACACAACCGCTTATATCATTTGCCGTGCCGCCACAATCACAAGGAATAACAAAAGGGCAAGGTTGATGTGGTCTGCCGTTTTTTCCGAAATCTTCAACACCGATTTCAAGGTTCATAGTCCATGTTTTGCCGCAGCTTCTACATTTGTATTTCATAAAACCGTGAACCAGTGGCGGTTTATGTGTTATAGAGTATATAGTGTTTAAATGTTGATTTTTAATTATTTTTGCTTTCACCGTTAAAACTTCCTTTTACCGTATTTGTCGGTTACGATGCAGTCGGCATACACCGCAGCCTCTTCAAGAATTTCATCAAGAAAATACACATAAATGTCTTTACCGTAATCGTAATATTCGTCCACTGTTTCATCAAACACTATAGCGAATTTATATCCGCCATAGTGTTTGAAAAGATAATCATGTATTTCTCTCAGACTTTTTGCGCCTTTGAATACAATCGGACATCTGCCGTAACTGTCTTTTGCGCTGTCATCTTGGATTACTTTCATATCAAATCAAATAATGTCGGCTGGTCGTTATCCGCTTCAACCTCTTTCAGATAACCGACACCATCTCTGAAATAATCAGGGTTGAGCTCAATGCCATAGCCTTTTCTGCCCATTTTAACGGCTGTCATAGGTACCGTCATAAGACCGCCGAACGGGTCTAAAACAAGCTCACCTTTGTTTGAATATCTGTTGATAATTCTCTCGACAATATCCAGCTGCAGGGGACACACATGAAGAGCCTGTCTTCTTGAACTCTGAGTTGTGTTCAAGGTCCTCATTCTGTTTATGTCGTCCCATATTTGGTCAGTCCACGAAGCGGGAGCTACGACCATAAAAGAGGCGGGGAGACGGTTATTTTCATCGAGTGATTTTGCAATTTCGACGTGTTCCTTGTAATCATAAACGGTATTGCGAGAATACTTTGTAAATACTTTCTGCAAGGTTGACACGGAGGATTTCGTTATTTCCTCTTTTGTTACAAGCCTGTCGCCACTTGAACGCCAGAATGCGTGAGCGTCAATCTGCCATTGTGCTCGTGTGTAATCTTCTTTTGACTTATGAACGGGAACATCAGCATATGCTTTTGATGTATCTGTCGGGAGCTTACGGAACAAGAGAACATATTCGGGACATCCGACGCCCATCTTTGAGCCGTCTTTGCACTGCTCAGACCAACCAAGCCGATATGTCTGATTGTTTTCTCTGACGACATCAGTTAAGACAACAATTCTGCCCATATACTTAAAGCCATGTTTTAGGTAGTGAAATACCGTCATTTCGCTGAATGGATCTATCGTCGGCATTCCATCGCCGGTTGCATTGCCGAAAAGAACTCTATCCTTAACGTGGATAGCGGCAACTCTTCCGGGCTTTAAGACACGGAGCAGCTCAGGCGTGAGATAGTCCATTTGTTCAAAGAACTTACCATTATCTTCGTTGTGTCCGAAATCGTTATAGCTCGGTGTGTATTCATAGTGATTGCTGAACGGGATTGATGTATGTATAAGGTCAACAGAATTGCTCTCCATTAACCTGACTTCTTCGACACAGTCATTAAGCACGGCTGTATAATTTTTGCCCTGAACTTTCGTACGGCTCACTCCTATCTTTCTTTGCATTTGTGAGGCGATATTGTTATTGCTCAGACCATTTGCAATTATAAGTTCCTGCATCTTCTTCGCCTGAGCCTTGTAACGCTCCCATTTTTCAAGCAGCTCATCAAGGATTGACTGCTCATTTTTTGTGTAAATAATGTCGATTTTTACCGTTTCAGTCTGCAAGAAACGATATATGCGGTGGATAGCTTGAATGAAATCATTGAATTTATAATCAATGCCGAGAAAAATTGCACGGTGGCAATACTTCTGAAAATTACAGCCCTGACCGCTGATTTCTTTTTTCGTAGCTAACAGCCTAAATTTACCTTCTGCAAAATCAATAACACGCTTTTCTTTTACCTCTAAGGGCTGAGAACCGTAAACCTCGACAGCTTCAGGTAAGGCTTTTTTAATAGCTCGTCTTTCATCTTCAAGGTCGTGCCATAAAATAAAGCTATCGCCGTCGGAGGCTTCGACAATCTCTTTCATTTTTTCGATTCGTGCCGGTATGCTGTTTCTCTTTTCTCTTGCCGCAGCTGTCAAACCTTCTGCAACGTTGCTTATAATTTTAAGCTGACCGTCTTTTTCGTTTTCAATGTTGACCTCTGAATTGAGTTTGTGATATGTGATTTCAAGCGGAGGTAATTCATAACCGCCTTTGTCAAAACCGAGATCTGCAGGTGTCTGTAAAAATAACGCCCAGGAAGAAACCCACAGCCAAAACTCAGTTTCTTTATGAGGGTATATCGTGAGGTTATTTGCCTTTGTGCTGTCTCTCTGAAAGAAGCGTGTTAAAGCCTGACCTGTGTCCATTACACCGAGAAATCCGGCATAGTGAATTATCTCTTTATATCTGTTTGGGTCCGGTGTCGCTGTTGCAACGAGCTTATATTTCACATTTTCGAACTTCTTTAAGAATGTCTGATATGTTTTACTCCCAAAGCTTCTGAGCACCGCCGCTTCATCAAGACAGACGGCTATAAAATCATCAGGGTTTATGTCACCGTCACGAACTCTCTCGTAGTTTGTTATGAGAATGTCACCTTTTGCTTGCTTAACTTCCGCAGCAGTTTTAACATATTCCGGTGCACTTAACTTCAACAATTCTTTTGCGTCGTGTGCAAATTCCTGCTTAACGCCGAGCGGGAGAATAATCAAAGCTCTGCCTTTTTCGTGTTTTGTGACAAGCCTGCAAAATTCAAGTTCCTGAATTGTTTTACCAAGACCGAAAGACTCAAACAATGCTCGTCTTCCGCCTTTGACAGCCCATTTAACTGCCTCCCGCTGATGGGGAAGCAGTGACGGACTGATTTCTTCGTCAGTTACCGTGAAGCCTATTTCGGGAGCTGTGATAACTTTGCTTTTTAAGAAATCTATGTAGTTCATTGTTGACCTCATTCTTTTCTCAATACTGATGGCATAAGCAACTGTGTGAAATTATCGTTATCAACAAGAACCATAGGCGTTTTCGGCTTGTTATAAAACAACTTGATTTTATCGCCGTGTGACGATGAGAGCAGTGTTTTCATCTGCTTCGGGTTGAAACCGATTTCAATTTCTTTTAAGTCGATGGAATCAACCTCAACTTCTTCAATAAATTCGGTAAGGTTGCTCTTTGCGCTTATGCAGATTTTTCCGCTTTCAACATGTGAGAGTTTCATAGTCGGTATATCGCATATCAAACATCTGTTTATAGTTTTAACAAAGTTACGGAGGTCAATTTCAAAAACACCGTTAAACTCAACGGGCATTACTGCTTCGTAGTCGATAAAATCGCCCGAAAGAAGCTGAGTATATACAGTGTAAATTCCCGTTGTGAACATAGCTTTTGAATTACTGAACTGATTGACAGTTACTTCGTCCTCATCAGCGATAAGAGACACCATTTTTTGCAATGCGATTTTAGGAACAATCATCGAGAATGTTTCAGAATATTTCATCTTAGCCAGAGCGAGCTTGTAACCGTCGCAGGCGACGATGTTTATTTGCTTGCCGTCGCTTTTGAAAAGCACACCTGTCATTGCAGGTCTGGTAGACTTCTCATTGCAACACGGAAGCACCTTCGACACGCTTTCAGCAAATATATTGCCGTTCAATGTCGTTGAGCTCCTTTCGCCGCTATATTCTTCGATATCTTGAAAATCATCAGCTTTGACCGTTACAAACCTGCTTTTGCCGACACTGCTTTCAATTGAGCAATAGATAGATTTTCCGCTCGAACCTTTCACTGTTATTACTTCATCAGGAAGACTTTCAATAAGTTCGATAGCCTTCGGGGGAATAACAAACTTTTCACCGGTACAGATACCGAGGTCAGCTTTTATACCGATTTCGAAGTTGTATGCTGTCAGGGTGTTGTCATTGAGAAGAATGCCCGTCTGTGTTGCGGTATCTTTCGGGGGTGTGAGGCTTTTCATCGCCTTGAGTATCGGCGCAATAATAGATTTTTCAATTTTCATAGTCAGTTCCCTTTCTTATGAAGCCTTTAAGACTTCATGCTTTTTTATTTTTGATACAAAGCGAGCGAGTGCTTCTGTGAACTTTCTCACTTCTTTCGTCGCCTGACAATCTCTATAACCGTAAAGCTGAACGATTGTAAATGTTGACATGTTGATTTCAGCGGTATAGAACGGCTTGTCAGGTTCGTCAGCGTGTCTGATGAAGAAAATCATACTCAGACCTTTAAGGTGGCTGTTGAAATATCTGTCACTACCGACACAATGGCTGAGCATTTGACCTTCCACAATTAAGTCGCTACGTTTCTGAGGTAAAAATGCAACAAATTCGCTCTTGCTGAAACCGGGAAAGAATTCATTAACTTCCTCTAATTGTTTCTGATACAATTCATCTTTTGCGGACTGTATCTGAACATAAAGGTGATCGTGATATTCAAGTAATTTTTTAGGCGTTGCGTTTTTCTTTGTAATGGGAATTTTTAATGTTTTTGCCATCGAGTAATAGTCAGCAAGTTTGTTGAGTATATAACCTTTTGAAAGCTTGTTGCCCGATGTCTGTTTTTCAAGATAATTACAAAGCTTTTCAATGCTGATATGGCTGAGCACAATATTCAAATCGTCGCTATCAGTAAAGGTGCTTTTTCGTACCATTCTGTAGAGAGAGAGCCATTGCGGTGTTTGAATTTTTCCGAGCCGCCTGATACAGATGTGTTCGCTGAGGGTTACTCTTTCGTCACGATACATCGGGTACATCTGCTTTGAAACGCCAAACACATCAGAGAAGCCGTGACCTTCAATATTGAGGGTGTCGTGAAACGGACTTGAAGCCATTCTCGATAATCCTGTTTTAAGTAAATACTCGGTTACGGGATATTTCTTTAAGTTTCGTATAAGCATTTCAAAATTTCCGAAATAAGCCGATTCGGCAACCTTCTGAAAATCTATATGTTCTATACCGAGTGCTTTTTTCAATCGGTCATAGTCGGTGCAATAGATATACGATTCATCTTCAATAGCCCACTGCTTGAAATAAGTCCAATCCCAGCCGACATACGCTTTAGGGATTAAAGAACAGCTTAGCTTCTTTCCGCTCCTTAAGAAATTGAGTGTTCGTTTCTTTGGTGTGTGATAATATATCGGTTTGTGACCGTCAAAGCACCGCTCAACTTCTTCAAGCTCATAAGTCATATAGTCTTCGATGAAATCAATGTAGAGAAGCTTTATTTTGTCATGCTTTGAGCCGGAATATCTGTCAGCACAATATCTGACTTTTTTACCGCATACCGGGCACACCGTTATTTCGTTGTGTTTTACCTTTGCAGGCACTTTGAACGACGAGAGACAATGCGAACAAAAGCCTTTGCGCTTCTGCTTATTGTCCAGGTTTGAGAAGAAAATATAATCATTCTCAAACGGTTTGATTTTTTTGTAATACTTCGCAAGGTCAACTCTCTTGTTTTTCTTAAATAATGCGTGTCTGATTGCTTGAAGCTGCCATCGACTATCAAATGCCTTTTGGTTTTTTCGTCTGCGTATATCTGAACAGAAAGCTTCACAACATGCCGTTACGCCATCACTTGGAGCCCGATAGAAATCATCGGTGTACCATGTCGTCACAGTATTTCCGAGAAATTCTGAAGCAGTATTAAATGCCGCTTCGTCAATATCAATGAACTCGCACATACGAGGGTCAGGAAGCGTTCTTGTTAGCGAATTCTGTGTAAATTCGTTTTCAGCAGGAATAAAGATTAAATACTTACGCTGTTCTGCACTTGCAAAAAATCTGAGATAAACTGTGCCGGTATGAATGTCAATATAGTCAACACACAGTATTTCTCCGCTATTTGGAAATTCTTTAATCTGAGCTGTTACAACAAAGGTTTGTATGTTTTCGGCAGTGTGCCTTTTTTTAAGCTTTGGCATTTCCGCAAAAGGGAAGTTCAATAAATCTCTTTTATAAACCATAGTCAACACCTCAAAAATCAAAGAGCGAGAGCTGCATTGTCTCTTTTTTCTTCGGCTTTTCAACCTTTGTTTCTTTTTCAGGTTTCAGTTTCTCGGCAGCTTCCTTTTTCGGTGACTCTTTTTTCTTTACAACTTCTTTCTTTTCAGACTGCGCTTCAAGGTTTGTGTACGCTTCATCAGGAGCGTCGCCTGTGATTTCAATGTTCATCACGAAGTTGACCTCTGCGTTTGGGAAATAGAAGCGAACGGCTCTACGGTAGACCTCAAGGTCTGATATAGCGTTACCTGCAGATTTCATAATCTCAGCTGCACAATCCGAAAGAGTTCTCTTTGTTTTGCATACAGTTTCTGCAAATTTTTCTTCCTGCTCACAGAAACTGCTGAGAGTATTTGCAATATATGTACTGATTGCCTTTTCTTTATTTCCGCCTTTGAAAGCTTTAAGCTCTGCGGAAATCTTTTCAACCGCTTCTTTTTTTACATCAGCGGGGAATGTGATTATTTCTGCCATGTTTTTATTGCTCCTTTTTTAGGTTTCGAGAATTCGTATGCCATGTACCCACAGCATAAGTTTTCTCTTGATAATATAGTCGTCTGTGCGGAAACCTTTTGCGTCTTCAACTATGTAATTGCCTGATTTGTCGTAATAACAGAAGTCAGCCACATAATCAACTGACCGTTCAAGAAGTTTTCCTTTTTTCGTTCCGCCTCTCGGTCCTACGGTTCCCGGCTCTCTCTGTGTCGGTATCAGTTCAAAAGGTACTTGCCGTGATAAATTCTTTATTTCGCCGGCACGTTCCAGTAGTCTAAGTTCAAAATACCGATTTGCCTCTTTGTGAGAGTCGAAAATCATACCATTGACATTAACTTTTTTTGCCCTGTATTTGTTCATTGATAACTCCTATCTGTGACGGTGGTATCAGCTTCTTGTAATCTGTCAGGCTTAAATTAGCTATAAGCTCTGTCATGTGTCGCTCGAACTTGTCCCTTTTATAGGACAATGACTGTCCGTTGCACGATTCCAACTCTCTGGCAAGCTGTAGCATTGCCGAGTATGAACCGACATAATCCTTGACAATTTCAGGCAATTCGTTGTAGATGGCTTCTGCTTTATCTCTGTAGTGTTCACCCTGCGTTCGTCCATCACACATAGGGAGTGTGTACCTGAAGCACGGGAGAATATCGTAAATTATTTCAGCGGCATTTACGAGTTTCGCCCACATTGTCGCTGGCGAGAGCGTAAACGGGTCATACAGCGATTTAATTGCTTTTTCAAACTCTGCTATTGTCGGGGGAAATGCAGAGGTCTTGCAGAGGCGTATTGCAGCTCTTTGAGCTGTGTCAAAGTCAAGGTCTTTGAAGCATTGTGTCCACAACTTGACCGTCGGCGCAAGCTTCTGAATGCCGCCTTTGAACATTTCCGCACTCGGATATGCCAGCATCCATATAGCGAATATCTCGCTCATTTCTTTATTCGTCATTTTCTTCCTCCGAGAATAGATTGTGCAGCTCCGCAAGGTCGCTCATCGGCGTTGACTGTGTTGAGCTCCGGTCGTCATAATTTCCTTCAAGCACCTTTACAAAGTTGTTCGGCTTAATGAACCAATCAAAGGTTATAATCCAACCGCTTTTGCTCTGACCTTGCAGGAACGCTGATTTTTTTACTTTTCCGATTGCTTCAAGAACAGCCTCTGTGCCGTAATCTTTAATCCGCTTCACAATGAGTTTGTGTCGAGTAGAGCCTGTTCGGATTTCCCGAATTGGTGAAATGTTGAGACCGTTCCACGCTTCAAGAATTTTTTCAAGGTCGACAGCAGTGCAAGAACCGATAGGTTCTATATAATTTATCCTGTCTCTTGACTTGCCTATCTCTTGACTAACTCTATCCTGTGTATCCGTTGTGTATACATTGTGGATACATTCGGTATACGCTTTGTTTCTTTTTTCTGAGAGCTGAGATTTTTCCTCTTGATAGATAGTCGGTTTGTATCTGTCTTTTTGGATGTAATTGTGTATCTTCCAATGTTTTATGACGATAACTCCGCTTTCAAAAGTGATTATGAAGCGTTTCATGACCAGCAGTTTGCAATCATCGTCACTTGCTCCGATTAGCCTTTGTATCTTTTTCGGGTTGTTGATAAAACCGTCGTCGTCAGCTCTCATCGATAAATGAAAATATAAAGCTTGTGCTGATAGTGGCATGTCAAGAAAGGCGTCGCTGTCAATTATTGTCTTTGCAAACATTCTTCTTTCTGCCATTTTGTCACCTCATCAGAACGGTAAATCCTCTTCGTCCGGGATTTCTTCGAAATCGCTGTTCGGCGGTGATGAATATGACGGCGGTGTAGCAGCTGAT
Source organism: Acutalibacteraceae bacterium (assembly GCA_051880635.1). GTDB lineage: Bacteria > Bacillota > Clostridia > Oscillospirales > Acutalibacteraceae > UBA6857. Next base: position 9,174 of record JBJEOI010000046.1, on the reverse strand, counting down.
GAAGAGCCTTTGTTACTCTCTGTTTTTGACCCACAGAAGCTTGCTCTGTCTATAAGAACATCAGTTGTATAAACCTTGTTTCCGTTTTTGTCATCGTATGAGCCCGTCTGAATCGAGCCGGTGACAGCAAGCATTGAACCTTTACCGAAGTATTTACATATAAATTCGGCGTTCTGTCGCCATGCAATCATGCTTATGAAATCTGCCTTGCGTTCTTCACCACTTTTGTTGTAGTTGCGGTCAACAGCAAGTGTGAAGCGAGTAACGCTTATGCCTGAGGTCGTTGTCCTCAGTTCGGGGTCGGCGGTTAGCCGCCCCATTAAAACGACACTATTTATCATTGTCATTCTCCTTTTCTGCCCAGAGGGCTTTCATTCTTTCAATCTCGTCCGGTGTTGCCGTTTCAATACCGAGCTCTTTTGCCACATACACAGTACCGTCAATCAGCTTCGACATCTCAGCCGTATCGAGTTCGTGAGTGTGCTTATAAGCAAGGTAACAATCAAATCTTTTTCCGTTGACTACTCGGCAATCAAACCATTTTGTGTATGGATATATACCGTCAACATTTACGCCCTCAGGAAGCATAAAGCCGATTCGAGAGCCGTCACTATTAACGGCGACAGCTCCGTAATCGAGCACAAGCTGTTTCTTGACCTCTGTGTCGGATATGCCCTGTGAACGGGCGATTTTGTTGACAAGTACATGAAAATATGCGTTTGCGTTTCGGCTGCGTTTTTCCCGGTGTCGCTTGATTTCAACATCAATATCAAAATCTTTCAGTCGGTCAAATTCTTCGCCGAAATCGGTTTGAACGGTAACGGTGATAACTGAATCACCGTTACGCTCAAAAGTTAAATCTTTAAGTCTGCCTATCATCATTCGTCCCTATGGCAGTGCATATATACATACTCACCTGTAATACCAATATTTTGATATATGAAATCATCACATTTCGCTTTTGAAAGGTGATTTTTTATAACCTGCAGTTCGTATGCGTATTCGCCACTTGCCTGTTTTTCCTTTATTTTTTCGTGTATTTCTTCATCAACATAATTTGCCTCAATCATATAAAGGTCATAGTTTTTGGCAGTAATGCCGTGAAGATTGTTTGTGTCGGTCACATAAATCATTCTCGCTGAGGGAAAATGAATTTTGTAACCACAATTCGGGACATTATGAACACAGGGTACCGGAATTATTTTGAAAACACCGTAGTTGTATGATTTGCCGATTTCAACTACATCAATGTTGCTTTTTGAAACGCCGCAATCGCATAAACTTTTAACAAGCCATTCGCAACATGCAAACCGTAGAGTGGGTCTTTCAAAGGCTAATTTTTTAATCGTACCACGCTGAAAATGGTCTGAGTGGATATGAGTAAGCAACACGAGTTTTAGTGCCTTATAGTACTGTTGCAACGCCTTAAAAGGCACTCCGCAATCAATCAATATGTAATCATTTATCACGGTTGCATTGCCCTGTGAGCCCGTCGAAATGATGTTGTACCGTATATCAGACATCGTCAAGATTTATTGTTTCCTCTGCCGGTTCTTCCACCGAAGGTGAAGCTGGTGCAGAAATTTCAACCGCATCGCCACCAACAAATCCCTTGTTTTTGTCAACTTCAACAAAAGAGTTATCTCTTTCAAATGCACTCTGAAGCTCTGTTGACATTACGCCCCACTTTGAAATCAACTGACGAATCATTGTTTTTTTCGCCATCTCATCAAAGTTCTTATACCAGAACGAGGAGTATTTCCACATTTCTTTATCGGGTACTTTTCCCGCCTTGATTTTTTCATACACCTGTGCAGAAAACGCAGGACTGTATTTGTCAGCGTGAAGAAGCATTTTGTCTTTCGACCAATATATAAGCTTCGTGAAGCCGTTGAGGTATTCAAATGTGGCAGCGTAACCGACTGTTTCTGCATTCTCTCTTTCCGACTCATTCGTTATAAAGTCACAAATAAGGTTTTCCGTAAACGGATTGAAACTTATAAATTCACCCTCTTTTATTTCAAGAACATTGATACGCTTGTAATAACCACTTCTGAGCGCAAGCTGAACATAGCCTTTATAGCCGAGAACAAAAGAAGCTTTTTTGACTTTTACAATGTTCCCGCTTTCATCCTTTTTAGATTTGCCTGTTGCAGGGTCTTTTACCGCTACATCAAACGGCACGAGATAAAACTGACCGAGCTGAGGCGATGGTGAAAGATTAAGACTTTCGCCAAGAAGAGCACCAGCAAGAATTGAGCCTGCCTCACAATCCTGCAAATTGGGATTTACTGCAACTGCAGATGTTATTGTTGCTACAAATCTCTTCGAGCGTTCAGGATCTCCGAGAGTGTTCTTTATAAGTGACTGATAACTCGGTGTAGCTATAGCTACCGAAAACTTAGCTTTGCTGCTCATAGTAATAATCTCCTTCCGTTAAGAAAGTTTTAAGTGCCTTGATTTTTTCAAGAGTGCCTTTAACAGTAAAAGTGACGCGATATGTCTTTTCTGTCGTCTGCATTTCTTCTGTCAATTCATTAGAAGGCTTTTCATCTTCGATGATAGGCGGTGCAAAATGCTGTTCAGCTTCTTCAACCTTTTTAACGGTTTCTTCTACCTGTACTTTTTTCTGTTCAGCTGCTGCTTTTCTTTTCTGTTCCTCTTCTATCGCTTTGTGGCGGTTTGTTACAACAAGAATCGCCTGAGCGAGGTTAAGCGACTTTTTATACTCAACAAAGATTTCATCCCTGTGTTCCTGCATGTCAAGGAGCACCATTTCCTCTGATACTTTGTCAACGAAATTCTTTGCCTTTTCTTTAAGGCTTTTTTTGCTTGCAGAAAGGGTAACCGTAATATCTGCCATTGCAAAAGTAAGGAAATCAATCATTTTCGAGCTGCAATACTCGTTGAAATATTCCTCAACTTCACGCCTCTTTTCTTCCTTTACGGCATCCTCGGATTCTTTAATCTTGGACGCAAGAGAAAAATCACAAGGCTTGTAAATAGATGTGACGCACTCCTTATAGATTTTTTCAAATTCATCATAGGGTGACAGCACCGACTTTTTGACCTCTTTGCGTTTTGTTTCCAGAGCGTTGTAAACCTTTGTCAGCTCTGCTCTGCGTTTCTTTATTTCAGCTATACCGATTTCGCTATCGGCAATTTCAAGTGCTTCTTTGGTTGCAGCTTCAAAAAAGAGCTTAACCTGTTGAAGCTGTTCCTGAATGATTGGCAACTGAGTTACCACAATAAGATTCTCTGAGGAAATCTCATTGTTTATTGTTTGGTTTGTTTCCATTGTGTTAAATCCTTTCTTCTAAAAAATCATAAGTTTGTAAAAATGTTTCTTTCAAATATTCGAGTTCATCACTTGGCATATCTGTGTAGTCCATACCGTCAAACTTTGCAATGACAATCGTTCCGACTATCGGATAACCATGTATCATTGAGTGATACAGGCAACTGCCACAGAGATTGACATCGAGTTCCTTATAGCTTCCGTCTTCATCGACGCACATAACATAATCGGTGTCAAGTCCTGCGGGTCTGACTTTCTCTACGATGTCAGCACCGATAAGCAGCCTGAGATTGTCATACACAGGTTCTTTGATGTCCTCTGCGTATATCTCATTTTCTGTCGTGATAACAAGAACATTCATGCTCTGTCCTCCTTTCCTAAATAGTTGCGGATGAGGAAGGTGAGGAAATTCTGAACGGTTGTAAAACCGCTCTCAGCCTGAGCTTTCTTGAAATTGGAATAATCTTCATCAGAAAGACGGACATAAAGTCTGTTTTTCAGCTTTCTATTTTCAACAACCTTGACGGTCGATTCTGCGGCATATTTGCCCACAAGAGCTTCCATTGCATCACGGCGAAGGCAAATGCCATATTCGTCACCGTGTTCACACTTGCTCTGAAGCATCTTGTCATATTTCGGGTAAATCTTCTGTACCTCTGCGACTATATCGGCAGCGGGTATGTTGTTGTTTACCCTTAAATCTCGTAAAGGGTTGATTTTTTTCGCTTTCTGTGATAGACTTGTGCGTGAAGATATAGCTTCTTCATTGGGACTTGTCGCTTTGGTCGGAGACAGTCCCTTTTCATTTCGCTTACTCATTCAGCACACCACCTTGTTATTGATATGACTTCATGAAGCTCTGCGCCTAAATTTCCGCATTTCCACATCTGTGTGCTTTTGAACTGCTCTTCTGTGTAGTAATCAGCGCAGTTCAGGCAATTACCGTTTTTATTCGGGTGAAACAGCTGAAAAGCTGCTATTGCTGTGTTTAAGTCGGGTGCTGAAACTATGCTCCAGCCGCCTTTGAACGGTTGTCCCTCTAAGCCGTATGTAAAATAAAAGTTCTGCATATTATCAGCCCTCACAGGTATATCGGCAAAATACATGATGCTCGATGATGAATGCGACATCTGATGTGTGTGCGTGAGTGCCGAAGAATACAACCTTTTCGTCGGTCAACGGTTCGCTGTTGAATACATCGTCAATAATCTTCAACTGCTCCTCTTTAACAGGAGCAGTTTTAATTAACCCTGCCGTAGTAAACTGACCTTCTTCATAAATGACATCTTTTGCGTTGTCGGGGAAATATTTACATTTAATGCGGTTGAAGATAACTTCACAGACAGCTCTCTGACCTTCTTCGCTTTCGCCCCTTGCTTCAAGGTAGATAGTCTTAGCGATGAGCTTCTTTTCCGAGTTCGTGAGCTTTATGTCCGAAAAGCGGTTGATGTAACCGTCGGTTGTTGTAAGTATTACTGTTTCGGGTGTTGCGGATGCTGTCGTCAGTTCCTCAACCTTTTCATTAACACGGTGAAAACCGACAGCTGCAAGGATGATGACAAGCACTGAGCAGACAGTCATTAAAACTATCTGTGTCAGTTTCAAATCATTAAGCTTCTGTTGCTGAATACGATTTTTTTCTTTGAGATGCCTTATCTCATTGTCTTTGTTCTTTTCTTCGAACGGTTTGAAGTTATAGCTCATTTTTTCTTATGCTCCTTTGCAAATTTTTCAAACTCTGCGTTTCTCACAGGGTCATTCCACAACTTTTCGAGATAGTCGGATAACCCTGCCGCAAGATGTTCCTTTGTGCTTTTCGGCATCTTGGAAATATCCAGTTTTGGAAAATCATTCATAGTCGTGCTCCTCGTCTTTCAAAAACTCTTGGTCTTCGTACGCGTCAACAAGCCACGCATAATCGGGGTTGCTGCGAATGCTTTCCCCTCTTTTCTTGAAACTACGGAGTTGATACAAATACTGACGGCGTTTGTATCGCATTCTCTGTTCAGCCCTCGCTAATGCAACATCAGGGTCTTTTCTCAGTTTCTCAATTTCGAGTTCAACCTCTTCATCACTGAGGTTTATTTTTTTTGACATAAAAATCCGCTCCTTTCTGTTGAGTTTTCTCAACTTTTTAAACAAAAAAATAAATTGGGTATGTCAGAGCAGGGGACCTCTAACAATTCACACGCCTTTCCCATTTCGCTCTGGCTCCATTCGCTTTTGTTGTTGAGCTTTCTACCTATTGTCGTAGGTGTTGAACCCATTTTTTCAGCGAAATCTTCAATACGACCGAAAACAGTGATTATTCTGCCTCTGAGGACGCTATAATCGAATTCTACCGGCATTTTATATACTCCTTTCTGTTGAGTTTTCTCAACTTTTTTCTACATAATAACACCTTGATTTGTCGTTGTCAACACTTTTTTTGATTTTTTCTCAATTTTTGTTTAGAAAATCTTGATTTTTTATGTTCGATATTATATAATAGTTTCACTGTTTAGCAAAGGAATGTGAATAATGAGAACATTTTCAGAAAGATTAATTGAAGCTATGGATGCAAGAGGTGTAAGTCAGACAGAATTATCTAAATTAACAGGCATAGATAAGTCGTTGATAAGCAACTACCGTTCAGGAGGATACAAACCTAAACAGAAAAACCTTTATAAGATAGCAGTTGCCCTCAATGTTTCCGAAACATGGCTTATGGGTTATGATGTGCTACCAAAAAGAAATACGCCTGTTGTCGAAAAAGAAAACAAGCGTACATCTGAGTTTATTCAGTTGTTTGGTTTGCTGAACGATGAACAGCAGAAGATGATTATTGCTCAGATAAAAGGGATTTTATCAAATCAATAATCTCGTCCTGAGCTTCGGGTGAAAGCTCTTCAAACATTTCTTTTGCTTCTTGAATTTCTTTTTCTGTCATTTTATCATTCTCCTTTCTAACGGGGAATATAAAAATACTACAGAAAGCAGATAAAATTGTCGAAATGAAAAACAATAACGAATAATGATATGGGGTACATCTATGGGATTAATAATCGAAAAGAGATTTTCATGTACTATTGTTGAGCAAAAACAAAAAACAAAAGGGATACTTCAACCATTCCCGATTGAATACATAGATGGTTTTGTTTCTGCTTCGGGCGGCTTTGTAAACTATAATCGATATGAAGTTTTCGGAATTAACGATAAAACTAATAGAAGAAATAAAAAAGTATTTGAGTGTTTTGATGAATCAGAGGCTGTTGATTATGCTAAAAAAGCGGGACTTACAGAACCCTTTGAAGTTGTTGCTGTTCCTCACAAACCACCGACAGAACGGCAGATAGAATACGCATTGGGGCTCGGAATTACAATCCCTGAGGGTGCGTGTATGCATGATGTGAGTGCGTTAATTTCAAGAGTTGTGGATGATGATGAGAATGTTGCCGATAGATATACAGTTGCAAACGCTGTAAAAAAGAAAATATTTTTATCTCGTTATTCAGGTAGGAAAATAATCTCAGAAGCAATAGAAAATCAAATTATACGAAACAAACAAAGCAAAAGAAATAAAATTGTTATAAAATAACGAAATTAGTTAGACAGGAAAGGTGAAAACTGACTATGAAAAATAATAAAAAGGTTTGTATTATTGTGGCGGTTATAATATTGTGCTTGTTTTTAAGTTCTTGCACAAGTGTGTCACCAATTACAAAAAACGAAAACGGAAATTCAGTTTTATCTTCTGACAGAGGGAACACTATTTTTTATAACACATTGCCGGCAGCTCTAAAATATAACGATAAGAGTGTTTCACTTGTTGATGTCCAAACATATCAAAAATATAACACCTCGTCCTATACTTATGATTTATATGTATTTTGTAATTTTGACATTTCAGCTCTTTCAGATGCAGAACAGCACTGGTTATGCAAAGACGATATTACCATTCGTTCTTTTTTGACAAACGATAAAAACGCATTAGATTTTAAGTCGTTAGATATGTATGAATTCACATATGATAGTAAAACGGCTACAGTTAAATTCACAACACCTTTGCTATCGGAAAACAGATATTCATTCGCTCAATCTGAATTGACAATTACAGCAGAAGCAGAGCAAGAAGAAACATATCCCTATACAAATTCTGAAGGAGAAGAAAGTATGCTCAATAAAGTAGAATCGTTTCATTTTACTTTAAATATTGAAGACGAGCCAGCTGATTTAGACACTTATACGGGATAATAATGCCATGCTAAAGACAAAAACAAAGAAAACCCTCGGCGTAATTTACGCTCGATACTCATCACATAATCAGCGTGATGTTTCAATCGAGCAACAGGTAAATGCATGCCGAAAATTCGCTGAAGAAAACGAAATTACAATCATAGCCGTCTATGACGACCACGCAAAATCAGGCAAGACAGACAGAAGACCGCAGTTTCAGAAGATGATGAAAGCTGCTGAGCGTGGCGAGTTTGATGTTGTCATAGCTTGGAAGTCTGACCGACTTGGCAGAAATATGCTACAGGCGATGATGAACGAAAGTAAGCTCGATTCTTGCGGTGTAAATTGCATGTATATCGAAGAGAACTTCGGTGATACTGCCGCTGGCAGATTTGCGGCAAGAAATATGATGAATGTCAATCAGTTCTACATTGAAAACCTTGCCGAGAACGTCCGCCGTGGTTTATACGACAACGCAGAAAAGTGTCTTGTTACAAACGGCTTACCGCCGTTCGGCTATAAGATTGTTGACAAGAAGTATGCAATAGACACTGAAAAGGCGGTAATAGTTCAAGAGATATTTCGCCGTGTGGCCGAGGGTGAAACGAACATGTCAATTGCCCGTGACTTGAACGCCAGAGGGATAAAGACTCAGCGGGGAGGCGAGTGGGGGAGAAGCTCTTTCCATGTAATGCTTTCAAACGAGCGATACAGAGGTATTTATATTTATAACGACATCAGGGTTGAAGGTGGCATACCTCGAATAATTGACGACCAACTATTTTATAAAGTGCAGGAGGCTGTTAAAATGAACAAGCAAGGACCCGGATCTCGCAGAGCAGGAACGGACTATCTTCTCACGGGCAAACTATATTGCGGTAAGTGCGGCTCACCAATGACGGGCATTGCCGGAACATCTCACACGGGGAAGATGCACTATTATTATGCTTGCACAAAGAAGCGGAACGAGAAGACTTGCGATAAAAAGAACGTCGTAAAGGAAGATATCGAAATTGCCGTAGCTAAAGCTATCCGGGAATACGCTTTAAATGATGATAGCCTCGACAATATTTCAGACATGATTCTTGAATATAATAAAAAGCAAGCGGAAAGCAATGAGATTGATATACTCAAAGACAGGCTTGCTGAAAATGAAAAGGCGACAAAGAATATCTTGAAAGCCATCGAAGCAGGTATTTTCAATAATACCACACAAGACAGATTGCTCGAGCTTGAAGCTGAGCAAGAGGAGCTGAAACGAACAATAAAAATGGCCGAGGCAACTATTGTTGTCACATCAAAAGAAAAGATAATTGAGGGCTTAAAGTTCTTTAGAGAAGTTGACTTTGGAAATCGAAGAGCTTTACAGCGGCTCTTTGATACCTTCCTTGTTGCGGTTTATGTATTCGACGATGAGTTAAAAATTTGCTTTAGTTTTTCGGGCAATAATAACACCGCAAAGGTATCCTTGAAGGATGTAAGTTCGGCAGGGGCGGCGGGTTCGTCTTGTGTCGCTTCTGCTCCGCCAACAGAAAAGACCGCCCGAAGAGGCGGTTTTTTCTGTTGTAAAAACAAAAGCAAGGGATTCGAACAAGGAGGGAGCGAAGCGGAAGAAAAGCCTCCGGTGGAGGGTTTTCGCCGACGTGGCAACGAGCGAAGCG
>JBJEOI010000045.1:0-42317 GCA_051880635.1 Acutalibacteraceae bacterium | reverse complement strand
ACCCTCGGCACGCGGTTTTGGAGACCGCTGCTCTACCAACTGAGCTATACCCCTAAATTGCCCTCGCTGTTGCGAAAGCTATTGGTGGACCATCAGGGACTCGAACCCCGGACCAACCGGTTATGAGCCGGTTGCTCTAACCAACTGAGCTAATGGTCCTTGTCAGTTGACTTATGAAGTATATCAAAAACAAGCTGAGTTGTCAAGGGTAAATTTAATTTATTTTTTCTTTTTATCCGACATGGGAGAGCGCATACCGCACAGATTATTCTTCGGTGTTATCAACCTCGTTTTCGGCTAAGGGCTGCTTGCCGTATCTCTCGTCAATATAGCGGCGAAGCCCGGCGCAGAAATCGGTCTGAATTATGTCGGAGCCGTTATCTATGAGCCTGCCCCAGCTTGCGTCCTCTTCACCCGTTATCGCCTTGTCATCACAAAGACCTGCGTTCGTGATAACTTTTTCATCATAAACTATTGCGTTTCTGAACACGACAAGACCTTTTTCGTGCATTGCCTCGGCGTATTCCTTTTTTGCCACAGGGTCATCTTCAAGCTCAAACAGAACCTCAGCTCCCGAAAGTTTGATACTTCTGAGCAAAAGCTTGTCCGTCGTCATGTCTATGCGTTTGAGCATAGGCATATACATAAGGTCGGGAGCATACTGCTCAATAAGTTTAAGATATTTTTCCTTTGGCGGCGCCTTGAAGATAACCTGATTTTCAACACCGCATTTTCTTACAAGAGAAGTGATGGCGGGGATATTCTTCCAGAATTTGTCTATATTGATATAGCATTTTCCTTTCAGAAAAAGCAGAACATCCTCGAGCCTTTCAATGCCGTAGTGCGTTTTCACATTGTCATAGTTGACATAGTGGATTCTTTTTATAGCTTTTGACGAACGAAGTCTGAGCGGCAAAACCGTTCTGAGGTGCGCCCACTCCTTGCCGGGGTGGAACACAAAAAGCTCACCGTTTCGGCTTTTTATAACATCAAGCTCAACAATGTCGGCGCCCTGAAGGACTGCCGCCTTGAATGAAGCCATAGTGTTACAGGGCACATTGCCGCCGTATGCACCACGGTGCGCGCACACAAGCGGATTTTGCCTTGTGTTTTCATATAGTGTTTTTTCAAAGTTTATCATTTTTATACACCTTTTTCCGATAAAGACGCACCCTTGAAAGCAGTGAAAAATTATTTATCAAATTCGTCATAAATGGCTTTGAGAGCCTTGACATAATCGTCTTCATTAACGGCGATGATAATGTTAAGCTCACTTGAGCCCTGGTCAATCATCTTGATATTGACTCCTGCATCGCTGACAGCTTTAAAGGTTCTTGCTGCGATGCCCTTTGCCTTAACCATCTTTCTGCCGACAACCGCAATAAGAGCAATACCGTCTGTGATAGTAACGCTGTCGGGGGAGATATGTCTGTCAAATGAGGCGAGCACGTCGCCCTCCTTACCCTTGAGAGAGTCTGTTGAGGTGATAACCGAAATTGTGTCAATGCCTGTTGGCATATGTTCTATGTTGATGTTTCTGTGCTTCATACAGTGAGAAATTTCGCTGATAAAGAGGGTTTTGTTCATCTGACCCTTTTCAACGGTGATTGTTGAGAAGCCCTTTTTGCCCGCTATACCTGTGATAACGCCTGTTGAGGTGTCGTTATCAAACTCTGAAACAATCATAGTGCCCTTAGCCTCGGGAGCGTTTGTGTTTCTGATATTGATAGGTATGCCCGCTTCTCTGACAGGGAAGATAGCGTCCTCATGGAGAACTGTTGCGCCCATGTATGAAAGCTCACGAAGCTCCTTATATGTGATGAGCTCAATGGGCTTCGGGTTATCAATAAGTCTCGGGTCAGCCATGAGCATACCCGACACGTCGGTCCAGTTTTCATATATTTCGGCTTTGACAGCTCTTGCAACGATAGAGCCCGTGATATCCGAGCCGCCACGAGAGAAGGTTTTTATTGTTCCGTTAGGCATTACGCCGTAAAATCCGGGAATAACTGCTCTTTCGTGGTTAGCGAGAACTCTTGACATGATGTCGTTTGTCAGCTCTGCGTCAAAACTGCCGTTTTCACAGAAGAAGATTATACCCTCTGCGTCAATGAAGTCATAGCCGAGATATTTTGCCAGAACCATAGCGTTGAGGTATTCGCCCCGGCTTGCGATATAGTCTCTGCCCGCATGGTGGAGTATTGACATTTTAATCTTGTCAAATTCATCTTCAAGAGAAATGCCCAGCCCGAGTTCGCTGATAATACCGTTATATCTTTCCTGAATTTTTGAGAAAACCTCGTCAATATTGCCCTTGCTTGCGGCGAGATTATAGCAGGCGTAGAGCATATCGGTTACCTTTTCGTCATCGGGGAAACGCTTTCCGGGTGCGGAAGCGACGATATATCTTCTGTCCTTTTCAGACTTGATTATTTCAGCAACGCGTCTGAACTGATTTGCGTCGGCGAGAGACGAGCCGCCGAATTTCAATACTTTCTTACCCATAATTGTTTATCCTTTCATATTAAAGTAGATCTGAGTTCATAATCTGTGAGAGGTGAGAGGTCTGCCGGAGCAATATCGAAAATTGTCTTACAGCCGCTTTCGCTTCTTTTTGCCGCTCTGAATACGGCTCTGGCGTATGCGACGAGTATTCCAGCCGTAAATTCGGGGCAGGAGTCGAGTTTAAGCTTCATTTCCATAACGGCGCTGTTTTCGCCGCCTGCGTTTGTCACACCGCCCGAAATGACACTGCCGCCGTTATAAAGCCGACCGTGATTTTTTATAAGCTCTTCGCAGCTTATGAAATTAACATCGGTGTCATAGCCGAGAAAATACCCGGGGATATTTTTTATCTGCTCTTCTATTTCATTTAAATATGCGCCCTCTTCGGCGGCAACATAGCATATAATTTTGTGAGCCTCAGAATCAGGCACAGAGCCGCACCGACCGTTTCTTATATTTTCAAGCGCCTTCTCATCGGGCAAAATGTATGCCCTTGCGTCCTTGACGCCGTGAATATGTCTTATCGCTTCGGAGTGCCCCTGACTTATACCCTCGCCGAGGAAGGTTGAGACGTTACCTTTTGGGAGAAAGGCGGAAAAATAAAGTCTCATAAGAGAAAAAAGTCCCGGGTCCCAGCCTGATGATATCAGAGCGACATTGCCGCTTTGTCTGGCTGAGGCGTCAACATTTATGAAATGCTCGTTTATATTTGTGTGATTGTCATAACAGTCTATGACGTTGAAGTGACGGGCGAGAAATGCCGTCGATTTGGGCAGGTCGGTTGCACTGCCGCCGCAGTTTATTATGACATCAATACTGCTTCGGTAGCTTATAATGTCATAGCTGCTGAGAACCTTTGCGGTTTTTGTTTTTAATGTAATGCTTTTCGGGTCTCTTCTCGTGAAAACGGCAACAAGCTTCATGTCGGGGCAGAGCATTATCGCTTCTTCACACGCCTTGCCCAGATTGCCGTAGCCGTAAATGCCTATTCTCATTGCGAATTCTCCTTTTCAAAATCATCTGTTTTCTTATATCATAGTTTGCATTTTTATCTGCTCCCTGTTTATCCTATGCAGTAACGGGCAAGAATGCAAAATGATATATATCACATGATAATGACGAAAACATCAAATTATTTTATCATATTTAATCTTAAACTTCAAGAAAATATATGCTTTAAACTTAAAAAAAGTATAAAAATGTTAAAAAATAGAATTTATTGTCAGATTATACAAAAAACAGACTCTGCGTTATTGAAAACTTGAATTATTTGTGGTAATATAAACAAAACGCTTTTAGGAGGAAGATACATGAAGAAAATTATTGCGTTTTTATTGGCACTGGTTATTGCGCTCTTGTGCTTTGCCGGGTGCGGGAAAAAAGAGGAAGAAACAACAGAGCCTTCGACAGAAGCAACTACTCAGCCCACGACAGAAGCCGATGAAGAGCCTCAGGGCAATCTTAATCTTCTGACAGGCAGATACACTCTTTCAGACGAAGCTGTCGGAAAACGCCCTATGGCGGTTATGATTAATAATATAAAACAGTCGCTTCCGCAATACGGCATTTCAAAAGCCGATATTATGTATGAGATTGTCACCGAGGGCGGAATCACAAGAATGATGGCTATTTTCGGTGATTACACCAAGGTTCCGTCTGTCTGCTCGGTCAGAAGCTGCCGTTATTACTATCCGATTTTTGCAATGGGCTATGACGCCGTTTATTTCTGCTTCGGCGGCAACAAGACGCTCGGCTACCCAACGCTTAAACGACTGAATATGGATTATTATGACGGAAAAACCTACGGCACTCTTCTTTTCGACAGAGACAAAAACAGAATAGGAAAGTATGCTATTGAGCATACCGGTTATCTCAAGGGCGAAAATATTCCCAAGGCAATGGAAAAGGATAAGATGAGAACGGATCTTCTTAAAGACAAGACCGGCCCAGCCTTTAAGTTCAAGGATAAATTTACGGCTGTTTCGGACGAGAAGTGCACCGAGCTTACCGTTTCATTCTCAAGCGCATACTACAGTACATTCAAATATGACGCAGACAAAAAGGTCTATAAGAAGTATCACTCGGGCAATCCTCATATGGACTCGGCGGCGAACAAACAGCTCGCTTATCAGAATCTTTTCATTCTTCAGACCGACGTTCATCTTTATAAGGATAACAAGATTATCGAGCTTGACTGGACGGGCGGCGACGGATACTATGTCTCCAAAGGCACCGTGATTGAGATTAAGTGGGAAAAGCCGACAGAGCAGGACTATATCAAATATTATGTCAAAGAAACAGGCAAAGAGCTTGAAGTAAACCCCGGCAAGAGCTATATAGCCGTTTGTAAACCCGGTCAGACTAAATTCGGAGCATAATAAAGCAGAAAACGAAAAATAAAACTAATAAGACAGCCGACTTCGGGAAAATTCCGGGGTCGGTTTTTTATTGAGCCTCTGAAACAAAAGAAAACACCATTCCTTTTTTCGACGGTATAGCTAAATTTTGCAACAGGTGTTGATAAACCGATTTACACAGCCCTGATGCACAAAAAATTAATTATTTTTATGTTCTGTTTTTTATATATTTATATTGTAATTCTGAACCATATCTTGTATAATGACCCTAAGTGTGGAAAGTCAGAACGGGTTATGATTTTTCAACAAAACCGATATTGAAAGGGCGATTATTATGAAGAAAAAATATGCGGTTCTCGGCGCAGTCGGTGCCGCCGCCGCTGTGAACGCTGTCCGTGCAGCGAAATTTGTACCCGAAAAGAAAGAGTTTGTTCCTCTTGAAAAAGAAAATGTCAATGCCGACAGATACCGCAAAAATCTGTGCAAGGCTATTTCTATAGAGACAATCTCACACAGAAACCCCGAGGATACGGACTGGGCTGAGTTTGACAAATTCAGAGAATTTCTTCTTGACGCCTATCCGCTCATAAAAGAAAAACTTGAGCTGACCGTTATCGGCAGGGCAAACCTTGTTTTCCGCTGGAAAGGTAAGGACGCTTCACTTGAACCTATAGCGCTTCTCAGCCATCAGGATGTCGTCCCTGTTGAAAAGGGGACAGAGGGCGACTGGGTTCACCCAGCATTTGAGGGCGTTGACGACGGCGAATTTATCTGGGGCAGAGGTGCTCTTGATATGAAAAATCACCTCATGGCGGTTGTCGAAGCCGTTGAAACTCTTCTTGAAGAGGGCTTCGAGCCCGAAAGAGACGTCTATCTTCTGTTCGGCGAAAACGAAGAGGTTGTCGCCTCGAAAAACAGCGGCGCAACAGCTATAATGAAATATCTTCAGGGAAAGGGCGTTCACCTTGACTGCGTTCTTGACGAGGGCGGCGCAATGCTCCCTGTCAATATCAAGGGTATTATCAATAATAAATATCTCGCCGGAATAGGCATAGCCGAAAAGGGCTACGCCGACTATAAGGTGACGGTTCACGCAAAGGGCGGTCACTCGTCGCAGTCGCCCAAGCACACCGCTATAGGCAAGCTCGCCGATGTTGTCAAGGATATTGAAAATCATCAGTTTAAGTCACACATATCGGACAATGTTTTTGAGCTTTTCTCAACCATCGGCAAAAACTGCACATACCCCGCGAGACTTGTTATGTGCAACTTAAAATTTATGAAGCCCGTCTTAAAAGAGGTTATGAAGCAAATTCCTCCTGCGGCGACCTTTGTTCGAACGACAACGGGCGTCACCATGGCTCAGGGAAGCCCCGCTCCCAACGTTCTGCCTCAGACGGCGTCGGTTACGGTGAACTTCAGAATGATGCCGGGCACAAGTATAAAAGATGTTGAAACGCATATAAGAAAGGTTGTCAGAAATAAGAACATTGACGTTGAGCTTATTCAGGGCAAGGAGCCGTCAAAATTCTCGCCGACGGATTCACGCAGTTATAATATTATCAGGGAGCTGACAGAGAGAAGCGACCCGAATGTTATTGTTGCGCCTTATCTTGTCATGGGTGGCACAGACGCCTGCTATTATCAGCCTATATGCGATAACATTTATCGCTTTGCTCCGTTTAAAGCGGGCGCAGACCTTCTTATGACAACACACGGCACAAACGAAAGACTCCCTGTTTCATGCATTGAAGACGGTCTTTCATTTTTCAAGAAATATATCAGACTTGCTTCGGCAAAATAAAAGGACGGAGAAATATGCCCCTTGTTAAAATGAAAACGCTCCTTGAAAGAGCGGATAAAGAAAACAGAGCCGTCGGCGCTTTCAGCGTCGGCAATATGGAAATGGTTATGGGCGCAGTCAGAGCGGCTGAAGAAACGAATACACCGATAATTCTTCAGATAGCCGAGAAAAGGCTTCTCAATTCGCCTCTTGAGCTTATGGCGCCTATGATGGTCTCGGCGGCGAAAAATTCAAAGGTTGATATTGCCGTTCATCTCGACCACGGTCTGACTCTCGACTGTATAAAAAAGTCGCTTGACTTCGGCTTCACGTCGGTCATGCTCGATTTGTCGCTTCTCCCTCTTGAAGAGAATATCGAAAAGACAAAAGAGGTTGTTGCCCTTGCGGAAAAAACGGGCGCAACGGTTGAGGCGGAGCTCGGTGTTGTCGGCGGAAACGAGGGCGACACAGAGGAACATATTATCACCTGCACTGACCCGCTTACGGCAAAACGCTTCTGTGAAGAAACGGGAATAGACTGCCTTGCTGTGGCAATCGGCAACGCTCACGGGAACTATCCCGTTCTCCCGTCGCTTCGCTTTGACGTGCTTGAAGAGATAAATAATACAGTGTCCGTTCCGCTAGTTCTTCACGGCGGCACGGGTATAACGGCTCAGATGTTCCGAAAAGCAATAAGCCTCGGAATACGCAAGATAAATATAGCCACCGCTTCGTTTGACTGCCTTGCAAAATATGCCAAGGCATACAGCGACAGCACCGAAGCGCCCGACTATTTCGCCCTTTCGGCTCAGATGAGCGAGGGCGTCTGTGAAAACGTCAGAAAACACATTGAAATATTCAATAACAGATAAGGAGTCTTTAAGATGAAGTACATCGAATTTGACAAAAACAAAAAGTATGACCTTATTCTTGTGGGCAGAGTGGCAGTTGATTTTAACCCCGTTGACTACTATTGCCCGCTCAATGAAAGCACAACCTTCAAAAGATACCTCGGCGGTTCGCCCGCAAACATTGCTGTCGGTCTTGCAAGACTTGGCAAAAAATGCGGCTTTTTCGCAAGAGTATCCGATGACCAGTTCGGCACTTTCGTCACTGATTTCTTTGACAAAGAGGGCATTGACACTTCAAGAATAAAACGCTGCTCAGGCGGTGAAAAAATCGGTCTGACCTTCACAGAGATTAAATCAGAGACGGAATCGAGCATCGTTATGTACAGAAACGAAGCCGCCGACCTCAAACTTGAGTGTGAAGACATCGACGAAGAATACATAAAAGAGGGTGCGGCTGTTCTTATCTCAGGCGTTGCGCTTGCCGAAAGCCCGTCAAGAGAAGCCGCTCTCAAGGCTATGCACCTTGCTAAAAAGAACAATATCCCCGTTATATTCGTTCTCGACTACAGAGCGTATAACTGGAAGAATGACGACGAAATAGCCGTTTACTACTCGCTTGTCGCTTCAAACGCCGATATGATAATAGGCTCAAGAGTTGAATATGACCTCTGCGAGGGTCTTCTCGGTCTTGACGGAACAGATAAGGCTTCAGCCGCATACTGGCACTCAAAGGGCGCAAAGATTGTCATTATCACTCACGGTAAGGACGGCTCAACCGCATACACAAACGACGGTCAGAGCTTCTCGATAAAACCGTTCCCCGTCAAGCTCCTCAAGTCCTTCGGCGGCGGCGACGGCTACACCTCAGCTTTCCTTTACAGTCTCTTTGAGGGCAAGGAAATCATTGACTGCCTTGAATTCGGCTCAGCCTCGGCGGCTATGCTCGTCGCTTCACACGCATGCTCTCAGGATATGCCCTCAGTCAAGCAGGTTGAAGAGTTTATAGCGGCTGAAAAAGCGGAATACGGCGAAATGGTTGCCAGAGCATAACGGAGGAACACTATGTTAGAATACCCTCAGTTTGACGAAAACGGAGTTAAAACCCTCTGTGAAATGAACGGCAAGCACGCCGACATGAACATGAATATCTATGTCAGACTTCTCAAGGCGGGTGAGAAATTCACTCTCTGCGACGAAAAAAATGAAACGGCCGTTTTGCTTCTTGCCGGTCACATAAAATTCTTATGGGGCGAAAAAAGCGAAGAATGTGAAAGAGAAAATCCGTTCGACTTAAAGCCCTACACTCTTCATGTATGCAGAAACACTGCTTTTGAGGTCGAAGCTGTTGAAGACAGCCGTTTTATCGTTCAGCAGACAGATAACGACAGAGACTTTGAGCCTCATTTTTACACCCCTGAAAACTGCCTTTATCAGGAGTTCGGCAAGGGTCAGTGGGGCGGCGCAGGTCACAGAGTTGTCTCAACAATGTTTGACTATGATAATGCTCCTTATTCAAATATGGTTCTGGGCGAAGTCTTTACAAAAGCGGGTAAGTGGTCGAGCTATCCTCCTCACCATCACCCTCAGCCGGAGGTTTATTACTATGAATTTGATAAGCCGCAGGGCTTTGGTGCATGCTTCAACGGCGACAACGTCTATAAGACAGCCGACGGCTCGGCTTGCTTTATAACAGACGGCAACGACCATCAGCAGGCGGCGGCTCCCGGCTATGAAATGTATTATGTCTGGATGATAAGACACATAGACGGCGACCCTTGGTATAAAACAACAAGATTTGTCAGTCCCGAGCACGAATGGCTCGTAAATTTATAAAAAGGAGGCTGAAGCTAAATGCCTAAAATGACAACAGCGCAGGCGCTCGTAAAATTTCTTGATAATCAGTATGTCTCTTTCGACGGGGAAGAGACAAAGTTTGTCGAGGGCATCTTCACCGTTTTCGGTCACGGTATCGTATGCGGTTTAGGTCAGGCTCTCGATGAAAATCCCGGCTCTCTCAAGGTTTTTCAGGGGAAAAACGAGCAGGGGATGGCTCACGCGGCAACAGCATTCGCCAAACAGAATAACAGGAGAAAAATAATAGCCTGTTCCTCATCAATCGGACCGGGCGCGGCTAACATGGTCACTGCCGCCGCCACCGCAACGGTCAACAATGTTCCGCTTCTTCTTTTCCCTGCGGATACATTTGCGACGAGACAGCCCGACCCTGTTTTACAGCAGTTTGAGCAGAGCTACTCTCTGACGATAACGACAAACGACGCTTACAGACCGGTCTGCCGTTACTTTGACAGAATTACCCGACCCGAACAGCTCATGAGCGCCATGATAAACGCTATGCGCTGTCTGACAGACACCTCAAACGCCGGTGCGGTATGCGTTGCCCTGTCACAGGATGTTGAGGGTGAAAGCTATGACTTCCCCGAAAGTTTCTTTAAAAAGAGAGTTCACAGAATAACAAGAATCAATCCCGCTCCAGAAGAAATAGAGGATATCGCAGAAATAATCCTCGGCGCAAAGAAGCCGCTTCTTATTGCAGGCGGCGGCGTCAGATATTCCGAAGCAGGCGAAGCGGTAGAAGCCTTCTGTGAAAAGTTCAATATTCCGTTTGCCGAAACACAGTCGGGCAAGAGCGCCGTTTTATCCTCACACCCGTATAATGTCGGCGGCGTAGGAGTCACGGGCAATTCCTCGGCTAACGTTATAGCTAAGGACGCAGACGTAATAATCGGCGTAGGCACCCGTTTCTCAGACTTTACGACTGCTTCAAAGTCGCTCTACAGACCCGACGTTAAGGTCGTCACTATAAACACAGACCGCTTTGACGCTTATAAGCTCGACGCAACAAAGTGCGTCGCCGACGCAAAGCTCGCTATAAACAGGCTTTACGAAAAACTTGAAGAAAAGGGCTATAAAGCGGAGTACAGCGGAGAGATTGAAAAGGTCAAGGCTGACTGGGCTAAGGAGATGGAATTTCTTGCACAGTATAGCTATGACGAAGATTTCGAGCCGCTTATCAAGGCGAGATACGAAAAGACCATACCCGAGTTTGTCGAAATGTACGGCAGTGCTCTGACTCAGACTCAGGCTCTTTCGTTCATCAGAGCGAATATCGCCCCCGACGCTGTCGCAGTCGCCGCCGCAGGCTCACTGCCCGGCGATATGCAGAGAATGTGGACGACGGACGCAAGATATTCATATAACATGGAGTACGGCTATTCATGCATGGGCTATGAAATAGCGGGCGCATTCGGCGCAAAACTTGCCGACGACACAAAAGAGGTCTATGCCTTTGCCGGTGACGGAAGCTATCTTATGCTTCACTCTGAGCTTGTCACTTCAATTCAGGAGGGCAAGAAGATTAACGTTCTGATTTTCGATAACGCCGGTTTCGGCTGTATCAATAACCTTGAAATGGGCAACGGTATCGGAAATCTTGCCACAGAGTTCAGAAAGAGAAGCGATGACGGAAAGCTCATGGGCGAGCTTATGAAGATTGACTACGCCATGAGTGCGGCGGGCTACGGCGCAAAAACCTACACTGCCAGAACTCTTGACGAACTCAGATTTGCCCTTGAAGACGCTAAGAAGCAGGAGGTTTCGACCCTCATTGATATTAAGGTTCTGCCCAAATCAATGACAGACGGCTACGGCGCATGGTGGCACGTCGGTATCGCTTCAACAAGCGGTATGGAGAGCGTCAGAGAGGCATACGAAAAGAAAGCGGAAAATTTAAGCAAAGCGAGGAAATATTAAAATGCTTGATAAAAATAAGGTAAAACTCGGTATCGCACCTATAGGCTGGACAAATGACGATATGCCTGACCTCGGAGCGGAAAACACCTTCGAACAGTGCGTTTCGGAAATGGCTCTTGCGGGCTTTACGGGCTGTGAAGTCGGCAATAAGTACCCGAAGGACACAAAGGTTCTGAAAAAGGCGCTTGACCTGAGAGGGATGCAGATTTGTAACGCATGGTTTTCAACCTTTCTGACAACGAAGCCCTATGAAGAAACCGAAAAGGAATTTATAAAGCACATC
The DNA here is from genome assembly GCA_051880635.1 of Acutalibacteraceae bacterium. Classification (GTDB taxonomy): domain Bacteria; phylum Bacillota; class Clostridia; order Oscillospirales; family Acutalibacteraceae; genus UBA6857. The sequence continues at coordinate 30,767 of JBJEOI010000045.1, read as the reverse complement.
ACTTTCCTTAAAGAGATGGGCGCAAAGGTTGTCGGCGTCTCTGAGCAGGGTCACTCAATTCAGGGCACGGATCTCTCAATCTTTGACGACAAATATGTTATGAATGACGAAGAGTGGGAGAAGCTCACAACAGGTCTTAACAAGCTGGGCAAGGTTGCTAAGGATATGGGTATTGCTCTTACCTTCCACCACCACATGGGTACGGTCGTTCAGACAGCGCAGGAGATAGACAGACTTATGGAAAACACAGACCCCGAGCTTTTCTCTCTTCTCTTCGACTCGGGTCATCTTGCCTACTGCGGTGAGGACTATATGGCAGTTTTAAAGAAGTACGCAAAGAGAATAAAGCATGTTCACTTAAAGGATATCCGCCCCGAGGTTATCGCCAAGGTCAAGGCGGAAAAGAAGAGCTTTTTACAGGGTGTAAGAATGGGCACTTTCACCGTACCCGGTGACGGCGCAATCGACTTTGAGCCGATTTTTGACGTTCTTGCCGAAACAGGCTATGAAGGCTATGTTCTTGTTGAAGCGGAGCAGGATCCCGCTGTTGCAAATCCCTTTGAGTATGCGCTCAAGGCAAGAAAATATATCGCTGATAAAGCGGGACTCTGATATAAGAAAGGAAAAAAGCAAATGGAAAAATTACAGTATTTTGTAAACGGTGAATTCCGTGATTCAAAGACAGATATCTGGTATGACCTTCACAACCCCTCAACGGGCGAAGTAACCGGTCAGGCTCCCTGCTGCACAAATGACGAAGTTCTTGAAGCTATCGAAGCGGCGAAAAACGCATACCCCGGCTGGAGAGCAGTGCCCGCCATAAAGAGAGCTCAGATTCTCTATAAAATCCGTGACCTCATTATTGAGAATATGGAAGAGCTCACAATGTGCGTTGCTAAAGAAAACGGCAAGGTCTGGGGCGAAGCAGAAGGCGACGTTCTCAAGGCAAAAGAAGGCACAGAGCTTGCCACTCAGGTTCCCTCACTTATGATGGGCGAGAGTATTATGGACGCTTCAAGCGGCTATGACACAGTCAAATACCGTGAGCCTCTCGGTGTTTTCGCAGGTATCGTTCCCGTCAACTTCCCCGCAATGATTCCCTTTGGCTGGATGGCCCCGACCTGTATCGCGACAGGTAACACAATGGTTCTCAAGGCGGCGTCACTCACACCCAAGACAGCAATGATGTTCGCTAAGATTTATAAAGAAGCAGGCGTACCCGACGGCGTTATCAATATCGTCACCTGTTCAAGAAACGAAATCAACACAATTCTTGATCACCCCGATGTTAAGGGTATTACATTCGTCGGTTCAACACCCGTCGGTCTCAAGATTTATCAGAGAGCCGCCGCTTCTGGCAAGAGATGTCAGGCACTCTGTCAGGCAAAGAACCACGCTCTTGTTATGGCTGACTGCGCTCTTGAGAGAACGGTTGCCGGCGTTATCAACTCAGCTTACGGCTGCGCAGGTCAGAGATGTATGGCTCTTTCATGCTGTGTTGTTGAAGAGGCTATTGCCGACAAGTTCGTTGCAGAGCTCAAGAGGCAGGCTTCACAGATTAAGGTCGGTCCTTCGTGGGATAAGAGCTCAAAACTTGGTCCTATCACTTATGAAAAGCACTATAAGGAAGTTATCGCCGATATCGACAAGGGTGTCGCAGAGGGCGCAGAGCTTGTCCTTGACGGCAGAAACTGTGTTGTTGAGGGCTATGAAAACGGCTACTTCGTCGGCCCGACAATCTTTGACCATGTCACAGAGGATATGACAATCGGAAGAGATGAAGTTTTCGGTCCCGTTCTTTGCATCAAGCGTTGCAAGAACTTTGAAGAAGGTCTCAAGATTATGAATGACAGCCCGTATGCAAACGGTTCTGTTATCTACACTCAGAGCGGATATTTTGCAAGACAGTTTGCCCGCTACACAGACGGCGGTCAGGTCGGTATCAATGTCGGTATCCCCGTGCCTGTCGGCTTCTTCCCGTTCTCAGGTCACAAGCAGTCATTCTTCGGCGACCTCCACTGCCTCGGCAAGGACGCATACCGCTTCTTCACAGAGTCAAAGGCTGTCACAACTCACTGGTTCGACGAAGAGGAAGCAACCTCAACAAATGTCAGCACATGGGACGGAACAATCTGATTTAATCAAATATATAAATTAACCGAAAGGAAGAAAAACTATGTTAAACATCGGTATTATCAGTGCGGGCAGAATCGGCAAGGTTCACCTTGAATCGATCTCCTACCACGTAAAAAACGCAACAGTCAAGGCTGTCGCAGAACCCTATCTCAATGAAGAGACAGAAGCTTTCATCAAGAGCTTCGGCGTTGAGAAAATAACAAAGGACTATAAGGAAATCCTTGCTGACGAAACAATCGACGCCGTTCTTGTCTGCTCGTCAACAGATACTCACGCTCAGATTTCAATCGAAGCAATCAACGCCGGCAAGCATGTTTTCTGTGAAAAGCCGGTTGACCACTCAATCGAAAAAATTCAGGCTGTTGCCGACGCTCTTGCGGCTCACCCCGAAGTCAAGTTCCAGGTCGGCTTTAACCGCCGCTTCGACCATAACTTCGCCGCTATACGTAAGGCATATGACGAGGGTAAAATCGGTGAGGCACATATTCTTAAAATAACCTCTCGTGACCCCGAACCTCCCAACCCGAAGTATATCGCAGTATCGGGCGGCATCTTCCTCGATATGACAATTCATGATTTCGATATGGCTTGCTTCCTGACAAACAGCGATGTTGAAGAAGTCTATGTTAATTCAGCCGTTCTTGTTGACCCCGCTATCGGCGAGCAGGGCGATGTTGACACGGCTATCATCACAATGAAAATGTCAAACGGCGCACTTGCCGTTATCGACAATTCAAGAAGAGCAGCTTACGGCTACGACCAGAGAGCGGAGCTTTTCGGCTCAAAGGGTATGGTTGCGACTTCTAATGACACTCTTTCTTCGGCTGTCATTTCAAACGCTGAGGGCGTAACAGGTGAGAAGCCTCTCTTCTTCTTCCTTGAGAGATATATGGGTTCATTCTCGGAAGAGATGAGACAGTTCGTTGACGCCTGCGAAAACGGCAAAGAAGTTCCTGTCGGTATTCACGCAGGTATGCAGAGCGTTAAGATAGGTCTTGCGGCTAAAAAGTCAGTCGCTGAGCACAGACCCGTTCTCCTTTCGGAAATCTGATAATTATACAATAAATCAGAAGCAGACTGTATCAAACGGTACAGTCTGCTTCGCTTTTGCTTTCTTCATTTACATGTGTGTGCGATTTCTTCTCCCACATTTCCTTAGTCGCCAGACCGCCTCTCATGTGCCTCTCGGCTTTGTTTTCGTCGAGAACGGCTCTGACCTTTTCATATAAATCAATATCGGTTTTGAAAAGTTTTGAAGTGACGTCGGCGTGAACAGTTGATTTTGATACGCCCGACCATGCCGCTGTCTGTCTGACGGTGGCTTTGTTTTTGATTATGTATCCGGCAAGCCATACGGCTCTGTCTTCTTTTTCGGTTTTCATATTTTTCCTCCATAATATTCTCATCACTGAATAATATGACGGTATATGAAAAAATATGCGAAGAGCACAAGGTAATTATTCAGATGTATAAAAAAATGAAATTCTGCAATAATCTTAACGGAGGGATAGCTATGCTTAATACTCTTCTGAGAAGTCTTGCCGTTTATTTTATACTTATTATAAGTGTCCGTCTTATGGGAAAACGGGAAATAGGTCAGCTTCAGCCGGCCGACCTTGTTATTACAATACTTATATCCGAGCTTGCGGTGATGCCGATTGAAGAAACAGATATTCCGTTTCTTCAGTCTATATCGGCAATAATTCTTCTTGTCGGGCTTGAGATACTCATGTCGCTTGTGACACTTAAACTGTCTAAGCTGAGACATTTAGTTCAGGGTAATTCACTCCTTGTTATTAACGAGGGCAAAATAGACCAGAAAATGCTCAGAAAGATGCGGCTGACGGTTGACGACCTTATTGCGGGGCTGAGACTTAAAGATGTGTTTGATATAAGCGAGGTTGAATACGCTTATGTTGAAACAAACGGACAGCTCAGCGTAAAGCTCAAAAAACCGAAAGAACCCGTGAAAGCGGAGGATATGAAAATTGAGTCCGACGACAGGGGCATACCCTTTGTTATTATAAGCGACGGGAGGCTTATAACCGAAGGTCTTGAGGGCTGTAACATGACAGAAGAAGAGCTCAGCGACATTTTAAAGAGCAGACGGCTTGAGCGCAAGGATATTCTTATTTTAGCGGCCGACAAAAAAGGCGTGACATATATAGCCGAGAAGAAGAAAAAGTAAAGCGTAGTTCTGAGAGGGAGGACAGGCAGTGGGAAAAGCTAAGATAATGGCGAAATACCGTCTTGTCGGCAAAGGCGGATCGCTTTTTGTGATTTTTATTCTATTTTTTATATCTCTGTTTTTTCTCGGGAATTTCTCGTTTCTGATAAAAGAGATTATAAAAATGACGGGGCTTACGTTTCGGTCTCAGAGCGTTGAAACGACAGTGTTTGCGGCGCTTTCGATTATTGGCATTATTCTGTTTCTGCTTCTTGTTTCCCCTTTAAGGCTCGGCTGTGAGAGATGGTTTATCAAAGCCGCAAAAGGGGAAAGCGTCAGGCTTAAGGAGCTATTTTATTATTATTCACCGTCGGGGCTCAGAAAAAGCATATCGGCATTTATTTTCTGCGCTTTGAGAAAAACTGCGGCGCTCACCCTGTTTCTTTTCCCGTCGCTGTGTCTTTTCGGCGTGCTTTATTTCTCCTTCACAGAGGGTGAAATATCGCTTTATATATCGTATGCGCTCTTCGGCTTTGCCGCATTGCTTTTTATTCTCGGGCTTGTGTTCTATTTTGTCTATACGGCGAGATATTTTGCGTATTACAGCGTAATTGTCTCAAATAAGACGATTAGTCCGCAAACAGCCTTTGATAAAAGCATGGAAATAACCGAAGGCGCATACTTTAAACTGTGTCTGTTCAGACTTTCATTTCTGCCTTGGTTTTTGCTGTGCGTGTTTATTTTCCCCGCTTTCTATGTGTGGGGATACTATAAAGAATCAAGGGCAATGCTCAGCTTCAGAAATGATTTTCTTCGCTCTTGACAAAATCGAACAAATGTTCTATAATTAAAGCTGTGAGAATAATGAGGAGTGTTCTAAATGCAGTTTAAAGGGGCTCGCACTAAGCAAGGTCTCTTAATATTATTTTGATTTAATTGTCTTCAAAGAGGAAATCAGCATTTTGCGTATAGCACCACAATAGTTTTGAAATTTTTGGGTTTTATTCCGTACTTCGTACGGAGTTTTATTTTTGGCAAGCCAAAAGTTTTATTGAAACCTTGCGGTTTCAGTGGTATTTTATTCGCCAAAAAACTGTGCGAAGCACAATAAAACTGCGAAGCAATATAACTCGCCATCAGGCGAATAAAACTGCCGAGTGTCTTTAGAACACCCGGCTGATTCTCACGGCTTTATTATTTTAATCATATTATGTAATAGCCGGTTTGTATCGGCTCGGTGCGGAGGGGGCGCCGCTGATATGATTTAATGCAGAAAGAAGGTTAAAAAATGAAGAAAAACTATCTTGTTTATCCGGTCAGGAACATGAACATCACTCAGACATATTCGGGCAAAACATCACATCATTATAACACGACGGGTTCACCTCGGGACTATCCGTTTGACGAAGCGGGTGGAAGTGCGCAGAGAGAATACATGTACTGTCCCTGCGACGAGATGATTCTGAAAAGAATATACGGCGTCGGAAACGGCGGCACAAACACCCTCTGGCTTCAGTCAACGAAAGAGGTTGTTTTTGCTGACGGAACAAGCGGATATTTCACGCTCATGGTTATTCACCCTAATGACGATGACCTTAAAAAGCTCAAAGTCGGTCAGCTTTTCAAAAGAGGGGAGAAAATCTGCCGTGAAGGGACAGACGGAATGTCAACAGGCAATCATTTTCACTTTTCGGGCGGAAAAGGTAAAATAAAAGATTCGGGCTGGGTTCAGAACACCAAAGGCAAGTGGGTGCTATGTGTAACAGACGAGACAGAAAAGCCTGAAAAGCTTTTCTATATTGACAGTTCCTTTACAAAGGTTATAAAAAACGGCGGTCTTTCTTTCAAGAGGCTTCCCGAAGAAAAGGCAGAAGAAAAAACAAAGGTAAAAACAGTCTCACAGTTATATATTGTCACAACATCTCTTTTAAATGTCAGAAAAGGTCCGGGTACAAATTATGATATTCTGAAATTTTCTGAGCTTACGCCGTCTGCTCAGAAACAGATAGTGCGTCTGACGGGCAAAAAGAGAGACGGCTATGTTAAAGGAGTTGAGTTCACAGCCAAAGAGATAAAAGGCGAATGGGCAAAAACACCGTCGGGGTGGGTTAGTCTCAAATATTGTAAAAAGAAAGAATAATTACATACACCTATAGTAACACGGCGGGGAGCGGTGAGAAATTCTCACCGCTCCCCGCCGTTTATTCTGTAGGAGTCTTTAAACATTTATTCACCGTTCATACTTTTTCTCATTCTGAGCAGGAGCGCCTTTTCCTTGCGTGAAACCTGAACCTGACTCATACCGAGAATTTCGGCTGTTTTAACCTGAGTCAAGCCCTTGAAATAGCGAAGCTCAATAAGCTCACGGTCGGAGTCGCTCAGGCTTTTCATCACCTCTGCAAGAGCAATTTTATCGCTCAGCTCCTCCTCATACGGCTCTATCGGCACATCTATCTGACAGTTTCCGTTGTCGTCATCCGCTGTGAGAGACACAGTCGGCATTGAAACCGTGATAAGCTCCGAGGCTTCGGCTATATCGACGCCTAAATGCTCGGCAAATTCGCTGATTGTCGGTTCTCTCCCGAGCCTGAGCGACAGTGTTTCACGCTCTTTCATCGCTTTGCGTGATTTTTCTTTGAGGGCACGCCCGATTTTTACACTGCCTCCGTCACGGAAAATCCGTTTTATCTCGCCTAAAATTACAGGCACGGCATAGGTTGAAAAAGCAAAGCCACGGTTTTCGTCAAAATTGTCGGCGGCTTTGATAAGACCGATGCAGCCCGCCTGAAACAGGTCGTCATACTCTACGCCTCTGCCTCTGAACTTGTTGGCGCAGGCGTGAACGAGCCCGTAGTTTGAGTTAATCATTTCTTCTCTTCGGGATAAAATCTTCGGCAAAACTATCTCTCCTTTGTTTCTTTAAGCTCTGCCGAGAATTTTTTTGGTGAGTGTGACAGTGGTGCCCTTGCCGTCCTTTGAGGTGACCTTCACCTTATCGGTGAAACTTTCCATAACAGCGAAGCCAAGCCCTGCTCTCTCGCCGCCGAGCGAAGAATAAAGAGGCTGCATCGCCATTTCGATATCGGGTATGCCGACGCCTTTGTCTTTTATCTTCACTTTGACGGTTCCGTTTTCAAATAATGCGGCAGATATGTAGATTTTGCCGAGCCCGTGAGGGTATGCGTGGACAATGCAGTTTGTGACGGCTTCGCTGACCGCAGTCTTTATGTCGTTTATTTCTTCAAGCGTAGGGTCGAGCTGAGCGATAAATGCCGCAACGCTTACTCGGGAAAAGGCTTCGTTGACAGAGCGGCTGTCAAAGGTTAGTTTCATTTCGTTTATGCATTTCATAATGAGGCTGTCTCCTTAAATTCAATGTTATCGAGTCTTTCAAGACCTGCGAGCTTCATCAGCTTTTCGTTTGTGCCCGAGAGAGAGGCAAGAATAACTTTCCCGCCGATAGATTTCATGATTTTATATCTGCCCATAACAAGACCTATTCCCGAGCTGTCCATAAAGGTAATACCCCCGAAGTCGAGTATAAGCTCTTTAGGACGGTTAATGAAAAGGGCGTCGTCAATACCTGCCCGAATAATCGCCGCCGAGTGATGGTCAAGCTCACCCTCTAAAAAGACCGTGATTTTCTTTTCTCCGTAATAAATTTTCGCTGCCATTCTTTTCTCCTTATCTGTAACATTTTTAACAGCACAGGACTTGTCCTGAAAAAAATAAATCCCTCACTGCTTAAATAGAGTAAGGGATTTATAATAAAAATGCTGTCTTAATGTGTCAATGAAAAAAATATTTATTCGTCGGCAGAAAGTTTTACACGGAAATTCATTTTTCCGAAAGATTGACTGTGCGTATAACCTGTTTTCAGCCGAGCTTTGCTATACTCTCTTCAATCATCTTGATTTTTTCTTCAAGCTTTGCCTTTTCAGCTCTCTGACCCTCGACAACCGCCGCGGGAGCCTTGCTTAAAAAGCCCTCGTTTGAAAGTTTTGAATTAATCTGACTGAGCTTCTTTTCGGCGTTCTCTTTTTCCTTTGACAGTCTCTTTCTTTCAGCCTCAAAGTCAACAAGCTCGCCCATAGGTATATAAATCTTAGCGGCGTGTGTGACGATGCATACGGCATTGTCAAGGCTGTCGAAGCTGTCACCGAGTTCAATCTCGGAAGCGGAAGCAAGTCTCTGCATAAAGACGGAAGAAGCCTCGAAAATATCCTTTTTGTCGGTGGCGATATAAAGTTTCGCCTTTCTTGACGGGGGAACATTCATTTCGGCTCGTCTGTTTCTTATCGCGCGTATAGCCTCCATTATAGCTTCCATCTTTTCCTCGTCCTGCGTGTATGCTCTTTCTTCGCTGTAAAGAGGCCATGCGCTCTTCATGATTGTCTCGCCGCTGTGGGGGAGAGTGAGCCATATTTCTTCGGTGATGAACGGCATGAACGGATGAAGCAGTTTAAGTGTCTCACTAAAGACATAAACAAGAACTGCTCTGGCTCTTTCGGCTTTTTCACCGCCCTGCTGAAGTCTGATTTTGGCTATTTCAATATACCAGTCGCAGAAGATATCCCATATGAAGTCATAGAGCTTCTGAATGGCAATGCCGAGTTCAAACTTGTCAAGGTTGTCCGTGACTTCCTTAACGAGAGTGTTAAAGAGTGAAAGAATCCACTTATCCTCAAGGTCGAGCGTTTCGGGAATGTGGGGAGCCTTTTCATCATCGGTGAGATTCATCAGAATGAAACGGGCGGCATTCCATATTTTATTGGCAAAGTTACGGCTCGCTTCAACCTTCTTTTCACTGTAACGCATATCGTTTCCGGGGCTGTTGCCGGTGGCGAGGGTGAATCTCAGAGCGTCAGCGCCGAATTTGTCAATTACTTCAAGCGGGTCAACACCGTTGCCGAGCGATTTTGACATCTTTCTGCCAAGCTCGTCACGGACAAGACCGTGAATGAGAACCGTGTCAAACGGAATATTATCCGTGTGCTCAAGAGCGGAGAATATCATTCTTGAAACCCAGAAAGTTATAATATCATAGCCTGTGACAAGGGTGCTTGTCGGGTAGTAATGTGAAAGCTCCTTTGTCTTGTCGGGCCAGCCGAGCGTTGAGAAAGGCCAGAGAGCCGAGGAGAACCATGTGTCGAGTGTGTCGGGGTCCTGCTCGATATTCTTTGAGCCGCAGTGAGCGCAAACCTTTGCGTCCTCTTTTGAAACGGTGACTTCACCGCAGTCCTTACAGTACCATGCGGGGATTCTGTGACCCCACCAGAGCTGACGGGAAATACACCAGTCCTGAGTGTTCTCCATCCAGTGGAAATAGTTTTTATCAAATCTTTCGGGTACAAACTTGATTCTTCCGTCACGAACTGCCTCAATAGCGGGCTTTGCAAGGGGAACCATACGGACGAACCACTGAAGCGAAACCATAGGCTCTATCGTTGTGCCGCAGCGGTAGCAGGTTCCGACCTCGTGCTTTAACGGTTCAATGCCTACAAGATAGCCGCCCTCTTCGAGGTCTTTGACTATAGCTTTTCTCGCCTCGTAGCGATCCATTCCCGCATACTTGGGATAGTTGTCGGTGATTTTGGCGTCGGGTGTGAGAACAACCTCCATAGGCAGGTGACAACGCTTTCCGACCTCAAAGTCGTTGGGGTCATGAGCGGGTGTGATTTTAACACAGCCTGTACCCTTGTCAAGCTGGGCGTGTTCGTCAGCGACAATGGGAATTCTTCTGCCGACAAGGGGAAGAAGAACATATTGACCGATAAGGTGTTTGTATCTTTCGTCTTCGGCGTTGACTGCGATTGCCGTATCGCCCAGAAGCGTTTCGGGACGGGTCGTGGCTATTTCAACATAGCCTCCTCCGCCGACAAGCGGATAGCGGATATGCCAGAAGAAGCTGTCCTGCTCCTCAAACTCAACCTCAGCGTTTGATATTGAAGTCTTGCAGTGCGGGCACCAGTTGATAATTCTCTCGCCGCGATAAATAAGACCCTTATTATAAAGGTTTACGAAAACCTCACGGACTGCTCTTGAACAGCCGTCGTCGAGAGTGAAACGCTCTCTCTCCCAGTCGCATGAAGAGCCCATTTTCTTGAGCTGTTCTATTATTCTGCCGCCGTACTGTTTTTTCCAGTCCCACGCTCTTTCAAGGAATTTATCTCTGCCGATGTCCTCTTTTGAGACTCCCTCCTTGCGCATTGCTTCAACTATTTTAGCTTCGGTGGCGATAGACGCATGGTCTGTGCCCGGCAGCCATAGCGTGTCATAGCCCTGCATACGTCTGAAACGGATAAGAATATCCTGAAGAGTATTGTCAAGGGCGTGACCCATGTGAAGCTGACCTGTAATGTTCGGTGGGGGAATAACTATTGTGTAGGGCTTTTTTGTTTCGTCGGGCTCTGCATGAAAGTAATTGCCGTCAAGCCAGAATTTATAAATTCTGTCCTCAACCTCTTTCGGGTCATACAGAGGCGCAAGTTCTTTTGCCATTTTTCATACCTCCTGAAAATAAAAATCTCCGCCCCGAAAAATCAGGGCGGAGCGAAACTCCGTGTTACCACCTGAATTCGGCAAAAAATGCCGCACTCAAAATCCTTAACGCAGAAATACGTCGGGTTCTAATTGACACGCTTTTAGGTATGCGCTGTCGTTCTTCCCGAAAGCTTGCGGATGACCTCGGACAGGTTTTGCATTCGGAGCTTTCACCGACCGCTCCGTCTCTGAGAATTGCGTGAAACCGTCTTTTTTCCGCTCAAGAGCTTAATTCAATATTAATGTAATTTTATCACAAAGAGATTTAAAGGTCAAGAAAAATTTTTGACAGATATACTTTTAACGGGCATTTGTGACATATATACAAAATATTTTGTCGAAAATTTGAAATTATATTAAAATCGTTGACATATGTTCAAGAAATATATATAATTATCTTACACCCAAAAAGCGGAGATGTGGAGAAAGCGGCGGTGAAAATCAATAAAAGGAGCATGGGTATGGAATATTATGTAATCCCTGCAATCGGTCTGGTCGGTTTGCTGTTTGCGCTTTTCACTGCGATTAAAGTCAGCCGTAGTGACGCAGGCAACGAAAAGATGAAGGAAATAGCTTCGTCCATTCATGAGGGTGCAACCGCTTTCCTCTATTCCGAATATAAGATAATTGTGATTTTTGTCGCAGCCGTTTTTCTTGCTATCGGTTTTCTTATAGGTGACTGGCTTGAAGCGGTGTGCTTTATTTTAGGAGCACTTTTCTCCGTTGCGGCAGGGTACTGCGGAATGCAGGTTGCAACAAGGGCAAATGTCAGAACGGCAAGTGCCGCGCAGAAAGGCGGAATGGCAAAGGCTCTTTCCGTTGCTTTTGCGGGCGGCTCTGTTATGGGTATGTGTGTAGCGGGCTTCGGCCTACTCGGCGTATCAATTATTTATGCGATAACGAAAAATGCAGATATTCTTTTCGGCTTCAGCTTAGGCGCATCGTCTATTGCGCTCTTCGCCCGTGTCGGCGGCGGTATTTACACAAAAGCTGCTGATGTCGGCGCTGACCTTGTCGGCAAGGTCGAGGCCGGTATTCCCGAGGACGACCCGAGAAACCCTGCCGTTATAGCCGATAATGTCGGCGACAATGTCGGCGATGTAGCAGGTATGGGTGCAGACCTTTTTGAAAGCTATTGCGGAGCCATTATTTCCGCCATGACGCTCGGAGCTGTTTTCACAAAAGATGTTAAAGGGCTTCTTTTCCCGCTTGTCATAGCGGCTCTCGGAATAATCGCTTCTATGATAGGTACATTCTGCGTCAGAGGCAACAATCCGTCAAAAAGCCTTAAAGTCGGCTCATACATATCAAGCGGCGTCGTTCTGATAGGTTCAATTATTTTAAGCCGTGTATTTTTCGGCAACTTCTATCTCGGCGTCACAATAATAGCGGGTCTTGTCGTCGGTGTGCTCATAGGCTTCTTCACAGAGGTCTATACCTCGGATTCATACCGCTTTGTCAAAAAAATTGCTCAGCAGTCCGAGACGGGTTCGGCGACCGATATCATTTCGGGCATCGGTGTAGGCTTTCAGTCAACAGGCGTGACTATAGTTTTCATATGTATAGGTATATATATCGCATACTTCTGCGGAAAGCAGTGCGGTGACGGCGGAGGAATCTACGGCATTGCGCTTGCGGCAGTGGGTATGCTCTCTACAACAGGCATAACCGTAGCGGTTGACGCATACGGCCCGATAGCCGATAACGCCGGCGGTATCGCCGAAATGGCGGGGCTTGACGAAAGCGTCAGGGAAATAACCGATAAGCTAGACTCTGTCGGCAACACCACAGCCGCTATGGGCAAGGGTTTTGCCATAGGCTCGGCGGCTCTGACGGCTTTGGCTCTTTTCTTCTCATATAAAGAGGCGGTGCATATCAGTTCAATCGACCTGCTCGAGTCAAATGTCGTTATCGGTCTTTTACTGGGCGGCATGCTTCCGTTTCTCTTCTCGGCGTTCACTATGGATTCGGTCAGTAAGGCGGCTAATCACATGATTGAAGAGGTTCGCCGTCAGTTCAGAGAGATTCCGGGTATTCTTGAGGGTACGGGCAAGCCCGATTATAAGAGCTGTGTGCGTATTTCGACAAAGGCTTCTCTTCGTGAAATGATAATTCCGGGTCTTCTTGCCGTTATTGCGCCTATTGCGGTCGGCTGTCTTTTAGGCACAAGCGCACTCGGCGGTCTTTTAGCCGGTTCGCTTGTTACGGGCGTTCTGCTTGCGATTTTCATGTCAAACTCAGGCGGCGCATGGGATAACGCAAAAAAGAATATCGAAACAGGTACACACGGCGGAAAGGGCAGTGAAGCCCACAAGGCGGCTGTTGTCGGCGACACCGTCGGCGACCCGTTCAAGGACACCGCAGGTCCGTCAATAAATATTCTGATAAAGCTCATGACGGTTGTTTCTCTTGTTTTTGCCCCTGTCTTTCTTATGATAAACAGCGGCGGCGGAATTCTCGGCTGATGAGATAAACATATTGTCTTATCTGATACATAATTAAAAGCAAAATGCACGGATTTTATTATCTGACCGACATTTTGCTTTTTTGTTGCGCCTGAAAAACCGGTGATTTTTCTTTAGTAGTTTTTTCAGGCAGGCTACATATTAAAAAAACTTGATTAATAAGTCTTATTATGGTAAAATTATGCTGTATATAGCATACAAAATATAATTTATAGGAGAAAGAATATGATTTCAGGTAAAAACATCGTGCTGACAGGCTGTAACAGCGGAATAGGACTTGAGGTTCTGAAGCTTCTTGTTAAAGGTGATAACAAAATCCTCGCTGTTGACAAAAACATAAGCAATATAACTGAGTTCCCGGCGGATAAGGTTATACCCATGCAGACAGATGTCTCATCAAAAGAGGCGGTTGACGCAATATTTGAAAAGGCGGAGGCGGAACTCGGCTTTATCAATATTTTTTATGCGAACGCAGGCTATCCTTACTATGAAGAGTTCAATTATGTTGATTGGGACAGAGTAGCGGCAATGTTCGAAACCAATGTGTATTCACCGATTTATTCATATTCAAAATACGCAAAGCACCTTGACGGCAGAAAGGGCGTCTATGCTATAACTGTTTCAGCTATAGGCACAATGGCAATGCCCGGCTACACAATCTATTCGGCTTCAAAGTTTGCCATGCACGGATTTCAGGAGGGTCTGAGATTTGAGCTCCCGTCAAACATTCAGCTCACATGTCTTTATCCTATCGCTACAAACACAAATTTCTTTATTACGGCTAACGATAAGGTTGACTTCAAGAAGCCCTTCCCTGTTCAGCAGCCCGATGTTGTCGCCAGAAAGATGGTTGAGGGAATAGAAAAAGGCAAAAAAGAAGTCAGCCCGAGTAATCTTTTTACATTTTCAAAACAGTTAATGAAGTTTATTCCACCGGTCAAAACGGCATATCTTGCTCTTGAAAAAAGAAAATTCAACGAATTTAAAAGAAATATCGCCGCTAAAGAAGTAGAAAAACTTTCAGCAGAGAATAAATAAGGAGATATTATCAGATGAACTATAAAATGTTAGGCTCGCCAATGAAAATCGGTAGCTGTGAAATAAAAAACAGAATTGTTCTTCCACCTATGCTCATGGGCTTTGCTTCTCTCGACGGAAAGCCGACAGAACAGCTTATGGATTACTATGAAGAGAGGGCTAAGGGCGGCGCAGGTCTTATCATGACCGAAATAACCCGTGTAAATGACACAACAGGCTCGGCGGCTTTTGCACAGCTCTCCGTCAGCCACGATTATCATATAAAGCCTCTTTCAGAGCTTGCCGCAAGAATACATAAGCACGGCGCAAAGTTCTTTGTTCAGCTTCACCACCCGGGCAGACAGAATGTCGGTCTTCTCGTCGGCACTGTTCCGCTCAGTATTCAGCTTGAAAAACTGACAGGCGGTCTTTATTCAAAGCTGCTCTATAAGATTACGCCGACAGTCGGTTCATACCTTATTGAAAACGATATAGTTCCGCCCTCTGTCTCACCGTCAAAATGCGACCCCGCATACTTTGCAAAGGGTCATGTCAGAGCCCTCAGTCACAAGGAAATAAAACAGCTCGAAAGACAGTTTATAAACGGTGCTGTCAGGGTCAAAAAAGCAGGGTGCGACGGTGTTGAGCTTCACTGCGCTCACGGTTATCTTCTTCAGCAGTTTTTAAGCCCTGTCACTAACCAGAGAACCGACGAATACGGCGGAAGTCTTGAGAACAGAATGAGATTTATTCTCAATATTATTCACGGCATCAAGGAAGAGTGTGGCAAGGACTTTCCGCTTGTTGTCAGATTAAGCGTTGACGAGTGTTACGCTATGATAGGTCAGGAGGGTAAGGGATACACTCTTGAAGAGGGCGTTAAAATAGCGAAAATTCTCGAAGAAAACGGCATTGACGCTATTGACGTTTCTTCGGCAGGCTATGACACCTTCAATTATTGGCTTGAACCTGTCTCATTTGAGCCGGGCTGGCGTAAATATATGGCAAAGGCTGTCAAGGAGGCTGTCTCAATCCCCGTTCTTGCGGCTAACCTTATCCGTTCACCCGAGCAGGCTGAGAAGCAGCTCCAGGACGGCGTTCAGGACTTTGTGTGTCTCGGCAGACCTCAGATAGCCGACCCGCATTGGGCAAATAAAGCTCTCAGCGGCGGGAACATCAGAAGATGTATCTGCTGTCTCAACTGTATCGAGTCAATGCAGAATAATGCATACATAGGTTCACACGGCGAATGTTCGCTCAATCCTTTTGTCGGCAGAGAAAAGGAAGAGCTTAAAAAGAACGGTAACGGCAGAAAAGTCGCCGTTGTCGGCGCAGGTCCGGCAGGTCTCACCTGCGCATATATTCTTGCTCAACGCGGCTTCAAGGTCACTGTCTTTGAAAAGAACAGCGAAGCGGGCGGTCAGCTTCTTCTGGCTGCGGCGCCGCCTGAAAAGGCAAAGACTGCGTGGGCTATTGAAGATATGGTCAATCAGTGTAAAATTGACGGCGTTGAAATAAGACTCTCCACTCCCGCTACGGTTGAAAATATATCAGCGCTTCGCCCTGCCGCAGTTATCTGCGCAACAGGCGCAAAGCCGATAAAGCCCCGCTTCAAGGGCGATTATAAAGATGAAACGGTTTGCACCTTTGAAGATGTTCTGACAAACAAGGTTTCGTTTGAAAATAAAAAGATTGCCGTTATCGGCTCGGGTATGACAGGTCTTGAAACCGCTCATTCGCTTATAGAAAAAGGCAACGAAGTCACTGTTATCGAAATGGCTAAGGAGATTGCTCCGGGCACATGGATGCAGCACAAGGACGATGTTCTGCCTAAACTCAAAAAGGCGGGAACCGTCTTTATGACAGGTGAAAAGCTCTATGAAATCACGAAAGGCTCAATCTTCACCGAAAATGTTGACACTAAAGCATTGACGCAGATTGAGTGTGACGCGGTCGTTCTTTCGCTCGGCTCAAGACCCGAAAAGGGCATCGCAAAAGAACTCACCGACGCAGGTATGCACCCGATATCAATAGGCGACAGCGTGAAAATCGGCAGAATAGCAGACGCTGTTAAAGGCGCATACTATGCCGCAACAAAGCTCATTGATACCGTAATCTGATAACATATGAAATGCCCGAGCGTTTATCCGTTCGGGCATTTTCTTAAAAAATTTTCAAAAACCTATTGACAAACATAAAAAGCCGTGCTAATATTTTATCACACTAAAGTAATAAACAAAACCGATGATTAAGAGTAGTAGCATAAAGTGTCTGCTTCAAGAGAGCTGTTGGCGGTGTGATAACAGCAGTAAGGCTTAATGTGAATGGACTTATGAGGGCGGTCGAAAACGTGAAGCGTGAGTAGTAACCGACGGAAACCGCATTCGTTAACAAGCGGGCTGTATTAAAATGTACAGGCAGAGAGGGTCTTAATTGACCAATATGGGTGGTACCGCAGGATTTCAGTCTTGTCCCTGATTTTTCAGGAACAGGACTTTTTTGTTTTCCTTAATACTTTTCGGAGGTAATGATTATGACAAAAACAAAGCGATGGCGGCTTTCAGTCTGATTTTCACATTTAATTTATCAGTATAAAAATGAAATAACCTAATGCAAAACTATATAATATATTAAGGAGTAATTAATCATGAAAAACACACTTAGAAAAATAATCGCAGCTCTACTTTGCGTAGCAATGGTTTTTGCCTTTGCCGCTTGTTCAGGCAACAATACAGACAACGACACAACCTCAGGCGCTCCCGACACAGCGAAGGCGCTCAAGATAGGTATCATTCAGTATGCTTCACACCCGTCACTTGACAACTGCTATCAGGGTATAGTAAACGCTCTTGAGAAGAGTGACCTTGACTATACGGTTGACCGTCAGATAGGCTCAGACAATGCGGCAGATTCCGACTGCGCTTCATTCGCAAAGTCAATGGTCGCTCAGAAATATGACCTCATTTTCGCTATCGCAACGCCCGCCGCAACAGCCGCATACGCCGCGACAGAGGGCACGGATATTCCCGTTATATTCTGCGCTGTTTCAGACCCCGTAAGAGCAAAACTTGTTGAGACAAACGACGCTCCCGGCGGACTTTGCTCAGGCACATCAGATGTTCTCGACCTTGACGCACAGGTTGACCTCATTCAGGCAATGCAGCCCGATGTCAAGTCAATAGGTATTCTCTACACAACAAGCGAACCCAATTCGATAACACAGCTCGGTCTTCTTAAAGAAATCTGTGAAAAGAGAAATATTACGGTTGAAGCCACAGGTATTCAGAACGACGCCGATATTCCCGCCGCCGCTTCGGCTCTTGTCAAAAAGGTTGACTGTCTCAACAACTTCACCGATAACAAGGTCGTCACTAACCTCGCAGTTGTTCTTGACGCGGCTAATGAAGCGAATATTCCCGTCTATGGCTCAGAAGAAGAACAGGTTAAGAAAGGCTGTCTTGCTTCGGTTTCAATCGACTATATTGCTCTGGGCGAAGTTACCGGTCAGATGGGTGTTGATGTTATCGGCGGCGCCGACATCTCGACAATGGCTGTCAAGACAATCTCTGACGCAACGCCGATTGTCAACACAGATGTTCTCTCAGCTCTCGGGATGACAATGCCCGAGGCATACGCAAACGCTGAAACAGTCACAACAGCCGGTAAATAATTCTCACAAAAAAATATAAGGCACAGCAGAAATGCCGTGCCTTATCATTCTGTTATTATAAAGGAAAAAAGATATGGCTACAGTTCTATCATGTGTTGAAGTCTTTCTGACAGACGGTTTTATGTATTCTCTTCTGGCGCTCGGCTTCTATATTTCGTTCAGTATTCTCGACTTTCCCGACCTTTCGGTTGAAGGCACGGTTCTTTTAGGCGGCGTCGCCTATTCTCTTTTGGTATGCGCCGGCATTAATCCCTGGCTTGCGATTATCGTGTCATTTATACTCGGTGCTCTCGCCGGCAGTGTCACGGGTATTCTTCATGTCAAGCTCCATATAAGACCTCTTCTTTGCGGTATTCTTGTTTCGACAGGGCTTATCTCGATAAATCTTGTCATGACGGTTGTCGGCAACGGCGGAAATTTCAAGGGTGAAGATGCGCTCAGCACAATTTCATTCACAAGAAGCGACCCGACCGTTCTCAGAACATTCCCCGCAAAACTTATTCCCGACAATGTCGGCGGCGTGAATGTGCGTGCGCTTGTCACTTTTCTTGTTATCGCAGTTATTTTCAAGCTCATTCTTGACGGATACCTTAAAACGAAAAACGGTCTTCTTCTCAGAGCAACGGGCAACAACACACAGTTTGTTTCAATGCTCGCTCAGGACCCGGGCAAAAGCAAAATTATCGGTCTTGCTATCTCTAACGGATACGCCGCTGTTGCAGGCGCGCTTATTGCGACTTCGAGAGCTAACGCAAATCAGGGAATGGGCATTGGTATGGTCGTCATAGGTCTTGCCAGCGTAATAATCGGTCTTTCACTTTTCGGAAAACTGCGCTTTATGAAGCCGACAACAATGGTTATCCTCGGTTCTGTTATCTATCAGGCGTGTCTGGCTATTGCTACATATCTCGGCGTTCCGTCGGCATACAATAAATTAATTATGGCAATACTCTTCACAATAGCGCTCGTCATGAGCAACTTTATGAAGAAAGGGGAGAGCAGGGTATGATAGAACTCAATAACATCGTTAAGCGCTTCAATGTCGGCACTCCCGACGAAACAACCCTTTTTGACGGCTTTGGTCTCAAGGTCGATAAGGGCGAATTTGTTTCTGTCGTCGGCTCAAACGGAAGCGGCAAGACGACAATGCTTAATCTTCTCTGCGGCTCGCTCCCGCTTGACGGCGGTCAGATTCTTCTCGGCGGTAAGGATATTTCAAAGCTCAGCGAATTTGCAAGGGCTAAGAAGATAGGCAGAGTGTTTCAAGACCCTCAGAAGGGCAGTGCTTCAAATCTCACTATTCTTGAAAATATGGCTCTTGCCGATAATAAGAACAAGCGGTTTTCGCTCACTCCGGCGATAAATAAGAAGAAAATCGACCATTACAAGTCTCTTCTTGAAGCGTGTGAAATGGGGCTTGAAAACCGTCTCGACGTTCAGGTCGGCTCACTTTCGGGCGGTCAGAGACAGGCTCTTGCCCTCGTTATCGCCAATATGACAGATATTGATATTCTTATTCTTGACGAACACACGGCGGCGCTTGACCCGAAATCGTCGGAAAGAATTATGATTCTCACCGACAAATTTGTCAGAGAAAGAAAAGTTACGGCGCTTATGGTCACACATAATCTTCGCTATGCCGTTGAATACGGTTCAAGGCTTATTATGATGGATAAAGGTCATATAGTCCTTGACAAGGCGGGTGAAGAAAAGAAAAACACCTCGATTGACGATATTCTTTCAATGTTCAATCAGATTTCTATTGAATGCGGAAACTGAGATGAATATGCTAAAGCCGCTGCGGAAACCGCAGCGGCTTGTGTGTTCTTTTGAAAATCACTCTATCAGAACACCCATTTCACGAAGTCTTCGTGTTATTCTGTCATAAGCGTTTTTATCGGGCAGTGACAGCGTGTGAATGTGAAGACCGCCCGTGAGGTCGCAAAGCTGACTTGCGCCCGACTCTCTGACATGTCTGACAAATTCGTCAACATCAAATCTCGAATGAATATTAAGCTCACCGCTGAGCTGACCGTAAACAGGGTGCTCGACAATAACATCTATAACAAAGCCGCCGTTATCAACAACGGTATAAAGCTCATCGGAAACCTCTTCTGCGCTGTGACGGCAAACTATGCTTTCAATTATTCTTCCGTCATTGCCGTTTTCAATCTTGTATCCGTTTTTTGCCGCAGATATCTTGTTGCCCTGAGCCCTTAAAATGGCGATATCACTGACTATGATTTGTCTTGTCACGCCGAAGCTTTGCGCTAAAGCCGTAGCCGTGATGTAATTTTCATTCTCCGTGAGCATTTCAATTATCTTTTCTCTTCGCTCAAGGTTAGTCATATTTCTTCCCTCCGAAAAATAAATATTCGTCTTATTCGAGGTCATAAATGTTTTTAAACTTGCTGTAGTTTATCTCACGTATTATGACCGAGACAAGAATTATTCCGACGGAAAGCCCTGCGGCAATTCTGACGGTTTCATATAGGGTAGCTCTGTAAAGCTCCATGTCGCTTGTGATGAAATAATACATGGTGTAAAACAGCTTTCTGCCCGGAACAAGCGAAATAATAGAGCAGGCTATATAAGGGGTTGACGGTGATTTTGTGAGCCTCGCAAAAATTTCGGAATAAGCCGTGGCAAAAAGCGCGGGGAACACATTACAGAAAAATTCATTTGTGAAAAAGTGACAGCATATTACATACACAACACAAGTCAGACCGCCGCCGATAACGGCCCAAATGATTTTTTTCTTTGTCATTCTGGACATGAGGGCAAAGCCGCATGTGCCGACGATGCCCGCAAGAACCGTAATAATTGCCTGTTTAAGATCAGCGTCCATTACCATATCCTCCCGAAGATAAGAATGGGCACGGCAAAGCCGCAGGCTATTGCCGCCGCTATGATAATTGATTCAAGCATTCTCAGAAGCCCCGACATGACGTCGCCGCAGAGCATTTCACGAACCGAGTTGATAAGCATAAGCCCCGGAATTATTAGCATTATGTCGCCTATCATAATCATATTCGGGTCGTTGCCGAAACCGATTTTTACAAAAACAAAGGCGAGAGTGCCCGAAATAGCGGAGCACAGAGCAGTGAAAAAAAGCTTGTTCATGCCCCTTGCCCTGATAAAGGTGTTCATCAGATAAATCACAACCGCAATAGGCATTGCAGCTGCGGCGTCGAGGAGACTTCCGCCGAAAAACACCGTGAAAGCGCCGGCAGTAAGAATATAACCAATGAGTGCGGTGACATGAAAAACGCTTTTTTCGCTGTTTATCTCAATGAGCTTTTCCTTTGCCTTTTCAATGTCGCATTTCGTCTGACAGATTTCACGCGAAAGTGCATTGAGCCTCTCAAGTTTGCCGAGGTTTATTGAATATGAATACATTCGTCTTGACTGTGTGTATGTTTTCCCGCTTTGGTCAATCATAGTGACGGTTATCATTGAAATAATCGAAAAGACCTCAGCCTGCTTCATGCCGTATGCGGAGCATATGCGAACTATTGTTTCTTCAACACGGTTTATTTCAGCGCCGCACTTTATCATACTTTTGCCTATGTCGAGAGCCAGACTTAAAAGGCTTTCGGGGTCGGTCTGAGACGCTGTTAAAATGTTTTCTTCTTCCATATTTATCCCCTTTAAATCAGTGATATGATTTTCCCCCTAATTATATATCCTCGGCTTTTTTAAATCAAGGTATGCGGCAGATTAATCTTTGATTTTTATTGTATTATGCATAAGAATAACATATAGTTAACCTAAAAAAGTAGGGGAAAGAAAAAATGAAATCAGGGGAAACCCTCGTTTTATCTGAATAACCATAACGCCGACGCTTATTCCCGAGCGTCGGCGTTATTTTCAATGTTTTTCTTTATAATAAGCAAGGCACTGCTTCAGAGCTTTTTCTTTTTCCACTCCCGAAAGTCTCAGCTTATGGGCGTAGGCGAGAATATCAGAGAAATCTTCGCCGGGCAGAAGTCCTGCGTCAATAAGGTCTTTGCCTGTGACAAACGGGCGTGACATATATTCCTCATACACTTTAAGTCTTTCAAGAAGAAAATCTTCGCATCCTCTATGCGGATAAAGTGATTTTCTGCCCTTATCGTCTGACAATGCGAGCTGTATAAGGTCATAGGGGTCTGCCGCCTTGTCAAACATTCTGTTTGTAGCCTTGACGGAGGAGTTTTGAGCGGCAAGGGCGTTAGGCTTCATATGAAGCTCACAAAGATTTAAAACATACCTTATAAGTCTGCGGTCACCTGTTATTCTGTGGAGAAATCTGTTTATAATCGGCAAGCCGGCTGTTTCATGCCCTATAGAGCGTATAACACCGTTTTCTGTCTTTGTTGAGACAGGTTTGCCAAAATCATGACACAGAGCCGCCAGCATAAAGCCATAGGGAAAGTTTGCTTTGTCTTTTCTCTTCGCCGCTTCATCGAGCACCATCATTGTGTGATTCCATACATCGCCCTCAAGATGAAATTCGTGTCTCTGCTCAGTGCCGATAAGTGCCCCTACCTCACTAAACCAAGGTGTGAGCTTCTCAGTTTTTCTGAGCGCTTCAAAGAAAACAGACGGTTTTTCCGCTTTGAGAAGAGCTTTTTTCATCTCACCCTCAATGCGTTCTTTAGACAGTGAGCTTATATCAATACCTTTGCAAAGAGCTATCGTCTCTTCACATATCTCAAAGCCAAACCTTGCCGAGAACTGCGCCGCCCTGAGAACTCTAAGTGGGTCTTCGGGGAAAGAGCGGTCGTCAACATGGCGAAGAACTCTGTGCTTTATGTCGTCTTCGCCGCCGAAATGGTCGATTATTTCACCTGTCAGGACATTCTGCATCAGAGCGTTGACGGTGAAATCACGGCGCATCGCCGCTTTCAAAGTGCCGATAAATGGGTCAACGAGAACGGAAAAATCACGGTGCCCCTTACCGATTGCCGTTTCGCTTCTCGGCATTGCAATATCTATGTCACAGCCTTTGAGAGCGTATATCCCGAAACTTTCGCCTATTGAAATACGCTTGCCCATAGAATCAAGTATGCTTTCAAGCACTTCGGGCGATATGCCGTGAACCTCGATATCAATATCCTTGTTCTCTCTGTTCATAAGGCGGTCGCGCACATAGCCGCCTACATAATAGCAGGTTCCGCCCTTTTCGCTCACAAGACGGGCGAGCTTTTCTGCCGTTTTGATATTCTCGTTATGCGTCATTTTGCTCACCCTCCCTTTGTTATTTCACAGTGTAGAATTTTGTCTGAGGATTTCCGAAGTCGATATCGTAGATAGTATTCCATGCATCGTTTTCGGAAACAGCCTCCGAAAAATAAGTTGTGACATAGCACCTTTTTGCGGCTTCGTCATAAGAGACCGAAACATAGTTTGTGCTTTCACTGAAAGAATAAACGCCCGTGTCCGTTTCAACGCTGAAACGGAATTTTTTAATGCCGTCTGCGTCTATAACGAAGCTATAAAGCTCGTCTTGTGAAAGATATGAGCCGTCGGCATTTGTGACAGTTTCGCTCTCCTTTTCTGTAGATACTGAGACAGATTTTATAGGGTCTGAGGTGTCTTCAACAAAAACATAGGCATTTTTTTCGGGTTCATAATCTGAAAGAAGAGAAAGGTTTTCGGTGATAAGTTTAACCGCTTTGTAGTGTTCGAGACTGTCAAACGGGGCTTTTTCATTCAGTGTTCCGTCATGGTTTATAAAAGAATAACGCTGATAATATGTGTAGTCACGACGTATGCTTTCGAGTGCGGATTTTGCCTGAGGCGCTTCGGACTTATCAGAAGAAGCAATTCTGACAAGAGCTTCGACCGATGACGGCTCAAGACTTTGAAGCATATCAATATCTATCTTCTCGAGCTTTCCGCTGAGATATGCGTCGGCGTTTCTGTCGGCGATAAATTTATCCGTGCCGACGAAGCCGAGCAGGGTAAGGGAAACGCATACCGCAGAAATTATAGCTTTCATATATGGAAATTTTTTAAAGAAGAAGCGAAGTATCACCGAAAGAAAGGCAATAATCAGAATTATATCAAAGACAAAGACATAGACTCTCTTCTGTGTCAGACCGAAGCGGCTTATATAAAGAATGATTTTTGAAATAGAGGTCGAACTCAGAATGATTGTGAAAACGCAGAGGAACATGTCAAGTGCCTTGATAAGACCGCTGATTTTTCCGTTTTCACGCTTTGAGAAAAGAACGGTCAGAGCGATAAGAATAAAGTTTATCACCGCTATTTTCATCATCTCAAAAAATCCCTGACGGGCATACTGCGTGACGGTGATTTTCATTCCCGACGGAAGCTGACCTGAGAATGCGCTGAAAAAATAAGCCGTCTGTGAAAGAAGATAGACCGCATAAACGGCGCAGATGATAATGAGAAACGTGCCTAAAAAGCTGTTCGGGGCTTTTCTGAGTTTAATATACTTTACGCTTGTATCCTTGTTCTCGTTTTTGTTTATATCATGGCGGAAGCAGAACATGACCGACAGAATATACGGTGAGATAAACAGAGCAGGTATATAACCAAAGAGTTTATCAGAAGACGAGAAAAAGCCGTCGAATATTTTCCGGAAAAACTCGGCTATACCTTTTGAAAAGGGGTTATAAAGAGAACTTATCAGGCTTGAGAAGGCGGCGTCGCTGTCGATAAGAAGGGGTATAATAACTAAGAGCACGGGTATAGATATCAGTACTCCGAGAACAATGAACAGAATTTTTTTCTTATCTGACTGTTTCACTTTTCCCTCTCTCTTAATGCCTCTTATCATAGCCGCATAGGGTGTGAAGATGCGCCTGAGAGGTATTGTCACCTGACAGTGCAGAATATCAAGAAAGCTGAAATAACTGCCGAAAGAGTGAACCGGGCTTTTTGTTAAAACCGTACAATAAATTCCCGAAAGCAGAATTATTGCGAGAAAAATAATCACGCTGAGCCCGTCGTCGTGGAGCGCAAACGACAGACTGAGCAAAAGAGCCGCCGCACCCGGAAAAACAGCTTTGAGCGATATCTCTTTTTTCTTTGTCACAATGTATGCGGTTGCGGTGATGAAGAACAGAAAATATACTACTGTCGTTTTCCATGTGAAGATAAAGCTGCTGCTGAGAAACAGGGTGGATATCAGCTCGCCGGTCAGAATGTAATTGATTATCATTACGATAATATCGGCGATTGAACCTATCGGTTTAGTTCTGATTGCTGTATTTTGTATTATCTGAGACTGATTTTGAACAATATGTGTTTCAGGCACAGTCGGCTCTGCATCCGCCTGAGCGGTGATGTTGTTTTCATTTTTCTCTTCCTTAGGAAGAGAATTATTCATTTCTTCCATTTTCATTTTTCCTCTCTGTATTCAAGAATATCTCCCGGCTGACAGCCCAGCGCTTCACATATACTTTCAAGAGTTGAGAAGCGTATGGCTTTAGCCTTACCCGTTTTGAGTATTGATAGATTTGCCTGAGTTATGCCTATTTTTTCGGCAAGCTCGCCCGACGACATTTTTCGTTTTGCCATCATAACGTCAAGATTAACTATTATCGCCATCGCATACACCTCAGATTGTCAGCTCGTTCTCGTTTTTGATTTCGGTTGCTTTCGCCATAACGCTCTTGAGCACTCTGAGAATGAGCATCATAAATGCCGCGCCGACCGAGAAGATGAAAAAAGCGGGGTCGAAGAAGCCTGCGGCAAAGCAGTCAACGGCGACGAAGCCGCAGCACCACGAGAGAAGCCTCATGGCGAACACCATCTTGTCGGTGAAGATATTGCCTTTGAGTATGCTTGTGAGCACCCGCCACACGCACACAAGAGCGACCCACGCCGCAGGGCAGCAGGTGTAGAACGCAATAAGCGCAACCTTAATATGCACTTCATAGCCTGAACCGTAATACAGGTGCAGAACAGGTGAAGCGAATATCATGGCGAGCAGCAAAATTACGCAATAGACGGCGGTGATGACCCGTGTGACCTTGACCGAAGTCAGAGATGTGTACATAGAAAAAACCTCCCATAAAATATTTCCTCTTTATTCTGATTGCAGTATAACATGCTATTTATCGTTTGTCAATAAAAATATATCAAAAAACAAAGAAAAATAATTGATTAACAAAAATGCCCGTCTTATTCTGAAACAGATAAGACGGGAGCTGAAATATTATTCTGTTATGTTAGGGTGAAAAGAATAATCCGAAATCAGTTTTTTATCGGAATATTTCCGCCCTTTCTGCGTTAAAATACTTGTTAATCCGAAAGGATTAACTGCGTTTTTGTGCCTTGAAAGGTCAAAAATCTTCTCGATAAAAAATCTTCGACCTTAAAGCAAATGATTTTTTGATGATTTTTGGTGGCTGAGGGTGAAGCAAGGCTGACGCCTTGCGAGACCGAAACGCCGAAAAGCGCGAAAAATTCTTGCTTTAAGGCTGGGTTCGGATTATACTTTTCGCCCTAAGCTCATGATAAATACTTCCCTCAAGCGTTTTCCACTGAAACACACCGTTTTCGAGCGTCATATATCCGTGAGCGGAGCTTTCTTTAGGTATAGACACCGAGCCGGGGTTAAGATAAAGGTTATTGTCGCCGAAAGACCGCCACGCCGGAACATGAGTGTGACCGTGAAGAAGCATGTCGCCACTGCTGAGAGGGGGTTGCTTTTCCGTGTTGAAGTTGTGCCCGTGTGTGGCATAGATTAACCTGCTTTCGACAGAAAGAACAGCATAGTCAGCCATTATCGGGAAGCTCAGAACCATCTGGTCAACCTCACTTTCACAGTTGCCTCTGACGCAGAGGATTTTTTCTTTCATTTCATTGAGCATTGAAATGACCTCTTTGGGAGCGTATTCTTTCGGCAGGTCGTTTCTCGGTCCGTGATAAAGAATGTCGCCTAAAAGAAGAAGTCTGTCCGATTTTTCTCTTTCAAAGGCTGAGAGCATTTGACGGCAATAATAAGCCGAGCCGTGAATATCCGACGCTATCATATATTTCATAAGATTACCCCTTTTCAAAAATAAGTGATTTGTAATATAATATATATAGTATTGCTTTTCAGAAAGTCTGACCGTTTTTTCAAAAAAATAAGACTCTCATAATGAGAGTCTGTTCTGGTGACCCGGACGAGAATCGAACTCGTGTTACCGCCGTGAAAGGGCGGTGTCTTAACCGCTTGACCACCGGGCCGGATAAAGTAACGGCTTCAGCCGTTACTGTTGGTAGCGGCAGTTGGATTTGAACCCACGACCAATCGGGTATGAACCGAGTACTCTAGCCAGCTGAGCTATGCCGCCATGTATCACTCGAAGAGTGCTTGTGTATTATATTATACATTAAACCTTTTGTCAACACTTTTTCTGAAAATTTTTGAAAAAATGCGAAACTTTTTTAGGAGGATATTTTCTGCGGTTTTTTCGTCAAAAAACAACATATATGTCACATATTTACAATTTGTTCATTGATATATTAAATGTCTAAAAATTTGTTTTTATATAATTAACCGAATTTTAATGGGAAAGGGATTTATGTTATGTCAAATTGGCTTCAAAACACAACCGTAATTATCACAGGCGCTTCAGGCGGTATAGGCAAGGGTGTTGCTATACGCCTTATTCAGAAATATAACTGTAAGGTTATAGGTATTGCCCGAAATGAAGAGAAGATGAAAAAGGTTAAAGAGGAGCTTGGCAAAAACGCAGA
The DNA here is from genome assembly GCA_051880635.1 of Acutalibacteraceae bacterium. Classification (GTDB taxonomy): domain Bacteria; phylum Bacillota; class Clostridia; order Oscillospirales; family Acutalibacteraceae; genus UBA6857. Next base: position 3,064 of record JBJEOI010000045.1, on the reverse strand, counting down.
CAGCTTCTCATATTATCTTTTCGATGTGTCAAAGGAAGAAAACTGGGCTGACTTCGCAAAATATCTCACAGAAAATAATATTCAGCCCGATGTTCTTATAAATAATGCGGGTATTCTCCCAAAGTTCGACAGGTTCGGTAATTATACGCTTGATTATATCCGCTTTGCAATGGATATCAATTTCTATGCGTCGGTTTATTCAATGCATTATCTTATGCCGATAATCTTAAAGAGCGAAAAGGCGGCGGTTATCAATGTAGCAAGCTCGGCGGCTCTTTGCTCACTTGCGGGCACATCTGTCTATACCGCAAGTAAGGCGGCTTTAAAGGGTCTCACCGAAGCGGCAAGAGAGGAATACAGAGACGAGTGTTACATAGGTCTTGTCTGCCCGGGCTTCACAAAAACGGATATTTTCTCAAATCAGGGCGATCAGGCGGGTGTTGCGAGCAAAGCGATAGACGCAGTCAGCTCATCATGTGAGTCAATGGTCAGAAAGATAGTTCACGGCATCTCGGTCAAAAAAGATCTTATGGTCTATGGTTTTGACGCAAGACTGATGTTTGACGGCAATAAGGTTGCACCGGTCAAGACTGGCGCACTCAGCAGTAAGGTTATGGAGATATCAAAGATGCCTCTTTTTGCAAATGTGTTCAAAAAGCGGGAAAATAAGGATGAAGAAAATCCTGCCGAAGCAAAGGGCGAATAAAAAAGTATATATAATAGAAACAATACCCGAAGCGGAGACTGAAAAACGGTCTTTCTTCGGGTGTTTTTATTCTTTGTTTTAACATATATCAATGCGGCGACCTGATATGCCATACTATTTTATATATGCTTCAAGTCGATAGATGGGCTGACCGAGGTCTGAAAAGCGTTTTTCGTATTCGGTGACGATATTGCCCTCAAAGTCGCTGTTGTGAAGATCAAGCGAAATATTTTTCAGGGCAAAGCCGCAGGAAGAAAACTGCTCAATAGAAAATTCAAAGAAATGCATGTTGTCGGTTTTCTGATGAATTTCCGCATCGGGGGAAAGCATCTGCTTATAAAGCCTGAGAAAGCTTTCGTGAGTCAGTCTGTGCTTTGCGTATTTTGCCTTTGGGAACGGGCATGAAAAATTCAGATAAAGCCGTTCTATTGTCCCGGTTGGGATATATTTAGGCAGATATTCTGCACTGCCTTTAATGAAAAATACATTTTTAAGACCGAGAGCTTTCACCTTTTCACAGGCAAGAACGATAACGTCGGGCGTCTTTTCCACAGCGATATAGTTGATGTCCGGGTTACGGCGGGCAAGCTCTGCTATAAACTGACCCTTTCCGCAGCCTATCTCCATGTGAACGGGGTTATCGTTGCCGAAGATTTTTATATAGTCAAAATATTCTTTTTCTTCAATACTCGTTAGAAAATTTCTGTCGTTCGTGTGTATGTTGAAAAAAAGCCCGTCACATTTTTCGAGCCTTTCCCATAAGTTCTTTTTGTGTCTCATTCTCATAGCTGACCACTCCTTGCGCATACATAATAACATAATTATCGTTTGTGCGCAAGAATTAAAGCGAATGCGATTGAAAAATCCGTCAAAGTGTGTTAAGATGAATTATAAATCAACAGGAGGAATAAATATGAGCAAAGCAAAACAAAAGGTTTCGGGCTTTCGTATGTGGCTTCTTGTCTGGGGTCTCGGACTTGCGGGTCAGATATGCTGGAACATGGAAAATCAGTGGTTCAACACATTCGTTTATGCCAAAATAGGCAAAAATCCGTCAATAATAACAGGTATGCTTATCTTCAGCGCCGCCGCAACGACATTTGCCACATTTTTCTTCGGCACTTGGGCTGACAGAACGGGAAAGCGCCGCCGCTTTATTTCGATAGGCTATATTCTGTGGGGTATTTTCACTATCGCTTTCGGTCTGACCGAATTTATCAGCAAGGACCTATATGTTTTTGCGGGCATTATGGTTGTTGTCGCCGACACAGTTATGAGCTTTTTCGGCTCAATGGGTAATGACGCCGGCTTCAATACATGGACAAATGACATTATGACCGATAAAAACAGGGGACAGATAGGCGCCGCACTTGCCACTCAGCCTGTTCTCGGTACAATCCTCGGCACGGTTGTCGGCGGACTTTTAGTCGGCGAAAATGACAATTATATGCGTCTGTTTCTTGTCATGGGCATTTTTGTCATAGCTTTCGGTATTATATCACTGTTTTCAATGAATGAAGCCGATGACGTTGAACCATCGGTCAGAGGCTCTTTCGCCAAACAGTTTTTCAGCGTGTTCAATTTCAGAAAGTTCTTCGAGCTGAAAGAGCTTGTCTGGGTCAATATCGGCGTTGCGGTTTTCTTTATCGGCTTTAACGTCTATTTTGCCTATATGGGTAATTACATAATTTACTATCTCGGCTATACCGCCGACATGATGGGCATTATCGAGGCTGTTCCGCTTGTGCTTGCTATGCTTTCGGCTATTCCGATTTCAATGCTTATCAATAAAAATAAACATATACCCGTTACCTTTGCGGCGATTATAATCAATATTATCGGGCTTCTGGTGTTAGGACCCGTGAAGAAAGAAAGTATTGACACTTCATCAATATTCAATCTCAGGCTGTGGCTCGGAATCTTCCTTGTCGGCGTCGGCTATGTCGCTATTCTTCAGACGACAAAGGTCTGGACAAAACAGCTTTACCCCAAGGACAGCAAGGGTCAGTTTGAAGGAATTTGGATACTCTTCTTCGTTCTTATCCCGATGATAGGCGGTTCGCTTATAGGCGAAGCCGTTGTCAAAACGGGCGGTGAACAGTTCCTTAACACCGTCAGCGGTCAGACCGAATATATTCCTAACGGGAACATATTCTTTGTCGGTGCGGCAATAGTTATTTTATCGGCTGTTCCTTTTATAATGACGGCAAAGCACTTCAAAAACCGCTTGAAAGCCGAAGCACAGCAGGCGGCATAATTTAAAGTATATTATTATGACTAAGTATGCGATACATTTGTCGCGTGCTTAGGGTGAGAAGAATAATCCGAACTCAGTTTTTTATCGGAATATTTCCGCCC
>JBJEOI010000044.1:0-10872 GCA_051880635.1 Acutalibacteraceae bacterium | reverse complement strand
AGCCCCTTGAAGGGGCTGATCAAACCACCGGTTGAACCGGTGGTTTTGATTTGAAATGGTAGAATCATAAACGTTTTATATGAAATTGACTCACTCTGCGGCGGAAAAAGATGCGTTTCTGCCGTATAAAAATTCTGAATATTTTTATTTTTCCTCTTGACAAATCGGTCTATTCAGGGTAAACTAACAGTGTAAGGTCTATTCGAATAAACCAAAATTTTAAAAGGAGAGATTTTTAAATGACAGAAATTGAATTAGGCGAAGTTCAGGAGAGATTTGCCGACCTTATCTGGCAAAACGAGCCCATAGCTTCGGGCGAGCTTGTGAAGCTCTGCGCAAAAGAGCTCGGCTGGAAGAAGTCAACGACCTATACCGTTCTGAGAAAGCTGTGTGACAAAGGGCTTTTTGAGAATGTTGACGGGCTGGTCAGAGCCGTTGTTTCAAAGAACGACTTTTACAGCGCAAAGAGTGAAAAGTTTGTCAATGAGAGCTTTCACGGTTCGTTGCCGGCGTTTCTTTCGGCGTTTTCATCGCACAAAAGGCTTTCGGAGGAAGAAATAGACGAGCTTCAGAAAATGATTGACTCGTTCAGAGAGGGGAAATGAATATGGGCGAATTGTTTCTGAAACTGCTCAATATGAGCATTACGGCGAGCTGGCTTGTTCTTGCGGTTATCGCTTTCAGATTTTTTCTGAAAAAAGCGCCGAAAGGTCTGCGGTTCTTTCTTTGGGGGCTTGTCGCTCTGCGGCTTGTTCTCCCGTTTTCACCCGAGAGCGTGTTGAGCCTTATCCCGAGCGCCGAAACAGTTCCCGACACTGTGAGCTCGGCGGGGAGCTTAACGGTTTCGTCAGGCTTTGAGCCTGTTGACAGCGCCGTGAATGATTATATCAATATTCATTCGTATGCGGTGACGGGTTCGGCTTCAGCTCCGGATAAAGGCATAGATTTTATAAGCGTTATCGGAATTATATGGGCTGTCGGCGTGGCGGTTATGCTGGCTTATTCGGTTTTCGCATACCTGAGACTGAAAAAAGAGGTTGCGCCGAGCGTTAAAATCCGGGATAATATTTATGTCTGCGACGGTATTTCTTCACCCTTTATTCTCGGTCTTTTTAAGCCGAAAATCTATCTTTCGTCAGGGCTCAGCCCCTCGGAAAAGGAGCTTGTTATCGCCCATGAACAAGAGCACCTGAAGCACCGTGACCATTTCTGGAAGCCTATAGCTTTTGCGCTTTTGTCGGTTTATTGGTTCAATCCCGTGATGTGGGTCGCCTTTATTCTTCTGTGTAAGGATATTGAGCTTGCCTGTGATGAAAGAGTGATTAAAAATATGAGCCGTGAGGAGGCGCTTGATTATTCGCAAACGCTTTTAAACTGCTCTTCCGACAGAAAAAGAATAATCGCCTGTCCCGTTGCTTTCGGCGAGGTGAGCGTGAAAGAGAGAATAAAAACCATACTGCGCTACAAAAAACCTGCGGTTGTGATTGTTGCGGCGGCTGTCATAGTGAGCGTTATTGTTTCGGTTTGCTTTATGACTAACCCGAAAAAAGGGGAGAGTCCTCTTGACCTGCCGAGCGGAACCTTCGTCAGCGAAACGAGCACCGGGGATTATGGCAAAGAATATATGTATATGATAATTGAGTCTGACAAGAAAAGTATAAAATTCGGCGCAAAAAACAACTCTACGGGTGATATATACGACTCCTCGGTCGAAGAGTGCAGCTATAAAATCGTTGACGGTGAAATTCAGATATATAACAGCGTCGGCAACATGATGGACTGTAAAATTGAAAAAGAAGAGAAAAATGCGATTATATATAACGGCAGACGCTTTGAACGCTCGTTTGAGTCGCTCGATAACGCTGTTCATGATATCCTTTTACAAATGGCAGACGCAGAATACAGCGAACTCAAAACAGAGGGTCATATCATTCTCGACACAAAAACAAGCAAAAAGAATGAGTCAGGTGAAAGAACTATAAAGGTTTATCTGCTGACGAGGCTTTCAAATTATAATTTTGAAAACGGTTGCTTTGTCGAGCAGAAAGCAGTGATTAACGGAGCTGTTATTGAGCTTAAACACGGTGAGTTCGGTTACTCCAATCTCAGAGTTGATTACCCCGTAGAAGGTGATGACAACTTTGAATTTGTAAAGCGCTGTTTCCCTGAAAAATACCTTTTAAGGGTTTTGGATGTTTCTGAAAAAGACAGCAACGAAATGAAAAAGCAGTGTGTTTCACAGGCTGAAAGCTATCTTGAAAAAATCGGCAGAAAAGCCGAGATATATGACGGCAGTGACTTTAAGCGAATAACCTTCACCGATGTCGGAGTGAACGACGAAGTCTGTGAGAAAATCGAGTGGTTTTCGGGTTACGACTATATCGGGAATATTGAGGCGTTCGACGGCAAAGAACGTGATGTTTATAAAACCGAATTTGACGAGGCGACAAATACGCTGATATCCACCCAATATGTTTATGACACGGGTGACGTGATTTCTCTTGTGAAAATAGACGCCTCAAACGGCAGAATACTGTGGAACTCTCATGATTTTTATATCTTTCCCGGTGATTTTTTAGAAATCTATGAAGATGATCATTATTCAAAAGAGCTTAAATTCATTCCCGATGATGAATACAAAATGCTGACAGAGGAGTTTTTCGCTCGTGAAACAGAAGACGGAACGGTCAATATGAATTGTCAGCTTCTGACGAGCACCTACACAGTGCCTGAGGATATCGACTTTTTTGAGCTATTATATAACGGCTTTTTCGGCAGAAACGAGGTCAGTCAGGAGGAACTTTCTAAGCTGGAAAATAATGAATTTTGTCCCTATACAAAAGCTCAAAGAGCAGACGTTGACGCTTTTCTCAAAGAAACAATGGGGATAACGATGGGGCAATCAAATAAAAAAGGTCTTTATAAGCTGATATATCTGAAAGAGTTTGACGCATACTATAACCTGCACGGCGATACCAATATAGTTGAGCCTATCTTTGTCGGCGGCTATATTGATAGGAAAAACAATTATATACTTTTCTATAACACCTGTAATTTAGATAGTTTTAAAGATTATGATACGAACTTTGTTGTTCTGAGAAAACAGCCCGACGGAGCTTTCAAAGTTGTGTCAAACTTTTGCTCACTTTATCACTAAATGTAAATAAAAACTGCAATCCGAAACAACACGCTTCGGATGGCAGTTTTTCAATTTTTCCTATTGACAAATTATAGCGTTTCAGGTAAACTGAAATTGTAAATTCTATTTGAATAAATTGAAATTAAAGAGGAGATGTTATTATGACAAAACAAAAAAGAGCTATCGTGTTTATCTTGATAGGTATGCTTGTTGCGGTGCTTTGCGTTTCTGCGTGTTATCTTTATCTGACAAAAACAATATATCTTGATTTTGAATATGTGACGGAAATTGATATTGTTGAAAAACAAGATGAATATCAGCCATTTCCATGGATGACGGTCATTGATGAAAGTTTTAATCCATCTTTTAATAAAGAATACTTATCAGATCTGTATGGGGAAGAAATATTTGAACATGAAGATTTTTCTGATACTGACCAATACACATATATTGTTACCTTTGGCAGAAAGCTGAACTTAATAGCTTATAAACCTTTCGAAGCAAGAACTAAGTATTTAGGAATAATACCAAAACAATATCTTGGCAAAGTTTCTTTGTCTGACGAGACCGATAGTGAAAAAATCTATGTGTATAGAACAAAAAGAATAAACTTGGTTCAAGACGAATACGGAACAGACTATTATTTATAATACTTAACTATATACACCAAGTTTTTGCACACATTATAATTTAAAATAATAAACTGCAATCCGAAACAACACGCTTCGGATTGCAGTTTTTCAATATCCCTTTATTCACCCGGGAAAGGTATAAAATTCAGTGTTTCCTTATCGACTGCCTGGAACTGTGAGAAGCCGTCGAGAGTTTTAACGGTCGGCTGACCGTCATATGAAAGAACCGACAGAATAAGCTCACAGCTGTCACTGCCGTATTTAGCGGGGACATGACCGGCGTCTCTGAGCGCCCATGTGTATTCGGGGAAAATTGCGTCTGTTAAATCAATACAGCCGTCGGGTGAAACATATTCGCCCGTGTAGCCGAGGCTTTCGCCGAGCTTTGAAACGGTCGCACCGCCGAGCATCCAGCGTGTGTCAAGACCGCCGTCAGTGTGATAAACACTGCTTTCATAAACGGGAATACCGCTTGAATTATAAGAAGCGATAACAGCGACTTCAACGCCGTTTTCGGGCAGTGTTTTTATAAGCTCGTCACGGCGGCTTAATACATTCTGAAGCCTGTGGATTTTTTCAATCAAAGGCGCATATTTTTCCCGAAGCTCCGAAGTCCCGAATACATAATCAATGCAGTTTTCGATTTTATCGGGCTGAACCGTCGCCCAGACAGAGAGCATAGTGCCAAAGGTTTCTCTGAGAAACTCATCGAAAATAAAGTCTTTTTCGTTCTGAATAAGAGTGTTAGCGACTTTTGACAGAGTGCGTATTATTCCTGTCGTCTTCAGAAATTTAATAAGAAAATCATTATTAAGTATGCCCTTGAGAAGATTGAACAGGCTTTCCTCCGAAACGGTTATATTGCCCTGAAGAATTTCGGTTGTGAGATCCGTGCCGTAAAATGTTGAAGATAAGAATACGCATTTCTGAAGCGCAGAACTGCCGTATTTATAAAGATAACAGTCGGTGACAACGCCGCCCATACTGCAATTTATAAGATTGACCTTGTCTGTGTTATGCTCGGCTAAGGCGAGGTCGATATATTCTTTCAGCTCGTCGGCGAGAATATAAGGGTCTTTTCTGAAATCATATGTAAAATAATAGACCTTATCTGCTCCGAAGCGATCAACTGCGCCTTTGAGAAGTCCGTTTTCACAGTTTTTATCCTCACCGGCCGAAGCGACCTTTTCGGGGAACTGCGCCATTGAGCCGAAATATCTTTCATACCCGACGTTATAAACGCTGTCGCCGTTTTCGTCACAGGCGAAGCTGCCCATAATGTCGTCGCATAAATCGACTGCGGCAAGAGCAATGCTGTGAGAGAGGTTGTTGCGTTTCAGGTTTATGGCGGTGTTTATGAGTAAAGACGCCGCATCGGTGAGACCTATCCCTTTAAAACAGCTTTGCTGGTCGGGCGTTCCGTAGTCAACATAGAGACCGCCGAAATCCATACCGCGGACTATGACAAGCGGCGTAGCATTTTCATAGCTTTGGCTGTTCTGAGTTTCAGCCCCGGCGTAAAGTGAAAACGCAGGCATAAATATCATCAGCACAGTGAGAACAAGACAAGTTATTTTCTTCATTTTTAACGTCTCCGTTTCATTCATATTTTTTTCGCTCGCTAATAATATCACAGATAAGCTGCCTTGTCAATAAAACGGTGTGCGGTATGCGGGGGAGAAATTCACATTATCCTTTTCTGTGAAAAGCCGCATACATGATATTCGCTATTGATATTAATATTTGACAAATAGCAAAATTATCTGTTATAATCATAGCGAAAGAGAGGCGTACAGCCATGAGCATGAAAAATAAAGAGATTGAACAAACGGCAAATCTCTATTATAACGATATATATAAATTCTGTGTCTCCCGCTGCGGGAATAAAACGGACGGTGAAGATATTGCACAGTCGGTGTTTCTGCTGCTTATAGAAAAATCGGGAAAACTTGAAAATTCAAACATACGAGCATGGCTTTATCAGGTTGCCGACCTGAAAATAAAGGAATACTTCAGACAAAAGAAGCTTGATGACCGATTTATTAAATATGAGGATTGCGCCGATTTTGTCGATGAAAGCGATGTCGAAGAAAGCCTTGTCGAAAATTTTGAAGAACTGCTCAGCTCGACTCAGAAGAAAATTCTTGATATTCTCAGTGATAATGAAAAGGTAATTTTCATAAAAAGGTTCATTGAAAAGAAAAGCATTAAGCTGATAGCTGATGAAATCAAAGCAACAGAGGCTAATGTCAGGGTTCAGACTCACAGGGTGAAAAATAAGGCAAAAGAAGTGATAACGACAACAGAATTGCTTATAAATATCATTATTTTCAAATTTTTTTAAAATTTTTTTTGAGTATGCTGTAACATTTTTGTTTTTCTGACATATATATACGGGTGATAAAAATGAATGAAATAAATAAAAGTCTCTACACTAAGCTGAATCTGTTGATTGACGCTGAGCTTGACAAAGATATTTCCGAGCTTAACGCCGACCTGATTTCGGAGTGTGTTGACGGGATTTTAAGGCTGAAAACAGAAAACTCATATCAACTCACCGCCGCTGAACGAGAGAGAAACATAGCGGCGATAGTTAAGGCGAAGCCCACTGTCAGGCACAAAACTAAGCTGATAAAAATTCTCATTGCAGTCGCTGTCATAATGGCGCTTATTGTCGGCTCGGTGTTTGCTTACACGGTTATAGAATATAAAATTCATGACTATGACACCTATTCAACCGTGTGGTCAAATATAATACCGAAAAATATTGATAAACCGATTATCGCCGAATATATTCCCGAGGGGTATGAACTTGACGCCACTCGTGAGGATATGTGTCATTCTTCTAAAACATATAGAAAAGGTGACAAATATATCACGATAAGCAAGGGCTCTTCAAAAGCAATTGATATTGACACTGAGAACGGAGAAACCAAAATTGTCACGCTTGACGACACCGACTATATTCTGTTTGGTCCCAAAGAGCAGAAATACGGTGTTGTCTGGTTCTCGTCACATTATGTATATGCAGTCGTTGCAATTCTGCCTGATGACGAGCTTTTAAAAATAGCACAGAGCGTTAGTTAAATTGCACAAATTTTTATATTTGTTTTTGTTGATTACAGAGAAATCGAAAATTTCTCTGTAATTTTTTTGCTTTTTTATGTAACAATCTGATTTTTTCGACATTAATATGTGAAACTAAAATTGAGATAGGAGGTGAATTCTGTGAAGAACGCTAAAAAACTTTGTGCGGTTTTAATGTGTGTTGTTATGCTGTTTTCCTGTATTCAGATGTTTGCTTATGCGAGCGTGGCGACATACAACATGAATATCAGAACTTCTGAGTGTTCCTTAACAATTTCGGGCATAAATTCAACATCAAGTGCAAGTATGGTTACCAACAGCAGCATGTCTCTGAAAATCAAAATGGAACTTCAGAAGCTGAAAAACGGCACATATACTACCGTTGCTACATGGTCGGACAGCACAACAGGAACAGTGCTGTCGATGGCAAAAACAAGACTTATCAATGCGCTGTCAACTTATAGACTGGTAGTTACTTTTGACGCCGGTAATGAGACGGTTGTCCGTTATGCTTACCCGGACTGAAAGAAATGTCTGATGCTCCCCATGTCTGAAGGCGTGGGGGAGTGTCAGAAGGAATGAATAGAACAGAGGTTGATAAGATTTTATCTGCAAACTGAATTAAACTTATAAAATCTTGTTAAAACCATGAAAGGAAGTTAATTATGAAAAACATTAAAAAAGCGATTTCGGTGTTTCTCGCAGTAATAATGCTTCTTTCAACTTTTTCGGTGTCATATTCTGTTTTTGCACAAGAGATAACAGAAAATGAAACTACCGATGAAGAACCTGAGGATTTTGATGAATTGCCGGAAGTGCTTTACGAAGATGCATCATTACGTACGGAATACAGCAAAACATATATTCTGTCAGATGGTAGCTTCAGGACAAAGTTTTTTTCATATAAAGTTCACACTTTGAACGATGACGGGACATATACCGAGACATCATCAGGCGATTCATCGTCAGGCAGAAGAAGAGTGCGACAGATTCCTGTGTCAGGAATAGGCGTTAACGGAACCTATGTTTCATCGGCCTCCCAAAGCTCAAACTTCAGTGACGAGAGTTTTATCCTTCTCGGTTCAGGGAATATAGGCTTGATAGAAACATCGTCGTTTTCTGACGGGTATTCAGAGGGCTATCGCATTTCTTCAGCGATTCTGACATTGTCGGCGCAGACAGAAGACGTTAATGCTGTTGTGTATGCATATGATATAAATGAAGCTTTTGATGTTAATAATGTAACATATTCATCTAAACCGAGTTATTCGGCTTCTCCTGTTGACTATTCCGGGGTATCAGAAGAGGGCACTATTTCTCTTGATATTACTCAGCAGCTCAGTGAGGGGAGCTATGGCATTGCTCTTGTGTCCTCCGACGATATCAGCGTTGAAAAACAATCTATGTCCGGGGCTGTTTCGGTTACATATACCATTACGTCCGGTTTGAATGAAGAACAGGAATACGCTGTATTTGATATAGGCTCGGCCGGCACCGCTTATGTGAACAAGTTGACGGGCAATCTTGTTATGACAAGAGATGGAATTTCTACCGGTGACGGTGAACATGGTTTTGACCTCACATCAACCTATAATTCAACAATAGCCAATAATGAAATCTCAAGTTGGCAGACAAGCGCAACAAGCGGATTTGCCTCCTATTCATTATTTTATGACGAAAACGGAACCTGTCATTACTTAGCTGTGTCAAAAGAGAATGAAAATGATGAATACTATTCATTTACAGAAGAGAATGAATTTGGTTTTGAAAAGATAAAAGCAACAGCCTTCAAAACTATAACTATTACTGTTCTGGTTCATACATTTTCGTTTGAGGTTCCCGTTGCTTTTGAAGTTGTTGCAGATGAAGGTAAGAAAATATATCAGTTTGATTCATCTGGCATTAAGAGTATTCAGGAATCGGAAGACAACGAAGACAATGAGAATAATACTTGGAAAACTGTTTTATGCCGCACGGATAATGACGATAATACAAGCGACCTTATTGACGGTGACGGTAACAAAATTCACACAAATACAACATCATCATGTATAACCAGAACTCAGATTCTGAAAGATAACACAACAGGTGATGCCGAAATTGAATATAAGGACAGCGAAGGAAACATTTCTTCCGTTGAGATTAACGATTCTGTTATTGCAACATATACATATGACGACAATAACCGTGTAACATCGGTGACAAACAGCAAAGGGTATGGTCTGTCATTCACCTATGACGGGGAAAGCAAAAGAATTGCTTCTGTTCAGGAATATAAAGGTGCTTCGGCGGGGAAGAAAATTACATACTCCAGAACCTTTGACACATGCACAGAGCGAACAGAAGGCGCAGACGGTGTTTTCGGCAATGATGACGACTTGTTCACGACATATACCTTTGACAATAATTGCAGTCTCATTTGCGCTCAGAATAAAGCCGGTGGAGAAGAACTGAACAGCGTTTCATATAAATATGAAAATGACATTGTTTCTTCAGCTGCATTTGGCGGAAAAATCTCTGACAACTATTTGAAAAACCACAATATCGAAAGCCTGGCTAACTGGACATCAATTGCAAAAGATGATCCGGACTGTCAATACACAGTGGCTTATTCCACTGAGGCGCAATATGTTGGTGAGGGTTCTGTCAAAGTGACGGCGACCGACTTCACGGACAACGGTCTGGCCGGTGTTTATCAGGCTTTTAATGTGAATGACAGCAGTCTCATCAGAAAAGGTGAAAACTATGTCGTGAGCGGTTTCATCAGAACCGACGGTATAACAAGAGACAACGACACCTTATCTTCAAGAAATTACGGCGCAGTGATTATGCTCAGAATTCATTACGATGACGGCACTGAGGCTAAGCGCACATACACGGAATCAGTCAGAAACACCGGCGAAAAGTGGGAAAGGGTCTTTGCTTCGGTCAAAATACCAAACAACTGCGACAGGCTCGGCGTTTATCTTATGATTAAAAACGGAACCGGAACCGCATATTTTGACGCAGTTCAGCTTGAGAAGGGCACAGCGCCCGGCGAATATAATCTTCTTGAAAATAACAGCTTTGACTACACAGAAAACACGACCTCAAACACCGGTAATACATGGGTCAGAAGTGCTCTCACTTCAACAGACGCAATATCAGACGGCAAGTTTCGTATTAATGCAAGTGTAACAGCTAACAAGTATTTTCGTCAGGAGATAAACCTTGTTAACGCCTCTCAGAGTGATAAATATATATTGAGCGCAAAGGTAAAAGCGAGCAGCGCTTCACCGACAAAATCGACATTTGCGATGAGAGCCAGGTTTTATTACGCTGACGGAACCGAAAAATACATCACAACAAAATTCAGTTCATATAATGACGGTGTTCAGTTTCTTCAGTCAGGGTTTGATCTTTCAACAACACAGACCGACGCAGTGCCGGTTAAGATAAGGGTGTCATTCCTATATTACAAAAACGTTAATTGCGCCGAAGTCGAAACTATGAGCCTTGTCAGAGCGAGCGACGTTTATTTGTTTGACAATAGTGAAGACGATGACATTGAAGACGCGGGCTCATACACCTATAATGAGAACGGTGATGTTTTGACCTACACCGATGAAGAGGGTAATATCACCACCTACACTTATGACGACAGCGGAGAATTGACCGAGGTTGAAACAAAAGACAGCGACGATAACGTAATATATAGCGCGACATATTCAAACGGCAATCTCATAAGTGAGACTGAAAACGGCGTCACCACAAGCTATACTTATAATGAGAACGGCGATATTTTGACCTGCACCGATGGTGAGGGTAATATCACCACCTACACTTATGACGACAACGGCGAATTGACCGAGGTTGAAACAAAAGACGGCGACGATAATGTAATATATAACGCGACATATTCAAACGGCAATCTCATAAGTGAAACTGAAAACGGCGACACCACAAGCTATACTTATGACGACAACGGCAACGTGTCTTCGGTCAGCAAAGACGGAAAAACCATCGGTTATTTAT
>JBJEOI010000043.1:0-43554 GCA_051880635.1 Acutalibacteraceae bacterium | reverse complement strand
CGTGGGGATTTAACGCATTATTGCGCCAAAAGTTCATATTTTAAAGAAATACTGCATTATCAGTGCTCAGCATTATGCGCCTGCCGTTTATTCTTCGTTTTTGCCCAGTCCTGCGAAAAAGTTTTTGAGCATTTCGAAAACACTTTTAATGTATGCGATAATGTTGCCGAAAGCTCCGCCGAGCTTAATGTCTGAAAACATAATTTTCACCCCTTTATCTTTTCCATAAGTGAATTCCACATCTTTTTGAACCAGGCGATAATGTCTCCTAAAATTCCGCCGATTTTGATATCGGTTTCGCCGTCAATAATCTTATCAATCATATGCTTCCTCCTGAAATGTTTTTTTCAATCATAACAGCACAAGTATCACAAGATGTTTCCGAATTATTAACAAATTGTTAAGTATAATATTTCTTGACGATTTAATGTCTTAGTGATAGAATAAAACTCAATAATTTTATAAAACGAAAGAGTGATATATATGAGAAAAACGAAAATTATCTGCACTATGGGTCCCGCCTGTAACAGCGAAGAAAAAATCAAAGACCTTTGCCTTGCGGGTATGAATGTTGCAAGACTTAACTTTTCACACGGCTCTCATGAAGAGCATAAGCAGACTATGGACAGAATAAAAAAAGTCAGAGAGAAGCTCGGGCTGCCTATTGCAATTCTTCTTGACACAAAGGGTCCCGAATACAGAATAGGAACTTTTAAGAATAAAAAAGTTACGGTTGAAACCGGTGGTGAATTTACTTTTGTGACAGATGATGTTGTCGGCGATGAGACAAAGGTATCGGTCAGCTATAAGCATCTTCCGCTTGAGATGAATGCAGGCGACGTCATTCTTGTCAATGACGGTCTTGTATCGTTTGAAGTTGTTGAAACAGGCGAAAATTTTGTCAGATGTACTGTCACAACAGGAGGCATACTCTCAGACAGAAAGAGCATGGCTTTCCCCGGTAAGGTGCTCGAGCAGGAGTTCCTTTCCGAGCAGGATAAGTCAGACCTGCTTTTCGGCATTGAAAATGACATTGACTATGTTGCGGCGTCGTTTGTTTCAAGCGGAGAGAATATTTCGGATATAAAGAATTTTCTTGCCGCTAACGGCGGTGAGGATATTGACGTTATTGCGAAGATAGAGAACCGCTCAGGCGTTGACAATATCAGAGAGATATGTGAAAACTGCGAGGGCATTATGGTCGCAAGAGGTGATCTCGGCGTTGAAATTCCGTTTGAAGAGCTCCCCGCCGTTCAGAAGAAGCTTATCACAACCTGCCGTCTTATGGGTCGCCGTGTTATCACAGCGACAGAAATGCTTGAGAGCATGACGACGAATATCAGACCGACAAGAGCCGAAATCTCCGATGTAGCGAACGCTGTTTATGACGGAACAAGCGCAGTTATGCTTTCGGGTGAGACGGCTATAGGCGCGCACCCGGCAAAGGTTGTCGAGACAATGTCGGCAATCTGTCTTGAGGCGGAAAAGAATATTCCGTATAATAAGCGTTTTTTCAACACCGAGTTTGAGATTAAGAGCAATATTGACGCTGTGTCGTATGCGGCGTGCTCGATGGCGCTGACTGTTCATGCAAAGGCAATCACAGTCTGTTCAATGTCGGGCAAAAGCGCACGCATGGTTTCCCGTTTCAGACCCGATATAGACATTCTCGGCTTCACAACAAGCGAGAAAGCGTGGCGCAAGCTTTCACTCTCATGGGGCGTTCTCCCTGTTATCACGGAGGAATTCACCTCAACAGAGGTTATCTTCTACGCCGCAGCAAAAGCGACCGCAAAAACGCTCAATCTGTCAAAGGGCGACAATGTTATTGTCGTCGGCGCAACCGTCAGTGGCAGACAGGGCTTCACAAACGATATAAGGCTTGAAACAATTTGATAAACTTTTTATTAACCTATAGCAATTTATATAAAGAAGTGATAAAATACATCTCACTAATCGGTTTTAAAGGAAGTGGTCTTAATGGAAGAAAAAATCATTCAGTTCAAAAACATTGTCAAAAGCTATGACGGCGAAAAGTCGGTTTTGGATAATATATCTCTTGATATATATGAAAACGAATTCGTCACATTGCTCGGCCCCTCAGGCTGCGGCAAAACAACGCTTTTGCGAATACTCGGCGGATTTCTCACTCCCGATTCGGGCAGTGTTATATTTGAGGGTAAGGATATTTCTTCATTGCCACCCTATAAACGTGAGGTTAATACGGTTTTTCAGAGCTATGCGCTGTTCACTCACCTGAATGTGTTTGAAAACATAGCTTTCGGACTGAGAATAAAAAAAGAACCGCAGGATGTTATTGTTCAGAAGGTTAAAAGAATGTTGAAACTTGTCAATCTTGAGGGCTATGAAAAGCGCAAGGTGACAGATCTCTCGGGCGGTCAGCAGCAGAGAATTGCCATAGCCAGAGCCCTTGTCAACGAGCCGAAGGTTCTCCTGCTTGACGAGCCTCTTGCCGCTCTTGACACTAAGCTCAGAAAAGAGATGCAGCAGGAGCTTATCCGTATTCAGGAAGAGGTTGGCATTACATTCATTTTCGTCACGCATGATCAGGAGGAGGCTCTCACTCTCTCGGATAAGATTGTTGTTATGGACGGCGGCAAGATTCAGCAGGTCGGCACACCCGAAGAGGTTTATAACAACCCCGCAAACAGATTTGTCGCAAACTTTATCGGCGAAATCAACATGGTCGAGGGCGTAATGGTCGAAGACGGTGTTGTCTGTTTTGAGGATAAGAGATTTCAGTGTCAGGCTGAGGGCTTTGCGCCGGGCGAAAAGGTTGACGTTGTTCTCAGACCAAACCACATTGACGTTGTCCCCAAAGAAAACGGAATGTTAAAGGGAGTTGTCAAGAGTCACATCTTCAAGGGCATAAATCATCAGCTTATTGTTGAGACAAGAGTCGGCACATCAATCACCATAAGCCTTCAGCTGACAGACGACAAGCCCGTTTTCAGCCATGAATCGGGCGAAAAAATCAGCGCGAGTAACTTTCTTCTTGACCTTGAGGACGTCGCCGAGCTTTCGGATTCAACGGTAATTGCTCTTGCCTGCGCAGAAGCGTGGGACGCAGAGACAGACGAGCCCATTTCAATAAAAGAAATTGAATATGACATAAAGCCCGAGATAGGCACATATCCCGTTACTTTCTCAACATATGAGGGGACTAAGATAACGGTCAACGCAGTCGTCAAGCAGGAAAACAGGGTTGTTTCAAAGGCAAGGGGCGAAGAAATCTATGCTATGAACATATTCAAAAAGGTTGAAGACGTCAGAGAGTCAATGGCGATTGACACAGACCTTATGACATGGGCAAACGCTTCGGCGTGGAGCCTTGAAGACGGTCAGCAGGTTCAGATTTCAGAGGTTAATTATGAGTTTGACCCCGACACCGTTGAAGCGGGTACATATGAGGTTACATTCTCGACAAAGGGCTATGAATATAAGGTCACAACGACAAGACCTTACAGCGAAGACACAGAGGTCGGGCTTTCATTCTACCCCGAGGATATAAAGATACTTAAAGCAGAACAGTGACAAACAAAAAATCCGAACCCTTTTCCTATTTGGAAAATCCGGTTCGGATTTTTCAGGTTTAGTGTGATAGCCGTACCTTGAACCCACACGTCTATATCTGAAATGTCCAAAAGCAAAACAGAGCAAGCCTTTCGACCTACTCTGCCTGTGGTGCGGGTTAATAATCTATATCCGAACCACATTGATTCGTTATTGTAAGGGCGCACTTGCTCACCACCGTAAAGGCGGTGCAGTGAAACGACCGACAATTTTAATAAGTTGTTTAATAGTGTATGTTCGCCATATATAGCCAATAAATGTTGTTAGGCTTTAGGGAAATTTTACTCTGCACTATAACTGTAAATCATAAAGAAAACTATTAACTGCAAAACAGCGGCAACAATTGTTGCTACACCGACAAAAAGATTTATTACGGTTAAAAACATAGTAGGCAAAGTGATAATTACTTCAACTCCGATAGCAGCAAAGTAAAACCATGACAATTTATACAAAAAATGTTTTTCTCTTTTTTCGGAGAAGAAAAAGCCGATTATCAAGGCGATGATTGCGAAAATGTTGACGAAGGTTACACAAAAGCCGTAGCTTGTAGTAAAAAGAAATTCTAACCAATAGTATTCATAGTCGGAAAAGCATATTGTTGATATAACGATAATCAAATAAGAAATAATGTTGAGGGATTGTGCTGATATAAAACGTATTCGTGCTTTTTTCATAAAAATGACCTCCTCTTGTTTAAACTCAAAGGACCAATTATTAACATACTGTTTAATTCGGTTATACCATAATTCATAGGTGATTTCAACAATAATTTATTATTTATTGTGAAAAAAATCCGAACCCTTTTCCTATTTGGAAAATCTGGTTCGGATTTTTCTGGTTTGGTGCGGATAACAGGAGTTGAACCTGCACCGAGTTGCCCCGACTAGAACCTGAATCTAGCGCGTCTGCCTATTCCGCCATATCCGCAAAAAAAGCTCCTTTTATTTTTACACGGAGTGAAGCCTTCTCCGAGGTGGCTGTATGCTGTTCCACTTATCCTGATTTTTACACGGGGGATCTCCCGAGGCGGGCAAATAGCTTATCCGCTTTCAGTCTTTCGACTGCAAGAAAGATTTTATCAGATTTAATCACATTTGTCAATGCTTTTATCTCATATCAAAAAAATTTCACGGAGCAGAAAAACTGCTCCGCTTTGAATTTTAATCTTTTCTCATTTTTGAAATATCAGTATGTAAGACAGTTGCCTGTAAAATATCTCACGCCGTAGCTGTAAAAGCGTTCAAAATCTTCTATGAGATCGACGGTCCAGACCTGAGGAACAAGTCCTGCGTCTAAAATCATTTTCACCTGCTCTTCGCCTGCGTTCTTCTTGTTGAAATCAACGCCGCTGAGCTTGTTGTCAAGACAGAAGTTTATCGCTTCTTCATTGACTTCATGCACAAGATAAGATATTTTTATATCGCCGCTGAGCTCTCTGAGCTTTAAAAGAGGCTCTTTCTCAAACGAAATAATCCATGCCTTTTCGAGCATATCGTATTTTTCGAGAAGTTCAAGTATTTCATCCATCTTCTCTGTGGTTGCAGTCTTGATTTCAATAACGGGCGCAGTGTCGTATCCGCTGAGAAGTGAAAGCGTCTCTTCAAGAGTGGGGATATATACGCTGTCATATTTTTCGATATTTGCGCCGTTTGTTAGCGGAATTTTTCTGAGCTCTTCAAGCGTCATTTCTTCTATAATGCCTTTTTTACCCGTCATCTTTCTTATATTGGCGTCATGCATGACAACCCACTGACCGTCGCTTGTCAGGTGAATATCAAACTCACAGCCGAAGAAGCCTTCGTCGCATGCCTCTTGAAAAGCCTCAAGTGTGTTTTCGGGAGCTATGGCAGAAAAGCCTCTGTGCGCTATCATAAAAACATCAGACGTATCTTCGACAGATGATGTCTTTATCGAAAGAGGCTCTTTTGCCTTAATCGGGCCGAAATTCAGGTAGTTATATGTCATATAACCGGCGACTGCACCGATTAAAACGCATACGGCACAGATAATAACTATTATTTTAGCTTTCTTTTTCATAATGTTTTTCTCCTTTCGGCTTTATAAGCCTGTTGACTGAAAGTGACACCGCAGTGCCGAGCACTGTGGCGAGCACCTTCGCAATAACATAAATATGGGCTTCTTTATCACTGCTTATCATCGTGATAAGAAACACTGTCAGCGTCACGGTAATAAGCTCGCTCTTGTCTATAACAGTCAGAAAATAAATGAGCATCGTTACTCCGAGCGGCAAAATCAGCGTGTCAAAAGGGATGAGCTTCGTTTTTATCAAAAGGAAAACAATCCCTGAAACACCCCCGAGAAGCGTACCGAGTATTCTTTCTGCGCCCGATTTAAGCGAAAGCGAAAGACTGCTGCACATAACTATTACAGCCGCAATGCAAGCATAAACCGACATATTACGGCTGATAAAAACACTCAGTATTCTATAGAACACCGATTTTGAAACCGGTAGCAACGGAAACAGCGTTTCAAGAAAAGCGTTAATGATAACGCAAATCATAACGCTGAGCGCTGTTTTTATGTTTCTCAGCCCTATTTTCCTCAGTTGCAAACAAAAGCTCCTCCTTACATATTATGTTTTATATGTAAGGGGAAGAAAAAATCAATCAGTCGGTGCGTTGTTTTCGAGCTTCATTCTGACATTCTTCACATCTTCAACCGAGCCTGTGAGACACCTGTCAACGTCGCTCAGAACACCCATAGCGTAGCTGTATGCACCCTCTCTCATGTCTCTTGCCCACGCCTGAGCCTGCTGTGTGAGAGTGTCGCAGTCGCTCTTTGTTGCGTTCATCATGACATCGCAGTCATTGATTGTGTTAATTCTCAGCTCTTCTGCACGCTGTGTAGCTTCTTTTGTGATATTGCTTTCGGAAATAAGCTGTTCGGCGTGAAGGCGAGCGTCTTCAACTATACTATTAGCTTTCGCCTGTGCATTAGCTATGATTTCTTCTGCCTTTGCCTGTGCGTCGGCGACAGTGCTGTTCGCCTCTGCGTCGGCTCTTGCTTTCTTGTCGGCGGCCCAGCTCTTCGCCGAATCAATAATCTTGTTTCTGTCGGCAGTGATTTTTTTTGCGCTTTCAAATTCGGGCGGAAGACTCTTCTTCACTTCGTCTGACAGTTCAATAATTTTTTCACCGTCAACAATTCTCTTGTGAAAAAGTCTGAGATTAAAACCGCCGTCAACTGTTTCAATAATTTCATCGAGTAATTCTTCAATATGCATTTCTTTCACCAATCCTTTTTATCTTAATCTTTCTTCAACATCTTTCAGTATAACTTCAGGAATAAACGACGAAATGTCGCCCCCGAGAGCACATATTTCTTTGACAACACTTGAGCTGAGGAACATGTTGTCTGAATCGGCGGCGAGGAAAATTGTCTCAACCTCGTCGTTGAGCTGTTTATTAATAAGCGCCTGCTGAAATTCCTCTTCAAAGTCGGTCACGGCTCGAAGTCCTTTGACTATAGCCGCCGCACCCTTTTGCTTTGCGTATTCGGCAAGAAGTCCGCAGTGTGAGTCAATAACAACATTGTCAAGCCCTTTTGTGCTTCTTATAAGCATTTCTATTCTCTCCTCCTGAGAAAAAGAATACTTGCCGAGTTTTTTATAGTTTGACATAACAACGACTATGACTTTGTCAAATAGCTTTGACGCACGCTTTATTATGTCGATATGACCTTTTGTCACCGGGTCAAACGAACCGGGGCATACGGCGATTTTTCTTTCCATGGTCATAACACCCTCTTATTCTTCCGTCGCCTTGCGATACAGCGCAAGCTTGATTTTACCGTATTTATATTCTTTCTGCTTTAAAAAGTCGCCTGCGTTTTCGGGGAACTGCTCATCTGTGGGGCACTCGGCGACGATAATGCCGCTGTCGCTCATAACCGAGGGGACACTCTCAAGCGCTTTCTGAAGAAGCCCCGTTCTGTAGGGCGGGTCGAGAAACGCTATATCATATTTTTCCGCTCTCGTTCTGAGAAAGGCGAGACTGTCGGTGTTGAGAACAACGGCGCTTTTTGAAAAGCCCGTAGCTTCAAGGTTTTGTCTGACAACCTCAACCGACTTTTTTGAAGAGTCAACAAAGACGGCGTTTTTTGCACCCCTTGAAAGAGCCTCAATGCCGAGCTGACCCGAGCCTGCGAAAAGGTCTAAAATTCTTCTGCCCTCTATTTCAAACTGAATGATACTGAAAAGAGCCTCCTTGACCTTATCGGTTGTCGGTCTGACATCATCGCCCTCAAGGGTAATGAGTTTTCTGCCTCTTGCAGTTCCTGTAATAACTCTCATACTTTCTCCTTTATTATCACACTTAATCAAATAAAAAGCAACAATTTATGACAAATTTCACAAAGGAAATTTTTTATTCAAGATTTGCCTTGGGCTTTATTTCAAGTCTGCCGTGATTATATAGCTTTCTGTTATCAAGAGCCCACTGTCTCTGAGTGAAAGCGTCCTTTTCGACTTCGCCTATGCTGTGAGCCATTTCAAAAACGGTAGCGTCGAGAGTGTCAAGCTGACAAAGAACCTCGGCTTCAATGAAAAGCGGTCTGACCGCCGCCCCGAATTCAGGCTCGCCGTGATGTGAAATAATCATGTGCTCAAGAAGAACGGCTGTTTTTTCGGGTATGCCGAGTTCTTTTGCTTTACGGTCAATTTCCATTGCACCCATGACGAGATGACCGAGAAGATTGCCCTTGATTGAATAGCTCTCCGCAACGCCCGTTTCGCCGACGTCGTATTCCTGAAGCTTGGCTATATCGTGAAGAATAACGCCCGAAAAGAGAAGATCTCTGTCAATGGACGGATAAATCTCACACACTGCCTGAGCCATTCTGAGAATAGAAAGCGTGTGGTAGAGCAGACCGCCTCTCATTGCGTGGTGGAGCTTGAAAGCCGCCGGCCAATAAAGAATGCGTTCCTTATTATCTTCAAGAATAGCCTTTGTTATCTTTCTGAGGTCGCTGTCTCTGAAGGTGTCGAGCACGTTGAGAATTTCTCCGTACATCATTTCGCCGGGGTATTCCGACGAGGGGACAAAGTCCGAGATATCAACGCCGTCAATTTCCATAACATGGCGTATGCGGTCAATTCTGAGCTGATCGGTGCCGTTAAACTGAGATAAAAGACCTCTGAATTTAACAAGGTCGTTGACCTTATAAACGCCGTGCATCTCTTCTTTATAATCCCATAGCTTTGCATTTATTTCTCCGCTTTTGTCGCAGAGAGTAATATCAAGATAGGGAACATTTTTAACATTGAGCTTTTTTTCAATGCTCTTGACTAAGCCGAAGCCGTCAACGACTCCGTTTTTCTGCTGAATAAAATTCATTTTTCCTCTCCTCCCGTATTTTTGAAGCCTTCGCCCGTAATTTCACCCGCTTCGACAACTATGGTGAAAGCATCGGGGTCAGCTGTTCTTATTATCCTGTTCAGCTTCGCCGCTTCAGAAGCTCTGACGGCGCAGATAAGCATTGTTTTATCCTCTCTCGTATAGCCGCCCTTAATCGGCACTATTGAAATACCTCTATCCATATTTTCCGTTACCGAGGCGGTTATTTCATCGACCTTTTCGGTCACAATGAGAAAGGTTTTTCCTTTATCCATACCGTAAAGCACGGTATCAATTATTTCACCTGCAATAAAAACGACTATTGCGGCATAAAGTGCGTCCTCAATACTGCCGAAAACTATACCCGAAAAGATAACCACGAGACAGTCAATGGCAAAAAGCGCTCTGCCTATCGGAATATGAGGATACCTTTTATTCAGAAGCATACCGAGGATATCAGAGCCGCCCGAGGTCGCTCCGCGCATAAGAATAAGCGCAAGTCCGACGCCGGTGCATACGCCGTAAAATATTGACGCAAGAAGACGGTTATCAGTCCCCGAGGGCACAAAGGGGGC
The DNA here is from genome assembly GCA_051880635.1 of Acutalibacteraceae bacterium. Lineage (GTDB taxonomy): Bacteria > Bacillota > Clostridia > Oscillospirales > Acutalibacteraceae > UBA6857. The sequence goes on along the minus strand of JBJEOI010000043.1, from coordinate 34,031 downwards.
AATTATATCTGTCGCAACCGACAATATGATTGTCGCCGCAAAGCTCTTTATAAACATCTTTCTGCCCAGCGATAAAAAAGCGAGAATAAACAGCGGAACATTCAGCACAAGCATTGTAGCGCCTATAGGCAGAACGGGGAAAAGATAGTTCAGCACCGTCGCAACACCCGTAACACCGCCGTTTGATATATTGTTCGGCACGGCAAACATATGAATACCTAGCCCGTAAATCGCCGAACCTGCGGCGAAGAAAACAAAGTCAAGAAAACCGTTAAGGATATTTTTCCTTTTATCCGCAGCTGTTTTCATTTTCATCCTCCGTGTTTATTGTTGCCGAAAAAAGCTCTCTGAGCCTGTCAAATCTGCCCGAAAGATAAAGATAGCCGAAAAGCGCCTCAACCGCTGTGGCGTAGTGATAATCCCTCTGCTTTCCGTTTTTGGGCAGATGGTTGACATGAGCGTTTCTGCCCCTTTTCAGTATTGCCTCCTCCTCGGGAGAAAGCATGGGCAATAATTTTTCGTATGCCTGAGCCTGAGCGGAAGCCCGAACACGCATAACGGCGGTTTCGTGAAGTTTTTTCACAGGTCTGTTCGCCTGACAGATAAGCATTTCCCTGACAAACATGTCATAGACGGTGTCGCCCATAAAAGCAAGCGTCAGGGGGCTGAGCTGAGCAGGGTCGCATTTTTCATTATATAAGGTTTCCAAAAACAAATCTCCTTAGTATAATCCGAACTCAGTTTAGGGTTATAAATTTCACCCTAATCAACAAATTCAAATTCAAAATCATATATACTGACGGTGTCGCCCTCAGTCGCGCCTTTTTCTCTCAGAGCGTCAATAATGCCCGAGCTTATGAGCACTCTTTGAAAATACTGAAGCGACTCATAGTCATCAAGGTCTGTTCTTGAGAGAATCTTTATAAGCCATTCGGCTTCAACAAAATATACGCCGTCCTCTTCTTCTATAGTGAAGCCCGTGTTGACCTTCTTCATGAGCGTCTCCATAGGTATCTCTTCTTTTTCATACTGCCTTATAGGAGGTAAAGTGGCAAGCTTTCTTGCGACAGCGTTTATAACCTCTTTTGTGCCCTCCGAAATCGGGGCGCACATTTCATAATATTCATAGCCCTTATCGGTTATATATTTTCTGAAATTTTCAAGCTGTTCGTCGGTGGCAAGGTCAATCTTGTTCGCCGCAACTATCTGAGGTCTTTTGGCAAGCTCTTCGTCAAACTTTCTCAGCTCTTCATTTATCTTTTCAAAATCCTCAACAGGGTCTCTGCCCTCACTGCCCGAAACATCGACAATGTGAAGCAGCATACGGCAGCGGTCAACATGGCGAAGAAATTCATGACCGAGACCTATGCCCTCGCTCGCTCCCTCAATAAGTCCGGGAATGTCGGCGATAACGAATGACGACCCCTCGCCCATTGAAACAACGCCTAAAACCGGCGTCAGGGTAGTAAAATGATAGTCGGCAATAATCGGCTTTGCCTGGCTGACAACAGAGATGAAGCTCGACTTTCCGACATTCGGGAAGCCTAAAAGACCTACGTCCGCCAAAAGTTTAAGCTCAAGTATAACATCCCATTCCTCGCCGGGTGAACCGCTTTTAGCAAAATTCGGCGTCTGTCTTGTCGGCGTAGCAAAATGAGGGTTGCCCCAGCCGCCTCTGCCGCCCTTTGCCGCTATAAAGGTTTCATCGGTTGACATATCGCAGAGGATAACTCCGCTTTCCTCTTCTCTTATTACCGTACCTCTCGGCACGCTTATAATGAGGTCTTCGCCCTTTTTGCCGTTGCGCTTTCCGCCCTGACCGTTCTGACCGCTCTGAGCCTTATATTTTCTTTTATATTTGAAATCGGCAAGCGTAGAAAGATTATCGTCAACCTTAAAGACGATATCTCCGCCCTTTCCGCCGTCGCCGCCGTCGGGACCGCCTGCGGCAACAAATTTTTCTCTGTGGAAAGCGACAGCTCCGTCGCCGCCGTTCCCCGCTTTTATTTTTATTTTCGCTTTATCTACAAACATAACCGTTCTCCAAATTGCATATATATAATTTATTATACTACATATGGCAAAAATAATAAATAGTTTTTTAAAATATTTTCAAATTAACACACTCTGAAAGACTTTTGATGCTTATTCTTTATGCGATTGTCAATAATAGATAAAAATTCCTACTGAATTACTTCTATTTTCTACGCACAATAAATTCATATTAACTTGCTATGAAATAAATTGTGTGATAATATATCTTTGCTAAAGCTGAAAAATGCATACATATCATTATTTTTCGTATGCGCAAGATGTATCTTCACGGAGGCGAAGCGATGAAAATATCAACTAAAGGACGTTACGGACTGAGAATAATGATCGACCTCGCCCTTATGGGAAAAGAGGACAATCCTGTTTCTATCAAGGATATAGCCGAAAAGGAACAGCTTTCGGACAAGTATCTTGAACAGATAATTAATCTTCTGGGCAAAAAAGGTCTTGTCAAGAGCATAAGGGGCGCCAAAGGCGGCTATATTCTCTCAAGAGACGCTCAGGGGATAACCGTCGAAGATATTCTTATCGCTACCGAGGGCTCGCTTGCTCCCGTCGCATGCGCGGAGGACAATGAAAAATGTGATAAATTCTGCGACTGCGCAACAAGTATTATCTGGTCGGAAATCTATGAGGCGGTTGTCTCCGTCGTCAGAAATATCACGCTCAGGGATCTGACTGAGAGAACGCAAAATTCATCATGCGGAAAATGTATCTGAAAGGAATGAAATATATGAAATTTGTTTATGCAGACAATGCGGCTACTACGGCGGTGTCACCGAAGGTTGTTGAAGCCATGCTGCCATATATGACAGAAAACTACGGCAATCCGTCAAGCCTTTATGCTTTCGGAGTGACTGCGGCTCACGCAATAGCCAAGGCAAGACATCAGGTCGCTTCGGTTCTTAACTGCGATGACGGCGAGGTCTTTTTCACCTCGGGCGGCAGTGAGTCCGATAACTGGGCGATAAGAGGTGCGGCTCATCTCGGCGCAAAGAAAGGCAAGAAGCACATCATTTCAACAAAAATGGAGCACCACGCCGTTCTTCACACCCTGAGAAAGCTTGAAAAAGACGAGGGCTTCGAGGTAACATATCTTGACATCTATGATAACGGTATCGTCAAAGCCGAAGATGTCGAAAAGGCAATAAGAGAAGACACCTGCCTTGTCACCATTATGTATGCAAATAATGAAATCGGAACTATTCAGCCTATAGCCGAAATCGGCAGAATATGCAAAGAAAAGAATGTTCTTTTCCACACCGATGCGGTTCAGGCTGTCGGTCATATCCCCATTGACGTCAAGGCAGAAAACATTGATATGCTCTCGCTTTCCGGTCACAAGTTCCACGCCGTAAAGGGCACAGGCGCTCTCTATTGCAAGAAAGGCATACGCCTCGAAAACCTCATTGAGGGTGGCGGTCAGGAAAAGGGCAGACGAGCAGGCACCGAAAACGTACCGGGCATTGTCGGTCTGGGCACGGCTATCACCGAAATGAACGAACATATGGCAGAAAACGCAAAGAAGGTCTCGGCTCTTAGGGACAAGCTGTTCAGCGAGCTGACAAAGATAAGTCACTCAAGAATAAACGGCGACAGAGAAAAGAGACTGCCGGGCAATTTCAACATGAGCTTTGAGGGTGTTGAGGGTGAAAGCCTTCTTCTCTATCTTGACCTTCAGGGCGTCTGCGCTTCAAGCGGCTCAGCCTGCACCTCGGGTTCGCTTGACCCGAGTCACGTTCTTCTTGCTCTTGGCTTAAAGCATGAAGTAGCTCACGGCTCACTTCGTCTTTCACTGGGCGAGCTCAACACCGAAGAGGATGTTGACCATATCATTTCGGTTCTCCCGGGAATAGTTGAGAAGCTTCGTGATATGTCCCCGCTCTGGGAAAAAATGATGAAAGAAGAAAATAAATAAAATCGGTTATTGAAAGGAAAGATTATCATGGCATTCGAATATAGTGAAAAAGTAATGGAGCATTTCACCAACCCCCACAATGTCGGCAAGATTGACGACGCAGACGGCGTGGGCGAGGTCGGCAACGCAAAGTGCGGCGACATAATGAAAATGTATCTCAAAATAGATAACGACATAATCACAGACGTCAAGTTCAACACATACGGCTGTGCGTCGGCTATCGCAACATCTTCAATGGCAACGGACCTTATCATGGGCAAGCCTGTTTCAGAGGCGCTCAAGCTCACAAATCAGGCGGTTGTCGAGGCTCTTGAGGGTCTCCCTGCGGTTAAAATTCACTGCTCGGTTCTTGCCGAACAGGCTATAAAGGCGGCTCTTGCCGATTATTATAAGAGACAGGGCATTGACCCGACGCCTATAGTCGGTGAAATAGACGACTGTGAAGACGGTCACTGCGAAATGGAATAATATTTTGTTTGTAAAATAAATCAAGGAGAGAAATAATGGTTTTTTCAAATCTGCTTTTCATATTTCTTTTTCTTCCCCTTAATCTTATCTTCTACTTTCTAGCGAAAGATATCAGAATGAAGAATGTGGTTCTTCTTATCTTTTCGCTCTTCTTCTACGCCTGGGGAGAACCGAAATATGTGCTTTTGCTTGTTTTCATGGCGTTGGCGGATTACTTTTTCGCCCGTCTTGTCGGAAAATACAGGGGCTTTAATGACAAAAAGGCGAAGGCGGCGCTTTTCGGCGCAGCATTTGTCAGCATAGGTCTTATAGGTGTGTTCAAATACGGCACATTTGTGTGTGAAAATTTAAACTCACTTTTCGGCTTTCCTGCCGAAATTCCGTCAATCGCACTGCCGATAGGTATTTCGTTTTATACCTTTCAGCTTCTGACTTATGTCATAGATGTTTACAGAGGCGACGCAGAGCCTCAGAAGAATTTCTCAAACGTTCTTCTGTATGCGAGCCTTTTCCATCAGTGTATAGCGGGTCCTATTGTAAGGTATAAGGACATCAATGACGAGATAATGCTGCGAAGCACCGACATGACCCAAATGGGCAAGGGTATCCAGCGTTTTGCGTTGGGTCTTGGCAAAAAGGCGCTTCTTGCTAACGTATGCGGCAGCCTTTGCGATGAATTTTTGATAAAAGACGCTGTGGCGAACGATATGGCGGTTCTTCCCGATACGCTTTCGACAATATCGTCACGGCCTGCGCTTGCGCTGTGGCTCGGAATGATATTCTATATGCTTCAGATTTATCTTGACTTCTCGGCCTATTCCGACATGGCTATAGGCATGGGTCAGATGATAGGCTTCCACTATAAGGAGAACTTCGATTATCCTTATGTTTCGACGTCTGTCACCGAGTTCTGGCGCAGATGGCACATCTCACTCGGCACATTCTTCAGAGACTATGTTTATATTCCTCTCGGCGGCAACCGAAAGGGAAAGCTCAGACAGATATTCAATATGTTTGTTGTCTGGGGTCTGACGGGTCTGTGGCACGGAGCAAGCTGGAACTATGTTCTGTGGGGACTTTATTTCTTCGTTTTCCTCACGCTCGAAAAGCTGTTTCTCAAAAAGCTTCTTGACAAACTGCCGAAAATATTCTCTTCGCTCTATCTTCTCACCGTTGTCTTTTTCGGCTGGATTCTCTTCCGTTTCCACTCGCTTGAGGTTGTGGGCGCCGTTATAAAAGGCATGTTCTGTCTGAGCGGTAATGTATTCACAAACTTTGAAGTGACATCAATGTTCAAGAATAATGTCTTCTTCCTCATTGTCGCAATTCTTGCCTCCTTCCCGATAGCGAAGAAGATAGGGGAGTTCATCAGCGACAAGGCGGAAAGCGACAGAAGGTTTGAGATAATCCGCAGTATCGGTCAGGCTGTAATCCCTGTTTTAATGCTTGTTTTGTCAACGCTTTCGCTTGTCGGCGACAGCTATAACCCGTTTTTATATTTTCAGTTTTAAGAAGAAAGGAGCAAAGACATGAAAAGAAATATACATTATGTTTCTCTTATCAGTCAGCCTGAGCCTGACCCGAAGCCGAAAAAGGGCGGCAGAGCAGTTCAGGTAGTTGCGTTTTTTGCCGTTCTTCTTATCGGAATGATTGTATCTCTGATTATACCTCTCAGACCGACTGTCTCGGCGCTTGAAAAGAGAGAGCTTGCGAAGTTCCCCGAGTTTTCGGTTGAAACGCTTTTGAGCGGCGAATACTTTGACGGGATTGACACATGGTTTTCCGACACGTTCCCGTTCAGAGAAGCTCTCACAGGCTTAAACACAAAGCTCACTTCATGGTACGGCTTCGGCGACAGGGTTTCCTCGATGACCGATAACACGGGCGATGAGATACCCGATATTCCGACACGTCCGGCTGATAATGTCACAGCGTCAGGGGCGGACACAACCGAAAACGCGGAGCATGTCAATCAGCTGTCGGCGGAAAACACAACTGAAGCTACCACAGAGAATAAGACAGAGCCCGAGAGCGAAAAAGAGACAGAAAAGACGACCGAGACTCAGCCCAAAAAGACAGAGACCCTCGGCGGTATTCTTATCGCGGGCGGGGCGGCTTATGAGTATTATAACTTCGTTCAGTCAACCGCCGACGAATATATCGGCGTTATAAACCGAGCGGCAAAGAAGCTCAAAGGTAAAGCTGATGTCTATGATGTTATTGTTCCGACGAGTATAGATATAACTCTTGACGACGCAACAAGAAAGAATGTTTCAAGCAGCGACCAGAAAAAGGCGATTGATTATTTCTACGGCTCAATGACAAAGCGTGTCAACACAGTCAATATTTATGACGCGCTCAGAGACCACAGAAAAGAATATATATATTACAGAACAGACCATCACTGGACTGCTCTTGGCGCATACTACGGATATGTAGAAACAGTGAAATCAGCGGGCAAGAAGCCTGTTGACATTAAAAAGTTTGAAAAGGTCAGCTATGGCGAATTTCTCGGTTCTTTTTACGGCGACTCAAAACAGAATAAGAAGCTCAAGAAAAAAGCCGACGAGCTTATAGCATACAAGCCCTATTATTCGACAACTATGGAATACACCGACAACAGAGGCGTCAAATACACTTGGCCGCTTGTCAACGATGTTTCAAGCTATAACACCGCTTATAAGTATTCATGCTTTGCCGCAGGCGATCAGCCCTATGTCAAGATTACAAATAACGACATCAAGAGTAAGGACACCTGTGTTGTGGTTAAGGAAAGCTTTGCAAACGCAATGCTCCCTTATCTTGCGGGCAACTATAAAAAGGTCTATGTTCTCGACTACAGATACTGGAAAGGCGACTTTTTCAGCTTCATAGAGAAAAAAGGTATTGATGACGTGTTCTTCATTAATAATATCTCGGCGACAAGGAATAAAACGCTTGTCGATGACATGGCTAAGCTGATTAACGGAGGTAAGTGATGATTAAGCATATAGTAATGTGGAAATTCAAAGACGAGGCAGAGGGGCTCACAAGAGAAGAAAACCTTTTAAAGGTCAAGACCGCTCTTGAAGCACTGCCCGAAAAAATTGATTTCATAAGACATATCGAGGTCAGAATGAATGTCAATAATAACGGCAAGAACTATGACGCTGTTCTCATCAGCGAATTTGACACGATAGACGATGTCAAGCGTTACCGTGACCACCCCGAACACAAGAAAGTGTCGTCTTATGTCGCTCTCGTCAGAGAAAGCAGAGCCTGTGTTGATTACGAAATGTAACACAAATGTGAACAGTGTAAATAATCAACTCTCTTTTGTTAATTTGTATTAAAAATGAACACTATGTGATGTTTTTGTGATAAACTTATTGCATAGTGTTCATTTTTTGCTGCCTTAGCAGCATGACAGGAGAGGTATTTATGAAAACAGTCAAAGAAAATCATGAAGAAAAACTCAGCGAATGTACGGACTATGCGGTGAAGCATATCACCGAAATATGTGAAAAAATCGGTCCGCGCGAATCGGCGAGCAGTGAAGAAAGAAAGGCTCAGGAGCACTGGGCAAATGAAATGAGAAAATATTCGGATAAGGTTGAAATTGAAGATTTTGACGTTCACCCTCACGCTTTCATGTCTTGGGTCATAATCGACGCAACGGTCATTCTTGCAGGGCTTTTATTCTATTTTCTGCTTAAAATGCCGCTTGTGTCGCTTGTTCTGACCGCTGTTGCCGTTATATGCATGGCGACGGAGTTTCTTTTCTATAAGCAGTTTCTTGACCCTCTTTTCAAAAAGAAGGTTTCGTGTAATGTTATAGGCAGACGCGAGCCCGAGGGAGAAGTCAAGCAGAGAATTATATTCAGCGGTCACTGCGACTCAAGCTGGGAGTGGTGGTACACCGCTAAGGGCGGCTCGGTTCTTCTGAAATCGGTTATTATCCCCTCAATAGTCGGTCTTATATATGTTTTTGTTATTGATATTCTCACCGTTGCGGCTTCTTTCGGTCTCAGCATTATACCGTCAGGTGCTCTCAGCGTTTTAGGGTGGCTTCAGCTTGTCTTTGTCCCGTTCTTTTTCTCCCTTTATTTCTTCGTCAACTGGAAAGGCGTTGTTCAGGGGGCAAACGACAATCTTACCGGCTGTGCGGCGGCTGTATCGGTTCTGAAATATCTCAGTGACAATGATATCAGATTTGAAAACACAGAGGTTATCGCCATGACAACAGGCTGTGAAGAAGCCGGTCTCAGAGGCGCAAACGCATACATAAAGAGACACAAAAAAGAGCTCGGCGAAGTGACGACAGTTTTCTTCGGCATGGATACGCTGACTGATTTTGACGATATGGCTATATATATCCGTGACATGACAGGCACGGTTAAGAATGACGAGAGGGTATGCGCTCTGATGAAAGCGGGCAGTGACAAGGCGGGGCTTGACCTTCCTTACCGCTCGGTATTCTTTGGCGCATCCGACGCAGCGGCTGTGTCAAAGCTCGGCGTTCCCGCCGCAACTCTCGCCGCAATGGACCCCGCCCCCGCGAGATATTATCACACAAGATTTGATACGCCCGAAAAGCTCCAACCCGAAACCTTTAAAAAGGCGCTCGACACCTGTATTCAGTCCTTATATATTTATGATGAAAAAGGCTTGAAAAACGAGTATTAATAATATAAAATGGATGTGGCGGTTTTTCGCCGCATCCGTTTTTTGATAAACGCAAAAGCGTAACGGTTAGCTTTAAACTCTTTCTCGGACGGAGCGGCGATAACGCATACCGCAAAAACAAAAACGCAAGGAGAAATTTATGAAAAACGTAAAGCACTGCCCCATATGCGCGGCAAAAAAGATAATCCATTCTTTTTCGGTGAATGTCAGTCCCGAAGAAAAATATAATAACGGGGCGGCTCTGACGCCGCCTATGGGCTGGTCGAGCTGGAACCTTTTCAGAAACAAGATAAGCGAAGACCTTATCAAAGAAATTGCCGACGCAATGGCTAAAAGCGGGCTGAAAGACGCCGGCTATGAATATGTCAATATCGACGACTGCTGGCAGTCCTCTTCAAGAGACGAAAACGGGCGGCTTTGCAGTGACAGAATGACTTTCCCGTCGGGGATAAAAAGCCTGACGGAATATGTCAATTCTCTCGGTCTGAAGCTCGGCATTTATTCCTCAAACGGCACTCTCACCTGTGAGGAATACCCCGCCTCTCTCGGTCATGAAGCTATTGACGCCGACACCTTCGCTCAGTGGGGCGTTGAATATTTCAAATATGACTTTTGTCACAATGAAACTATTCCGACAGAAGCTCCGCTTATCGTCAAGATTGAAGCCGGCAAAGACGGAAAAATATACACAGAAAAGTATGCGTCAGATGCGTCGCTCAGCGGAAATGCCCGTCTTATCGCTGACGAAAGGGTCGAGAAAGGCTTTTATATAAAGGGACTTTCAAGCTACAGCGGAGAAGCCGAGTTTGAAACGGACTCAATACCCGAAGACGGCGAATATGATTTCACTGTAACCATTCGTAAGGAGAGAAAAGACGAGAGATTTCTTGTCATACTTATAAACGGAAGAGAAGAATATCCCGTCACCGTGCCGGGGATGAAGGACTTTTCGCCCGAATTCAGAGTTCAGACAAAGGTTACTCTTAAAAAAGGCAGAAACACCGTAAAGCTCCTTAACCCCATAGGCTCTGCGTTTGACAGCGCTATCTATCAATACACAAACATGGGCAGAGAGCTTAAAAGAGCGACAAGAGAATATGCCGAAAAGAGCGGCGAGCCTGAAAAGCCGATTGTTTTCTCCATCTGCGAATGGGGCAAGAACCGCCCGTGGAAGTGGGGCGCAGGCGCAGGCAACCTCTGGCGCACAACTCCCGATATCATGGCGAACTGGCTCAGCATCATGTCTCTGTATGAGTTCAATATGAGACTTGCTAAATATGCATCTCCCGGCGGCTGGAACGACCCCGATATGCTCGAGGTCGGCAACGGTGATCTGACATATGAAGAGAACAAGGCGCATTTTTCACTCTGGTGCATGATGGCGGCGCCTCTGATTCTCGGCAACGATATAAGAAAATTCATTAAAGAAGACGGCACGGTCAATACAGACGACAAGGTGTGGCAAATTCTCACAAATAAGGCTCTCATTTCAATCAATCAAGACAGCTTAGGCATTGCTTGCCGAAGAATAAAAGGCAGTTTCAAGGGAGTTGATATTCTTGTCAAGCCTCTTGAAAACGCAAGAGCTGCCGTTTGCGTTTTCAATAAGTCAAATGAAAGAAAAACGGTTACGGTTGATATAAACGACGTCGTTAATGCACCGCTGTGCAACCTGCCGAAAGCGAAAAAGTATAGGGTCACTGACTGCTGGGGCGGTGCAGTGAAAGAGGGCAGAAACATAAAGACCCTCGTTCAGTCACACGGCGCAGAGGTATATATTATTGAAGCGGCTGAGTGAGAGCATAAATAGAAATGAGATAAAAGATAAAAGGAGGTTTGAAATATGCCAAAACGCAAAGATTATCTGACTTGGGATGAATATTTCATGGGGGTTGCTCTTCTGACGGGCTTCAGAAGCAAGGACCCGAACACTCAGGTCGGCGCATGTATTGTCAATGACAAAAATCACATTATGTCGGTCGGCTACAACGGCTTCCCTATGGGCTGCAGTGATGACGAATTCCCGTGGGAGAGAGAGGGCGACATGTTTGACACAAAATACCCCTATGTCTGCCACGCCGAGCTAAACGCCATTCTCAATAACGCCGGCGATTCCCTTGAGGGCTGCCGCATATATGTCGGGCTTTTCCCCTGCAACGAATGTGCAAAGGCAATAATTCAGAGCGGCATAAAACAGGTTGTCTATCTGAGCGACAAATACGCCGACACCCCGGGCACAAGAGCCTCTAAAAGAATGTTTGACGCGGCGGGAGTAACATACACACAGCTTGACTTCAAAAAGAAATCCGTTGTCATTGACTTGGACGCAGATAAAGTATAAATAATCGAAAAATCCGGCGGTTAGTTCTACCGTCGGATTTTTGTAGTGTCGGTTTTAGACAGTGAAATCATCGTCTCTCTGAAAAGTCAAAACCATATCGCTTTGACAATCAATAAGACTATAATGAGCCATATCAGAACAGTCGGGACGGCGTAATACCACTTTTCAGGCTTTCCGCCCTGCCACATGTTTTCACTTTCTTTTCTGCACCTTGAAAGAACCTCTTTCGGTATCAGCTTCAATGTCAGCGCAACAAGCGCAGGCAGAATTATTAAGTCGTCAAGATAACCGATCACAGGTATAAAATCAGGCACAAGATCAACAGGCGACAAGGCATAAGCGACTGTGAAAAACGCTGATATTTTAGCGAAAATTGGGGTATCCTTATCCTTCAGCGCGAGAAATATCGCAGGAATATCCGTTTTCAGCTTTTTCGCTCTTTCCTTGATTTTTTCTTTCATTCTTCAATCACTTCTCCGTGAATACATACCCTGCCTTCATCGGGGCAGACTGCATTAAATTCGGCTTTTCTTTCATCGCCGAAGTCAAGAAGAGCGCCGTTTCTGAGCGCATACACAGACGGATAGATATTATTCCAAAGCTCATGGCAAAGCGCAGGGCAAAGATCATCGACTATGAATGTGTCGCCTTTTTTGAAATATCCGCATCTGCACTTGCTTTGCGTTATTGTAAGTTTAATCGTAGGCATGTTTTTTTCACTTCCTTACTCTCAGCTCTGCCATAGCGGCATAGTGCTGCACTTCGAATTTTTCGGGTGCGGTTTCGCTGAGCATTTTTCTGTGCTCCTCGCTCCATTTTTCAAGCTCATCGCCCGAAAGCGACGCGCCGACACCTCGGCAGGCTGTCATTCTGCCGTGCCAAGATTCTCTCGTGAACGGAACTTTGAGTTTATACTCCTCATGATATTCAAGGTCAAAATATTCTTTCATTTCATCGGGGACAGAAATCGGCTCAAGCGTTTCTCCCGCTCCCGACCAGTCGGGGTTATATTTCAGCACAAGTTTTTCGCTTTCACCGGCAATTTTATCTTCATAAGGCAGCCACGCCATATAAAGAACAAGAAATCTGCCGTCGGGCCTTAGCATTTTTGAAGCGGAGTGAGCAAGCCTTTTATAATCGAAATATCCGAAGCACTGACAGGCGGTTATAACATCAAAGCTGTTTTCGGCAAAGTCAATATCTTCTGCCGCGCTGACGATATAGTCAATATTCATTCCCGCCGCTGAGGAAAGAAGTTTAGCCTGTTCAATCTGATTTTTTGAAATATCCGCCCCTGTCCACACTGCGCCGTATTTATACATATTTCTCGGCAAAACTCCCGTGCCCGTGCCTAAGTCAAGCACACGCTGACCGCTGATGCACAGGTTTCTTTTGACTATCCTTTTATAAAACTCTTCGGGGTATATATCCCTGTATTTTGCATATTTCTTTGACACAAGACCCCAGTCAAAGGGTCTGCCGCCGTCGATATTTTTATCGGTTATCATAATAATTCCTCTTGATAGTTCTATACTGAAATTAAAGCTCTTTTATCATATATCTTTCTTCGTATTCCCGATAGCCGTTCTTAGGGTAAAAACGGTAGGATTCAAACCACTGTTCTCTCGGTGCGCCGAGATGTATGCGTATTGCCGTTTTGCCCTGTTTTTTTATGTGTTCCTCAGCGTGACCAAGCAGTGCTGTGCCTATTCCCCGTCGCTTCATGTCAGGTTTGACATAGAGCCTGTGAAGAAACACTTCTGTTGTGTCAGGCAGAGATTTATAGCCTACGCACCCTATGACACGGTCATTTTCATCTATGGCGAGCCAGAACATATCGCCCTGTTTAATATAGCTTTCATTTATTGTGAGAAGATCGGGATTTATTGTCGGCTTTCTGCCCAAGGCATCCTTTGCCAGAAGCACCGTAAAAATCATATCATCACGGTAGTATTCGTCATATTGAATAATTTTCATTTTTCGCTCTCCGTATATTGATTTTCTTTCTGAACATTTAATATGCTTATTTAATATGCCCTTTTGCATTTTTTATGATAATATCATATTTCAACCCTGTCAAGCATATTTTTTCCATTAATTATTTTTTCTCTTAGTACTTGTTTTTTCTTGAATATTAGTGTAATATATACAAAGTACTCGGAAAATACACATAGGATTTTCGTACTTTTTGGAGGTTTTTATGAAATATTCACTCACTAAGGCACAAGCCAAGGAACAGATAGAGGCAAAGCTGTCTCACTTTTACGGGGTTTCTGTTGAGGAGGCAACCGACGAACAGTTCTATAAGGCTGTTTCAATGATTGTCAGAGAAATAATGCACGACAGAAGCCGTGAATTTAAAAATGAAGCTCTTGAAAAGGGAGCAAAGAAAATCTATTATCTCAGTATGGAATTTCTCATGGGTCGTTCTCTCAAGAACAACCTTTATAATCTCAATCTCACAAAGACAATGGAAAGCGCTCTGAAAGATTTCGGCATAAAGCTTGAAAAGCTCTATGAACAGGAGCCTGACGCAGGTCTCGGAAACGGCGGTCTGGGCCGTCTTGCCGCCTGCTATCTCGACGGTCTTGCAAGTCAGGGCTATCAGGGTATGGGCTACTCAATTCTTTATGAATACGGCATTTTCAAGCAGAAGCTTGTTGACGGCTGGCAGAGCGAGCTCCCCGATTTCTGGCTCCCGGGCGGTGAGGTCTGGCTCACAAGAAGAGACAAGGATAAGGTTGAGGTCTGCTTCAACGGCTGGATTGAGGACTCATGGGATAATAACTATCACACAGTCACTCACAGAGACTATACATCAATCACAGCCGTTCCCTACGATATGTTTGTCAGCGGCAAGGACGGCAAGGCTATCAGCATTTTAAGACTGTGGAAAGCGGAAGCGCCGGGTCTTGACATGCAGCTCTTTGACCAGGGTCAGTATATGCGCGCTATGGAAAGATCGGCCATGGCTGAGGTTATCAGCAAGGTTCTCTACCCTGCCGACAATCACCCCGAGGGCAAGTCGCTTCGTCTTCGTCAGCAGTATTTCCTTGTTTCCGCTTCGGTGCAGGATATTGTTCACCGTCATTTGAGACATTACGGCACAATGGAAAACTTTGCCGCAAAGAATGCCGTTCACATCAACGACACTCACCCCACGCTCTCAATCATTGAGCTTATGAGAATACTTCTTGACGAATGTGGTTACGGCTGGGACGACGCATGGAATATCGTCACACAGTCTGTCGCATACACAAACCACACCGTCATGAAAGAGGCTCTTGAATGCTGGAGCGAGGAGCTTTTCAGAACGCTTCTGCCGAGACTTTATCAGATAACCAAAGAGGTTGACAACCGCTACCGCGCTCACATCTGGGCTGTCACAGGCGACGCCGACAAGGTAGAAAGAATGGCTGTTATGTCAAACGGTGTTGTCAGAATGGCTAACCTCTGTGTTGCGGCTTGTCACAGCGTCAACGGTGTTTCGGGTCTTCACAGTCAGATTCTTAAAGATGACCTTTTCAACGACTACTACAAGCTCACACCCGAAAAGTTCACAAATGTCACAAACGGTATAGCTCACAGACGCTGGCTCTGTCAGTCAAACCCCGCTCTTACGGCTTATATAACAGAGCTCATAGGCGACGGTTTTGTCTATAAGGCAGACGAGCTCAAAAAACTTGAAAAATTCGCCGACGACAAGAAGGTCCTTGACCGTATCGGTGAAATAAAACTCCAAAACAAGAAAGAGTTTGCCGCATACGTCAAGAAAACTATGGGCATTGAGCTTGACCCGAACTCAGTCTTCGATGTTCAGGTCAAGAGACTTCACGAATACAAGAGACAGCACCTCAACGCTCTCAGCATTGTCGCAAAATATCTCGAAATCAAAGAAAACCCCGACGGCGACTTTGTCCCCCACACATATATTTTCGGCGCAAAGGCAGCTTCGGGCTACTATGTCGCAAAGAAGATTATCGCATTTATCTGCGCTCTCGCCGACCTCATTAACAACGACCCCGACATGAGAGGCAGACTCAAGGTCGTCTATCTTGAGGACTATAACGTCACAATGGCTGAAAGACTTATGCCCGCCGCCGATATCAGCGAACAGATTTCTCTTGCAGGCACAGAGGCAAGCGGCACGGGCAACATGAAGCTGATGATAAACGGCGCTGTTACGCTCGGCACTCTCGACGGAGCGAATGTTGAAATTCACGACGCTGTCGGCGACGAGAACATGATTTTATTCGGTATGCGTACGCCGGAGGTAAACGAGCTCAAGAGAAGAGGCTATGTCCCCGGCAACTACTATCAGAATAATGCGGAGCTGAGAAAGGTTATTGACTTCATCAACAGCGGCATTAACGGCAAGTCCTTCGGTGAGATTTCAGGCACAATAGTTCACCATGACCCCTATATGGTTCTGGCTGACTTTGCGGACTACCGCCGCGCGCAGAAGAAGATTGACGAAATCTTCAGAGATAAGGACAGACTTAACAGAATGTCACTTATGAACATCGCCGGAGCGGGCATTTTCGCAGCCGACAGAGCTATTAATGAGTATGCGGAAAATATCTGGCACGCAGGCAAGGTTGTCAAGTAAAAGCGACTCTTTATCGACAATCAGGTTAAAGAAGCAAAAACGAATCAAAGCATCAAGCAGTTGCGATTAAGCGACTGCTTGATTTTTTAACTTTTCAGTTAGTTCAAAATATATGAATGAACCGTCAATGAAGAATAAAAAGCGATACAGATTTCCCCCGCAATGTTTCACTGTGTGCAAGTAATTCTAATGCAAAAATGAGAGACAGATACTTGTCGGCAGCCATACTATGGCCATAAAACAGGCGAAAACAAAAGAGGAACTGACTAAGTGAGACTTAATCAGTTCCTCGGATTACTAAGCTAAAATGTCAATAATTTTGGTCTGAACCGTTGTGCGCCGAACGGCGCGCACGATGATGTGAGAAGGCGTTTAATTCCGGATTACTCAATTCGCCATTATTTTGTTTTCTCAATGCTCTTTGCCTGAACTATTGAGCCGTCGGTTTCTTCGGCTTCAATTTTTACCTTATCGCCGACGCTGAGAATAACGACGCTTTCATTATCGCCTGCCTTGAAGACGAAATATGACTTATTGTCTTCAAGCTTTATATAATAATAACTGTTGCCGTCAATTACCGCCGTGCGGATATCTTCGATAACGCCTTTGAATGTTTTTGTTTCAACAGGGTTTTCATTTTCGCCGCCTAACGGATGATCTTCGATATTGTCAATGTCAACGCTTATTGTGATACCGTTCTCTTTGAGCTTCTTTATATAATTCTCTGTGCACTCGGAGATTGTGGAGCCTGTGACAACAACCTGATACTGCTCAACATTAACCATCGCATACATCTTGACGAGGTTTGAGTCGTCTTTCAGCGACATGAAATATGTCGGCTGACCGCTGATGTTGAGAAGAATGGGGAATGTTGCGGTGTATTCATAGTTCTGAACAGCACCCTGAGCCGATATAGCGGCAGAGTATTCCTTTGCGCCTGAAACCTTGTAGAAGTTTGCCTCTTTAGTTCTCATGTTTATAAGAACAAAACCGATAATAGCTTCATCACTGCCCGTCGATGTGACAGAGGTAACGCCTGTGTACATATAAACGTCATCGTCAATAGCCAGATAATTTGAACCCTCGGTGGCGTTCTTTACGCCGGTCTGAGTGATGATTGAGTTCCAGAAGCCGTTTGCATATCTTCCGTAATAGTTGTATTGCTCTATAAGAAGCTCTTTTGAATAAATTCCGTCAACCCACTGAAGCTCGGGGTTTGAAATGACGTCTTCAAGCGTATATTCGAAAAATTCGCCCGTAATGGCGTCAACCATGACAACTCCCTTTACATCTGTTCCGCCGAAAAGACCTATCGTCTTGTCAAGAACAGGAACAAGCCAGTAGGGTGCGCCCGATTCATCAATTTCGAAGGTGGGAGTGCCGAAAAGATAGGTCGGGAAGTTGAAGCGCAGATGTCTCATGAGGTACTTGCCGAAATGCTCATATGTCGAATAGCGCATATACTTGCCCTCTTCGAAAATGTTGAGGGTAGCTTTCTGCGTAACCATGTCAACAACAATGTATCCGGGAAGACCCGAGGATGTGTTCTTCAGCCATTTGAAAACATTGCCGTATCTGAGGGTAGCAACTCTGACAGGAGTGTTCTTATAGTTTATCTGTGTGAAATCGGTGCCGACTTCAAACTGTGAGACAAGACCGATGTTGTCAAGGTCGCCGAGCGTTCTTTTAGCAAGGGCTGCCGAAGCGGAGTCGTCAAGAACGGGAACAGCGGAGAAATCAACATTTTTCACGTCCGAGACGAATGTTTTGTTTTCATTGACCGAAATAATCTTGCTGTATGAGCTTGCTCTGAAAAATACCGACGAAACGAGTAAGCCCACAGCGACAAAAACGAGAATTACACCCGCAATGATAATCGGCACAATAGCCTTTTTCTTGACATAGGGCACATATTCCGGCGCTTTGGCGGCGCCGCTTAAAATGAACTGAGCGACAAGATAAATAGCCAGAATAATGCCGAAGAACTCATACATTTCTATTGCTTTGAGGTTAAACGCCGGCAGCATGAAGTAATAGGCAATTAGTCCGCCGACGAGAGCGCATACAACAGAAATAATTGTTTTGATTTTTGAGTTGATTGGAATGAGCAGAGGCATTTTTTCTTTCTTAGAGCCGCCGCCCGAGGTGAAGTCAACTTTTATTTCATCCATGATATATCTCCTTCGCAATATATTGACTTATATAATATACCTGTTTTGATATTTTTTCAATATACATATTGTAAATTATCATTTATCGCCGCCTTCGCATAGAATGAAAAAACAGTATTTAGGGCGGGGTATGAATATGCTTAGAAAAATAACAGAAAAAAAGGCGTGCGCAGTGTCTCTCTCGGCGGATTGCTTTTTGGCGGCGATAAAACTTATCTTCGGCAAAATGGCAAATTCCACCGCACTTTTTTCAGACGGGGTGCACTCCTGCGCCGACGCGGTCACGTCGCTTATAACCATGCTCGGCGTATTGCCGGATAAAAACAGCGCAAAAAAAGAACGGGCTGAGAAATTCACCGTCCGTTTTATATGCGCCGCTCTGTTTGTGACGGGTTTTTCAATCCTCGTCGGGGCGCTGAGAGAAATTTTCACAGGAGCAGTTGACACAGTTCCGTCTGCGTTTGCGTCATGCGTGTCTTTGTTCGCTCTTCTTGTCAAAGAGTCGCTGTTTTTCTTTTCAAGGTATGCGTCCCGAAAAACAGGCTCTATTGTACTTATGGCGCAGGCGTGGCACCATCAGAGCGACGCACTTTCCTGTATCGGCAGTTTTATCGGAATTCTCGGCGCTTCACTCGGTATGCCGATGCTTGACAAGGCGGCGAGCATTGTAATCAGCGTTATGATTATAAAGACGGCTGTCGATATTCTGAGAGGAAAATAAAAACCTCCCGAAAAAATTAAAAACGCTTGGGGATAGCCCCCAAACGTCTTTAAAAGGAGAAAATATGAAGAAAACATTCAAAAAATGAAGAAATCTAATCTATGTCAAGGAGGTTTCCCTCCGTTGACAATATTAATTATACATAGATTTTTTCAAAATGCAAGCCTTTTTTACAACTTTGTATATAACCACAGTTTTTAGTGTGTATTGCACAAGTTTTTGTGCAAATTATAGCTAAAACTGAAAGATGTTTGGCGTTATTGCCAAATATTCGTCAAAAACCTTTCGAAGAGTTCACAACAACCGCATCCTTTGATTCAAACAGTGTTACAAGCTGTGAAAGAGCGGCTTTACTGTTTGAATAATCAAACGCCGATATATCGGTGCCAAGAGTGTTTCTGAGCTTGCTGTAATAGTAATCGGCTTTTGAGTTATTCTGAGGCGTCAGAATAACTTTAAGCACAGCCGAAAGGAAATTGCTCATTTCGTCGGGTTTATCGGCGTTCTGCTGAGAGAGATAATACATATATTTATAGCTCATGTCGGCTGTCAAAGTCTGTCTGCCTTTTTCAATGATATATCCGACGCCGTCACATGAATACTGCACTCTCTCCTTGACATCATAAGGTACGCCGCCGAAAATCTTTATCAGACCCTTGAAGGAGTCGTCCGTAGCGTGGATATAACGTGAGACGGTGACGCCTGTTATTTCTTCAACGGCTTCTTTAAGACTGAGCATACTGCCGTCGCTCTTTGCGTACAGAGCGGTGAGATTGCCTTTTGTTTTTTCTTCGTTGTGATTTTCGTTCACATCAACAGTATAGATTTTGATTTCTCCGCTTGAAACGTCGAAGTTCAGAAGTGCGGTATAGTGCAGCTTATTCTTGCTATTATCCGAAACGGCAAAAAGGAAGGTGCTGCTGCCTTCAAGCGACATGTCGGCGTTTGTCTGAGAAGTGCTGTCGGTTGTTTCGGGCGACCTGCCGATAATATTGTCAATATCAAAGTCATATTCTTTCAGCAGTAATAATGTGCACACACAGGCGAGCATGATTATTCCGACAAGCAGAAAAAAACCGAGCGTAAAACGCCGTCTGCCTTTTGTCTCTTTATCCGTGCGAAATTCAAGAGAGGTTCTGAGCTTATATCCTCTTTCGTTCTTTTTCATCTTATACACTCCCGTATATTATTTTTTCTCTTCGCCATACATTATATAATGTATCCGGATTTTTTACAACATAAGCGCAAAAAATTCTTTTTTTCTTTTAAGAACAGGATTTCCATTATTTCGGCAATATGCACAACATTTTGCACAAAAAATTGTGCAAAATTATTTTCAAACTGTCGCTTCCTCCAAACTTCGAAAAAATACCCGAAAACCGTTGATTTTTAAGGGAATATAGGCTATAATTCATATTGTCAACGGAGGGAAACCTCCTTGACATAGATTAGATTTCTTCATTTTTTTGAATGTTTTCTTCATATTTTCTCCTTTTAAAGACGTTTGGGGGCTATCCCCAAGCGTTTTTAATTTTCTGTGATAAAAACTATGTCCGGGCAGTAAGCCCGGACATTAATTTTAACTGAATTCTAAATCGGATTTACGCTTTCTTTTCGTCCTTCTTCTTTGAAAGAATAAGGTTTGTTATAATACCGAGGATAAGCGCACAGGCAACTTCTGTGAGTGTGACCTGACCGAATTTGAGTGTGAGACCGCCGATACCGCAGATAAGAATAACCGCAACAACAAAGAGATTCTTGTTTTCACCAAGGTCAACATTCTGAATCATTTTAAGACCGCTGACTGCGATGAAACCGTAAAGTGTGACGCATACGCCGCCCATTACGCAGTTGGGGATTGTCGCAAGGAATGTGACAAAGGGACCGAAGAATGAAATGATGATAGCCATTACCGCTGTGGCAAGAATTGTGACAACCGAAGCGTTGCCTGTGATAGCTACACAGCCGACAGATTCGCCGTATGTTGTGTTCGGGCAGCCGCCGAAGAACGCACCGACCATTGAACCGACGCCGTCACCGAGAAGAGTGTTGTGAAGACCGGGCTCCTCAAGAAGGTCCTGACCGATAACAGATGAAAGATTCTTGTGGTCTGCAATATGCTCGGCGAAAACAACAAATGCAACGGGGACATAAGCGACTGCTACTGTCGCGATATATTTAGCGTCGATAGCCGAAAGTCCGCGTGAAGCCATGATGAATGAGAAGTCGGGCATTGCGACAATCTTCATATTGCTGAATACGCTGAAGTCGATAACCTGAAGAGCGGTGTTGCCTGTTTTGATACCTATCGCAGTGAAAACAGCGGCGACAGCATAGCCTGCGAGAATACCGATAATAAACGGAATGAGCCTTGCCATCTTCTTGCCGAAGACTGAGCATATCATGACAACAAAGAGTGTGACCATACCGCAGATAAGAGCGACATAGGGGCTTGCAACACTTACGCCCTCTGCGTCGAGAACCTTGCCGACCGTGAGGTCGCCGACAGCGTTGCCTGCCAGTGAAAGACCGATAATTGCGACTGTGGGACCGATAACAACAGCGGGCATGAGCTTGTTTATCCAGTTGACGCCCGCAAATTTGACAACGATAGCGATAACAACATAAACAAGACCGGCGAAGATTGCGCCGAGGATTATACCTGCGTAGCCTGCTTCAGCCGACACCGCACCGCCGAAAGCGGCGAACATTGAGCCGAGGAATGCAAAGGAGGAGCCGAGGAAAACGGGGCTCTTGAACTTTGTGAAGAGAAGATAAACGATAGTGCCTACGCCTGCGCCGAAAAGGGCAGCCGACTGACTCATACCGTTGCCGACGATTGAGGGAACTGCTATTGTCGCCGCAAGAATAGCAAGAAGCTGCTGGAATGCGAAGACAATAATCTGTCCGAATTTGGGTTTGTCTTTGACACCGTAAGTGAGTTGCATTGGATATTCCTCCTGTTTTTTATAATCCGACCTCGGTTTTGCCTCGGTCTTATTTGACTTAGTTTATGCCCTTGAGAGAACGACCTCTGTTTTTCCGTCTGTTTCTTCAACACGGACGTTTACAAATTCGTCTTTTGAGGTGGGCAGGTTTTTTCCGACGAAATTTGCACAGACAGGGAGTTCCCTGTGACCCCGGTCAACCATAACTGCGAGCTGAATGACAGAGGGTCTGCCAAGGTTAATAAGTGCGTCCATAGCTGCCCGTGTCGTTCTGCCCGTGTAGATGACGTCATCGACAAGAATTATCTTTTTGCCGTTGACATCAAAATTAATAACCGAGCTGTTCAGATGCGGCTGATTGTATTTTTCGGTCACATCGTCTCTGTAGAGCGTTATGTCGAGTTCACCCAGTTCTACCTTAATATCCGAAAACTTTTCGATGTTAGCCTTGAGAATTTTCGCCAGCGGCACGCCTCTTCTTCTTATACCGACAAGATACAGCGGCTCTCCGCTTGAGTTTTTTTCGATTATTTCATGTGAAAGTCTCGCCAGCGCCCTCGACATCATTTGGGCATCCATAATAACCTTTTCCATCTTTTTCTCCGTAAAAAAGCCTTGCTGATTACAGCAAGGCACAATAGGTCAGAAATCTTCTCGCCTTGCCGGTATCTCGTACCGTTTTAAAGGACTCTTTAGCTTCGCATATAGTATCACACTATTTTTCATTTGTAAAGATAATTTTTTTATTTTTTTTGCGTATGCGCTGAATTTTTTCACCATATGACAGTGCGTTATTTATTGATAAAGCCGGTTTTGTCTCATCTTGGCGATACGCATACCGCATAAAAAGAAAAAATATGAAAGAAAATTTAATTTAGGTCTTTTATCTTTCGGATTTATATTGTATAATAGCTTTTGTATAATGCAAAAGGAAAGGAACGAATAACATGATTAAAAACAGAATTAAGCTCACTATCGGCGGAGCCGAATACCCCATAATCACAGAAGACGACCCCAAATATGTTGCAGAGCTTGGCGCAGAGCTTGACGCAGCCCTCAAAGACACGCTCAAGGATAACAGAAGCATCTCAACAACACAGGCGGCTGTTCTTTTAGCTCTTCAGTACGCTGACAGCTATAAGAAGGCGGTCGGCAGTGCGGACAACCTCCGCTCACAGATAAAAGATTATCTTGACGACGCCGCTTCGGCAAAGAGCAAGGCTGACTGGTCACGCCACGAGGCTGAGACAGCCAAGAGAGAGCTCGAAGCCGCAAAGCTTGAGATTGACAGACTCAACATTCAGATACGCTCTCTGCGCGATCAGCTTGAAATGGGCAAATAATATAAATGAACGCAGAGATTTTATCGCCCGCAGGTAAATTTGAAGCTCTCCTCGCCGCAGTCAGATGCGGTGCAAACGCCGTTTATTTCGGTCTGGGGGAATTCAATGCCAGAAAAAATGCGGAAAACTTCAGCGACGAAGAGGCGAAAAACGCAATTTCTCTTTGCCACAGCGTCGGCGTGAAGTCATATATCACTATGAACACTCTCATAAGCGACGATGAAATCGTAAAAGCCGTTGAAACCTTAAAGCGCATTTGTAGTTATAATACAGATGCGCTTATTTTGCAGGATATAGGCTTTTCTTCGCTTGTGAGAAAATACGCTCCCGATGTGCTGATGCACGCTTCTACACAGATGTCCGTTCAGACAGCCTACGGAATGAATATGCTGAAAGAAATGGGCTTTGTGCGTGCGGTATTGCCGAGAGAGACGTCGCTCAGGGAGATAAAGGAGATACGGCGCAGAACCGATATCGAGCTTGAACACTTCGTTCACGGAGCGCTTTGTATGTGCGTTTCGGGTCAGTGCTATCTCAGCGCAATGCTCGGCTCAAGAAGCGGAAACAGGGGACTGTGCGCTCAGCCGTGCAGACTGCCGTTTAAAGCAGAAAACGGAACGGGGCATGATCTTTCTCTGAAGGATTTATCTCTTATTGACGAGCTTAAAACCCTTTCTGACGCCGGTGTATGTTCGTTTAAGATTGAGGGCAGAATGAAGCGCCCCGAATATGTCGCCGCCGCTGTCACCGCCTGTAAAAACGCCTGTGAGGGTGAAAAAGACGAAAATGTCACTTCTGCTCTCAGGGCGGTCTTTTCACGCTCGGGCTTCACAAAGGGTTATCTTGAAGAAAAGCTCGGCAGGGATATGTTCGGTATCCGTCAGAAAGAAGACGTCACCGCCGCAAAGGAGGTATTCCCTTATCTTCAGCGGCTCTATGACAGAGAAACACCGCTTATACCCGTCAGCTTTTGTCTTTCTGTTATCGAAAACGAAAAGGTTTCTCTTTCCGCTTCGGCGAGAGGAAAGAGCGTATATATCGAAAGCGACGCTTTCCCCGAAAAAGCAATAAACAAGCCTCTGACGAGGGAGAGTCTTTCTTTGAGGCTTTCAAAATGCGGCGGAACATACTTTTACGCCGAGAAGATTGAAATTGACCTTGACGACGGACTTATTGTCCCCGCAGGTGTGATAAACGCTCTTCGCCGTGACGCACTCCTAAAGCTCTTTAATGAGCTTTCAAAGAGAGAGAAAAAGAGATTTATCCCTGAAAGGCTGAGTATCCCCGCTCATAAGGCGCAGAAGATGAAGCTTTACGCAAGGTTTGATTCGGCATCTCAGATACCTGATGATTTGACAGAAATTGACACGGTATATCTGCCGCTTTACACCGATATTGATGTGTTTCTTTCACTTAAAGAAAAGGTCAGAGTCGGCGCAGAAATTCCGAGAGGTATTTTTGACACGGCTGACAAAATACTCGAAAGGCTGAGAAAACTTAGGCTAAGGGGTATAGATATTGCTTATTGCACAAACTTAGACGGCGTTGCTCTTGCAAGAGAAGCAGAAATGAAAATTCACACGGGATTCACGCTTAACATATTTAATTCCGTTTCACTTTCAGAAATAGAGAAGCTCGGCGCAGAGGAAGCGACGGTTTCCTGCGAGCTGACGCTCGGCAGGATTAAGAGACTCGGCGGCAAAATAAAGAGAGGTATAATAGCCTATGGGAATATTCCTCTTATGCTCACGAGAAACTGCCCGATAAAAAACGGAAAGACATGTAAAGAGTGCGGCAGAAATTCATTTATCACCGACAGAATGGGTGTAGAGTTCCCTGTTCTTTGCACAAATTTATGCAGTGAAATTCTCAATTCACGACCAATTTATCTTGCCGACAGGTTAAACGAAATAGAGAACATTGACTTTATCACTCTTTATTTCACCAAGGAGACAAAGAGAGAGGCTTCGGCGGTTATAAAAAAATATATCGGCGGAGAAAAGCCCGACGGCGAATTTACACGAGGGCTCTATTATCGGGGCATTGAATAACGATACAATACAATCTCAACTTCGGCGCACACGAACTTGCTACAAGGCGTATGCGCCGGCTTTTCTTTGACCCGAAAAATTTTGATTGACAAATATTTCCTTTGTGTTCTATAATGTGTCGGATAAAAATTAAAGGAAGTGTTTATTTTGAAAAAACTTATTTCGGTATTACTGGTACTTGTAATGCTCTTATCTCTGAGCGTTCCCGCTTTTGCCGCTGAAGAGAAGCTCAATTTCTTATCTTTGGGCGACTCAATCGCCGCCGGAGCTGGTCTTCTTATGCCGAGCAGACAGGCATACGGCGCAATCGTATCAAACACCAACGGTTATAATTTCAAAAATGACGCCGTCAGCGGTCACACTACTCAGGATATGCTGAGGCGCATAAATGAAAAAAGAGTCGCCGATGATATCAAAAACGCAGATATCATTTGTATATCTATCGGCGGAAACAACTTTCTTCACGATGATGTTCCCGCTCTGCTTTCAGAGGCACTGAAAGAAAAAGATTATTCACGCTTTGACGATATAGCGAAGAGCTATTATGAAGACCTCGGAGCTATTATGGATTACATAAAGTCTCTCAGCCCCGACGCAGTTATACTTATGCAAACGCTCTATAACCCGATGTATGTAGCAGACGAGCTCAGAGAAGTTTATCAGGAGGGCGCCGACAGAATAAACGGTACGGTTCGCAGATACCTCAGTGACAACGAGGGTGCTTATACCATAGTTGAAGTCGCAGAGGCTTTCGGCGACAATGAGGCGCTTATCACAGCCGATTATATTCACCCCAACTCAAAGGGCCATGTCGTTATCGCAGGGGAGGTTCTGAAAACTCTCAAACAGCTCGGGCTGGGCGAAAACACGGAGCCTGTATATAGGGAGTTCAGAATTTCAACTCTGTTTGATGAAATCCTTTATAAAATCAGAACAATACTTCACGTAATAATGGCTTTATCGGCAAAAGCGTGATAAAAAAGCAAAAATTACACCCGCTCCGGTTATTTCGAAGCGGGTGTTTTTTACGCTGTTAATCAGATGAAGTTTTTAAGAAACTTGCCTACGAGATTAAACACGATGTTGTATATAATTTCTAAGAAAGGCGTCAGACCGAGCCTATCGAAAAGTTCAACGAGCTGTTTGTTTTCAATGTGATTTTTAAACTGACTCTCGGCTTTAAGCGGGGTGTAAGGATTATCACTGTCATAGTCGGGCTTTTCGCCGTTCATAACCGTGAAATAAAAATCCTTTTCGCCTACAGGTGTGACAGTACCGATGCCGTATGAAATTTTTATTCCTGCAACGGTATAGCTCTTTTCGGGCAGATTGCCGCTGAATTTCACTGTGAGCGTTTCGCCCGGCGCGATTGTTTTGCCGATATATTCTTTAGCCGGGAATGAAATGTCGGCGTTTTCGGCTGAGACTGAGAGAATAGTGATATCGTTATTATAGGAGAGGTTTGTTATTTTAATAGAAGTGTCGTCCGCTGAGACATAGCCTGTCTTTGAAACATCAAACTCGGCATAGACGGTTTCACATGTGTTCATTGCGTCATGGAACTGCGGATACTCTTTATAAGTTCTGACGTCAACACGCTCTTTTGATTCAACGAGCATTTTCATAAGCGGAGCCGAATAGTTACTGTCGGCGAGAGTCATTCCGTGGAAAAGACCTCTGACAAACCATGTCGTCTCGGGCAGATAACATGTTGAAGCGTCGATATCCATAGCGGGGGAAAGATGATTATGTGTTTTGTCTGCGCAGACGGTGTTTATTGTTTCATAGCCGTCTGAAAATCTCTCGCCTAAAGGCGCACAGGTTGCACCCGAAGACGCATTGACCGAAATAATAGCGTCGGAATTTTCCTGAGTGCCGACAACGCTGGGCCATGAAGTGCCGCAAAGAAGATAAATATTAGCCCCGTCGTTTTCAGCCTTCTTCAGACTTGAGGAAAGATTGGGAAGAGTTTCTTTGTGGAACTTAACGCTTTTTGCATAGACCTCGCTCTGAAGAAATTCTTCACCTGCCATTTCGCTGACCTCATCAAAATATTCAGCGGGTATGAAGTCCCATATACTGCCCCAGTGACCGAGAATGTCAAGAATATAGGGGCGCAGATAGTGAATAAAATCATCAAGGAAGCCGAACTCGTGCGCTTTCACAAGCCAGTTCATGTCTTCTTCCATCGCTTCGCCGTTTTCTATGAAATAGAAAAGGGTTTCTTCGTCAAGTCTGACGCTGTCATTATATAAATCGTATGCGAGAAGTGCGCCGCCAATAGCGGGAACGGTCAGAACAACATTGTTGCACTTTTCGCCGCCGTAAAGGGCAAGATAGCTCGCCGTTGTCTGACCGCCGTGACTGACAGCCAGAATGTTGACCTTTTTTGCGCCTGTGTAGGCAAGAACGCTGTCAATATATCTGTCGAGGTCAGCGGCGCAGTCTTCGGAGTTGCGTCTGAAGTCTGTGTTGAAATTGAAGGTCCATTCGTCAGCCTTGTCGCCGAGATACTGAGCGACATAGGGCATGATGAAACTTTCGTGAATATACTGACCGTTTTCGTTCTCTTTAAGCCAGGCTGTGCTTGTCTGAGCGGCTGTGTTGTAATATGTATAAAGCTGCGTCACGGACTTCCCGTATTTGTCATATGACATATCGCCGTACATTCTGACAAATTCACTGCCGACAGTGTCGGCGAGTCTTTTGGCGTCGCCCTTTGCGTATGCGCCGATTCCTATTCCGATTTCGGCGGCGTTCATAGCTATGGCGTGAATAATTTCGTTCATATCAATGCCCCAGACATGAACCTTATTGCCGTTTTCGTCGAGCTTATAGAGCGAGGACGAGCTGTAGCCGGGAACGATAATGATGGGATAAACCTCATTTTCCGAAGCGACGGCAACCGGAACCGCTACCGAAAGAATGAGAACTGCCGAAAGTAAAATTGATAATAATTTCTTCATTTGTATTGCTCCTTAATTAACTTTATGTTAACTATACAACACATAACACAAAAATGCAACACATTTATAAATTTTAATTTATAAATAATGCACAATTATTACAAAAAACGACAGAGCTTTTGCACTGTCGTTTAAATGATGTAGGATATTGAGTTTATTGAAATTATAAGCCCGATCAGGGTGAAAAGTCAATCCGAAAACTGAGTTCGGATTATAATTTTCACCCTGACCGATAATCTGTTTATCACTATATCAAATTACATACCGGTTTCCTTCGAAACGGTTTTTTTGATTGAAAGCATTATTGCGTCAAGCTCTGCGCTTATGTCTGCGCACTGCATAAGTTTGTCGGCTATTTCTTTCTGAGTTTCTTCCGACAGATTTTTCTTATATCTTAAACGGTGTTCAAGACTTGCCCACGAATCCATGGCGATAGTCCTAAGCTGAATTTCAACCTTCATAGGTCTTTTTTCATTTTTAAGGAAGATGGGGACTTCAACAATAAGATGAAGACTGCGGTATCCGTTGGGCTTGGGATTTTTTATATAGTCTTTTTCTTTTATCAGAGTTATATCATCCTGAGAAAGAAGACAGTCCCTGAGCATATATATATCGTCTTCAAACGAACAGATTACCCTGATACCGGCGACATCAAATATTTCGGTTTCTATAGCCTTGATATCACGGCGAAGATTCTTCCTCTTCATTTTAGCAAAGATGCTTTCAGCCGACTTGAGTCTTGTCGATATTGATTCAATCGGATTTCTGTCGTGGGTGAGAGAGAACTGTTCATCGAGAACACGGAATTTTGTCTCAATCTCCATCATAGCGCACTTGAAATATGTCATCAGCTCTCTGACAGGCTCAGCCTCTTCACGCAAGAGCTGAAAAAACTCTTCTTCTGTTATATTTATCATTTTATAATTTCTCCGTTTCAGTGTTTTGTGATGCGTTTCTTTTTTTGTCAATAATAAATTTAATAACGAATGCTATTGCCGCCAAAGGCAACGCGCATATTATCACCTTGACAATAATTTCCATAGGTATAAGGTTATAAATTCTGTCGCCCAGAACGGTGAGCAGAATTACTCTCGGCATTATACCG
Organism: Acutalibacteraceae bacterium; assembly: GCA_051880635.1. GTDB lineage: Bacteria > Bacillota > Clostridia > Oscillospirales > Acutalibacteraceae > UBA6857. Next base: position 4,673 of record JBJEOI010000043.1, on the reverse strand, counting down.
GCAAGAGACGCGATAAAATATATCGGGTATTTACAGCCCGAGGCGCCGAGAAAAAGACTTGTAAAGTCTATTGGAAGCCCCGAAAAGCGCAGAAGGAACAGAACGGAAAATTTGTTTCCGACATCCTTTTCAAGAAGCTTCTGACCGTTTTTACTTTTTGAAAGAAACTTATTAACGGCGTCGCCGCCTAAAAATCTGCCTAAAAGATATGTCGCCGAAACCTCGACGCTTATACCCAGAAAGCTCACAATAACAGCCGTGAGCGGAGAAAACGCCATACCGACAGAGAGATAAATAAGCGAAGCGGGTATGACAAAAAGCAGGCTCTTGAGAAAGAAAATGCCCACAACCGCCGCTATTGCGACAAAAACGCTCGGCGCACTTTCAACTATCGCCCTGATATCTATATGCGTTAGCCTGTCATAATTCAGTATTACCACTGCAAGTATCACAAGCACAACAGATATTTTGGCAACAAGTAATAATATATTTTTCTTTTTTTCATCCATAATAAAAACTCCGATATTTATTTTCGCGGCACTCCCAATTCGTACCATGGCATTATACACCGAAACGGACAGGCATTTCAAGGCATACCGCATAAAAAAGTGATAAATTTATAACATTTTCGGTTGACACATTCGCTTAAAAGTGATATTATTATCACTCGAAGCGATGAATTTATCATCAAAAGGGGGTCGCAAATTGAAAAAAGATAAAAAGACTCTTTCATATTACACAGCCAGAAAGCTCGATTTTGCGCTTTTTCTGACAATGAGCGTGGGCATAATATATATGCTTGTTGTCAGCCTTTGCGGCTACACGATAAGCTACGCTGTCGGCGTTTTTCTGTGCGCTGTGGCACTGTTTTCGGCAGGCGCCGAATTCTTCTTCAAAAAGGATAAGGACGACGAGCTTGCAAAATACAATATGGGCATTGCTCACGAAAAACTTTCAAAGGCTATACCGTGGTTTATTGTCATTGTGCCCGTGATTTTCTTTGCGTTTTTTAGGCATAAGAATATTTCGGCGGACGGCTTTGAAATTCTCCTTATCGTTATTCTTCAGCCGTCGCTTTATCTGACTGTGGAGCAGGGTCTCTTTCTTTTCATTCACGGCAGAGAAACAAAAGATGCGGGGGATGAGACCGATGAATGAGCTGACAACAAAAATAAAAGAATACCGCATTAAAAACAATATAAAGCAAAGCGAGCTTGCCGATATGGTCGGCGTCAGACGGGAGACGATTATCCGCCTTGAAAAAGGGCAGTATAATCCGTCTTTAAAGCTCGCTATGGATATATCAAAGGTTTTTTCGGCAACGGTAGAGGAGCTTTTCAGCTTCGCCGATTAAAGATCGGACGCATACAAAAGCAATTGCAGTAATATTAATTGAAATTTAAGGGGAGTGATTTCTTTGAACCTCAGAGAAAAAGCAGAAAGAGCCGCAGTCGGCACAACGATTGACGCAATACTGAAATATATAGACAAGAATCCCGAAGAGAATCTTGTCAAGCTTATTGAACACACTCAGAAGCTGCTGGGTGGTATTTTCCCGGAGAAAAACCTTGAGGCGATGAAAAAAGCCGTCAAGGATAAGGACAATATCTATCACACCTATGCCATGAGTTTTCTCAGAGATATAGATCACGCTGTTCTCAAAAAGATGCTTCTCGCCGCAGGTCTCGGCGCAGGCGTTCACGGCACCAAAGAGGTCAGAAAGAACAGAGACATATATAAATGTAATATTCCGTGGCTTATTCTTATGGACCCGACAAGCGCATGCAACTGCAAGTGCAAGGGCTGCTGGTCGGCTGAATACGGTCATCTTCAGTCGCTGACATATGAAGAAATGGATGATGTTGTTGAACAGTGCAGAACACTCGGCACTCATGTCTATATGTTCACCGGCGGCGAACCGCTTATAAGAAAGGACGATATCTTCAAGCTCTGCGAAAAGTATCAGGACTGTATATTCCTCGCCTACACAAACGCTACGCTCATTGACGAAAAGTTCTGTGAGGATATGAAAAGAGTCGGCAATCTCACCCTTGCAATCAGCGTTGAGGGTACGGAAGAAACAAACGACGCTCGTCGGGGCGCAGGCTCATATCAGAAAACAAAGGACGCTATGGCTCTTCTCAAGTCCAAGGGCTGTCTTTTCGGCATGAGCGTCTGCTACACAAGCCAGAATGTCGAGAGCGTAACAAGCGACGATTTTATCGACACTATGGTTGAGAGAGGCGTTAAGTTCGGCTTCTATTTCAACTATATGCCCGTCGGTCACAACGCAGTGCCCGAGCTTATCCCGACGCCCGAGCAGAGAAAGCATATGTATTCATGGCTCAGAAAGACAAGAAACGGTCAGACGGGCAAGCCGATATTTGTCATGGATTTTCAGGATGACGGCGAATATGTCGGCGGCTGTATTGCAGGCGGCAGAAACTATTTTCATATTAATTCAGCCGGCGATATGGAGCCCTGTGTATTCATTCACTATTCAGACTCAAATATCAGAAAGAACACAATTCTCGAGGGTCTTCGCAATCCTCTTTTCACGGCTTTCAGAAAGGGACAGCCTTTCAACGAAAATCATCTTCGCCCGTGCCCGATGCTTGAGAACCCGCAGATTCTCAGAAAGATTGTCGGTGAAACAGGCGCAAAGTCAACAGACCTTGTTGAAAGCGAAACCGTTGAGCATCTTTGCTCAAAGTGCGACAGGTTCGCAAGCGAATGGGGACCTCAGGCTGACGAGCTGTGGGCAAACACAAAGCACCCTAATCCTAAGACGCAGTATTACCGTGACACTCCCGAGGGCAAGGCTGAGCTTGCTTCAAAGGAGAATAAGTGATAATCTCAAAAAGCAAAAGAAAATACCCGCTGCTTCATTTACGAAACAGCGGGGTTTTGATTATTTATCTTTAGCCGATTATTCTGCTGCGTTTCTTCTTTCGTTGTGGCACTTGCTGCAATAAACGGGGCGGTCGCCTGTGGGCTTGAAAGGAACATCGTCTTCTGCGCCGCAGTTACTGCAAACGATATGTGTCATTTCACGGGCGGGTCTTGAAGCAGCCTTGCGCGCGTCACGGCACTGCTTGCAGCGCTGGGGCTTGTTCTGCAAGCCTTTTTCTGCATAGAATTCCTGCTCACCTGCCGTAAATACGAACTCTTCGCCGCATTCCTTGCAAATAATGGTTTCATCGACAAATACTTTTTCCTCTGGCATGTTTATTTCCTCACTTGAAAAATTTTTACCCACAACGGAATTGCACCGTACCTTTTCTGAAATGCTCGGCTACGAGCCCATGGGCATATCCTGAGAAGAGCTCAGTCGGCTCTTCTTAATTTTTTGCGTATGCGCTGAAGTGTGCTGTCAACACTTTTAGGTGTGGAAGAAACAGTCTGAGCAATTTCTTCATATTTCATTCCGCTGAGAAAAAGCGAAAGAACCTTTTGTTCCTTGTCGGAAAGCTCGTTTTTAGCTCTTCTGACAATTTCTTCGGCTTTCTGACGGCGGAAGAAAACTTTCTCGGGGTCTTCGGAATCATCGGCATAATCGTATGCTATATCGTCCAGACCGACAATCGCTTCACGGGGTATGCGTTTTTTTCTGTCAAGCGAGCTGAGAGCCGAAGCTATGCGGTTGTTCATGCATACGCTGACATATGTTTTGAATGAAGCGTTACTTTCGGTGTCATATGTGTAATAAGCCGAAAGAAAGGCAAGCATTGCCTCCTGAACAATATCGTCATATTCGATTGAGCAGGGAACGAAGCCTTTTGCTTTTTCGAGAGCAAAGTCCATATATCTCACCACGAGCTTCTGAAGCGCTTCATCATCACCGCTTCGGGCAGCTTTTATGAGTTCTTTGTCCATACACATATACTGCACCATCCTACATTTATCAAAGTATAAGACAATATTGAAAAATTGTCAATATTTTTTCTGCATTTTTTATATATTTTTCAATAAAATGTCTGTAAAAACAGTGATATTATATAAAAAATAGCTTATTAAAATAGTAATTTGGAAAATAAAAGCGGGGTGCTGACATCACCCTGCAATAAAACTATAAGATATGAACGCTGAAATCCTTGCCGCATTTCGGGCATTTTACATTGTGCTTACCTCGCTTATAAGGCAGACGCAACACGTTTTTACAGCACGGACAGCGTCTGTAACGCTTTGTTCTTATGTCTCTTATCCTGTCCTTGAAAAGAATCAGGTGAGGCGTAATTTTGTCGGTCAGTCGGCAGAAAGCGGCATTTTCCTGCTGACGCTTATATATGTTTCTTGAAAATATACGAAAGACGGCATACACGGCAACAAAAGTCATTATTGCGGTAATGATATATCCGGCTGTTCTGTTCCTGATAAAAATACGGATAAAGCCTATAAGCGCATAAAGAATCACCAGAGCGACGGTCAGCCTGTCTGTTCCGTAACGACCCTGCATAAAGCCTATGATTTTTTCTCTAAATCGCATCTTTTTCCCTCCTGAAATTTTTGATAATTCTATAATATGGATTATACGCCTGTGTGTATAATTTTAAACTTTTTTCTTAAAACTTATTACATATAATATAATGTATGCGGCGGAGATTTCGGCACTTATATGCTTAGGGTGAAAAGTATAATCCGAACTCAGTTTTTTATCGGAATATTTCCGCCCT
>JBJEOI010000042.1:0-43718 GCA_051880635.1 Acutalibacteraceae bacterium | reverse complement strand
TCTTTATCTTCCCCCAGTTCAACTGGGGGTTTATTTCCACGCTTAAAAGCACCAAACAGAAAAGCAAAGTCCGTCGGCGGGCTTTGCTTTTTTGTAAAAATGTAAGGCAGCATCGAACATTGAGTGCCGCCTTTATCCAATTTAATTAATTATTTACCGAATGAATAGAAATAACTTTCGCCGAAACAGAACTTAGTGTAGTCAAAGTAAACAGGCTTGCCCGCCCGGTTATCGTTGATTTCAAGGAGTATAACCAAATCGGAAAGAACCTTGATTGAGTTCACTTCAACGTCTTTGTATAAATCTTATAGCCCGTAACGGCTGTAGTGTGGTCATCATAGGTTGTGCTGTCATAAACAGACCATAAAACAGGGTAGCCCTTATCAATTTCGGGCTTAACAAACGAGCTGAATAAGCCTGCGTCAAGTCTGAGTAAGATTTTCCTCGCATTTGTATGCGTAAACAAATTTATCCTTTGAGATAATGAGGTAACCGTAGTCGCCGTTGAAATCAACATATGCCGCCTCATCTTCATTGCCGTTTTCATCTATGACAGTGCAGGGGATACTACGATAAAGTTACGGCAGTCAAGAAAAAATATCCGAAAAAATGGGAATTAATAATCTTTATTAGTTTACAAAGGAAAGAATTCATAAATAAGTAATTAAAATTCATTCAGCGTGTATATTTTAAGACTAAATTCAGGTTGAATATTAATATATTTTCGTGTATAATTATGTCGAAAGTACTCATTTTTCCGGAGGAATAAACATGAAGAATAAAACCGTCAAAATATCTTTAACGATAATAATTATATCGCTGTTTGCCTGCCTGTTTTCTTTTCTTTCTTTCGGCGCTGACAGCTTTGAAAAGCAAATTGCGGCTTTTCCCGAAAGCTATAAGCCACAGCTCAGAGAGCTTCACAAAAAATATCCGAACTGGAAGTTTGAGTGCGTCAACACGGGGCTTGACTGGTATGACGCCGTGAAAAACGAAAGCGACCTTGAAAGAAGCGCCGTTCCGAAAGCAGCGAGCGCTCTGTGTAAGAACCATGCCCCGGGGTATTATTTCCCCGACACAAACACATATAAAGAAACAGACGCAGGCTGGAATGATGCGTCTCCCGATACCGTTGCTTATTTTCTTGACCCGAGAAACTTTCTGACTGAAACAGGGATTTTTCAGTTTGAGCTTCTTTCTTTCACTACTGAAATAAAAGTCAGTGATGTTGAACAGATACTTAAAGGCACGTTTATGTATGACACAAATATCACTTACTACAACACTTCCGGCGTTTTGAAGAAGACAACGATAAAATATTCTCAGTGCATATATGACGCAGGCAAAGCAAACAATATCAACCCATGCTTTCTTGCTTCAAAGATAAGAAATGAAATAGTTACCGGCGGTGGTTACCCGAGCGGCTCGGTCACTGGGCAGTATAAAGGCTATGAAGGCTATTATAACTTTTTCAATATCGGCGCATACGCAGGCACTTCGCCTATCGCTAACGGGCTGAAATACGCTTCGACACCCGGTTCTTACGGCAGACCTTGGGACACGCCTATGAAATCCATAAACGGCGGCGCACAGTTTCTTGCCCAGAGTTATATCGGGAAAGGGCAGAATACAGGATATTTTCAGAAATTCAATGTTTCACCTAATGCGGTGTCAAAGCCATATACACATCAGTATATGTCGAATGTATCGGGTGCGGATTCTCAGGGCTACAGCACATATCTTTCATATTCGGCGGACGGGCTCTTGTCTCTTTCAAGAACCTTTGCGATACCCGTTTATGACAATATGCCCGGCGCAGAAGAACAGGCAAAAGATTTCACTTTGTTTGACACAAACGGTCAGACGGCAAAGCCGACCACAACTGTCAATGTCAGAACAGAGCCCACCACAAGCGGCTCAGTTGTTGTTTCCGTCAGACCCGACACAGTTGTCACAGTTCTGAGCAAATGCAGAAACACTTCATGGAAATATGCTCAACAGCTTTATTACCCTTATTGGTATAATATTACCTTTACTCAGGACGGAAATAAATACACCGGCTATGCCGTTGCCGATTATTTCAGTCTTAATAACTCTCTCAGGGTTAATAAAGGAGCGACCTTTGAACTGCCGTCAAACACCGTCGGCACGGAAAAGCCTACGCTTTATACATGGGACACGTCTGTCGTCTCCATAGGCTCTGATTTTTCCGTGAAAGCGCTCAAAAACGGAACGGCTTATATTACGGCTACGACTTCGGCAGGGGGATACGACTATATAAAAATCAATGTAGGCTCATATTCCGAACCCGGGCTCGCAGTCAAAGGCTTTAGTTCTAAGCCCTCTTCAACCGGAGCAACCTTATCTTGGAGTAAAGTAAGCTCGGCTTCAGGCTATGAAGTCACAGTATCATGCGGCGACAAGGTGCTGTATTCAGAAATCCTTTCCGCTTCCACATTATCGGTTAATGTTCCTCTTTCTGACTCAAAAGTCACTTACAGCGCAAAAATAAGGGCATATAAATCGGACTCTTCATCAAAATATAACGGTGATTATTCGGTTATTGACAGTTTCACAGTCCTGCCTCCGAAAGTTACCGGGGTTACGTGCAGTGAGATTTCTGTTTCGTCATTTACTTTAAAATGGAAAGCAGTATCCGGAGTTGACGGATATCAGATAAGAAAGCTGAATAAAAAAACAAATTCATACGAAACGATTGTTTCGACAAGCAAAACCGGTTATACCTTTACGAACCTGAAAGCAGGAACCTATGACACCTATAAGGTTCGGGCATATGTCGTTTCTGACGGAAAGAAGGTTTACGGAACAAATTCATCGGCAGTTAATTGCTACACTTATAAGTATAATATGAACACTCCTTCTGATTTTACCGTCAGCAATTCATATGTTACCGTAAACTTTGCATCTATATCGGGAGCTGAAAAATATTATGCATATATGCTTGACAGTTCAAAGGGGAAATATGTTAAATGCGGTGAAAGCAAAAAATCGTTATATCAGTTTAATTCTCTTTCCGAGGGAAATGAATATAATGTAATGATTAAATCTGTCAAAACAGATAATAATGAAGAAATTTTTCTTTCTGAAGTAAAATTTATTATTAAAACACTGCCCGGTCAAGTCAGGGGGCTAAAGCAGGTTTCTTCCGACGGGGGAAGTGCGGTTGTTTCATGGACGAAAACCGATGGCGCTGATGCATACAGAATATATGTTTATAACTCGGCTAAAAAAGTTTATAGCTTTGTAAAGGAGGTAAAGACAAATTCCTATACTTTCTCGGGACTTTCACCTTTATCTGATAAAAAAATCAAAGTCCGGGCAACAGTGAAGAACTACGGTAAGAAAAGCTATGGCAAATCATCTGACTCGCTTTATATTTACACAGGCCCCGGTAAAGTGAAAAACTTGTCATTTTCACAAGTTAAAGAAAGCAGCATTTCATTGTCCTGGAAATCTCTGAGCGGTGCAGACGGATATAAGGTTTATTCGGTGAATACCAACACGGGCAAGGAAAAACTTCTGAAAACCGTCAGCACAAATTCGTGCACTGTTTCTTCACTTAAAAGCGCAACCGATTACAGTTTTATTGTCAGAGGTTACCGGGCAGTTAATTCAAAGAAAATCACAGGCTCGGCTTCTTCGGTTCTCAAAGTTAAAACTGCACCGTCGGCTATTAAAGAAATCAAAGTATCAGACAATTCAACGACAGGTTATACTTTATCATGGGGAGCCGTCAGAGGAGCAAACGGGTATTCGATTTACCGTTACAATTCAAAAACAAAGAAATATGAACTGTTGAGCAGGACTACAAAAACAAAGATTACGATTACAAATCTGACTCCGGCAAAGACAAATTCATATAAGATTTCAGCCTATGTAATAATCGGTGATAAAAAGTATTACGGCGATTTATCGGAAAAATATGTAGCCGCCACATTACCGAAAGCTCCCGAAGGCGTTTCGGTCAAAAAGCAGAACAGCGGCGCATTAAAGGTCACATGGAAGAAGGCTTCCGGTGTAACCGGCGCAAGAGTTTATATTTATAATTCAAGAAAAGCTCAATGGTCGTCAGTCGGTATCACAACTTCTGACAGCTTTATGATAAGCGCAGACAAAATAAACTCATCAATAACAAAAGTCAGAGTTAAGGCTTATATAAAAGTGAACGGTGTCAGATATTATTCAAGTGCGGTAAGCGTACCCGTTCCGATGAAATAAGAGGTATTTATGAATAAAGCGATCGGTCATTTCAGAACGATAACCAAGCACAGGCATGCGGTTATCAAAAACTGCTTCAGAGCGGGAATAGGCTGTCAGGGTCTCAGACATGATTTGTCAAAGTATGCGCCGGCAGAGTTTCTCAAAGGAGCTGAATTTTATATCGGCACAAGAAGCCCCAACGAGCTTGAGCGTGAGAAAACGGGCTATTCGTCGGCGTGGCTCCACCATAAGGGCAGAAACAAGCATCACTTTGAATACTGGACTGATTATAATATGGTTGAGAAAAAGGTTATGCCTGTTGAAATGCCGAGAAAGTATGTTGCCGAGATGTTCTGTGACCGTGTAGCCGCAAGCAAAATATATAACGGCGACAAATACACCGATTCTTTTCCGCTTGAATATTTTCTTCGGGGTAAAGACAGACGCTCAATTCACCCGAAAACCTCTCAGGAGATAGAAATGCTTCTGAGAATGCTGAGCGAAAAAGGGGAGAAAGAAACCTTCCGTTATATAAGAGAAGTTTATCTGAAATGAAAAAATCCGCCGTCGGAACTACCTGCACTGATGAGGAGTTCCGACGGCGGAATATTTTAATTTTTGCTGAACTGACTGTTATAAAGCTCGTAATAAAAGCTCCTTTTTTCAATCAGCTCGTCATGAGTGCCTTGCTCTATAATCTTTCCGTCTTTCATCACAAGAACGATGTCAGCCTGTCTGATTGTCGAAAGTCTGTGAGCGACAATAAAGCTTGTCTTACCTTTCATCATTTTGTCAAAGGCTTTCTGAACAAGAACCTCTGTTCTTGTGTCAATATTGCTTGTTGCTTCGTCAAGAATAAGAATGGGCGGATTTTTCAGCATTACACGGGCTATACACAAAAGCTGTTTCTGACCTGAAGAAATTTCGCCGCCGTTTTCACTTATGAGCGTGTCATAACCGTTTTTCAGACGTTTTATGAAGCTGTGAGCGTGAACCGATTTTGCCGCTTCAATTATTTCTTCCTCGGTTGCGTCTTCTCTTGAATACCTGATATTATCTCTGACCGTTCCGCTGAAAAGCCATGTGTTCTGAAGAACCATACCGAACTGTGAACGCAGTGAGTCTCTTTTGATTTCTCTTATATCTGTTCCGTCAATTTTTATTGAGCCGCTTTTGACATCATAAAACCTCATCAAAAGATTAATAAATGTCGTCTTTCCGCAGCCTGTCGGACCGACAATGGCAATCTTCTGACCCTTTTTAACGCTTAATGAGAAGTTTTCAATCAAAGGCACATCATCTCTATATGAGAAAGAAATGTTGTCAATTTCTATATTTCCGTCGCATACCGTAAGCTCTTTTAGGTTTTTATCGCTTGACTGTTCCTCTGCGTCAAGAAGAGAAAAAACTCTTTTTGCGCCCGCAAATGCGTTCTGAAGCTCTGTGACAATACCGCTGATTTCATTAAAAGGCTTCGTGTATTGATTTGCATAAGTCAGAAAGCACGAAAGCGAACCGACCGTGAGCGGCAAGCCGCTGATTACACCGATAACCGAAAGCGCGCCCGTGACCCCGACGCTTGTATAGACGAGCCCGTTTATAAAGCGTGTGACAGGGTTAGTCAGAGCTGAATAAAACTGCGCCATAACGCCTACATCATAAAGCCGTTTATTTGTCTTTTCAAATCTTTCCTGCGCCTCTTCTTCGTAGCAGAAAGCCTTGACGAGCTTCTGGTTTGTCAGCATTTCTTCACCAATGCCGCCGAGCTCGCCTCTGATTTTGCTCTGCTCGGTGAATTTATCATGTGTGTGTTTCGCTATAAACGACGCCGCAAAAAGCGATATGGGTGTGAGAATAATAACGACAAGAGCTATTTTATAGTTTATTCTCAGCATTAGAATAAGTGTACCGACGATTGTAATTATGCCTGAAAAAAGCTGTGTAAAGCCCTGAAGAAGACCGTCTGAAACAAGGTCAATATCTGTTGTTATCTTTGTCATGACATCGCCGTGAGACTGAGAGTCGATATATTTCAGTTCAACCTGACTGAGCTTTTTATATGCGTCTTTTCTGAGACTGCTGACCGTTTTATAAGTCAGTGCGTTTGTGCAATTCGAAGTCAGCCACTGAAAAACCGTTGACAGAATAATGGCTGTGGCAAGAAGAATAATTATCTGTAGCACTTTTTCAAAATTGACATTACCCTGAGAAACGATATTGTCAATAGCCTTGCCCGTTATTATAGGGGTAGCAAGCTGAAGAGATACGCCGAAAAGCGAAAAGATAACCGAAAGAATAAAGAACCTTACATTGTTCTTAGCGTATTTTAAAAGTCTTTTTATAATATCGGAGGTTTTCATTTCAGCTCCTCCTTTCCCTTGAGCTGTGAAAGACAGATTTCTCTGTAAACCTCACAGCTTCCATAAAGCTCGTCATGCTTGCCCTGAGCGACGATTTTTCCGTCGTCAATGACAATAATATTGTCACAGTGCATAATACAGCCGACACGCTGAGTAGCCGTAATAACGGTTGTTTTCTCAAGTTTTGTGTTTATGGCGTTTCTGAGTTTTGCTTCGGTAGCAAAGTCAAGAGCGCTCGAGCTGTCGTCAAGAATGAGTATTTCGGGCTTGGGAGCTACTGCTCTTGCTATAGCGAGTCTCTGTTTCTGACCGCCCGAAAGATTCTGACCGCCTTGTTCAATGAAATAATCAAGACCGTTTTCGGTTTTATCAACAAATTCTTTCGCCTGAGATATTTCGAGAGCCTCATAGATTTCTTCATCGGTCAGAGCTTTATCCGCTATTCTGACATTGTCACGGATTGTTCCCGAAAGAAGCACGGTTTTCTGTTCAACGGTCATTACCGTTTTTCTGAGCTGTCTGAAAGAATAATCCTTTGCATCTCTGCCTTTTATCAGTACAGAGCCGCTCACAGGGTCATAATAGCGGGGGATAAGGCTGAGAACCGAAGATTTACCGCTTCCGGTGCCGCCGATAATACCGATTTTTTCACCTTTGTTTATACTGAACGATATATTTTCAAGAACGGGTTCGCTTTCTTTGCTGTATTTGAAAGAAATGTTTCTAAACTCAATAATCGGAGCGTTTTCATAAGTTTCTATGTCGTCTTTTGTTTTTTCCGTTACGCTCGGGCTGAGCTCAAATATTTCGTTAATTCTGCCTGCGCTTGCAGACGCCTTTGTGAATATAACAATAATGTTTGCAAGAACAACCATAGTGAGCATAATCGAAGTGATATAGTTTATGAATGCAATTATTTCGCCCTGAGTGAAGTTACCCGTATAAACTCTCTTTCCGCCGAACCAGAGAATAAATATAACGGCGGTGTTCATTATGAGAAAAGTCAGCGGGCTTAAAAGAGCGGAGATTTTTCCGACCTGCATTGAAATATCTGAAAGCTCGTCCGAGGTCTGATTGAAACGGTTTTCTTCATATTCCTGCTTTGAGAAAGCACGGATAACCCTTGCGCCGGATAAACCCTCTTTTGTCAGAAGAGATACTCTGTCGAGCTTGCTTTGTATTGTCTTGTAAAAAGGAACGGAATGTTTCATAACTTCATACAAAACAAAGGCGAGCAGGGGAGAAGTGATAAGGAAAATTATTGATAGCTTAAGGTCAATAAGCATTGCGGCAACGCTTGAGCCTATTATGAGAAACGGCGCACGCACGGCAAGGCGGATAAGCATAGCGACAGCGAGCTGAATCTGATTTACGTCTGAATTAAGTCTTGTAATGAGCGATGAAGAACCTATTTTGTCGATTTCAGCGGCCGAAAGCGTGTTTATGTGTCTGAATAAATCATTTCTCAGCGTAGTGCCTATACCCTGAGACGCTTTTGAAGCGAAATACTGACAAATAAGGGCAAAGGACAGACCGAGAGCGCCCAGAAGAAAAAGCAGACCGCCTGTTCTGAGAATATAGTCCCTGTCGTGATTGCCGATACCTATATCAATAAGTTTTGACATGATATAAGGGACAAGAAGCTCAAAAACGGCTTCTGTCAGCTTTGCTATAGGACCTATTATGGTTTCTTTTTTATAAAGTTTTAAATAGCGTGCAAGTTTTAGCATTTTATTAAACGCACCTCTTGGAATTTTTTCACCAATGTATTATAATAGTAAATAGATTCTATTTCAATATTCGGCGGTGAAAATTTTGGCAGGCTTTATTTGTCCTTTTTGTAAAAAATCACTTAAAAAAGCGGATAACCGTTATTTTTGCGAAGCAGGTCACAGCTTTGATATAGCGAAAGAGGGATATGTGCATCTTCTGCCTGTCGGCAAAATGCACTCAAAAATACCCGGTGATACGAAAGAAATGGTTCTTTCGAGGCGTCGTTTTCTTCAGAGCGGATATTACGATTTGTTTTCCGATAAGCTCAATGAAATTGTTAAGAGGTATGCGTCGGACGGGTGCTTTATTATAGATGCGGGGTGCGGCGAGGGATTTTACACCAAAAGGCTTTCAGACTGTCTTGAAAGCTCGGAAAATATTGAAATTTTCGGCTTTGATATTTCAAAGTATGCCGTGAAATATGCTTCTAAATCAGACAAAAGAACCGAGTATGCAGTTGCGAGTGTTTTTGAAATGCCGTTTTCTGATGAATGTGCCGACATTCTTATTGATGTTTTTGCTCCTATTGCCGAAAGTGAATTTCTTCGAACGCTTAAACCCGGCGGATACTTTATATATGCCGTGCCGTCTCAGAATCACCTCTTCGGTCTGAAACAGATTGCATACCGAAACCCTTATAAAAACGAAACAAGGAGCACCGACTATGAGGGCTTTGAGTTCATTGAACGCATACCTGTCAGAGACATGATAGTTATAGACAGCAGCTCGCTTATTGACGACCTTTTCTCCATGACGCCTTATTACTGGAAAACCGACGTTGACGGCAGTCGAAAAGTCAGAGAATGCTGTCATCTTGAAACGGAAATCGGCTTTGATTTTCTTATATACAGAAAGAAATAATTTGTTAAAACTGTTGTATTATTTCTTTATTTGTTTTATAATTAACTGTCATATGTGAAAGATAAAGGAGGAGCTATATGTCCAAATATTCGGTTTCACTGAAAAAAATAATTGCCGATCACGGCTTTGAAGCGCTTTATTTGCCTAAAGACGCAAAAGAAATCCTTATCACATCGCCCGATGTCAACCGTCCGGGATTAATTTTTGCGGGCTATGAAGAATTCTTTGACCCGAGCAGAATAAACTTTTTAGGCAGATCCGAGGTCGAGTTTTTAAACACACTTTCTCCCTCGGTCAGAAAAGAACGCATTGAGCGGTTTTTAGGGCTTAAGCCTGCCGCAATTATTTTTACCCGTGACATTGTCTGCCCCGATGATGTTTTTGAATGTGCCAAACAAAACGAAGTCCCTGTGCTTTCAACAACAGACACAACTTCGAGATGTATGTCGGCTATTATCGCTTATCTCAATATTGAACTTGCCGAGAGAATTACCCGTCACGGCGAGCTTGTCGAAGTTTACGGTGAAGGTGTTCTCATTCTCGGCGACAGCGGCGTCGGTAAGAGTGAATGTGCTATTGAGCTTATAAAAAGAGGGCACCGTCTTATTGCCGATGATGCGGTGGAAATAAGAAAAACCTCCGCCCGAACTCTTGTCGGCACTTCGCCCGAGAATATAAGGCATTTCATTGAAGTGCGAGGCGTCGGCGTTATTAACGCAAGGCGGATATTCGGTATGGGCGCCGTCAAGGTCAGTGAAAAGATTGACATGATAGTCAAGCTCGAAAGCTGGGACAGCGAAAAGAACTATGATCGAATGGGTCTCAATAACGAATATGAAGAGGTTCTCGGTATTAAGGTTCCGACAAACACAGTGCCCGTTAAACCGGGCAGAAACACAGCTATAATTATCGAGGTTGCGGCTATGAATAACCGTCAGAAGAAGATGGGCTATAACGGTGCAAAAGAGCTTCTTGTAAACCTCGGAATGACAGACGATATTTCTACTGTCGAAGACAAAAATGTAGCGCAGATATGGCATAATTTTTAATAAAGGAGATATTACTTATGTATTCAGTCGGTATAGATTTAGGAGGAACAAACATTGCTGTCGGCGTTGTTGACGGCAATAACAACATTATAGGCAGGGGAAAGGAAAAAACTCTTTCCGACAGAAGCCCCGAAGAAATATTTGAGTCAATGGCGAAGGCTGTGAACGCCGCCCTCTCTGACGCAGAAATCTCAATCAGCGATGTCAGAAGCATCGGTATAGGCACACCCGGTTCTGTCGATAAGGAAAAGGGAGAGATTGTCTATGCAAACAATCTTAACTTTCATCATATTATGGCAAGAGATATTCTCAAAAAATATTTTGATGTTGACATTTATATTGATAATGACGCAAACTGCGCCGCACTCGGCGAAGCTGTTGCGGGCGCAGGCAACGGCGTTAAGAACTTTGTGGCCGTCACTCTCGGCACAGGCGTCGGAAGCGGCATTATTGTTGACGGAAAGATAGTCACGGGCTGTAATGACGCAGGCGGCGAATGCGGTCACATGGTTATTATGGTTGACGGTGAAGAGTGCACCTGCGGCAGAAAAGGCTGCTGGGAGGCTTACGCTTCTGCAACAGCTCTTATAAGACAGACTAAAGCGGCAATGCTTGAGAATAAAAATTCGGCTATGTGGAAGCTCTGCGACGGTGACATAAATAAGGTCAGCGGCAGAACCGCCTTTGACGCTATGCGTGCAAATGATGAAGAGGGCAAAAAGGTTGTCGATAGGTATCTTAAATATGTCAGCGTCGGAACGGTCAATCTTATCAATGCTTTCCAGCCCGATGTTCTTTGCTTCGGCGGTGGAATTTGCAACGAGGGTGAAACTATCCTCGCTCCGATAAGAGCCTTCGTCGAAAGAGAAAGATATTCCAAATACGCCGAAAAGCAGACAAAAATCTGCCGCGCGGTTCTCGGCAACGACGCCGGAATTATAGGCGCCGCTTTACTTGACAGATAACGGAGGGCTCTTCTTGAACACATTCTATGATTGCGTTAAAAGCAGAGGAATTGAAATAATAAAAGACGAACCTTTAAAAAATCATACTACTTTCAAAATAGGCGGAAACGCAAAATATTTTGTCTTACCCGCTGATGAAAGTGAAATCATATCCGTTCTCGAAGAAGCCGAAAAACATAACGAGCGCGTCTTGGTTCTCGGCAACGGCAGTAATATGCTTATAAGCGATAACGGATTTGACGGAGCTGTAATATATATCGGCGAAAAAATGAGCGAAATTTCGTTTATTGATGAAACGACAGTTAAAGCTCAGGCGGGTGCGCTTTTAGTCAGCGTATGCAGAAAAGCTCAGGCTCAGTCTCTCGGCGGAATGGAAAGACTTTACGGTATTCCCGGTTCTGTGGGCGGCGGTCTTTATATGAACGCAGGTGCATACGGCTCGGAAATGAAGGATGTTGTTCTGTCAGCCGAATATATTGACAATAATAAACAGCTTTGCAATATTAAACTTGATGATATGGATTTATCCTATCGCCACAGCTTTTTCTCTGATAAAAAATGTATTATTACCTCTGTGACATTCAGACTTAAAAAATCCGATAAAGCCGAAATTAAGGCTCTCATGGATGAATATATGCAAAAGCGAAGAGACAAACAGCCTGTTGAGTACCCGAGCGCAGGCAGTGTTTTCAAACGCCCCGAGGGTCATTTCGCCGGAGCTTTGATTGAACAGAGCGGTCTCAAGGGCAGAAAAATCGGCGCAGCTCAGGTCAGCGAAAAGCACGCAGGCTTCATTATAAATGTCGGCGGCGCAACACAGAGAGATGTTTCCGAGCTTATCGGGCTTTGTCAGAAAACAGTTTTTGAAAAAACAGGAGTTAAACTTGAAACCGAAATAAAGTGTATCGAATAAAAGGAGGTATTGAAGATGGAACTTATAATAATAACGGGTATGTCGGGCGCAGGCAAGTCACAGGTAGTCAATGCCCTTGAGGACATAGGCTATTTCTGTGTTGACAATATTCCGCCTGAGCTTATAGTGACCTTCAGCCGTCTTGTTTCTGACAGCGGCGAGCATCAAAAAACCGCTCTTGTCACCGACTCTCGTGCGGGCAAAAGTTTTGATAAACTTTTCTGTGCTCTCGATGAGCTTTCAGAGCTTGATATTCCTCATAAGCTAATGTTCATTGACGCTGACGACGATGTTCTTGTGTCAAGATATAAAGAAACAAGAAGAAGACACCCGCTTCTGTCCGACACGGTGTTCACCGTCGAAGAAGCGGTTGAAAAGGAACGCTCTGCAATAGGTACCGCCCGTGACAGAGCCGACATTATTTTTGACACAACAGGTCTTTCTGCTATTCAGTGCCGTGTTCGTATCTCTGAAATGTTCTCAAAGCTTAATTGCGACACAATGAATATTCACTGTGTTTCTTTCGGCTATAAGTACGGAATACCGAATGACGCCGATCTCGTTTTTGACGTCAGGTGTCTGCCCAACCCGTTTTATGTGCCGACTCTTAAACCGATGACGGGTCTTGACGCTCCTGTTTACGACTATATAATGGAGAGTGAGGAGTCAAAGCAATTCGCTGAAAAGTTATTTGATATTGTTGACTTTTCTCTTCCTCTTTACAGAAAAGAGGGCAGAAGCCAGCTCATTATTGCTTTCGGCTGCACAGGCGGTCATCACCGCTCGGTCACCTTCGCCCGACTTATGAACGAACATCTTGAGGGTAAGGGTTATAATCTCAGTATCAGCCACAGGGATATAAATAAATAGGGGTAAAGTTATGTCTTTTTCAACAGATGTTAAAAAAGAATTGATGAGTGCTGAGCCTGAGTTTCCTTGCTGTCTGAGATCAATGGCTTACGGTATGCTTCTATTCGGCAGGAGCTTCAACATCAATAATGTCTCCATGATGACAGACTGTGAAGACACGGCTGACGCATACATAAAAATCGTATCAATGGCGACAGGCGCCGCAGTCACGAAAACAGTGTCTCCCTCAGGGGGGAAATATATTCTTTCCGTTGGCAGCGAAGAAGAAAGACAGAAGATTTTTTCTGCATTCAATCTGACAGGCAGGGAACGCTCACAGCGCATTAACAGAAGCGTTCTGACAAACGAGGGTGACGATGAGAACAATTGCTGCTTTTCATCGTTTATCCGAGGTGCGTTTCTTTCATGCGGAACGGTCTGCGACCCGAACAAGATGTATTCGCTTGAATTTATTGTGCCTTATATGAAGCTCAGTGAAGACCTTCTTGCGCTTTTGAAAGAAGCCCGCCTTGACCCGAAAATTACAAGCAGACGGGGTGTTTATGTCGTCTATTTTAAGGACAGCACTAATATTGAAGATATTCTCGCCATGATGGGAGCTTCTATGGCTATGCTTGAAATTGTCGGCATCAAGGCTTATAAAGATGTCAGAAACCGTGTCAACCGCGTCACAAACTTCGACAACGCAAATATATCCAAGACAGTTCTTGCCTCTGCCGCTCAGATTGACGCAATAAATATAATTGATAAGGCTATAGGTCTTGATGAGCTTCCGTGCGATTTAAGAGAAATAGCTATACTCAGGCGTGAAAATCCCGAGATGAGTTTAAGAGAGCTCGGTGAAGAACTAAGTCCTCCGACCTCACGCTCAGGCGCAAATCACAGACTGATGAAGCTTATGGATATAGCTAAAAAAATCAAAGCGGAGCAAATAGAATAATAAAAAATCAGCACACGGTCAAAATGTGCTGATTTTCTTATTCAATATAGCCCTTGATGTTTTCGACAGTCGAGAATTTATAACCGTTATTTTTAAGAAATGATAAATGCTTAAGCGCATACCCGATACCGTTGGCAACGCAAAGCTCGGGTTCATCGGCGAGTCTGACATTTATATCAAGCCTGTCGCTGAGCATCTTTTCAAAACCGTAAAGTTTGGCGCCGCCGCCTGTGAGAACAAGCCCCTTTGAATAAATATCGGCGACAAGCTCAGGCGGAGTGATTTCGAGAGTTGACCTAATGGCTTCGGCGATTCCCTCAACCTGTTCACGCAGTGCGAGATAAATCTCGGTTGATGTAATTTCAAATGAAACGGGGAGACTGTCAATAAAGTTCTTGCCTTTACAGTTCACAGCTATTTCTTCTGTCGGGAGATAGGCACAGCCTATAGTCTTTTTCAGCTCCTCCGCCGTTGAAAGACCGATAAGAATATTTCTTTCACGTCTTATATATCTCTGAATAGCTTCGTCCATAGCGTTACCGGCTATTCTGACCGTGTTTGAAACGGCGATATTGCCCATAGTAACAACGGCAATATCGGTTGTTCCGCCGCCGATATCACAGACGAGAGTTCCGCCGGGTTCGGTTATTTTCACTTTGGCGCCTAAAATTGCGGCGAGCGGCTCTTCAAGAACGCATGCTCTCCCTGCGCCGCTTGTCGTTATGGCGTTAAGCAAGGTTTTTTTCTCAAGAGAAGTGACGGAGCTCGGCGTGCAGACGATTACGGACGGCTTGAAAATTCTGAACTTACAAATTCTGTTCATGTATATGGTGAGCATTTTTTCAGTCACGCCGATATCTGAAATAACGCCGTTGCGAAGCGGGCAGATAACTTTAAGCGTTTCGGGATTTTTTTCAAGCATTTTTTCAGCTTCACTGCCCATTGAGACAATCTTATTCATATCCTCGTCAAAAGTAACGACAGAGGCTTCATTGAGAACGATGCCTTTGCCGCAAGCATAAATAACCGTGTTTTTTGTGCCGAGGTCAATACCTATTTTAAGACCGAGCATAAAGCACCTCTCCTTTCTGAAATTGAAAAGTATTATATATCATTATTAACCGTTTGTCAAAAAATGTTTCAGCCCCGAATATCGCCGTATGCGTTTGTCGTTTCTGACCATTTCCGAAATATCGGTTTTAGTGCCGACGAGAATTATTTTGCTTTTGGCTCTCGTGACCGCCGTATAGAGAAGATTTCTGTATCTGAGCTGAGGCAGAACAGAGCACACAGGCATAATAACAGCGTCATACTCCGAGCCCTGACTTTTATGAACGGTTATGGCGTAAGCAAGCTCGAGCTGACTCACATTATCAAAGGGGTAAATAGCTTCTTTATCGTCAAAGCGAATTTTCATAAGCTTTGCGGCGGGATTAATCTTTATAAGTATGCCGATATCGCCATTGAAAATACCTGTTCCGTGTTCACCGTTTTTCACCCACGGGATATCGTAGTTATTTTTAATCTGCATTATTCTGTCGCCTTCACGAAGAATTTTTCCGTTAAATGAATATTCTGCTTTGTGTTCCGACGGTGGATTAAGCTGTTTCTGAATAAGGGTATTCAGAGCGACAGAGCCGGCTTCACCCTTTCTCGACGGGCAGAGAATCTGAATGTTCTGCAAGGGGTCATAGCCGTATGCAATAGGCAGTCTTTTGGTGTAAAGCTCTGACACGGTCTGAGCAGTCTGATGAACGCTCTGCCTCTGCAAAAAGAAAAAGTCGTTATCCTTAATATCAAGTATGGGTTCTTCTCCGCTGACTATACGGTGAGCGTTTGTGACGATAAGACTTTCCATAGCCTGTCTGAATATTTTAGTCAGAGAAACGACGGGAATAAGCGAACTGTCAATAAGGTCATGAAGAACATTTCCTGCGCCCACTGCGGGTAGCTGATCGGAGTCCCCGACCATAATAAACCTGCAACCGAGCTTCAAAGCGTCAATAAGAGAAGCGAAAAGAGAAACATCAACCATTGAAAGCTCGTCAACGACAACAGCGTCATAGGGGAGCGGATTAGATATATTTCTTTGAAACTGGGGTCTGTCGCCGTCTTTCCACTCAACCTCAAGAAGGCGGTGAATGGTTTTTGCTTCCTTACCTGTGATTTCGCTCATTCGTTTAGCCGCTCTGCCTGTCGGCGCTGTCAAAGCTACCTTGAGACCGTCACGCTCAAACAGCTCGATAATGCCGTTAAGTGTTGTTGTCTTGCCCGTTCCCGGTCCGCCCGTCAGAATAAGCATACCTTTTTCGAGAGCGGTTGTTATGGCTTCTTTCTGCTTGTCCTCATATTTAATACAGAATTTGTTTTCAAGCGAATTAATTCTGCTTTTTATAGATGATTTTCCCTGCGGCGGAGGGAATTTCAGCATGACTTCAAGCCTCTGCGCGGCGTTTTTCTCCGACGCATACATATAAGGCAGAAAAAGAAAACTTCTGTCGTCTATTTCTTCTTCAATAATCTGCTTTTCTTCTATAAGATTATTTATATTGCTCTCAACTGTATCCTCTTCACACTCAAGAAGTAAACAGCAGGGCGCAATTATTTTTTCACGGGGGAGACAGGTGTGACCGTTGCCGAGATTATGCCTGAGAACATGAATTATTCCCGCCTTCGTTCTGTAGGAAGAGGACGGCGAAACAGACATATTGCTCGCTATTGCGTCAGCCCGTTCAAACGAAATCCCTATAGGCTCACGGCATAATATGTAGGGGTTTTCGGTTATAACCTCAATGCTTCTTGCTCCGAACGCTTTGAAAACAGACACACATTCGTTACTGCTCATTCCGTATTTTTCAAGGTAAATCATGACCTCTCTTATGGCGAACTGCCTCTTGAATTCAGCCGATATTTCCTTTGCCTTGTCAGATGAAATACCTTTTATTTTTGAAAGCTCTTCGGGACTGTTTTCAAGAATATCAAAGGTTTCCTCTCCGAAGCGTTCAACGATTTTAAGCGCAGTTTTAGGTCCTATTCCTTTAATTGCACCCGAAGAAAGATATTTCAGCATGTCGGACGAGCTTTTAGGCATCTGTCTTTCACACTGTTCTATCTTGAACTGTCTGCCGAAAGACTGATGAAAATCCCATCTGCCCATGACCCTGACGATTTCGCCGACAGATAAAACCGGCAGTACTCCGACAGCCGTAATAAGCTCTTCATCTGTGCCGAGGTCTATAACGGTGAAACCGGTGTCGCCGTTTTGAAAAACTATATCTTCGACTGTTCCTCGAATTTCAATTAAATCACTGTTTATAAGGCAACACCTCACTTTCAAAAAAAGGGCTGTCGCATTCAGATGCAGATGTTCTGCGCCAAATGCGACAGTCCCATGACCGGGTCTGTAAGCCGAGTTCTGTCATTTAAGGCAATCATCTATCTGGTCCTTACGTTGCCGCAAGGCTCAAGCCACCCGTCGAAATATACGCCGAGCAAGCGTGTGATTTCAGTCGGTGTTGCTTCGGATAGGGTTTACAGGGCCATGATGTCTCCACCATGCCGGTGAGCTCTTACCTCGCCTTTCCACCCTTACCGCAAAAAGCGGCGGTATATCTCTGTTGCACTTTCCCTAAGGTCACCCTCGGCGGCCGTTAGCCGTTATCCTGCTCTGTGAAGCTCGGACTTTCCTCATGCATAAGCACGCGATTGCCCAACCCGCTCATTGATATTCTATAACAAAAAATTACATATGTCAAATCAATATTTTACAATTAAATTAATTATTTAAAAAATCTATTGTAAATTGTAGTTTAATAATGTAAAATTAGTCGCAAATAAAATGAACGGAGAGATAACATGAAAGATATTTTTACATCTTTTGATGATGAAAGAGAAGACGATGATAAAATATCGAGACGAATTTCATTTGACGATAATAGGCCGGAGCAGGGGAGCGATGTTTTCACTTTCGGCTCTGACGAATATGAAGATTTTGACACGGGCAGAAATTACGAAGAGGTTAATTTCGTAAACGAGCCATTTTACAGACCGTCGGGTGAATATAAGCCTTCATCGGAAGATTTCTACGGCAGAACAGGCTCTCAGGGCAATAATTTTTTTCGTCAGACCGACGGATACGGAAATCCAGACGCATCGGATTATGTCAAAGACCGAAACAGCTATCCGGATGATGAACCGTATAACGATTATTTTTACGATATTCCGCATGAATCAACCGATGACGAATTTGAAAAAAACGCTAAGGCACCTAAGAATAGGAAATCGAAAGGTATGCTCGGAATGAGAAAAAAAGTGACAAAAAAAGCCGTTATAACTTCTGTTATATGCATTATTCTTGCTCTTATTTTAGCTCTCTCGGCTTTTGCTTTTTCGCTTTGCTCAAAAACCGACTATCAGCCCGACACGCATAAGGAAAACGAGTTTATTTCCGAAAATGAGCTTATGAGCGACAAAAAGGTTATAAACATTCTTGTTATCGGCACCGATAAAAGAGCATCGCAGGCAAGCTACCGTTCAGACACGATGATTCTTGTTTCGCTTGATAAGAAGAACAAAAAAGTCAAGCTGACGTCGTTTCTAAGAGACAGCTATGTCTATATACCGGCAAAGGACTATTCGACTAAGCTTAACGCTTCCTGTGCTTATGGCGGTCCTCAGATGGTTATTGACACGATAGAATATAATTTTAAAGTTCACATTGACAAATATGTAATGATTGATTTTAATATTTTTAAGACCATTATTCGTGATCTTGGCGGCGTCACACTGACAATGACAGAAGAAGAAGCCGCGTGCATACGCCGTGAATCAGGGCATGAGTGCAAGGCGGGCACACACAACTACAGGGCAACTCTCGCTTTGTGGTATGCGAGAATTCGTCATCTCGACTCTGACTTCAAGAGAACTGAAAGACAGCGCAAGGTAATTGCGGCTGTTGTTGATAAAATGAAAAAATCAAGCCCGTCAACGCTCATTAAAATGATGAATGACGTTTTCCCGCTTATTCAGACCGATTTAAGCTCAACTGAACTGTTCAAGATCGGCGTTACCGCTTTACCTTTTCTTTCATATGACATTGAAGAAATGCAGATTCCATCTAAAGGCACTTGGTCCAACGCCTATATAAACGGTCAGGCTGTTCTGAAGCTTGACTTAGAGGAGAATACACGCCTTCTGAAAGAATTTATTTACGGATAAAAGCCTTTTCATAAAAACATATAAAGTTTATCTTGAATTTTTATTATTTTTATGTATAATAAATGTATGTATGTAAAACTTTACAAATTTATTTGAAAGGGTTGAAAAATATGAAAAAATCATTCTTCAGATACGTGGCAGTTGTTCTTGTCTTAACTGTTCTTTCCACGTTTGCCGTTTCTGCGGCGGGCTACACTCCTGCGCAGAAGGCTCAGCTAAAGTTTGATGATAACGGTGAATTCACGATCATGCAGATAAGCGATATTCAGGATAACTTCAGGCTCAGAGCTGTCGCAAAGAAATTTTTGAGATATTCAATCGAAAAAATTAATCCCGACCTTATTATTCTCACAGGTGATAATATTGCCGGCTACTGGAACGGCTCGGTTGCATTCCCGTCACTTGACGATAGTATGGTTAAAGAGAGCATTGAGCAGTTTATGATAATATTCGAAGAATATTACAATAATCCCGACTATAAGCTCAAGGGTGTTGCCGCCGCTTTCGGTAATCATGACGACCAGCTTACGTGGACAACAAAAGAAGAGCAGATAGCCATGTATCAGGAATACGACTGCTATATCGGCTATGACGAAGCTATTGAGAATATTGATATCGACGGCGTCGGAAATTATAATATCCCCATCTTCAGCTCAGACTATGAACCGGTGACAGAGGGCGATATTGATTACACTAAGCTCGCTTATGACCTTTATATCATTGATTCAAACACATATGTTGATAAGCTCGGGCTCACTGACTATGATTCAGTTCACGAAAATCAGATTCAGTGGTTTGAAAATCACGCTGATGAAATGAACGCGCTTTCCGGCAAGGAAATTCATTCAATGGCTTTTCAGCATATTATTGTTCCGACAGTGTATGACGCTCTTACAGAAGTGAGCGCAGATACCGAAGGCGCTGTTCAGAGCAAGGACGGAAAGTATTATGTTCTGCCTGAAGGAGCGAAGGGAACGCTCGGTGAAGCTCCCTGCCCGCCCTCAATGGATATATATAACTACGAATACGAGAGACTCACCGCAAAGGGCACAGACGCTTTCTTCTTCGGTCACGATCACGCAAATGACTTTGAGATTGACTACAAAGGTGGAAAGCTCATCGCAACCAGCGGCGTAGGCTTCTGTTCATACGGCACAGAGCTTCGAGGCGTCAGAGTTATTAAGCTCAAAGAAAACGGCAATAAAGTCAGCTTTGAAACCTATATGGAATATATTAAAGACCCCGAGGGATTCTCATCTGATGACTGGCTCTCTGATGAGGCTGACGCAAATTCAAAGGAACTCAATTTCTTTGAGAGAATAGTCGCTTGGTTCAAAACACTCTGGAGATATCTTCTTGACCTCTGGAACGTCAGAGATTAAAATGACATATATAATCAGCGTTATAAAGCGGTATTGAGTGAATGCTCTTTACCGCTTTATTTTGTTATTATTTACAATAAACGCCCCGTATGAATTTGTTTCTCATACGAGGCGTTTAAATTTATTCGTTATCGCCGTTATCCTGTGAGAAGAACTCATTGAATTCTTCTTCATCAATTATTACTTTATCTTCATCTGAATCGTCTGCGATAATAGTTTCAATTTCTTCTAAAATAATGTCAAACGGCTTGATAATTTCAAGCTTGGGCAAATGATTTATATCATCTTTGACGTCGACCTTAATATTGTTCGGCTCGGTATAATCCGCCAAAGGTTCTGTTTCAAATGAGGTGTCAACAGCGTCGAAGCAGTTGGTTCTGTAATAATTTCTCCGTCTTAAATAGTTTATCAAAGCGAATAAAGCGACTATAAGAACGGTTGAGAGAGAAATTATAATGCCGAGCGATAAGCCGTTCGGAGTGAATTTCAGCCTTATATCGTGAAATCCCTCTGTGACATATACGCCTAAAAATGCATCGCCGATTTTAACTATATCGTCCCTTGACACTTTTTTGCCGTCGATATAGACTGACCACCCCTTGTCATAGGGGATAGATGTCATGAAAATACTTGTTTCTTCTGCGTAGAAAGTACCCTCAATTTCGGTGTCGGTGAACTTTTCATATGTCATTGAGCCGTTTTTTAGCTTTTCATAGCCTTTTTCAAAGGTTTCATTGTCAAGGTAGCAAGCGTAGAAATATATTGAACCTGAGTCCGAGCTTACGGGAACAGTGCATGAATACTGTTCGCCTTTTTTAAGCTGACCGATGTTCAGAATATATGAATAGTGTTTGTTGAGCGTTTCGGTTATTGTCTGCGTGGAGGTGGTAACAGTCATCACTTCGTTCTTTTCGTCCGTAGTAGATACATACAAATAAACGTCTGCGTCCGCCTCAGCGGTAAAATCAAACGTAACACTGCCGTTTTGCGAATTATCATTTCTCGTATAAGGGAAATACTGATTGGTAAGAGGCTGAGTGAACTGCTGAACGTTTGTATAAGTGACGTTTGTCGGGAATGTTCTCACAAGAACATCGGGGTAGCCGGTAGCTTTTTCAAATAAGTCGTTCTGAACATCGAACGGGTCGCTTGAAGAAGTGCTCCAGTTTGCAAGCGATGTATCTGTGCAATATCCGACAGGGAGATATCTTTCGTTTTTGTATGCGGTGAAGATGTCTTTATTATAAAGATTTGTCATATATTTCGAACTTGAGAGAACGTCAAAATCCTTTGTGTTATTGACAAGATATTTCAGAGAGAACATTGCGTTATAAACAGCCGTCTGGGGGTAATAGGTGTAGCTGTTTATTTTGTTGCTGTACATACCGAGGCTTTTCTGAACGTTTGACACCTTTTCATACGCCATAGAAGAAAATGTCGAAACACCGTTATAATTATACCATGACGGGTCCATTCTCGCCCTGAGGTGCGTCAGCTCCATTCGGTAGAACGGCTCTTCGTTCACTTCGTCAAGGTATGCTTTAACATCTCTGAACGATTCATAGTCGCCGGCATAGTTGACTTTTTTCTGATCCATGCTGAAATTTGATGTGTCGGCTATAATAGCCTCACTGCAAATACAGCAAAGAAGAAGAACGGAAACAGAAATTGTCTGATACTTCTTATCTTTGAGCGTCACAAGCGCAAGAGCGTATATAAGAGAAAATACAATGCTGACAATAAGAGTGATATCCGTGACATTCTTTGACTCAAGTTTCTGAGCCATAATCGAAAGGAAAACTACCGAGCAGGCGGAGAAAAGAATATATCTGTTCGGAATTTCTCTGAGCCTTGTGAATGTCTTGAAAGCAATTAAAATAAGAATGAATGAATACATGAACGACTGACGGTAGGGGAGGTCATTGGGAAAATGAAGACCGTGCCATATATAGTTCAGAACATTCAGATTAAAGCTGATGCAGAAAAATCCGAGAAGAATAAGATGAACAGCCTTTTCTTTTTTGCTGATTGATTTTGTCATAAGATAAAGCGGAATCATCATCAGCGTGATTATACCGCAATAAACATTAGGCAAAACATCTTCTCCGCTGCTTCTTATTGTCGGAGTGACCGACGCAAGATGATTAGCTATAAAATCAAAAACAGAGAAATAGAAAGACGTCGTTGACGGGAATGTTCCCGAGGTTGCCGAGGTCTGCTGTAAAGTAAGATATGTCGGCACAAGAGCAAAAGCCATAAGACCTGCGGCGCACAAAGAGGAGAGAGCAAATATGAAGCCGCTTCTGAAGAAGCGGTTATATTCTTTTGTCTTTCCGTTTTTCTTTTCTTTTACCTGAGGTAGCTTATCGGTTAAAGAATAGTTTGAAATGAAAAAAGTGAGAAAATAGAGAACCGAAAAAATACACATCATAAACGACATGTAATAATTTGAAAACATTGTCAGTGCCAAAGAACAGATATAAAGAACGGGCTTGCCGTTTTTTATAATCCGCTCAATACCGAGAGCTACGAGCGGCAGAAGAATCATAGCGTCAATCCACATTACATTCCAGTAGTAAGCGATAAACCACCCGCAAAGTGAATATAACACGCCGAAGCCCGCCGAAACATAGTTCGATCTGCCTTGACTTTTCTTTAAGAATAAGGTCATCGTGAAAGCACTTAAAGCGGCTTTCAGAAGAACCATAACGGCTATCGCTTCGGGAATGTTTTCGTGACCTGAAATAAGCGCAACAATAAATCCGATAGGGCTTGAAAGATAATTGAAATAATTGCCTAAAAAGCTGCTGCCCAGACCTGTGTTAAATGAATAGAGAAAGCTCCCGCCGGAAGTAACTCTGTCATAAAGCTCAGCAAACAGAGGACCGTATTGATGATAAAGGTCCATTCTGAGAATTGTTGTGTCGCCGAGGGGGAACAGACCGTAGCACATGAAAACAACAAGCATTATCGCCGCACTGCAAGCAGCCGACAGGAAAAGAAATCTGTTTTCAAACAGCATATTTTTTATTTTTTCTTTATGTGTCATTATATCTTCTCTTTTCTTTATTATTTTCGACAAAATGTCACTTGTAATAATACAATAGATTGTTTTTTAATGCAATACGAAATAATTAATTTGGTGTTAATTTATGGATTGACGAGTTATTTTAACGAAGAAAGGGCGGAAATATTCCGGTAAAAAACTGACTTCGGATAATACTTTTCACCCTAAGGTATTTTTTTCGTACAAGCCGCATAGTATTGAATATAAAGAGCTTGTCAGGAGGTAGTTTATATGGAAGGCACGGAAAAATTTAACGGCGCAATCAGGTTTGTCGCCAAACGGCTCAAAAAACAGCTTGAAACCGTATCTGATGAAGTGAAGCAAAATACTTATGAAATAAGGCTGAGAAGTGAAAGACCACTGTCTCTGTCGGGCGCATACGGAACATATTTTTTTAATGAAAACGGAGAAATTTCCAAAACAGCAGATAACGCTTTGATTGTCACGGCGGACGAAATTCGTGACACCTTCAACCGCATATGCTCCTATTCGATATATACCTTTCAAAGATGTATAAACAGCGGCTACATTCCTATGGAAAACGGCAACCGAGCGGGGGTATGCGGCACTGCTGTGTGTGAAAACGGGGTTGTGACTTCGGTCAGAGACATAACCTCTGTCAATATAAGAATAGCCCGTCAGGTTAAAGGGTGCGGTGATGAAATTCTCAATTATTTAGACGGTTCAGACGAAAGTATCATTATCGCAGGACCGCCTTCTTCGGGTAAAACAACTATTATCCGTGATATTGTCAGGCAGATATCTTCCGGCAGAAACGGAAGATATGTAAAAACAGCCGTTATAGACGAAAGGCGTGAAATTTCAGGGATAATGAACGGCATAATCACAAACGATATCGGTCTGACAAGCGACGTTCTTGATTCATACCCGAAAAGTGAAGCTATTGATATTGCCGTCAGAACTCTTTCGCCCGAAACCATAGTCTGTGACGAAATAGCGACTCAAAGCGAGCTCCTTGCAATTAAAACAGGCATAAACTGCGGAGTTCGGTTTATCGTTACCGTTCACGCCGGCAGTGAAGAAGAGCTTTACTCAAGAAAGCAGATTGAAGAGCTTCTCAGCACATATTCGTTCAAAAAGCTGTTTCTTCTTCAGAACGGGAAAAATATCGG
This sequence comes from Acutalibacteraceae bacterium, assembly GCA_051880635.1. GTDB lineage: Bacteria > Bacillota > Clostridia > Oscillospirales > Acutalibacteraceae > UBA6857. The sequence continues at coordinate 18,967 of JBJEOI010000042.1, read as the reverse complement.
CAAAGTTAAAAAAGTTTATGATACGGGAGAAATACTGCATGAAATATCTCTTAGGCGCATTGGCTGCGGCGGGCATTTCACTGACGGGTCTGATTAAAGGCAGAAGCCTGACCCTTAAATGTGAAACCCTCAATCAGATAATCAGATTTCTGAAAGAGTTCAGAAGCAGAATTGAATATTCCGAAGAGCCTGTGTCGGTAATAATTGAAAAATTCTGCGCAGGGAGCATAAGGCTTTCTTTAGCCGATAAATGTCTTAGCTATATGCAGGAGCTGGACTTTCCGTCAGCGTGGAAAAAAGCAGTCAGCGAAGAAAAGAATATTGATTATTCAGACAGACTTCTTTTATATGAGTTCGGTGTGAATATCGGAACAAGCGACCGAAAATCACAGCTCAGTATGATTGATTATACGCTTTCAAGATTTGCTATGTCATTAAATGAGAAAAAAGAAAAAGAAAAAAACGAGAAAAGGCTTTATTGTGTGACAGGTATAACACTCGGTATTCTCGCATTTATAATGATAATCTGACACGGAGAAACTATGGGTATCGAATTGATTTTTAAAATAGCGGCAGTCGGAATGATAGTGGCTATTCTCAATCAGCTTCTGACAAGATCGGGCAAGGAGGAATATTCCGTTCTGACGACGCTTGCAGGGCTTGTAGCCGTCATTCTTATGCTCTTGCCGGAAATAACAGAGCTTTTCAGCGCCGTTAAAGACTTGTTTGAAATATGAATGACATAACGAAAATTATTATACTTGCCGTATTGGGCGTAATTCTGTTTAACCTGTTTAAAAATGTCAAGCAGGAATACGCCTACATAGCTTCTGCCGCGTGCAGTGTATGCGTTCTGATAATCACAGTGCCGAAAGCCACTGAGATAATAGCCTATTCAAGAAGCCTGTTCCCTTTTTCGTCGGACTATTCAGAGTGCATCAAAATATTTCTTAAATGCTTAATCGTATGCGAGGTCTGCACACTCACCAAAAACTTCTGCAAGGATTCATCGAGCAGCTTCCTTGCTTCATGTATAGATTTATCCGAAAAAATTGCGGTGATAATAATATCATTGCCTCTTATAGAATCCGTTGTCAAAATCATTGTGAAATATATTGGTAATTAAAAATGAAGTTTATAAAATATCTTATTATAGTTTTCGCTCTTATTTCTATATCGTTTTTCCCTGTATATGCTCAGTCATATGAAGATAATGCTCAGGGTCTTATAAGCGAATATTCGGACAGTCTTTTCGACTCTCTTGACAGTGACACAAAAGAAATTCTGTCAGAATTCGGTTTCGAAAACATTACCTATGATTCGGTGTTTGATTTATCCTTTTCAGATGTAATAGGCATAATAAAAAATGCGTTTTCATTTAGCTTTAAAGAGAGCATTTCTTCATTTTCAAGGCTTTTTGCTCTTCTTATTATGATAATTATCGTAAATTCAATAAGGGAGAAAAATGAATACGGAATAATCGACGATATATTTTCTTTGATTATCATTATTATGATATCGGCTTTTCTCACGGATACAATTACGCTTCTTGTTTCTGTCTTTAAGGTGACAGAAAAATTCATGGCTGCGCTTACTCCGATAATAACGGTCATACTTTCTTTTTCGGGCAACATCACATTTTCCGCCGTTTACAGCGCAATGATGATAGGCTTCTGTCAGCTTCTCGCTTTTTTAAGCGACAATGTTATTATTCCTCTGACGGGTATATATTTTGCACTGATTATTTCAATGAATTTCAACGAAATAACAAACGCCGAAAGAATTTCTTCAACAATAAACAATACCGCCGCCGCTGTTCTGGGCACTGTCAGCACAGTATTCGCTCTTCTTCTTTCGGCAAAAAATGTTCTTGCAAAAGATATCGACGGCGTTTTGTATAAATCGGGCAAATACCTGCTTTCAAGTATAATTCCCGTAGTCGGAAACGCCGTCAGCGGCATTTTAAGTTCAATAGTCGGCTCTTTAAGTATAGTCAAAAGCACAATAGGAATATTCGCCGTTATTGCGGTAATCTGTATCAATCTCCCGCTTTTCATCAACATTTTTTTCTGCCGTTTTTCTCTGGGTGCAATTTCTCTTGTGAGCGATTCTTTCGGCGAGAAGAACACAGCGGGACTTATAAGATGTATTTCAAAAAGTATGAGACTGCTGTCGATACTTGCTTTTTTTGAGCTTGTAACCGTTGTGATATCGACAGGTCTCGCAGTGAGTATAAGAGGTAGTGTTCAATGAGTGAACTGAGAACATGGGCGACAAACCTTTCACTTATTTTAATTGTGACAGGCATTTTTATGAAAACCGTTTCATCAAAAAATGAAAAGATGATTTTAAGATTTGTTGTGACAATGATACTGATTGTTTCTGTTTTTCAGTTAAATGTCAGTCAGGTGGCAGAGAATTTCAGCTTTGATATTAACGGTGAGATTTCAGGGGACACCGAAATCTTAAATAACAATTTGATGAACAGTCTTTCCGCTTTCGGGAAAGAGCAGATTGATGAGACAGTGAGAAAAACAGTGCAAAATTATGACGGTAAAGCCTCGGTCGTCACAGAGCTTTCGGAAAATGCCGTTCATGTTATCATCAAAAGCGATATCATAACCTCAAATGATATAGGCAGCATCAAAGGTGAACTTCAAAATGAGTTTGACTGTGAAATTATTATTGAAAGAGGTGAAAGAGGTTGAATGATAAAATCAAAGCCGAAATGAAAAAAATACTTGAACGCATACCCGAAAATAAAAGACCGATTGTCATAATTATCTGCGGAATACTTCTTATGGCAATTATCGCTCTTCCGGGACTTAGCAAAAAAGATGACAGCGAAAAAACAATAAATGAAACCGATGCATTCAATATTCAGAATGAATATATTTCACAGACAGAAGAAAAACTCTGCGATATGATTTCGTCAATAGAGGGCGCAGGCAAAACTAAGGTCATGCTGACGCTCGAAAGCAGTGAAGAAAATGTTTATGCCGCTGACATAAACAGCGATAAGTCTGAATACGTTGTAATAAAAACAGATTCAGATGAGGGCGGTATGCTTCTTAAAATCATTCAGCCGAAAATAAGGGGCGTCGCAGTGGTCTGTGAGGGCGGTGATAATTCGGTCGTTAAAATGAATATTATAAACACTGTCTGCTCATCCCTCGGGGTAAGCAGTACAAAAATAAGCATTGCAAAAATGAAAGACAGGAGTGATTGAATGAAAACCAAATTCAAGAAAAGACATATTCTCACGGCGGCGCTAGCCCTGCTGATGGCGTCGGCGATTGCTATTAACTGGTTCTATTCCAGAAATCCGGTTATGCCCGCCGACAACACGGGCGAAGAAACAGAAAAAAATCTCGGTGACAGCATCTATGTCAACGGTACCACAGCCGAAAATGAAGAAAACGAGGAGCCGACAGACTCAGAAGATGAAGAAGTGAATGACGCTTCAAAAGCACTTGAGTTTTTTGCGGAAGCCGAGCTAAAACGGACAAAGGCTCACGATGAAGCTCTCGACGAAATACAGAAGCTTCTTGAAAAGGGAGGAAACGACGAAAAAATAGAACAGCTTCTTTTAGATTACACAAGCAGAATAAAACTTGAGACAGATACGGAAAACCTTATCAAAGCGAAAATTGACACAGAGTGTCTGGTTATAATTAACGGTGACAGCGCAGAGGTTGTCGTGGGCAGTGAAGCTATAGATGAGCTTTATTTATTACAGATAAGCGAAATAGTTTCAAATCAGACTGAAATTCCCGCAGAAAAAATTATAATTATTCAGGCAAAATAGGTTGTATTAATTTAAAATTATGCTATAATATACAAGAATAATGTATATATGCATTTTATCGTTTGAATTTAAGGAAGGTTTTAAATCTATGACAAGACGTGAAGCAAGAGAACAGTCTTTTATTCTTATATTCGAAAAATCGTTTCATGAGGATACTCAGCTCAGCGAGCTTATTGAGTTTGCGCAGGAGAACGATGTGTTCAAGCCTGACAGTTATTCGGTTACGCTGTGTGAAAACACCGTTTCGAATTTAGAAAAGATAGACTCGCTCATAACCGAAAATATAAAGGGCTGGAGCTATTCAAGAGTTTCCAAGGTGGCAAAAGCACTGCTCAGAATGGCTGTTTCGGAGATGCTCTATTCAGAAGATGTTCCGGTGGGTGCGGCTATTAATGAAGCTGTTGAGCTTGCTAAAAAGTATGCGTCGGACGACGAACCCTCGTTCATAAACGGAATTCTCGGTTCGATCGCAAAAGGATTATAAAATGCTTTATCTCGGTATAGATACAAGTAACTACACAACGTCAGCGGCGTTATATGACAGCGAAAACAACAGCATCAGACAGGTCAGAAGGCTTCTAACCGTGAAAAAGGGTGAGAAAGGGCTGAGACAGAGCGATGCTGTGTTTTCTCATACTCAGCAGCTTTCTTCTGTTATCAGCGAGCTGATGAGCGGCGTGACCGATAAACCCATATGCGTCGGTGTGTCTTCAAGACCGAGAAATATTGAAAGTTCATATATGCCTTGCTTCACAGTCGGGCTTTGTAACGCCGAAAGCATAGGCTCGGTTATGAATATTCCCGTTCATAAGTTTTCTCATCAGCAGGGTCATATTATTTCTGCACTGTATTCAGCGAAAAGACTTGATTTGATAGGTGAAAAATTTATTGCCTTTCATGTTTCCGGCGGAACAACAGAGGCTCTTTTGGTGACGCCTGACGAGAATAATATAATAAACTGCGAAATTATTGCTTCTTCAAGCGATTTAAAAGCGGGACAGGCAGTTGATAGAGTCGGTTTAATGCTCGGTCTTGACTTTCCCTGCGGAATGAAATTAGACGAGCTATCACAAAAAAGCCTTAAATCCTATAAAATAAAGCCGTCTCTTTCTGACGGTAACTGTAGCCTTTCGGGTGTTGAAAATAAGTGCAGAAAAATGCTGCTTGACGGCGAAAAACCTGAGGATACAGCAAAATTCTGTGTTCAGTATATATGCTCGTCGCTTGATAAAATGACGGAATACCTACTCGGTAAATACGGCAAATTACCGCTTGTTTTTTCGGGCGGCGTAATGTCAAACACCTATATAAACAGTCAGCTCAGCGGAAAATACGGCGCATATTTTGCCGAAAGCCGGTTTTCTTCGGATAACGCCGCAGGAATTGCGCTTCTTGCATACCTAAAGGAGAAATCACAGTGAACACTATTCTCACCGTTTCACAGATTAACGCTTATATCAAGTCAATAATCGACTATGACGAAAATCTGAATAACATATACGTGTGCGGTGAGATTTCGAATTTTACCAATCACTATCGAACAGGGCATTTTTATTTCACGCTCAAGGACGATAAATCATCGCTCAAAGCCGTAATGTTCAGACAATACGCTCAGTCGCTTCGTTTTGAGCCGTATAACGGTCTGAAGGTGCTTATAAGAGCAAAAGTCTCGGTTTTTGAAAGAGACGGACTTTATCAGCTTTATGTTACCGATATGCAGCCCGACGGCTTAGGCGAGCTTAACCTTGCGTTTGAACAGCTTAAAGAAAAGCTCTCTCAGGAGGGACTTTTTTCTCAGGAGTATAAAAAGCCTATCCCGGTTATGCCGTCAAAAATTGCGGTGATTACATCACCGACAGGTGCGGCTCTTCAGGATATAAAAAATGTTATTTCAAGACGGTATCCCTGCTGTGAGCTGATTGTCGTTCCCGTTCAGGTTCAGGGTGCTTCAAGCGCAGAGCAGATTGTGCGTGCGCTTGAGCTTGTCAATCTGAAAGCCTGCGCCGATGTTATTATTCTTGCGCGCGGCGGCGGCTCGATAGAAGACCTCTGGTCTTTTAATGAAGAAAAAGTTGCAAGAGCAATATTCAGAAGTGAAATTCCCGTTATCTCGGGCGTCGGTCACGAGACGGACTATACAATTTCTGATTTTGTCTGTGACAGGCGTGCTCCGACTCCCTCGGCGGCGGCTGAAATTGCCACTCCCGATATAAGAAATATAGAGGCGCAGATAAATTATTACGCCTCTCTTATGAAAAACATCTCACAGGAGAGAATAATTTCCTATGAACTCAGACTTGAGGAGCTCAGCCAGATGCTCGATATGACTTCTCCCGAAGCAAAGATTAAGGAAAAGCAGAAGATTATTGAAGAGTGTGAAAAAAACATGCTTTCGGCTCTCAGCTCAAACCTTGAAAGTAAAAAAACACGGTTTTCTTATCTTCTGATGTCACTTGACGCTTTGAGCCCGCTTAAAACTCTTTCAAGAGGATATGCGCTTGTTTTTGATAAAGAAAAGGGTCATATTGCATCAGCCGAAAAAGTTAATATCGGGGATACACTAAAAATAAAAATGAAAGACGGCGCTTTGATGTGCGCTGTCAGCGAGGTAGAAAAATGAAAAAGGAAATGTCGCTTGAAGAAGCATTAAAAAAACTTGAAGAAATAACCGAAAAAATGCAGAGTGAAGACATTCCCGTTGACAAAGCCATTAAACTTTTTGAAGATGGGACGCAGCTTGTTTCACTTTGCAAGGAAAAACTTGATAAAGCGTCGCTTAAGATTACGGAGCTTTCCGGGAAAACAAGTGAGGGTAATGATGACTGATTTTAAAGAAAGATATGATTTTTATCTTGATAAGATAAATAAAAGGCTTGACGAGCTTCTTGTGGGGTCAGGCTATGATGACGATATAGTTTGCGACGCAATGCGCTACAGCGTTGAAAACGGCGGAAAGAGAATAAGACCCGTTTTAGTGCTCGAGTGCTGCCGACTCACAGGCGGAGATATCGAAAAAGCGCTTGATTTTGCCTGTGCGCTTGAATTTGTTCACACATATTCGCTTATTCATGACGATCTTCCGTGTATGGATGATGATGATATGAGACGGGGCAAGCCCTCCTGTCACAAAAAATTCGGTGAGGAATATGCTCTTCTTGCCGGCGACGGTCTTTTGACCTATGCTTTTGAAGTTATTGCTTCTTCTTCTCTTGACGCCGAAAAGAAAGCCGAAGCGGTTCTTTGTCTTGCAAATAACGCAGGCTTTAACGGAATGATAGGCGGTCAGGTGGTTGACATCAGAAGCGAGGGGACAAAAATCACATATGAACGGCTTAAAACAATGCATTCGCTTAAAACAGGCTGTCTTATCAGATGCGCCGCAAAGCTCGGCTGTATAGCTTCGGGCGCAGGGGAAGAAGAAACAAAGGCTCTTATAAGCTACGCCGATAATCTCGGACTTGCCTTTCAGATTGTTGACGATATTCTTGATGTTATCGGCTCTGAGGAGGAGCTCGGAAAGCCTATAGGCAGTGACGCAGAGTGTGGCAAAACGACATATGTCACTCTTTTCGGTCTTGATAAAGCGCAGAAAATGGCTCGTGAAGTGACCGAGACAGCGCTTGAATGTATAAAGAATATAAACGATAATGATTTTCTTTTGACGCTTGCTAAAAATCTGTCAAGCAGAAAAAAATGATTGGTTATTATGAATATAAAGTATCTTGATAAAATAAAGTCGCCGTCCGATTTAAAGAAGCTCAGTGAAGATGAACTTATTATTTTAGCTGAAGAAATCAGAAATGTTCTTATTGAAACCGTTTCTTTAAACGGCGGGCATTTAGCTTCAAATCTCGGCATGGTTGAAGTGACTATAGCTATGCACAGAGCTTTTTCTTCTCCGAAGGATCAGTTTGTGTTTGACGTCGGTCATCAGGCTTATACACATAAACTTCTCACGGGCAGATATGAAAAATTTTCGACCCTCAGACAAAAAGACGGTATATCCGGCTTCACAAGACCTGAGGAAAGCGAGCATGACATTTTTGTCAGCGGTCACAGCTCGGTTTCAATTTCAGCTTCTTTGGGTCTTGCTCAGGCGAAGCTTTTGAATAAAGACGACGGATACGTTGTCGCCGTTATCGGCGACGGCTCTTTCACAGGCGGTATGGCTTATGAAGCTCTTAACAATGCGGGAAAAACGAAGAATAAGCTCATAGTTATTCTCAACGATAATGAAATGTCTATCTCAAAAAATGTCGGCGCTTTCGCAAGCTATCTTGCCGTTATCCGCTCCGACCCGAGATATTTCCGTCTTAAAGCCAGAACCGAGAAAGCACTGAACCGTATTCCTCTTGTCGGCCCGATGATTTCTTCGGGTATATATGACCTGAAAACCGACCTTAAGAATAAAATATACAACAGAAGCACTTTCTTTGAAGATATCGGATTTAGATATATGGGACCCATTGACGGTCACAACATAAAACAGCTCACGGGGGCTCTCGAGGGAGCTAAAATGGTTAAAGGACCTGTTCTTCTTCATGTTTCAACCGTCAAAGGCAAGGGCTACAATTTCGCCGAAAAAATGCCGAGTGAATTTCACGGAATATCACAGTTTGATATAAACACAGGCGAGCCTATCAATAAAGGCGACAGCTTCTCTTCTGTTTTCGGCAGAGAGCTTTGCAGTATCGCCGAAAATGACAGCAGAATCTGCGCCGTAACAGCGGCAATGTCGCTCGGAACAGGTCTTGAAGAGTTTTCAAAGAGATTTCCCGACCGATTTTTTGATGTGGGTATCGCCGAACAGCACGCTGTTACATTTGCGTCGGGACTTGCCAAAAACGGTAAAATCCCTGTATTTGCGGTTTATTCCACCTTTCTTCAGCGTGGCTATGACCAGCTTATTCACGATGTTTCTCTTCAGAAGCTAAAGGTTATTTTTGCTGTTGACAGAGCAGGCTTTGTCGGTGAAGACGGTGAGACGCATCAGGGTATCTTTGACGTTGCTTTTCTAAATACCATTCCTAATATAAAAGTCTATGCGCCGGCTGATTTTGACGAGCTGAGAAAAAATCTTAACTCTGCCGTTTTCGAAGACAGCGGAGCGGTAGCTATACGTTACCCGAGAGGCGGCGAGCTCCCCGATGAAGTCAGATCCGACAAAATAACCGATTATTACAGTCTCTACGGAGCTGAAAATAACCGAAAAAAGCTCATTGTCACATACGGTCGGATTACCGAAAACGCATACCGGGCGGCTAAGGAAGACGGAGAAACTTCTGTTTTGAAGCTCAATATTATTAAGCCCGTTTCACCAAAAGCGGTTGAATTTGCTCTCTCCTTTGAAGAGGTATATTTCTTTGAAGAAGGCTTGAGAAACGGCGGAATAGGTGAAGAATTTGCACTTTTACTGCTTGAAAACGGATTTAAAGGTAAATATAAGCTCACTGCCGTTAATGACGAATATGTCAGACAGGGGAGCGTGAACGACCAGACAAAAGCATACGGTCTTGATAAAAATTCAATGTTAAAAGTCATCAGTGAGGGAAAATAAAGTGGCAGAAAAACTAAGACTTGATGTTGCGTTATTTGAAAAAGGCTTCTGCGAGAGCCGTGAAAAAGCTAAGGCGCTTATTATGGCGGGTCAGGTTTATGTCAACGGTCAGAAGGTCATAAAGGGCGGCTCCGTTCTTAAAGAAGACGATGAAATAGAGGTCAGAGGCAATAAAATGCCGTTTGTCAGCCGAGGCGGTCTGAAGCTTCAGAAAGCCGTTGACGTTTTCGGCGTTAAGCTCGAAAACACCGTTTGCATGGATATCGGCGCATCTACCGGCGGTTTCACCGACTGTATGCTTCAGCACGGCGCAAAAAAGGTCTATGCTATAGATGTCGGCTACGGTCAGCTTGCGTGGAAGCTGAGAAATGACGAAAGAGTTATAAACCTTGAACGCACAAATTTCAGATATGTTACAAAAGAAGTGATAAAAGACGAGATTGATTTTGCAAGCGTTGACGTTTCTTTCATATCGCTAAAACTGATACTGCCTGTTATGCGTGAGCTTCTTAAAGAAAACGGCGAAGCGGTCTGTCTTATAAAGCCTCAGTTTGAAGCCGGCAGAGAAAAAGTCGGCAAAAAGGGCGTAGTCAGAGACACCGCCGTTCATGTTGAGGTTGTTGAAGGAATATGCAGTTTTGTTCTTGAAAACGGCTTTGACATTCTCGCTCTCGATTTTTCACCCGTGAAAGGTCCTGAAGGCAATATAGAATATCTCATTCATCTGAGAAAAAGCGAAATGTCAAGGAGCTTTTTGACTAAAGAACCCAAAGATATTGTTACTTCTTCTCACAATGTTCTTGACTGAGGGGTGATTATATGATTATTGCGGTTAAGCCCAATCTTACAAGAGAGAACGCTTACCCTGTGACGGTGAATGTTATTAACGAGCTTAAAAAACTCGGCGCTGAAATATATGTATGCGATGAGTTTAAGGACAGCCTTATGTCGCTTGACGTAAATTTTCTTTCCGACAGTGAGATTTATGACAAATGCGACGTCATGATAGCAATCGGCGGCGACGGCACGATTATACATTCGGCGTATAGCTGTGCCAAAAGAGGCAAACTTATATTAGGTATAAATGCGGGTCGTCTTGCCTTTATGGCAGGTCTTGAGGAGCACGAGCTTCATCTTCTGAAAAAGCTGATTGACGGCGATTATGAGGTTGACACACGAATGATGCTCAGAGCCGATCTTTACAGTGACGGCGCTTTGATTGACACGACTTATTGTATAAACGACGTTGTAATTGCAAGAGGCACGGCGTTTAAAATGTGTGATATGTCGGTTTCGTGCGACGGCAGAAAGGTCAACGACTATTACGCCGACGGAATAATCGTTTCAACGCCGACCGGCTCTACTGCGTATGCGCTTTCGGCAGGCGGACCGGTTATTGACCCGACAATAGAAAGTATATCCGTAACGCCTATATGCACCCATTCACTCTTTTCACGCTCTATGATATTCAAGCCTGATTCAGTTATTGAGATAAGCGTGAAAAATCCTCAGACAGGCGAGCCTATGCTTTCCTGCGACGGCTCAGAGGCTAAAAATCTTAGTGAAAACAATAAGGTTGTAATAAAAAAAGCGGAATTTGCCGCAAAATTTATAAGAATAAAGACGGATTCATTTATTGATGTTCTGTCGCAAAAACTTGCTCAGAGAAGAGCATGAACGGAGATTAAAAGCATGAAGAAAAATTACAGACAGGAAAAGATACTTTCAATCATTGAAGAGTTTGATATCGGCACTCAGGAAGAACTGCTTGATAAGCTCAACGAGAGCGGCTTCAATGTCACACAGGCTACTGTTTCAAGAGACATAAAGGCATTAAACCTCATTAAAATTCAGGACAGTACGGGAAGATATAAGTATTCAAGCGTAAAAAAAGACGGTGATTCGGCAGAAAAATATGACGCAATACTGTCACATTCAGTCATAAGTATTGATTTTGCCGGTAATATCACCGTGGTAAAATGCTACCCCGGTATGGCGAACGCCGCCTGTGCTTCAATTGACGCTCTTCATTTTGAAAAGAGCATAGGCAGTATTGCGGGCGACGACACGATTTTTATTCTGAATAAAACCTCCGAAGCCGCCGAGGAGCTTGCTCAAACGATAAAAAAGTCAATTAAGAGATAAATTTTCAGGAGATATAAAAAATGCTTTCAAGCCTTAAAATCAATGATATTGCTATTATTGAAGAAGCAAAAATACAATTTGATAAAGGTTTTAATGTTATGACAGGAGAAACAGGCTCGGGCAAATCAATTATCATTGACTCACTCGGGGCTGTTATCGGCGCACGCACTTCTCGCGACCTTATAAGAGACGGTGCGCAGGAGGGAAAAGTTTCCGCCGTGTTTGACTGTGTCGGCTCTTCGACAAAAGAAGCTCTCACAAATTACGGTATAGACTGTGACGACGATTCCGTTATGATTCAGCGAATTATTAAAGACGGCAGAAGCATTTGCCGAATAAACGGCGAATTAGTTAATGTCACAGCGCTTCGTGAAATAGGCAAGACGCTTATTGATATTCACGGTCAGAATGACAATCAGGCGCTTCTTGACGCTAAAAACCATCTTTTCTATATTGACCTGCTTGCAAAAAACTCAGATATCAGAGCTGAATATGACAAATGCTACGCTGAATTAAAGGATATCAATAAACGCCTGAAAAAGCTGATGATTGACGAAAGTGAAAAAGAAAGACGGATTGAGACTTTAAAATATCAGATAGAAGAGATTGAAAACGCCGATTTAAAAATTGGTGAAAAGGATGAGCTCGTTGCTCAGAAAAAACGGATAATTAACTTTGAAAAAGTTTATAACGCTCTGAACGCTTCGAAAATGCTTCTTAACGGCGAAGATGATAATAAAGGTATAATTTCAGCCGCTTATGATGTTCTTGCTTTTCTGAGCCCGTTAAACGAATGTTATGAAGAAGTCGAAACGCTTTTAGAAAAAATTAATGACTCTATTTCTGCTTTCGGCGATACTCTTGATTTTGTGTCAGGGGAGCTTTCAACTTTTGACGGCGATAAGCCCGATATAAACCGTGTTGAAGAAAGACTCGATCTTATCTACAGGCTTTCTAAAAAATACGGTCAGGATGAAGAAGAAATCCTTATGTTCCTTGATAAAGCAAAAAGGGAATATGAAGATTTATCAATGAATGAAGAAAAGACCGCCGCTCTGACTTCGGAGTATAACGAAAAACTCGAAGAGCTTATTTCGATAGGCAGGAGGCTTACAAGTTCAAGAAAAACAGCAGGGGAGGAGTTTTCAAGAAAAATAACCCGTGAGCTTGAATTTCTTGACATGAGTGAAGCTGAATTTTCGGTTTCGATAACTCAGGGCGCAGCCACTTCAAGAGGTCTTGACAATGTCGAATTTGTTATTTCAACAAATTCGGGTCAGCCTGAAAAACCGCTTTCAAAAATAGCTTCGGGCGGTGAGCTTTCAAGAATAATGCTTGCGATAAAATGTGTTCTTGCTGAAAACGAGGACTCAAAAACACTTATTTTTGATGAGATTGATTCAGGCGTCAGCGGAAGAGCGGCTGAAAAAATCGGGATTAAGCTCAAGGAAGTCGCCAAATATTCACAGGTAATATGCGTCACACACCTTGCACAAATTGCTTCATTTGCTCATAATCATTTATTTATTGAAAAGGTGTCTGACAGCGGCAAAACTCTGACTAAGGTCAGAAAACTCGATTTTGACGACAGAAAGCATGAGCTTGCCCGTATTATCGGCGGCTCGCTTATCTCAAAATCTACGCTTTCAAGCGCTGAAGAAATGCTTTCGAGAGCGGAAAAACTTTAAAATTAAATCATATATATTTCTCCTCCTTCATAAGTTTGAATGAAGGGGGATATTTTTATGAAAAATAAAAGAAAAACCGGTAAAAAAAGTTCTAAAAACAATATTATAACAAATATTCTGCCGATGATTTTTAAAAGCCTTTTGATTTTTTCGATAGTTTTATTATTGTCGGCAATGCTATGCTATTTAACGGATATAAACTATGATAAATATTATTTGTTCCTGCTCGCTTCTGCGGTGGTATCGGCTTTTATTTCAGGCCTTAGCTACAGCCGGAAAATGAAAAAGAACGGCATACTCAGCGGAATTATTTCCGCTGTGCCGATTGCGGTTATGATACTGATTTTTTCATTAATAGCGACAAAGGGGAATGTGTCTGTTTTATTGCCTGTGACAATGTGCTCGGCTATAATCAGCGGCGCTGTTTCAGGGACTTTGGGAGTAAATATCGGGAGATAAAATTATGAAAATCAAAACATCGGGTCTTTTCAATACCATTCGGAATAAAAGCATTTTTGACGGCGAAAAGAACAAAAATCCTATCATTTTTGCGGCTTGCTGTGTCGTCGGAATATGCATAGGTGTGGCCTGTGAAACATTAAGTTATGACGTTTATACGGCAATCAGTGTTAATTTTGTCGATTATCTTAACGAGGTAAGCGGCTTTTCATTTTTCGGCATTTTTCTTAACTGCGCCGCATACAACAGCGTTTTCTTCGTTATATCAATGCTTCTCGGGCTTTGCGCTGTCGGCTATATTTTCATCTGTTTCGTTCCGTTTGCAAAAGGTCTCGGCATAGGCTGTGTTTGCAGCTATATTTATTCCGCGTATGCGATAAGGGGCGTCTGCTACTGCGCTATGCTTGTTTTTCCCGCCGCAATTATTCAGATGATAGCTCTTATTATGGCATGCAGTGAAAGCTGTCAGATGTCAAAGGATATTCTTCATGTTCTGGAGAAAAAAGAATCTGAGAACACAGAAGCCGATACAAGCTTCTATATTCTCAGATATTGTGTGTTTTTTGCCGTGATGCTCATTTCATGCGTGATGTATGCGGTAATGTGCAAGGTTTTCGTGAATGTGATAAATTAAGACTTTTTGCTGTCGCTTTCACCGCTGAGAGGATTGCTTTTAGCCGCGTCTCTTAGCTGCTTATCGAGCAGATGCGTATAAATCTCAGTTGTTGCAAGATTTTCATGCCCAAGCATCTCTTTAAGCACGAGCACATCAACATTTCCGTGCTGATACATTAAAGTTGCGGCTGTGTGGCGAAGCTTATGAACCGAATATCCCGCTCCGTCAAGACCGATTTTTGCAAGATACTTATAAACCATATTCTGAACAGCCTGACGCCCCATACGCTTTTTCAGCCTGCTCAAAAACAGTGCGCTTCGGTCAATTACGCCGTCCCTCGGTCTGACTTTAAGATATGCTTTTATCGCTTCAATGCATGACTTGTTAAGATAAATCTTTCTTTCTTTATCACCTTTACCGGTGACAATCATGGTTTCTTCGTCAAAATTTATGTCACCGATATCAAGTGCGCACAGCTCGGCTACACGCAGACCGCAGTTCAGAAATATTGTTAATATACAATAATCCCGTTCCTTATCTTCGCCCTCAACACTGTTAAGAAGCGCTATACTTTGCTCAAGAGTCAGATACTTGGGCAAGGTTTTTTTCTTTTTCGGCGCCTCAACGGGATCCATAGGATTGACTTCGATATATTTCATTTTAGTACAGATATATCCGAAAAAGCCTTTTAACGAAGAGATTTTACGAGATCTTGTTGTTGTTGAATTATCAAGTTCCTTAGCGCAATAATCAAGAAATTTGAATATATCGGTTGTCGTTATAGTTTCAATGAAAGAAATATCTATATCGGATAAATCATAATCATTATCGAGCTGAGCAGGGGAGATACCGGCTCTTTTAGCCACTATAAAGCGGAAAAAAGTTCTTAAATCAGAAGCATACTCCAATATAGTCAGCTGAGATTTTCCCTTTGTAACGTCAAGATATATTCTGAGGTATTCCTGAACGGTTTCAGGTAACAAATCAAAATTTTCAATAACCAAGTATATTCCCCTCCCTTAAGTGTGAAACAGTTTCACGGCGATAGCAAAAAAATTGTAGCAAATTGAAAGATAATTTATTCGGCTCTATATGAACAGAAAGTCAAATATAAATAACACTTACGCTTGTTTTGAAAAGTAAGCATAATTGAAGACAGTAGTGAATAAACGCATACTGAACGAAGATTTTAAATGCAACATATTGGACTAATTAGATGTAATTCTGATTTGCTGTAATCTATTATAACACATTTTTATAAAAATGACCGTCTCAGATTTTTTTAATGAGCATTTCATTGAATATAAAAAATCTATCGGCTCTAAACGAGAATTTTAGTTTATGCTTAAACAAACTTATAGAGCATATCTGATAATAATTTTATTGACATAATCAAAACCGAAATTAACTAATGTATTGTATATAATTTAAAACTGTATAGCTTAAATAGAAAAGAATCAGCTTGTGTGTTATCAATCAGCAGCGTTAAGCATCGGCGTATCCGCCGGACAAAAAGATATAAGTTGCATTTTATAGTATTATATACCATAATTTTGCTTTTGTCATCCCTAAACTATATAAAATATTTCTTTTGTGTAGTTGGCGTTCAATTTTTGTGCACCTTGCTATAATGCACACTTTCCTTTTATATCGTCAAATTTTTGTTATACCCCTGGTTTTTTAAACTAAAATACAAAAGCCGTGTTTGGCGAAATGCTACGCACGGCTTTTGTGAAAAAACATGATTGATATTTCAATAATTAATAATGATTGACTCCGCATTGACAAACAGGTTTGATTTTAAACAAACGCCAGAACAATCTGACTATTTTGTATATGAAGCCTGCAAAACCTGTTTTGTGACAAATGCAAGAACAATTATTATTCGGCTCTATAACGGAAGATTCATCTACGATTACATATTCACTGAAGTGTTCTGCATTGAAATACACTTTTCCGTCTTCACAAAAACTATTGATTTTTTCTTTTGTGTTCTCAGGAGATACATAATAAACGACAGTGTTGTTTTCATCAAAGCCTTCGGGTAAGGGAACGCAAATCCAAACACTTTGCGATGGCTGAACTTTTTCGCCGTTATGAATAGTGACAATGTCATATGAAGCAAACCTATTGAAAATTGTGTCTTCAATTTCGAATAAATCTGTGTTTGAATTAAGAGTAACCTTTAATTCAACATCTGTATTATAGGCTTTACTTTCGAAAATAATAGAAACGCCGGTATTGTTATCGGTTATAGTATTACTTTCAAGCTTGTCTAATATAATTTCTTCACTGTAATCGCAATTATCGCAAGTCCTTATTGCTTTTCCCTCAGCAAAAACAGTAGGAGCAATTAACACGGTGTCTTTAAAGACGTGGTCAAGCATTGGGATTGAAACAGTGTAACTGTCACCGCATGAGCAAGTGTAAGTTATAATCCCCTCTTGAGTACAAGTAGCTTGAGTTGTTATATTGGAAATGTAAGAGTGAGTATGAACAGGCTTATAGTTATAGTGAATAGTTGCGTTAGTCAAGTAATCATTTTCTATGCCTATTGAAATTCTGTTCCACTGCTCTTCTGAACCGGTGAAATATACATCTTTTAAGTTCCAACATTCATCAAAAGCAAAACTTCCTATGTTTGTTACGCTATCAGGAATTATTATATTTGTTAAGCCACTACAACCACCAAACGCATCATCTTCTATGATTATTACATTTTTGGGGATTGTAATGCTTGTTAAACCAAAGCAATCGTAAAATGTATACTCGCCTATTCTTATTACGCTGCTTGGAATTGAAACTTTTGTTAAGCTGTAACATTCCATAAACGCATAATCATCTATATTAGTTACGCTGTCAGGTATTACTATATTTGTCAAGCCTGTGCAGTTTGCAAAAGCTGACTTACCTATGCTTTTGACGCTGTCGGAGATTGTTACGCTTGCTAAGCCGGTGCAACCTTCAAACGCGTAATCGCCTATGCTCACAACGCTGTCGGAGATTGTTATGCTTGTTAAGCCAGTGCAATCGTAAAATGCATAACAGCCAATGCTCTTGACGCTGTCTGGAATTATTACGCTTGTTAAGCCGGTACAACTTCTAAACGCAGAATGGCCTATGCTTGTGACACTGCTAGGGACAGTATAAGAAGCACCCTCTTTGACGGCAGGGTATTGAATAAACTCTGTTTTTTCTTTGTTAAATAAAACTCCGTCAACACTTGAATAATTTTGATTTTTTTCATCGACTGTAATGCTCGTTAAACCGGTGCAACCTTCAAACGCCCAATCGCCTATGCTTATGACACTGTACGGGATTGTTATGCTTGTCAAACTTGTGCAATATGCAAATGTATAATAGCCTATGCTTGTGACACTGTCCGGAATTGTCATGCTTGTTAAGCAGGAACAATATTTAAACGCCGAACCGCCTATGCTTATGACACTGTCCGGAATTGTTATGCTCGTTAAACCAGTGCAACCTTCAAACGCCCAATCGCCTATGCTTATGACGCTGTCTGGAATCGTTATGCTCGTTAAAGCTGAGCAGTTTGCGAAGGCTTCATCAGCAATAAGCTTTGCTCCTGATAAAATATCATATTTGCCTGAAATATCGTTCTTTGCCTCAATTAAGTAATCTCCGATATATAAAACATTGTCGTTCCAATTAGAAGAATCATCATAATATTCCGTGTTATAGAACGCCTCATGGCCTATTCTTGTCACACTGTCCGGAATTGTTATGCTCGTTAAACTGGTGCAACCTAAAAACGCCTCATAGCCTATTCTTGTCACACTGTCCGGAATTGTTATGCTCGTTAAACTGGTGCAACCTAAAAACGCCCAATGCTCTATGCTTGTTACACTGTACGGGATCGTTACGCTTGTCAGCCCAGTGCAACCAGAAAATGCCTCATCTTCTATGCTTTTTACACCCTCTGATATAACAACGCTTGTTATATCGGTTCGCTCGGAGAATGTACTACTTTTCATTTCCCCCTGACCGCTGATAACGAGTAAACCGTTGTCATAAAGTGTGTAGGTTACGTTGTCGCCCTGAGCGCCGCAATAGCCGCTATCGATGATATTTTTTACCTCTTCTGCCCCATTTGCATTGGCTATAAAACCAAGATCAATACCTGCAATTGAGGCAAACGGTATAAAAGTAACGCTCATAACAACAACCATTATTATCGCCGTTAGCCTTTTAAAAATGTTTGGTTTTTTCATGTATTTTCTACCTCCAAATAAAAATTTTACAACATATTTGTTGTAAACAAATATACAACACATTAGTTCAGATGTCAACACTTTTGTTGTAAGAAATGATAAATTTTTATACGGTGATGAAAATGTATTACAATGAAAGAATTCAGTGGGTGAGAGACTGTAAGAATATCACGCAAAAGGAAATAGCAGAATATTTAGGCATTAAACAACAGCAATATGCAAGATATGAAAAAGGTGTTAATATTATGCCGATAACATATTTGAAGCCAATATGTGAATATCTGAATGTATCTGCTGATTTTATAATAGGACTGACCGATAATGATTTTCCGTTACCGGATAAATAATGTTTATCTGTATATAAATTGTAAAAACCGTGCCTTGCGTCAAACAAAGCACGGTTTTAGTAATTGGTGCTTTTAAGCGTGGAAATAAACCCCCAGTTGAACTGGGGGAAGATAA
>JBJEOI010000041.1:0-11825 GCA_051880635.1 Acutalibacteraceae bacterium | reverse complement strand
TGCACCTACGAAACTGCGAAGCACTTTAAAATATAAATTTTGGATGCAAGAAAAGACAAATCCCCACGACAATGCTGACGCATATCGTGGGGATTTAACGCATTATTGCACCGAAAGTTCATATTTTAAAGAAATACCGCCTTATCAGTACTCGGCATATGCGACCCTGCCGTCATTTTTTAGAGTTTGCTTTAGGAAAACGGGACTGCCGCACTAATCCTTAACTACGCCTTTCTGCAAAAGAATGTTTGCATAAAGGGCGCTTTCGCCTGTTGCAATCACGGCATACGCCTTTCTCGCCTCGTCATAGAATTTGAAGCGTTCTATAGTGCCCGTGACAGCCTTTGCGTCATAGCCGTGCTTTTCGGTTATTTTTGCGTATTCGTCCCATATCGGCGTCTCAACATCGTCGCCCGCCATGACCTCCATAAGGTTCATGGGCTTTTCGACATAGCTGTCAAGCGGGAAGAGTGTAAGTATAGCGTCAAGAAGCTCGGGAATACCGTGACCGTCACAGCGGATAACCTTTGCGTTTTTCCCTACGCTTTCAGACGGAAAGTTGCCGTCGGCTATAACTATAGTGTCACTGTGACCCATTTCACAGAGCACCTTTAAAAGCTCGGGCGATAAAATTTTCGGTATTCCTTTAAGCATTGTTTTTCCCTCCGTTTTTCTGTTTTTTAAATTCCCTGTTTCTTATTACATCTCTGTCGGTGTCTTTCTTATACCAAAGATGTTTTTCCCATAGTCTCTTAATAAAGCTCTTCGGCATTGAGATTTCGTCGGCGGCATAGCTGACGCCCATACTGTCGAGGATTTTTTCATGAGCGTTCTTTCTCTGTAAAAATTCGGGGAAGTTCTTTTTCTTATCCTTGACCCAGCAACATTCGGAAAGAGCGAGCACTCTCGGGAAAAGCTGAACGTCGATTTTTTCACGATCTGCCACCCATTCCGTCCACAGCTCGCCCTCAAGACCCAAAACTCTGTTTTCGTATTCTTTCGGTATCATTTTATCTGTCGCTTCAAAATTAAAGGTGTTGCCGAGGGGGTACTGACTGTAGCACATATCGAAATAGAACGCTTCATGCTTACAGATAACCACTTCGCCGCCGTTTTTAATATGCTTTAAAACATTCGGGTCTTTTTTAGCCGTCCAGTATTGACCGACAACGGTTCTGTCGAGGTTTTCAGCTTTCAGCGCTTCGTTCCACACAATAAGGCGCTTTCCCTTTTTTCTGAGATAATCCGAAATTCGGTTATTGAAATAGCCCTGAAGCTCTTCGGCGTCTTTAAGACCGTTTTCTTTCATACGCTTCTGACATTCGCTGCATTTATTCCATTCGTTTTTCGGCGCTTCATCGCCGCCGATATGGAAGAACGGCGAAGGGAAAAGCTCGGTTATTTCGTCAAGCACATCAAAAATAAATTCATATGTGCTTTCTTTTCCCGCACAGCTCGGTCTGTTATAGTCAAACCACCCCTTAGTTGTCGGAATATGTCCGCCGAAGAACCAGTGAACCTCGCTTTTTATCTCACGGCAGGCAAGATAGTTATAAGCCGCAATCGCCGCCGCAAAATGAGCGGGCATATCAATTTCCGGTATCACCGTGATATTAAGCCTTTTTGCGAATCCGACTATTTCCCTTATCTCCTCCTGAGTGTAGAAACCGCTGTGAGGCTTTCCCTCAAGTCTGCCCGAGTGCCAGCCGCCGAGCTGAGAATCCTTTCTCTTTGAGCCGATTTCGGTCAGAAGCGGATATTTTTTTATTTCTATACGCCAGCCCTGATCGTCTGTCAGGTGCCAGTGAAAGGTGTTGAGCTTATAGAACGCCATAAGACTGAGTATGCGTTTAACCTCATCTTTACCGAAGAAATGGCGCGCCTCGTCAAGCATGAGACCTCTGTGCTTATATCTCGGCTCGTCTTCGATATATACGCACGGGAAATTTATTTTATCCTTTTCTTTTTCAAAGAAGCAGAGCTGTTCAAGCGTCTTAACGGCGTAAAGCGCACCTGCATAAGCTGAGGCTTCAATGACCGCTTTGCTCTTATCCGTGTTTATTATATATGCTTCTTCACCGAGCTTCTCGCTGAGCAAAAACAAAATATCGGCTTTTTCTTTGTCTTCCGTCACTGCGCATACCCCTAAAACAGGGAAAGTATCACAGAGAATATCTTTTATTTCTCTCAGGTTACTTTCAAAATAAATAACGCTGTTTTTATCAATGGTTTTGAAGCCGCCTTTTTCCTCAAATTTCAAAGGCTTAGGTATAATGTTCATCATATCAACTCCTTGTAAGCTGATTATATCATATATCGGTGAAAAAATAAACACCGTATTTATTTATTATTTTTGAGCAAGTCAAAGGTTTATAATAATACTCTTGAAAGACAGTCTCTCATATGTTAGAATATTCTCAATTAAATCTGCGGAGGAGAAAATATGTCACAGAGCATACCTTTTAATAACGGTTTCGACAAGCACTCAGAGGAGGTCGAAAGACTCGTTTCAGTAGTCCCCTCTCAGCTTCAGCTTAAATTTCACGAGATGGGCTATTACTCTTTCATTCACTTCGGAATGAACACGTTTACAAGGCGTGAGTGGGGCACGGGCAAGGAAACGCCCTCGATGTTCTGCCCCGAAAAGGTTGACACCGATCAGTGGGTGCGGGTTCTGAAAGACAGCGGCAGTAAAATGATTATTTTCACCGCAAAGCACCATGACGGCTTCTGCCTTTTTCAGACAGAATACACTGACCACTCAATTAAAAACAGCCCCTATCAGGGCGGTAAGGGCGATATCGTGCGGCAAATGGCAAAATCCTGTGAAAAATACGGCGTAGGTCTCGGCATTTATCTTTCGCCCTGGGACAGGCACGACGAGCGCTACGGCACTGACGCCTATAACGACTATTTTGTCAATCAGCTCACCGAGCTTTGCACAAACTACGGTAAGATTTCGTGCTTCTGGTTCGACGGCGCAAAGGGAAAAGACGCCCCCGATTTTGATTATGACTTTGAAAGATACTATAAGGTTATCCGTTCGCTTCAGCCCGAGGCGCTGATATCAAACTGCGGCCCCGATGTCAGGTGGATAGGCAACGAAGCCGGCAAATGCCGTGAAAGTGAATGGAATGTCGTGCCGAAAGCAATGTTCAGCGTCGCAACCATTCAGCAGAAGTCACAGCATGAGGACAAGCAGTCGAAAATACCCCGTGAGGTTTCTCAGATGGATAAGGATATCGGTTCGAGAAAAGCTCTTGAGGGCTTTGACGAGCTTATGTGGTACCCCGCAGAAGCGGATGTTTCAATTCACAGAGGCTGGTTCTATTCAAAATTTCCCAAACGCAAAAGAGCAAAAGCTTTGGCTGAAATATATTTCAACACTGTCGGTGCAAACGCTTCTCTTCTTATGAATGTTCCGCCCTCACGAAAGGGAATAATTGAAAACAAAGATGTAAAAACACTGAAAAAATTCAAAAAGCTCGTTGATGAATGGTTCAACGAAAAGATTGATTTTTGTCTTGAACGGGGCAGTTTTTCTCTCACCGATGATGAAAATGAGCTAAGATTTAAATTTGACAAAGCAGAACCTGTCAAGACTATTGTCATAAGCGAAGATCTCTCAAAAAGTCAGAGGGTTGAGCTTTTTGAAGTTTACTCAGGTCATGGCACAGATCGCCGCAAAATTTTTTCAGGCACCGTCATAGGCAGCAAAAGAATTATCCGTCTTAAAAATGTCAGGACGGATACTATAAGCATAGTATTCTTGCAGAGCCGTGACTGCCCTGTGATAAAAAATGTTGAGTTTTACAAATAAGAATATTTCTGCTGTTTAGCAAAGGTTTTGCAGGACAATTATTTTTTAAAATATCAGAATAATCCCGACTTTATCCGGGTTTCGAAACAAAAAGGAGTGAGCTATAGCAGATGGATATTTTCAATTTTCTGTCTCTGATAGGCGGACTTTGTCTCTTTCTGTTCGGCATGAATATAATGGGACAGGCTCTTGAGCGCAGAGCCGGTAACGGCTTGAAAGCTGTGCTCGGTCGGCTGACAGGGAGCAAAACCGCCGGACTTCTGACAGGTCTCGGAGTGACGGCAATAATTCAAAGCTCATCGGCAACAACCGTTATGGTTGTGGGCTTTGTCAACTCAGGGCTTATGAGTCTTAAGCAGTCTATAAACGTAATAATGGGAGCTAATATCGGCACTACCGTTACAGCTTGGGTATTAAGCCTTGCGGGGATTAACAGCGACAATATGTTCGTGAAGCTGTTAAAGCCGTCCTCTTTTACACCGATTCTCGCACTATTCGGTATCATTCTTTATATGTTTTGTAAAAAGGATAAAAAGAAAGACACCGGTATGATTCTCCTCGGCTTTGCAACGTTGATGTTTGGTATGGAAACAATGTCAGGAGCCGTGTCGGGTCTTAAAGATGTACCCGGCTTTCAGGATATGTTCCTGATGTTCACAAATCCCCTTTTAGGAGCATTGGTCGGCGCAGTCCTCACCGCAGTTATTCAGTCAAGCTCCGCTTCGGTCGGCATTTTACAGGCTCTTGCCTCAACGGGCGCAGTTTCTTACGGAGCTGCTGTTCCGATTATCATGGGTCAGAATATCGGCACTTGCATTACGGCGCTTATCTCATCTGTCGGCGCAAATAAAAACGCCAAGCGCGCCGCTATGGTGCATTTATCGTTCAATGTTATCGGCTCGGTCGTCTGGCTTGGAATTTTCAGTCTTATAAAATCAGTTCTCGCACCGCCGATTCTCAGCGAGTCAGTGTCACTTTTCGGGATTGCCGTCATACACTCAATTTTCAATTTGCTTTGTACTTTACTGATGCTGCCTTTCGGCGATCTTCTTGAAAAGCTCGTTTGTATTTTAGTGCCTGAACCCAAATCTAAAGAAAGACAAAGTGAGCTTGATGAACGTCTGCTTGTTACGCCCTCGCTGGCGTTGACACAAAGCCGGGCAGTCGCTCTGAAAATGGCAGAAAGCTCCGTTGCCGCACTGAACAGCGCAATAATCAGTTTTAATAACTATTCTCCGGATTTAGCGAATAAGGTTCGGGAGTCAGAGATTAAATGTGATTATTATGAAGACATTCTCTGCACATATCTTATCAAAGTCAGCGCCGCAAAGCTGAACCGTGAAGAAAGCGAAGAGGCAACGGTACTTTTAAAATCTATAGGGGATTATGAGCGCATTTCCGATCATGCCGTAAATCTTTTGGAGTCGGCAGAGGAAATTCGTGATAAAAAGCTCAATTTTACAGAAGAAGCCAAAAAAGAATTTGAGGTGCTGACAAGTGCTGTGAGTGAGGTTGTAACCCTTTCCGCAAAAGCGTTTGCTTCTTCAGATATAAATATCGCTTCAAGAGTTGAACCGCTCGAGCAGGTAATCGACGAGCTGAAGGAAAAGCTTCGGACAAGACATATTCTTCGTATGCAGGAAGGAAAATGCACGGCTGAGGTCGGTTTTGTCTGGTCGGATCTTTTGACAAACTTAGAACGGGTCAGCGACCATTGCTCCAATATTGCAGGCTGTGTGTTAGACAGCGCACAGCACAATCTGAATATGCATGAAACACTGAAGTCGGCAAGAAATAACAGCGAGGATTATAAAAAATATTATAAAGAATATCTGAAATTATATTCGCTGTAAAACAGTTTAATAAACAGTCGTTTTTCAAAAAAAGTGCAGAAAGCCCGTTCAGAGTCTTTCTGCACATTTTTTATGATTATAAGTCCTTGAGATATTTGCTTCTGCTCGGGTGACGGATTTTGCGAAGAGCCTTCGCTTCAATCTGTCTTATTCTTTCTCTTGTCACATCAAACTCATTGCCGACCTCTTCGAGTGTCATGGGCTTGCCGTTATCAAGACCGAATCTGAGCGTGATAACCTTAGCTTCTCTCGGTGTTAGAGTCTTTAAAACCTCTTCTATTTTTTCGTGTCTTAAAATCTTAGCCGCTGCGTCATCGGGTGAAAGAGCGTCTTCATCGGGGATAAAGTCACCCAGATGGCTGTCTTCTTCCTCACCGATAGGTGTTTCAAGTGAGACAGGTTCCTGTGAAATCCTCATTATCTCACGAACTCTGTCAACTGAGTAGTTAAGCTCCTCGGCGATTTCGTCGGCGGTCGCCTCGTGACCGTTTCTGTGAAGAAGAATGCTCGAAGCCTTTTTGACCTTATTTATTGTTTCAACCATATGAACGGGTATTCTGATTGTTCTGCCCTGATCGGCTATGGCTCTTGTGATAGCCTGTCTTATCCACCATGTAGCGTAGGTTGAGAATTTAAAGCCTTTTGTGTAGTCGAACTTGTCCACCGCTTTAATAAGACCGAGATTGCCCTCTTGAATAAGGTCAAGAAACTGCATACCTCTGCCGACATATCTTTTCGCAATGCTGACAACAAGACGGAGATTGGCTTCTGTCAGACGCTTTTTAGCTTCGGAGTCGTCATCGGCAATACGCATGGCAAGCTCGATTTCTTCTTCGGGTGTGAGAAGAGGAACTCTGCCTATATCTTTAAGATATACTTTAACGGGGTCGTCAACCATAGCCGCTCTTGCGTCAGAAGAGCTCATATCCTCATCGTCAAATTCTTTCGCCGAATCAATATCAACCGAAAGGCCTTCTAAAAGTGCGTCTGAAATATCATCGACAATTTCTATAGAGCTCTGTTCTATAGCGGAATATATCTTCTCCATATCCTCGATATCAATTTCGCTGTCAACGAGCACCATGTCAATATCGCTCGAGGAAAGTTTTCCGCCGTTTTTCGTACCCTTTTCAATAAGAGAATCTATTATACTTTTTTTCTCAGCATTATCCATCATGTTATATTCCTTTCATTTAGAAAATAATCAGATATTAAATCATTGCTCCTGAAAGCCTTTCAGATATTTGAGAGCGCCCGGGCGTCTGAGCTTTCGAAGCGCCTTAGCCTCAATCTGTCTTATTCTTTCTCTTGTTATATCAAACTTCTTGCCGACCTCTTCGAGCGTCATGGGCATTCCGCCGTCAAGCCCGAAACGAAGAGTGATAATTTTTGCTTCTCTGGGCGTCAGACAGGTGTCTAAAACCTGTGAAATAAGCTCCTTGAGCATTGCCGCCGAAGCCTCTTCATCGGGTGAAAGCGTGTCGTCGTCGGGAATAAAGTCGCCCAAATGGCTGTCCTCTTCTTCGCCGATAGGTGTTTCAAGCGAGACAGGTTCCTGAGAGATTTTCATTATTTCTCTGACCTTATCGACAGGCAGGCTGATTTCTTCGGCTATCTCTTCGGCTGTTGCCTCGTGACCGTTTTTATGAAGAAGAACGCTCGAAGCCTTCTTAACCTTATTTATCGTTTCAACCATGTGAACGGGTATGCGTATTGTTCTGCCCTGATCGGCTATGGCTCTTGTGATAGCCTGTCTTATCCACCATGTGGCATAGGTCGAGAACTTGAAGCCCTTTGTGTGGTCAAACTTATCAACCGCTTTGATAAGCCCCATATTACCCTCCTGAATGAGGTCAAGAAACTGCATTCCCCTGCCGACATATCTTTTTGCAATACTGACGACAAGACGGAGGTTTGCTTCAACAAGGCTCTTTTGGGCTGCTTCATCACCATCGAGTATCCTTATTGCAAGCTCTATCTCTTCTTCGGGTGAAAGAAGAGGAACCTTTCCTATATCCTTGAGATAAACTCTGACGGGGTCGTCCATCGGTTTAATTAACGGGTCGCCGCTTACGTCAGTGCTTTCCGCATAGCCGTCATTTATGGCAAGAACAACGTCGAGCCCCTCAAAAAGTGAATCGCCCAGGTCATCCGTTATCTCTATACCGTGATTTTCAAGAATGGAATAAACCTTTTCCATATCCTCAACAGAGGCTTCGTTGTCCATAAGAAACGGGTCTATGTCGTTTGAAGAAAGTTTTCCGCCGTTCTTCCCCGCCTTTTCGATAAGCCCCGCAATAATTTCATTTTTCTCGCTGATTTCCATATCTTTACCCTTTCAACCGTTTTTATTGTTTCCGTTTTTCTTTTTAGCATACATATTGAAGAAATTAAGATAGTCTTCATCATTAAGCTCAGACACCGGCGTTTTGCTCTGCTCGGCTTTTTCTTTTTCTTCTTTTATAGCCAAAATGCAGTCCTCACATTCCTTGACGGTATGGCTCAGACTGACTGATTTCATCTCAATGGCTTTCAGAGCGTCCATTTCGTCAATCGAAAGACCCGAATTCCCAAGCGACGTCAGATCAACGCTGAAGCCGTCTTCTATTTTTTCCGAAATAATTTCATAGAGCTTTCTGTTAAAGTCCGTCAGAAAATCTTCTGCGCTTATTTTATCCTTGATTTTTTTATAAAAATCGGGGTTTCTCATAAGCGACGAAAGCAGTGTTTCTTCTGCGTTTGCCGCCCGTAAAAACTGCTTTTTCTGAGGGTTGACCTTATCGTCTGCGCCGCTCGTTGTTTTAACCGCCGCCTTGAATTTCTCGCTCTGCTTTTCTCTTGCCCGCCTTTTCGTGTGATAGGCAATCTGCGCCATGAGCGTGTCTTTACTGACAGAAAGCTCTGCGCTTATTTTTGAAGCATATACGTCTCTTGCAATCACATCATCGGTGCTTGCTAAGATTACGGCGACGCTTTTGAGAAAGCCCAGCTTTCCGTCGGAGGAGGCTAAATCATATTTCTTTCTCTCTTCAAGTATCTTGTATTCTATATCGTTTGCGGCGCCCGTGATAAAGCTCCTGAACTTTTCCGCGCCGTATTTCTTAATTATTTCGTCGGGGTCCTTGCCGCCGCTCATTTGTATAACTTTGACCTTAATGCCCGCCGAGGAGAAAACCCTCATCGCTCTTTCGGTCGCCTCTCTGCCCGCTTCGTCATTGTCAAAGCAGAGCACAATCTCCGACGCATACCGCGAAAGAAGCTTCGCCATTTCAGAAGTGAAAGCCGTGCCCAAAGCCGCAACCGTGTTTGTGAAGCCCGCCTGATGAAGGGCAATGACATCCATGTAGCCCTCGACAATAATCAGCTTGTCCTCGTTGCCGTTTTTGGCAAAGTTCAGCCCGAAAACACCGAGACTTTTTTTATACACAAGCGTGTCCGAGGTGTTAATATATTTCGGCTTTGAGTCGTCAAGAACTCTGCCGCCGAATGCCACAACCCTGCCTCTGACATCAATAATCGGGACTATAACCTTATTTCTGAAATTGTCATAGTAGTTGACTTTTCCGTTTTTTTCACTGCGCTTTGCAAGATTTGCTTCATAGACCTCCTGGTTTGAATAGCCCTTATTTCTCAGATGCTCTAAAAGCTCGTGCCAGCTATCAGGGGCAAAGCCCAGACCGAAGCGCTTGATTGTCTGCATCGTGTAGCCTCGGGAGCGGTAATAGTCAAGACCTGTTTTGCCTTTAGGGGAAAGCAGATATTCGTGATAAAACTTTGCCGCTTCCCTGTTCATGTCATAGACGCGCTTTCGCTTTTGTATCAGCGAATCGTCATAGCCGTCCTCGGGCATTGCCATTCCGCATTTATCGGCGAGGCTTTTGACCGCCTCTATAAAGTCGATATTTTCAATTCTTCTTGTAAAATTAACTATTTCGCCGCCCGCTCCGCAGCCGAAGCAATAGAATGACTGAGTGTCGGGGTAAACGGTGAACGACGGCGTCTTTTCGTTATGAAACGGACAAAGACCGACATAATACCGACCTCTGCGTTTGAGCTCGACATAGGGTGAAACAACAGAAACAATGTCATTTTTCATTCTGAGCTCTTCAATGAACTCTTCGCTTATTCTGCCTGCCATTATTCACCCTCCTTTGAATTATCTTTTATTTTATCCAGCCTTTCGGTATGAACAGCTCCTTGAAAACAGATATTGCGTAGGTGTCCGTCATACCTGAAATATAGTCGCAGGCGGCCCTGTCAGTGCCCTCGTTTGCAACTATCGGGAAATATATCTCGGGCATCTCGTAGGGGTGCGTTGAATAGTATTCGAACAAGGTCTGAACCATGTTCACCGCCTTTGTCTCTTCGCTCTTGCAGACGGGGTTTGTATAAACACAGTCAAACATGAGTTTATGAAGACGGTTAAAAGCCTTTTCAACCTCAGCACCGAGCATAATTTCTTCTTTTGAATTATCTATAACAGAAATAACAAGAGTGTTTATTCTCTCGGACTTTGAAAAACCTATGACCTGTCTTATGTCGAGAGGGATGTCCTCCTCTCTCATTACGCCGCCCCTGACAGCGTCGTCAATATCATGGTTTATGTATGCGATTTTGTCGGCAAGCTTGACAATTCTGCCCTCGAGGGTATCGGCCTCCTTGCCGTGAGTGTGGCACACAATGCCGTCTCTGACCTCATAGGTAAGATTAAGACCCTGACCCTTTTTTTCAAGTCTGTCAACAACACGAAGGCTCTGCTGATAATGCTTGAAGCCGCCGTCCATGACCTCGTTGAGCGCTCTTTCGCCCGCATGACCGAACGGAGTGTGACCCAGATCGTGACCGAGTGAAACGGCTTCGGTCAGGTCCTCGTTGAGCCTTAGTCCTCTTGCGATTGTTCTGGCAATCTGAGCGACTTCAAGGGTATGAGTCAGTCTTGTTCTGTAGTGGTCGCTTTCAGGGGAAAGAAAGACCTGTGTTTTTCTTTTCAGGCGTCTGAAAGAGTTTGAGTGAATTATTCTGTCTCTGTCACGCTGATAAGCGGTTCTTATCTGACATTCTTCCTCCTGCCTCTGTCTCCCGAGAGTTTCACAGCACAATTTTGCATAAGGTGAAAGAAACTTTTTTTCAAATTCAAGCGACTGCAAGCGAATATCTGACATAAAAACACATCCTTTATATATTTATACTCCGAAAAGTCATTTTTCCCTCTGTTTTTTTGAAAAAATCAGCCTGAAACAGAATATTTTTCGCCGACAGGCTCAGCTTTAAACTTTCCGAAGCTCAAATCAATAAGTCTTGCGTTAAAAATGTCAAATTTATCTTTAGGTATGCAGAACGTGACTGCCACGCTGTCGGTAAATTCTGTGTCTTCAATCACTCCGCCGCTTTCGGGAATAAGGGAGGAGAGCTTGCCGTAAAAATTATAGTCACAGCGGATAACAGCCTGTGTGCACAGTGACATCGTGATTATTCTTGCCGCCTCGACAGCAATTTTTGCCGAGTGTGAATAAGCCCGCACAAGCCCGCCTGCGCCTAAGAGTATCCCCCCGAAATATCTTGTGACCACAACGCAGACGTCGCATAAATCTTCTTTCAGAAGAACATCGAGAACGGGCACGCCCGCAGTACCCTGCGGTTCGCCGTCGTCGCTGTAGCGGCGTATCTGACCGTCACGCAGAACATAGGCATAGACATTGTGCGTTGCGTCCCAGTGCTTTGAACGGATTTCATTGATAAAATCGGTCGCCTCCTGAACGGTAGCGACAGGTCGGGCGTAACCGATAAAGCGTGATTTTCTCTCGATAAAAGAGTCGCTTGCTTCACTTTGCACGGTTCTGTATTCGCTCATATGAATTTCTCCTCAGGGTGAAAAATATAGTCCGAACTCAGTTTTTTATCGGAATATTTCCGCCCTTTCTGCGTTAAAATACTCGTCAATCCGAAAGGATTGACTGCGCTTTGTGCCTTGAAAGGTCAAAAATCTTCTCGATAAAAAATCTTTGACCTTAAAGCAAATGATTTTTTGATGATTTTTGGTGGCTGAGGGTGAAGCAAGGCTGACGCCTTGCGAGACCGAAACGCCGAAAAGCACGAAAAATTCTTGCTTTAAGGCTGGGTCGGATTATATTTTTCACCCCGGGTGAAAAATA
>JBJEOI010000040.1:0-2222 GCA_051880635.1 Acutalibacteraceae bacterium | reverse complement strand
AACTGCCTATGTGATTTTCCATTTTAACTTTTTCCCCAACTATTGACAAAGAGCCCTTAAAAATTAAACCAAAGTTGTCCGTATGTTCCCGACCGGTATCCGGAATGATACTGTTTCGGTCGGTGCAGTGATGATGCTTACTGCCGACTAAATTTAAAATATGTGTTTCATGCTATTCGGCTTTATGGCAGAGTTAAATCTTACCAATCACTATTATATAGAACATTTGTTTGTTTGTCAAGTGGTCTTTTGAAGAAATTAATAAGAAATAAATAATCAATTTTGCACGTGGATTCCTTTTCCATACTGCTTACAATTACTATCATTGTAGGAAAAGCCACCCGAGTTGGGCGGCTTTTCCTATATAAACGCATTGAAAGGAGATGGAAGAAAGCAAATTAAAAAGTTAAAAATTAAGGAAATCTTTCCGATACTTGACACCGAAGAACTCGGCAAGTTCTTTCATTTCGCTGTCCTTTATCGTGTTGACTCTCGGCAAGTGAGCGGTCAGCATATAAATCTGCGCCGCTTTTTCAACGGTTTCAATTAAGCCGAACGTTTCGTCCATGGTTTTTCCGGCGCCGTAAATGCCGTGCATACCCCAGATAACGAGCCGGAATTCCTCCATCTTTTTGGCGGTCGCTTCGCCGATGCTGTTCGTTCCGCAAAGCATCCACGGAAGAACACCCACGCCGTCCGGAAAGACGACAATACATTCGGTGCACATCTCCCAAAGCGTGTGCGTCAGCTTCTTTTCGTCAAGCTCATGCACATAGTTCATCGCAAGCGTGTTGGTCGGGTGAGAATGCATGATAACACGGTTTTCCGGGTCAACTTTCAGTCTTGCCATGTGGCTCATCAGGTGCGCCGGAAGCTCACTCGTAAATTTTCCACCGTCCTTGTAGCCCCAAAGAAGCTCGGCGGTCGTGCCGTCTTTTGCAACCCGGATAATGCCGAGGTTGTTTTCGGGGTCATCCTTGACGTTCTTGAAGTATTTGCCCGTGCCTGTGACGATGAATATCTTGCCGATTAACTCTTTTGCGTCAAAGCCGGTCGGGATTGTACGGATTACCTTGTCAAGGTCAAGGTATTCAGCAACCTCTTCTTCGTCAAGCATATAGCTGATGTTGCCGCCGTTTCTCTCGTCCCAGCCGAGACGGTACATATTGGCGGTCGTGTTTTTCATCTCCTCAACAAAAGGAGCGGTTAAAATGTCTTTCATTTTCGGTTCACCAAGACTTCCTGTTCATATTTTCTGACTTCAGCAATATAGTCGCTTTGTACATTTTCTCTTTCAAGGTATTCGTTCCAGATATCGCCCAGCGGTGCGGTTTTCATTTCCTCCGAAAGTGCCATCAACTCAGTAAAATTGCTTTCGGCTTGCAGCTTCTGCATTTTTTCATTCGGCTGTAACAGCGCAAACAACAATGCTTTTTCGACACTTCTCACACCCGTTACCCAAGCGGCAATGCGGTTTATTGATGCGTCAAAATAGTCCGTTGCGATAAACACACGGTCGGTTGCATTGTTTCGGACGATTTCTTTTGCGATTTCCTTTGTCTCATCGTCAAACAGCACAACATGGTCACTGTCCCAACGAACAGGACGGGTAACGTGAAGAGCGATTTTCTCGTTGAAAAGAAGCAAGGACGAAATTTTGTCGCTGACCGTTTCGGTCGGGTGATAGTGACCGTTGTCCATTAAGGGCGTGATGCCGGCTCTGTCCGAATAAGAAAGGCAAAATTCCGCCGAACCTACCGTATAGCTTTCAAGTCCGATACCGAACACCTTAGATTCGAGTGTAATATACACTTTCGATTTATCATATGGCATACTCAGGATTTCGTCAAGGCTCTTTTTAAATCTCGCCCTCGGAGAGAGTCTGTCAGCCGGAATATCCTTGTAGCCGTCGGGTATCCAGATGTTCATGACGCACGGAATACCTGTTTCAGTCGCAAAATATTCCGCAATTTTCAGGCAGGCTTTGCCGTGGTTGACCCAATAGGTGCGTACTTTCTCGTCAGGCGACGAAAGCGTCAGATTATCTTTTACCATCGGATGAGCAAAAAACGTCGGGTTGAAGTCAAGACCCATGTTTCTTTCTTTCGCAAAGTCCACCCATTTTTCAAAGTGCTTCGGCTCTATTTTGTCTCTGCCGACAATTTCTCCGTCCTCAAAAATCGCATAGCTTGCGTGAAGATTCAGCTTCTTTTTGCCGGGCA
>JBJEOI010000039.1:0-47095 GCA_051880635.1 Acutalibacteraceae bacterium | reverse complement strand
GAAACAAGGCTGTCGCCTTGTGAGGCTTTTGGCAATAATACGGGGAATTTTTGCCCGAGAAACAAATACTTCCTTATCAGTGCTCGGCATTAGGCGCACTGTGTCTGTATTGTCAGTATTTTTCAGCGAGCTCTAAAAGCGTCTGCTTAAAGCCGTATTTTTCACAAAGCAGTTTCGCCTGCTTTATGTTTTTGTCTCCTTTACCCTTGCACTTTTTCGCTCTTATCATAATATTTTTCGGCGAATGTTCAAAGTCGATGAACTCTATGAGGTCGGTCTTATAGCCCATATCCTCCAAAACGGCGGCTCTTATTGAGTCTGTCATGAGAGCGGAGACTCTCTCTTTCACAATGCCGTGTTTCAGCATTATATCGAAATCGCCGCCTTTTTTAATCTGATTATTTATTTCATGCTGACAGCAGGGGACGGAAAAAATATACTCCGCTCCTTTTTTAATCGCATAGTCAAGAGCGTAGTCCGTCGCTGTGTCACAGGCGTGAAGAGTGATTATCATGTCAATCTTTTCATCATATAGTGTATCTTTCGAGACATCACTGACGACGAATTTAAGATTGTCATAATGATATTTTTCTGCTGTTTTGTTGCAGTGCTCGACAACGTCTTTCTTTAAATCATAGCCGATAATTTTTGTGTTCATGCCCTTTTTTACGGCAAAATAATAATACACAATAAACGTCAGATAGCTTTTCCCACAGCCGAAATCAAGTATCGTTATATCTTTCATATCGGTTTTTCTGAACTCATTGTCTATCAGCTCAACGAAACGGTTAATCTGTTTGAACTTATCATATTTTGCCTTGACAACACGAAAATCGGGTGTGAACACACCGAGCTCGACAAGAGCGGGAATATTTTCACCCTCGTTAAGTATATATGTCTTTTCACGGTTATGACTGTTTTCGGTTTTCCTCAGTTTATTCTGAGATGTCTTTTTGGAGTAGCCGCCGTTACTTTTTTTGTGATAATGGAAAGTCTGACCTGCTGTCTCAATAAGTATCTGTTTATATTTTCCGTCAAGCTCATGTGAAAACACGGTGACAATCTCAGAGGCTTTACAGTTGAGATGAAACACCTTATTATCCCTGAAGCGTTCAAGCTGAAAAGCGTCCTCGCCCTTTATTTTAAGCGGTCTGATTACCGCTTTCTGAAACCCAGCGTCTTTCTCGGGCTCGGATAAAACTATTTTTATTATATCGTCTGAAACGGATGAAATATCCTCGGTTATTCTGCTCATATTTTTCCCTCTTATGAGAACATATTTTTAAGGTTAAGACTTGCCGCATACAGCTCATTTTTACTGTATGAGTTATTTTCATCGGCAAGAACGAGCTTTATCGCTTCTTTAACGGTGCAGTCATGCTTTATCAGTGCGTCAACAAGAATTGCCTCAGGTGAG
The DNA here is from genome assembly GCA_051880635.1 of Acutalibacteraceae bacterium. Taxonomy (GTDB): domain Bacteria; phylum Bacillota; class Clostridia; order Oscillospirales; family Acutalibacteraceae; genus UBA6857. The sequence continues at coordinate 45,678 of JBJEOI010000039.1, read as the reverse complement.
ACAGTGTGCTCGGTTTTATTGAAAATATAGCTCTTGTCTATTTCAACAATCAGCGCAAATTCACCCTTGTCATAGTTGCCTTTTGCAAGAAGCTGATTTTTCACCTCTTCGGGAGTACCCCGAAATGTCATTTCATGCAGTTTTGTCATATCGTTGCAAAGGCACATCTGACACAGAGCTTCACTCTCAATGAAAAATTCAACGGTATTCATAATCCGCTTTGGGCTCTCATAGAAAGCAAAGGTTCTTGTGCCGACACCCTTTCTCATCTCTTCAAGCAGTTTTCTTCTCTCTGAATTTTCTCTCGGGAAGAAGCCGTAAAAAAGAAAACTCGAAAGGTCAAAGCCCGAAATTGAAAGAGCCGTCACTGCGGCACAGCAGCCGGGAATACCGACAACACGAATTCCCTCTTCGACAGCGGCTTTGATAAGCTCGTTGCCCGGGTCAGAGATACACGGAGTCCCTGCATCGGTGATAACGGCGACACTCTTGCCGCTTTTCATTTCATTTATAAAATATTTTGACTTGCCGTATTCGTTGAACTTGTGGTTTGAAACGAGCTTATTTTTTATTTCGAGCTTGTTTAAAAGTATCATCGAGCGGCGGGTGTCCTCGGCGGCAATAATATCGACCGAGGTGAGAATATCTATACCTCTCGGGGACATATCCCGTGAGTTGCCTATGGGTGTGGCGACTATATATAAAGTACCGAACTGTTCGTTTTCAAGCATAAGTTTTACCGTTCCTTTATAAAAATGGGTTTAAATCAAAGATATTATATACCATATTAAATAAAAAAACAAGATAGTGAGAATTTTGCTTGACTTAACCTGTTCTTTGTGATAAGATTTATCGGTAAAAGACTTTGACGAAGAGAGTAGGCAATTCTCAAAGCTACAGCGAGTCGGGGGCGGTGGGAGCCCGATGTTAGTATGTTTTGCCGAAAATCACTTCCGAGTTGCGCCGCAGAAAAGAGTAAGCGGCGACGGGTTGCCCGTTACAGCTCAATGAGTGTTTGTTTAGGCAAAAACGAGGGTGGTACCACGGAGCTTAGCTTCGTCCCTGCTTTAGGGGACGGGGCTTTATTTTTTTATAAAGGAGCGGTCACATGAACGGAATAATCGACGTCGGCGGCGGGCTCAGAGGTATCTTCGGCGCGGGCATTTTCGACAGATGCCTTGACGACAATATATCCTTTGACGTATGCGTCGGTGTATCGGCAGGAAGTGCAAATATTGCTTCTTTCATAGCAAAGCAGAGAGGTAGAAACTATCCGTTTTACACTGAATATTCAAGCCGTAAGGAATATATGAGTATTCAGAACATGATGAAGAAAGGCGCTTATCTCGACCTTGAATATATCTACGGTGAGCTCTCACGGGAAAACGGCGAAAATCCCCTCGATTATAACGCATTTTTCGACTATAAAGGAAAGCTGTTTGTCGTCGCTTCGGACGGCGTAACCGGCAAGGTTCACTACTTCACAAAAGACGATTTCAGACTTGACGATTTAACTCCGCTTATCGCTTCAAGCACTCTGCCCGTCTTTTGCGACGCCTGTAAGCTCGGCGACAGATATTTCTATGACGGCGGTCTTGCTGACCCCGTACCCATAGAAAAAGCGTTCAGCGAGGGCTGTGATAAGGTTGTTCTTATTCTCACACGACCCATAGACTTTGTTCTGCCCACAACAAGAGACAGAACGGGAGCGGCGGCTCTTAAAAGAAAATACCCCGGCGCGGCAAAACTGCTCAGGCAGAGAAAGGCTCTTTATGACGAAGAAATAAAAATCGCAAAAGACTATGCCGCCGAGGGAAAGTGCCTCATTCTCGCCCCCGATAAAGAAACAACCGACGGAATAGGCACTCTGACAAAGGACAGAGAAAAGCTTGACGCTCTTTATAAAAACGGATATGAAGAAGCGGCGAAGATAAAAAAGTTCTTGGAAGAACCTATCAAAAAAGAAGCATAAGCTGTGCGCCCCAAAGACGCATACATATAAATATTCAGTAAATTAAACTTTTTCCAAGGAGGAAAAAATATGTATAAAAAGGTTTCAACAGACCTCAATTTCGTTCAGAGAGAAAAGGAAATTGAAAAGTTCTGGAAGGATGAGAAAATTTTCGAGAAAAGCGAACTTATTGACGGTCCTTCATACGTTTTCTATGACGGTCCCCCGACTGCCAACGGCAAGCCGCATATAGGTCACGTTCTGACCCGTGTTATAAAGGATATGATTCCCCGTTACCACACAATGAAAGGTCAATATGTTCCCAGAAAAGCCGGCTGGGACACTCACGGTCTCCCCGTTGAGCTTGAGGTTGAAAAGCTCTTGGGTCTCAACGGAAAGGAACAGATTGAAGAATACGGCATCGACCCGTTCATCAGAAAATGTAAGGAAAGCGTATGGAAATACAAGGGTATGTGGGAGGATTTCTCCTCAACCGTCGGCTTCTGGGCTGACATGGAAAACCCCTATGTTACCTATGACAATAACTTTATTGAATCGGAGTGGTGGTCGCTCAAAAAGATTTATGACAGAGGGCTTCTCTATAAGGGCTTCAAGATTGTCCCCTATTGCCCTCGATGCGGCACTCCCCTCTCTTCGCACGAGGTTGCTCAGGGCTATAAGGCGGTCAAGGAGCGCAGTGCTATTGTCAGATTCAAGGTTAAGGGCGAAGACGCATATATCCTCGCATGGACAACGACGCCCTGGACTCTCCCAAGCAACGTCGCTCTTTGCGTGAACCCCTCGGACGAATACGCTAAGGTTAAGGCTGTTGACGGCTACACATATTATATGGCTACGGCTCTTCTTGACAAGGTTTTAGGATCTCTTGTTCAGGAGGAGGGTCAGAAAGCATATGAAATTCTCGAGACCTACAAGGGCGCAGACCTTGAATATATGGAATATGAGCCGCTCTTTGACTTTGTCAAGCCCCTGTGTGAAAAGCAGAAGAAAAAGGCTCACTTTATCATGTGCGACGACTATGTCACAATGAGCGACGGCACGGGCGTTGTTCACTGCGCCCCCGCTTTCGGTGAGGACGACGCAAGAGTCGGCAGGAGATATGACCTTCCGTTCATTCAGCTCGTTGACGCAAGAGGCAACATGAGCGATGTTACTCCGTATGCAGGCAAGTTTGTCAAAGAAGCCGACCCGATAATTCTTTCTGACCTTGAGAAGGCAGGTCTGCTCTTCTCAGCTCCTAAATTTGAGCATGACTATCCGTTCTGCTGGAGATGTGACACACCGCTTCTCTACTACGCAAGAGAATCATGGTTTATTGAAATGACAAAGGTTCGTGACGACCTTATCAGAAATAACGCAACAATCAACTGGATACCCGAAACCATAGGCACAGGTCGTTTCGGCGACTGGCTCAAGAACGTTCAGGACTGGGGCATCAGCCGAAACAGATATTGGGGCACGCCGCTTAACATCTGGGAATGTGAATGTGGTCACCGCCACGCTATAGGCTCTATTGAAGAGCTGAAGAGCATGAGCGACAACTGCCCCGACGATATTGAGCTTCACAGACCGTATATCGACGCTGTAACCATCAAGTGCCCCGAATGCGGCAAGCAGATGAAGAGAGTGCCCGAGGTTATCGACTGCTGGTACGACTCAGGCTCAATGCCGTTTGCACAGCACCACTATCCGTTTGAGAATGAAGAGCTTTTCAACTCACAGTTCCCCGCCGATTTCATCTCGGAGGCTGTCGATCAGACACGAGGCTGGTTCTATTCACTTCTCGCTATTTCAACTCTCGTCTTTAACAAAGCACCGTTCAAGAATGTTATCGTTTTAGGTCATGTTCAGGATGAAAACGGTCAGAAAATGAGCAAGTCAAAGGGCAACGCCGTTGACCCGTTTGAAGCTCTCGCCACCTACGGCGCAGACGCTATCAGATGGTATTTCTACACAAATTCAGCTCCCTGGCTGCCGAACCGTTTCCATGGCGGAGCTGTTATTGAGGGTCAGAGAAAATTCATGGGTACTCTCTGGAATACCTACGGCTTCTTTGTGCTCTACGCCAATATTGATAATTTTGACGCTACTAAGTATGCGCTTGAATATGACAAGCTCTCTGTCATGGATAAATGGCTTCTTTCAAAGATGAACACAATGGTTAAAAAGGTTGACGAAAACCTCGACGCATACAAAATCCCCGAGAGCGCAAAGGCTCTTCAGGAGTTCGTTGACGACATGAGCAACTGGTATGTCCGCCGCTGCCGTGAACGCTTCTGGAAGAAAGAGCTTGATCAGGATAAGATTAACGCATACATGACGCTTTACACCGCTCTTGTCACTGTCAGCAAGGCGGCTGCTCCGATGATTCCGTTCATGACGGAAGAAATCTATCAGAATCTTGTCCGCTCAATAGATAAGAACGCGCCAGAAAGTATTCACCTTTGCTCATTCCCGAAAGTCAACGAATCTCAGATTGACGCAGAGCTTGAAAAGAATATGGACGAGGTTCTCACCGTTGTCGGTCTCGGCAGAGCCGCAAGAAACACTTCAAACATCAAGAACCGTCAGCCTCTCGGCGAAATGTATGTCAGCGGTGCGGACGAGCTGAGCAGCTATTATGTCGAGATTATCGAGGACGAATTAAATGTTAAGAAGGTCAGCTTTGTTACTGACGCAGACGACCTTATGACATATCTCTTCAAGCCGCAGATGAAGACCTTAGGTCCTAAGTTCGGCAAGAAGCTCGGCGCAATAAGAAATGCTCTCGCCGCTATAGAAAATTCAGTCGAAGTCAAAAAGGCTCTTGACACTGACGGAGTGATGAAGCTTGACATCGGCGATGAAGTTATCGAGCTTTCAAAGGACGATGTTCTTATCGAGGCTCAGCAGAAAGAGGGTCTGGCTTCGGTTTCAGACAGAGGAGTAACAGTTGCTCTGAGCACCGTTCTCACTCAGGAGCTTATCGAAGAGGGCTTTGTCCGTGAAGTCATAAGCAAGGTTCAGACTATGCGTAAGGACGCAGGCTTTGAGGTTATGGATCATATCACGCTCTATATTCAGACAACCGACAAGCTCACTGATATTCTCAGAAGAAACAGTGAAAGTCTCACAGGCGATGTTCTGGCTGATAAACTTGTTCTTGACAGTGTTTCAGGCTATACTGCCGAGTGGAATATCAACGGCGAAAAGGCAACAATCGGCGTTGAAAAAATCTGATAAATCTTTATTATGATAATCAGCACCCTGAAATCAGGGTGCTGATTGTTTTTTCGGTATAATTTTTCGTTTAAGCGTTATTCTCTTTTGTTACCGTCACTGTCAAAGTTCTTTTTAAGTGCTTTTTCCACAGGGTAAATTGAGCCTAAAAGACACAGAAGCTCGACCGCTTCAATAATCAGCGTCATATTGCCGACGGTGTCGGTGTCTGAATGTATAAACGGAAGCTGAACAAGTGCAGCAGGTATTATAAGTATCAGCCCTGTTTTTATCCACAGCTTTCCGCAGTAGCTTTGCGCGAAAGCCCATGTCTCGTTATTTTTGCCTGACAACGCCGTTCTGTAGCCGATTATACCGTTTATATCCTTTGGAGGATGTTTAAACATAAAATAGCCCGAGACAATCATAATGACAGGTATAAGAAGATTAGAAATGAACATTGCGATAAAAAATCCCATATCAATCCCCCGTCGAAGCTGAAACGGATGCGGCACTCTGCTGTGCCATAATTGCGTCAATGACCAAAACCACGCTCAGAACCATAACGGTATCCGCACTGTCTGTAATATTGATTTCATATGTGTCGCCCCAAGTCATCCATCTTTTTGAAACGGAGGCGATAAGACGACCGCCGCATTCCACAGAGTATTCGTGAGCGAAAAAATCACCGCTGACTGACCAGCCCGGTACGTTTATCACATATTCATGAGTAAAAAAGGTGAACTTTTTCACGACCTCGGCGACATCTTCACCGTTTATACTGATAAAATATCTCGGCAGAAACGACATTACTTTCTGATGAATGAAGCTCATCTCTTCGCCTCTGCTGTTAAAAAGATGAAGCTTCTTACCGAAGGAAAAAAGCTCGCCCTCTGCGCTGAACATTTCATTCTCATTTGCATCATAAATTCTGAATCTGTCCCGCCACGAAAAAACCTTTTGCTTTAAATAAAGTTTCATTTAATCACTCTTTCTTCTTATTTTTCCGGCTCACGCCGATATAATCGGGAAGTCCCCTACCCTGAGATAATTATATTACATCACTGCCTTAAAATCAACAAAAAAATGACCGTGCGAAATCACACGGTCAAATTCAATTATCACTTTGATTAAGCGATTGCAGCGCCTGCTTCGGGCTCAACAGGAGTCTCTTCAGCGGGAGGAACGATGCCCTTTATTGCGTCTGCGATAAAGTCAACAATCATCTGCTTGTACTGGCTCAGGTCAATAATGTGGAGCTTGTCAAGAACAAGTATGATTTTGATTGCAACCTTGGCAATCTTGAAAACATACTTTGCACCCTTAGCAAGAATGATGACCTTGTTCATATCCATGTTCTGGATAGCTTCCCACTGCGCGTCGCCGTCGAGAGCCATGAACTCGTCATATGTCATGCCGAGGAAGAACATGAAAGCGGCGTCAGCGGCTGCCTTTGCCTGTTCATCATCAATAACTGTTGTCTCATCATTGGGCTCTTCGGGAGCAGCATCTTCGGCGAAAGCCATGAAGCCGACAGTGAAAGCCGAGAACATCATGATAACTGCAAGAAGAACTGAAATAAGCTTTTTCATAATAAATCTTCCTTTCCTGTGCTTTAAGCACTATTTTGTAGTATTAGTATAATTCAACAAAAAGCAAATGTCAACAGTATTTAAAAATGGTAAAAATTTATTTCAATTTTATCCAAAATGATTTAATTATTTTTACAAATTCAATCCTCGGAGCCGTCTGTCAGACCTAAGATTCCGTCAGCCTGAGCGCTGTCTATCTCGCCGACACTGCGAAGTCTTTTTTGAATTATATCGTTTCTGTGTTTAGCGTCGTCGAGGGTGTTGCCCGCTTCTTCAATCTTCTTTTTCGCCTTGACGAGAACCTCGCCGAATTTATCATATTGCGCCCTGACAGCCGACAGCAGTTCTCTTATCTCTTTAGCCTTTTCATTTATGGCTATTGCCCTGAAGCCCATAGAAAGCGAATTGAGAAGAGCCGTTATTGTTGACGGACCTGCGACCATGATATTGAACTCATTATGAAGTCTTTCGGCTATTGCGCTCTGTGAAGAGATAATTTCGCTGTATAGCCCCTCTGTCGCAAGATACATTATCGCAAAAGGCGTCGTCTCGGGCTCATGGATATATTTTGTAATATCCTTTGCGCTTTGAAGCACTCTTCTTTCAAGCGCTTTTCTCGCTTCGGTGACGCCCTGCGGGTCGGCGTTATCGGCGGCTTCGCAAAGTCTGATATAGTCTTCAACGGGGAATTTTGAGTCAATCGGCAGATAAACAAAGCTCTCCTTATCATCGCCCGACGGTATTCTGACGGCAAATTCAACTCTCGCCGAGCCTGTTTTATCCGTAGCCACATTTTTGTCATACATGCCCGGTATTGTCTGGTCGAGAATACCCTCAAGCTGAATTTCAGCCCACGTTCCTCTCGCCTTGACGTTTGTGAGTATGCGGTTTAGTGATGTGACGTTGGTTGTAACGCCCGAGGAAAGCTCTTTCATTTCACCGAGCGATTTATATACGTTCTGAAGCTGCTCGGAGACCGCTTTAAAGGTTGAATCGAGCCTTGCGCCGAGTGTCTCGTCAAGTTTTTCGTCAACCGTTTTTCTCATTTCTTCAAGTTTTTTCTCGTTGCTGAGCTGGAGCTTTTCAATAGACTCCGACAGTGTTCTGCTCTGACGCATACTCTGCTCTTCATTGGCTTTTCTTATATTTTCAAGCCCGAGCGAAACCTCTTTGAGCATCTGCACTCTGCTCTCGCCGTTATCCTTATTGATTTTAGCGACAAGGTCATATATTTTTTCAAAGGATTCGCCTATATCTTGTCTCAGGGCAATATTGTGCCTTTCTTCAAGCGCATTGCTTCTGTCAATCAGCCTTTCGGTGTTTTCGGCTGAATTTTTGAGCATCGCCGAAAAAGATGTGTTCTGTCTGATTATCTCTTCGAGCGCTTCTTTCGTGCCGCCGTCTTTTTTTCTTGAAAGAAGCACTATAAGAAGAGCAAGACAAAGAGCGCTTAAAGCAATTAAAATATAAAGCAAGATTTTTTCATTCATTTTCTTCACCTGTACCTTTATTTTCTTTCCGTAGGATTATATCATATTTTTTAAAATATTGGAAGATATTTAAGACTATCTGTTATTAAAACATTTTTTAATTTGTTTTCAGGGGTATTTAAAATTCTGTTTTAATGTGTTATTATAATATCAATATAATAAAGGAGGCGTTATCATGCCGTTTATTAACACAAAGACAAACGTAACCGTTTCACCCGAAAAGGAAGCTGTTCTCAAGGAAAAATTCGGCAGAGCAATTTCTATTCTCGGCAAGGGCGAAGGCTGGCTCATGCTGAATTTCGAGGGCGACCAGAATCTCTGGTTCAAGGGCAGAAATGACATGAACATGGCTATTGTCGAACTCAGTCTTTTCGGCAAGGCGACCGAAACAGCATATGAAAGAATGACAAGAGAGCTGACTGACATTCTTTCTTCTGAACTCGGGATTTCGCCCGACTGTATTTATGTCAAATATGAAGAGGTTAAATACTGGGGCTGGAACGGCGGCAATTTCTGATAAGTATAACTTAGGGTAAAAGAGAGGCGAGCAGTCAGCCGAGTGCTCAAAAGGACACTCGGCAGTTTTATTCGCCTGACGGCGAGTGATATTGCTTCGCAGTTTTATTATACTGCGTATAGTTTTATTGTGCTTCGCACAGTTTTTGGCGAATAAAACATCGCTGAAACCGTAGGGTGTTTTAACGCAGAAAGGGCGGAAATATTCCGATAAAAAACTGAGTTCGGATTATACTTTTCACCCTAAGGTTTCAATAAAACTTTTGGCTTGCCAAAAATAAAACTCCGTACGAAGTACGGAATATAACTTAAAACTTCAAAACGATTAGGGTGCTATACGCAAAACGCTGATTTTTTCTTTGAAGAAAATTAAACCAAAATGATATTAAAGGGGCTTTGCTTAGTGCGAAGCCCCTGAAATTTTTTATTGTACGGACAAACAGCCTGTCATTTTTTATCAATCGAGTTTCTTCGGGTCGGTCATATTTTTCGGCTCAAGAACTTCGGCAAGTTTGCTTTCATCCATAAGTCCTTCACGAAGAACGATTTCCTTTACGGGCACTCCCGTTCTGAGCGATTCTTTAGCTATAGCGGCTGACTTCTTATAGCCGATATAGGGTTTAAGAGCAGTTGCGATACCGACGCTTGCGTGGAGAAGCTCGTCGCATCTGTCACGGTTTGCCGTGATACCTGAAATGCAGTTATCAATAAGTGTGCCGATAGCCTGAGTGAGAGCCTGAATACCCTCGAATAAGCTGTAGAAAATAACCGGTTCGAAAGCGTTCAGTTCAAGCTGACCCGCTTCTGCCGCCATAGTGATTGTGACATCACTGCCGATAATTCTGAAAGCAACCTGTGAAACAACCTCGGGGATAACGGGGTTGACCTTGCCCGGCATTATCGACGAGCCGTTCTGCTTTGCGGGGAGTGAAATTTCGGCAAGACCTGTCTTGGGACCTGAGGACATCAGACGAAGGTCGTTGCATATTTTTGAAAGGTTGACCGCCGCCGCCTTGAGAGCCGCTGAAACATGGACATAGACGTCAAGGTTGCTTGTGCCGTCGAAAAGGTCATCGCACTGTGAATAATTCTCACCGCATACCCGTGAAACGTTGTAGCAGATATATGTCAGATAGTAGGGGTCGCCGTCAATAGCCGTGCCTATTGCCGTAGCGCCCATGTTGAGCGTATGCATGGCAAGTTTCGCCTGTTTGAGTCTCTCTATATCTCGTCTGACAGCCGATGCGTATGCGTGAAACTCCTGACCCAGTCTCATCGGAACGGCGTCCTGAAGCTGCGTTCTGCCCATTTTAAGAACATCGTCAAATTCTTCAGCCTTCTGAAGAAGCGACTGGAGAAGTCTCTTTTCCTCTTCGATAAGCCCGACAAGAAGTGAAGCTGTGGCAATCTTTCCGGCAGAGGGATAAATATCATTTGTTGACTGAGCCATGTTGACATGGTCGTTAGGGTGAACGATTGTGTAGTCGCCTTTTTCACCGCCGAGAAGCTCTATTGCCCGGTTAGCTATAACCTCGTTGGCGTTCATGTTAGCCGATGTGCCCGCTCCGCCCTGAATAGCGTCAACAATGAAAGCATCGTGAAGTTTTCCGTCGATAATCTCGTCGCAGGCTTTAATAATAGCCTCCGCCTTGTCGTCTTCAAGTCTGCCGGAGTCGCGGTTTGTCATCGCTGCCGCCTTTTTGAGCTGTGCTAAAGCCTTGATAAGCTCCCTGTGCATCATAACGCCCGTAATTGGGAAATTCTCTGCGCCTCTGAGAGACTGAACGCCATAGTATGCGCCCCCGTCAATTTCTTTTTCGCCTATTGAATCGGACTCAATTCTTGTCTTTTTCTTGTCAGCCATTTTTGAATGTTCCTTTCTTCTGTCTTATTTTTTAATATCATATTTTAAGAAGACATCTCTCTTCAAGGCAAATTATATTCATTGGTTTTCGTTTTTCAATAATTAAACCTTGAATTGTAATTTATATTTTTTTTAAGCGCATACAGCTAAATATATTCGGCTTTCAGACTGTCAACTTAAAAAAATTAAGTTGACAACCGGTTTTTTTGATTGTATTATAAAATCAAGAAATATTTAATAACCCAACCAAGGAGGTGTTGAAAACGGATAAAACAGATATAGCGATACTGAGCATACTTCAGAAAAATGCCAGAATGCCGATAAAGGATATCGCCAAAGAGGTGTATCTCTCTTCTCCCGCTGTGTCGGCTCGTATAGAAAAGCTTGAAAAGGACGGAATAATAACCGGCTATCAGGCAAAGGTGGATTTAGTCAAAATGGGCTATTACGTCACCGCATACATAGACCTCGCAATGCAGCCGTCCCTCAAACCGAAATTCTATAAATATATTGAGGGAGTACCGAATGTTCTTGAATGTTGCTGCGTCACCGGCGAATATTCAATGCATATCAAAACGGCGTTTCACACCACTCAGGAGCTTGACTCTTTTATAGGTCATCTTCAGAAATTCGGTCAGACAAGCACTCAGATTGTTTTCTCAACAAATGTTGAAGCAAGAGGTATAGAATTTTATACCAATGAATAACCTGAAACACGGTATGGAACGTCAACCGTTCCGACCGTGTTTTTTTTTAATATAAACGCTTAGAAAAGCAAAAAGAAAAGTATGGAACAGATTAAGCCATTCCATACCATATATCTTTGTTTCATATTTTTGTGTTTGCTTTTCGTTCTGCGCTGAAGATGCGCTGTCACGGAGAGTTTATTTTGCCTGTTCTGACACAAAATCCGCATCAAGACATGAGCATGAAACATAGTTTTCTTTGTCGTCTTCACACTTGGCGTTCTTCTTCTCGCAAAGCTTCTTTACTAAAACATATACGCCAGCAACAAAGCCTGCAACAGCAGCAATAATGCCGAGAACCTTTAAAATCTTCTTGACTGTATCCATATTTAGTTCCTCCTAAAATTATTTTACTTGATTATACACCGAATATAGTGAAGTGTCAACAGATTAAATCCATTTAATAATTAAAAATATTTTATAGGTATGTGAAGTTGACAGACGAAGTATGGGTTCCCCGCAGAGAAACCGCAACATTCGCCGAAAACATTGTGCCGCCTATATCCCCTCTTGAAATCGGGAGGGTGTATTCTATTAATTCAAGTCTTCCGTCAGAGTTGACGCTCGCTTTTATCTGAGCCGAACTGTAAGTAAAATCCGCCTTCGCTATCTTGAAGCCTGACGGGAGTGAGAGCGACGAAACATCAAAAGTGTCAAAAAGCCCGTCATGGTTTGACGCTTTCTGTGAGAGCGTCTGTGTCTCATCATTAAGAACAAGAACAATGTCGTAGCCGCCTGACGAATTCTGCTGAGCCGAGGCGCTCTTTATCGCTGATTCACTGATACCGGCTGTGGCGTTTTTAGGGGCGATAACACTTGACGGAGTTTCCGCCGAGCCGTTATTGTCCTTGCCGTTTGAAAACGAATACTCTGTTTTTGGCTTGTTGCCGTATTTGTTTATCATATCTTCAACAGTTTTCTTAACTACACTGCCGCCCGTGACGCTGTCAACGGTGAAATCCGTCTTTTCCTGTTTTACGGCACCAAATGACTTTAAGGCTTTCGTCGTGTTTATCGCTTTGACAAGCGCCTGAGCGATTTCCTTGTCGCCTGTGGGAACTGAGAGCTGCTTTTCTGAAGATGACACATAGGTCGAGATATTGCCGCCGTTTGTCGGCATTTCAAATGAAAAAGCCTGGGTAGTCGTGGTTGTCACGGGAGCGACATCGGTGATAATGTCAATCTGTATCCCCTGCTTTGTCGGCTCGGTCTGGGCGATTTGCGGGGCAGTGGTTTGCTCGAGCATTTTTTTGTATTTATTTCTCATCATGAAAGTTCCCGTAACAAGCCCCGCCGAAAACAGCCATATAACGACAACCGAGGCAATAAGAACTTTGAACGTCTTTCTCATCTTTTCACCACCTGGTTAATATGTAGTCCCTGACTATTTTGCCAGAGAAGACAGTCTCAACGCTTTCGTCGCCGTATTCGCAGACGGTTCTGACACTGAAAGGAACAATTACCGTCAAGGTGTCAAACGAACCGTTCGAATTGATTTTCGTACTAATAATCGTTCCTGTGTAGTTGACGGTACAGGCTTTAAGAACGGCGTCGCCTTTGATTGCTTCTTTTACCTTAGCTATATCAATCATGCCCCAAACGCCGCTGTTTATAGGCGGTTTAGTCTTTGAGCTGACTTTTTCGCCGTTTAGAAGAACATTGAGTCTGAAGCCTGATCCGTCCTTTTCTTTCAGCGCCGATTTGATGTCAGACGCCTTGAGTGAAAAACCGCCTTCGGGCATAAAAATCTGCTTCGGGGTTACGCCCGAAATATCCTCGCCGCCGAGAAAGTTATAGCTTTCTTTCTTTTCACCCGAGAATTCTTCGGCGTATGCGTATGCGGCTGACTTAGCCTTTTTACCGCCGTCGCAGGAGGAGACCGTCACCGAAACCTTTTCGGAATATGAAACATAAAGCTCTTTTTCACTGCCGAGGCTGCCGAAAGCCTTATTGAGGTCATTGACCGCCGACTGTCTGACTGAAACCGCAGGGCTTGTTGAGGCGGAAACAGTCCCTGAAAATTCACCGTAGCTTGTTTTGAGTGTGGTTTTAATATATGCTCTAACGGCATATGTATATTTTGTACTGCTTTTAAGTCCTGTGATTTTATAGCTTGTGGCGTCTGTTTTCTTCAAAAGCGTATATTTTCCGCTTTTGACGCTGTATATTCCGTAGCCGCTTGCGTTTTTAACGCTCTTCCATTTAAGTGAAATACTGTCTTTGGTTTTCGAAGAAACCGAGAGAGACGTTACCTTTGACGGTCGGGAGGAGAAGGTGAACGGCTCTGAGAATTTGCCGTATGCCCTTGTTGAGCCGACTTTCACGAAAGCTCTGACCTTATATTTGCCCACCGAGCCTGAAGAACGCTTCTGACTGAAAATAAGGTCTGAGGTTTCGCCGACCTTTTCATATTTTCCGTTTGATTTAAGCTCATATATCTGATAGCCCGAGGCATATGAAACCTTGCTCCATGAGAAAGAGAGCCCTTTCACCGAATTTGACACGGCTGAAATATTCTTTACCTGACCGAGAGCGCGGGTCTTTTCGGTGAAGCTAAGTCCTTGACTGAAATATTTATTGCTCCCCTTTATAACATAAGCTCTTATTCTGAATTCATAAGCAGTGTCGGCTTTAAGCCCCGTGACCTTATAGGTGAGCTCCTTTGTGTCGCAAAGCTTAACCCATTTTCCGTCTTTTTTAATCTCAAGTCTGTAGCCCTGTGCATCCTTAGCTTTTTTCCACGAAAGGGTTATATAATCGAACTTTCTTTCGGCGACCGAGACACTGCCCACCGACGGTGTTCTGACAGTAACAGAACATTTCGCTTCTGCCTGACCGAAAACCGACATACAGGTTATTGTCGCTGCGCCTGTTTTTTTACCCGATATTTTTCCTTTTGAACTGACTGCGGCATTGTCTGACGAAGATGACCAATAAAATTCCTTATAATAAACATCAGTCGGGGTTGTTTTGACCGTAAGCGTAACGCTTTTGCCCTTCTCGATTGAAACTGAGCTCTTTGACAGCTTTATTTTTTCGGGGTACAGCGCACCGAGCTTAATGCCATAGGACTTTGCATAATCTTCAATTATACGGCTCGGTTCACAATAGAGCGTAAGCTTGTCGCATTTGCCGAAGGCGTTTTTCCCTATCTCTTTAAGTTCGGACGAAACCGCCGCCTTTTTAAGCCCCTTGCAATACCAGAAAGCCGCTTCGCCGAGACTTCTGACGCCTATCATTTCTATCTCTTTAAGAGCGGTACATTCGAGAAATGCGTTCTTACCTATAGTAACAACGGTTGTCGGCAGAATAACCTTTGTTATTCTTTCACTGTCGGGCGTTGTTTCATAGTACTCGGCAAATGCCTGAGTGCCTATTTCGGTGACCCGCATTGAATTGACCGAGGACGGCACTGTGACTTCTCCTCCACCGCCCCGATATTCTTTAAGTGTGAGATTTTTCCCGTTTCGGGTGAAAACAAAATCTCCGCTGATGACATACTCCTGCGCATACGGCAGAATATAAAACGCCGAAAAAATAAACATAACCGACAGAATAAACGCTATCGGCTTTATACACTTTTTCATTTCGTTTCCTCCTATTTTATCAGATATTCCATTTTATCATCCCGATTGTGTTTTTTCAATATCAGACTTATTAATTTTTACTTATATTGTTTAATTAATTTAAAAAAATGTTGAAATCGCCCCAAACTGTGATATAATAAATTGATATATTTTCGCAAAGGAGAAGATCGGATGAATGATATTGACTCTCTTCTCAAAGAGATAAAACGCATACACTTTATCGGAATCGGCGGCTCGGGAATGTGCCCGCTGGCTGAAATTCTTCATGACCTCGGTTATAAGATTTCAGGCTCAGACAACAATCCCGGCGATAATATAGATAAGCTCAGAGGTCTCGGTATTCCCGTAACAATGGGTCAGAAAGCCGAAAACATAAAGGGCGCTGAAATGATAGTCTATACTGCCGCTCTTCTGAGCGACAATCCCGAGCTTACGGCGGCTAAGGAAAGCGGTATTCCCACATTTGAACGCTCAAAGCTCTTCGGCGCTATCACGAGAATTTATCCTAACTGCATAGGCGTCTGCGGCACTCACGGCAAGACGACCACCACATCTATGATTTCACAAATTCTCATAATGGCTGATAAAGACCCCACTCTTGTCATCGGCGGCAGGCTCCCTCTCATTGACAGTCACGGCAGAGTCGGTCACACGGAGAACATGGTCTGTGAAGCGTGTGAATTTGTTGACACCTTTCTTGACCTGACGCCCGACGTCGCTCTCATTCTCAATATTGACGAGGATCACCTTGACTATTTCAAGACGCTTGACAACATTATAAAGTCATTTCATAAATTTGCCGCTTCGGCGACAAAAACCATCATCTATAACGGCGACGATGAAAACACGCTCAGAGCCATTGAAGGCATAGAGGGCAAAAATATGATTTCATTCGGCAGAAAAAGCACAAATGATTACACTGCCGATAATATCACATATAACAGAGGTTCTTTTGCCGAGTTTGATGTTATTTATAAGGGTGAAAAGCTCGCTCATGTGAAGCTGAATATTCCCGGTGAACACAATATTTCAAACACCCTTTCCGCTTTTGCGGCGGCTATGCTCTGCGGCTGCACCCCTGAAGAATGTGTAAAAGGCGCAGAGGCTTTCGGCGGCGCAGGCAGACGTTTTGAGGTCTTAGGAACTTTCGGCGGAATAACAATAGCCGACGACTACGCTCACCACCCCAAAGAACTTGAGGTAACTCTTGAAGCGGCTTCAAAAATGGGCTATAATAACGTCTGGGCGGTATTTCAGCCGTTCACATATTCAAGAACAAAAATTCTCTTTGACGATTTTGTCAGGGTTCTTCAGATACCCGAAAAATGCGTTATGACCGAAATCATGGGTTCAAGAGAAGTCAACACCTACGGCATTTACACTAAGGATTTAGCCGAAAAAATCCCCGGAAGCGTATGGTTCAACACCTTTGAAGAGGTTGCGGACTATGTGACCGAAAATGCAAAAGAAGGCGATCTTATCATCACTCTCGGCTGCGGCGATATCTATAAAGCGGCAAGAATGATGCGGGAGAGGCTTGAGAATAAAAATTGAAGAAAAATATCAAAAAAGGAAAGGAATTTACAACATGACTCTTGTAGAAAAAGCAAAAGGCGCAGTCACTGACTTCAAGAAGCATTGGAGCACACCTGCGCAGGGCAAATATATGCCCTACAAAGAAGTCGCCGCTTATGCCGGCGGCGGAATAGGCGCATATATGATTATTACTCTGGGCACAGCTTGTTTGCTTGCCACTAACAACACATTACTTTCAAGTACCCTCGGCATTGACCCGACGGATATGTATATTATGTATGTTATTGCCGTTCTGGCTAACATACCTCTGACAGGCATACGAGCGAATATCATTGACAACACCCGTAACAAAGCGGGTAAATACAGACCGTATATCGTTACTATGGCTCTGCCCACCGCTGTTATATGCAGCCTTATGGTATGGTTCCCATACAACAAGCTCGGCGACTGGCTCGGCGACGGTATGCTGTTCGGTGAAACAAGAGCATATATAGCAAAATGCGCTATAATTATGGTTCTGAATCTTTTTCTTCATTTCTTCTATTATTTCTTCTATGACGCTTATGAAAACCTCATTCATGTTCTCTCCCCCAACACTCAGGAACGAACCAATGTCGCTTCGGTAAAGAGCATTGTTTATTCCTTTGCGCCGACAATCATCAACCTTATCACTCCGATTATCGCTTCAAATATTTTCCACTCAAATATGACGGATATCCGTGTTTACCGCCTTTTATACCCTATTCTTTCGGTTTTAGGTATTATTCTTTGCATTGTTGTTTATAAATACACCGAAGAAAAAATTGTTCAGGCGCGAACCCATATTATTCAGATTAAATTCATAGACGCACTGAAAGCCGTTGCAAAGAACAAATATTTCTGGATAATCTCGCTTGCAGGCTGGCTTGGCTTCCTTGAAGCGTCTTATGCAAATGTTCTTTTCTGGCTCTATAACTACGGCGGAGCTTGCTCCGGCGATGTTTACGGCATTGTCTTTACCGTTTACGGCAACGCTTCCCTGTGGGGTATGCTCCTTGCTCCGTTCTGTGTTAAAAAGTGGGGCAAAAGAGCGGTGCTCGTTGTGACAAACATTTTCAATATCGTTTTTATTCTCATGATGCTCCCGTTTGTCAATGAAATAAACAATCTCACAATCTGGCTTGTTATGGGTTGCCTTTATCTCAACGCTTTCATGGGCTCGTTTATGCACATTCTCAACCCCGCAATTCAGGCTGATATCCGTGACTATCAACAGTACAAAACCGGTGAACGCATTGACGGTATGTTTTCAGCCGTTGCAACAATCGGTACGGTAATCACGCTCATCACTTCATCAGTTCTCCCCGCAATTTATGAAAAGGGCGGTCTCACAAAAGCGGTCGCCGCAAAGGTCACCTCTGACCCCGCTGTTCTGGGCAGGGTTCTCGGCGACGGAAAAACCGTTGGTGAAATTCTTGCCGAGCAGTTCGCTAACGGTCAGGACAACTATAACAACGCTCTCTCGGCTCTCTATGACCCGAATATTCTTCTCAGCCTCATAAGAGTACTGATTATTGTTGCCGCTGTCGGCGCATTCATGAATGTTATTCCCTACGCCTGGTATGACTTCGACGAAAAGAAGCAGAAGTCTGTTGTCAACGTTCTCAAGATAAGAGCTATGTTTGAAGACTATTCAAACGGCGCTCTCGCCGACGAAAGCCTTATCGAGTCTGTCGATATCATCAATTCTTCAAGAGAGCTCGCTCAGAAAGAAGCTCTCACCGAGAAAGAAATAAAAGCAAAGAAGCTGCCCAAAAAGGAGAAAAACGCTCTTATCAAGGAAAATGAGCAGATTGAGATTGCTAAGTTTGTCTGTGACGAGCTTGAAAAATTCAGCACACCGTCATACGCCGAAAGAATAGCTGTCAGCCGTCAGCTTTATGACGCAGGTCTTGAAGGAATAGTCAATTCAGACGCTAAAGAAATTAAAGAAGCGTTGAAAGAAGCAAAGGCTATGCCTAAAAATACCAAAGCCGAAAGAGACGACAGAACCTTTATGGTTGATCTTCAGAGAAGCAGAAAGAGTGCTTTAAAGGCTTATAACAAGTACTTCGACGGCAAAGATGAATTTGTCCAGCCCGATATGGCGGTTCTTGACGGTCTATTTGAAAAAGAAGACAAGTGCGACGAAAAGCTCAAGGCTCTCTATGAAGAAAAGAGACAGGCTAAAAAGGATAAAAATTCGGCAGATGTCACACGAATCAGCGCAGAAATAAAAGAAACTCAGCAGGTGCGCAGCGAAGTCATAAAGAGCGTCGAAAAAGAAATGGACAGACACGCCTATTTCGCCCGCGCGGCAAAGCCGTATCTTGACTCAAAGAAACTTCTTGATCAGATGGAAGACTACAGCCATCTTGAAGATATTATTTCAAAATATGACGAAGCTAAGATTCGCCTTGCGTCGGCTGAATAAAGCTCAATAAAAATCAAAAATACCGCTTGGTGATTTATTCATCACAGCGGTATTTTTCTGATTAAAAAATGTAGAAAAATCCCCCGTTCGGGTGAACGGGGGATATGTAGCATCAATTATTCAGCCTGATCTTTGTCGTCGCCCTTGATGATAGCAAGAAGCTGCTCGAAGAAAGCTCTGATTGAATCAATTACTGTCTTGAAAACAGCGAGAACATTTTCTAACTCAGGAATCATTTTCATTATCTCCTTCCGTTTAATTTGTAACTTAAGTATAGCACCGTTTTTTTTGATTTTCAATACTCATTTAACGACTTTAATATTTTATTAAAATTTCTTGACAATAAAATCAATATTTTTCACACCTTCGGGCAATTTTACCTCAATTTCGCCGTTATGTCTCTGATAATATTCGAGCTTAGCCTGTTCACTTGTGACGCTGTAGTTTTCACTGCCCGCCATACAGACAAGGACAACGCTCTCGTTTTCGCATTTCTTTCGAACGGATATATGAGCCTCGGTGAAGTCGTCATTGAAAACGCACTTTTTTGTGAAGGTGTCAAAGCCCGTTGTCACACTGCCTTTTTTATAATAAGCGCAAGCCCACATATTGACCGGCGTTGACAGACCGCCGAAATTATGGAACCAGCCGCCTCTGCCCGTGACGACGGAAACCATCTCAAAGGTATAGTAGGAATATTCAACCTCTCTCTTCCAGACCTCAAGGGCACGGTTTGCTATTTCAAAGGCAAAATCGGCTTCACCTATATCAAGCATAGCCTTGAAGAGAAACCACTGGTGTGAGAACCAGACATTACCGTTCCAGTAGCCGTTATTTCTGAAATATGAAGCCTCCATATCGACTGCGCTGATGCCGTAGGGTGAAAGCATGCACTTTTCGTCTTTCAGGTGTGAAAGAACGGCTTCAGTCTGCTCTTTGTCGCAGATATTCGCCATTATCGGGTAGATGCCGTCAAGACCACGATTGAGGTTTTCGCCGTCGGGGAGAACATATTTGCCCGTCGGGTTATAGTATTTGTCGTGAAGAACATAGCTGTAAAAACCGCTTTTCTTATCCCATGAATAAGTGTTGAGCGCCTTAGTCAGCTTTTTGATATCTTCTCTGTATGCGGCGGCATCTTCTTCAAGACCGAGCTTTTCTGCACTTTCAAGCATGATTTTAGCTATTCTGACGGCGTGTGCGCTTGTCAGGACAGGCGCCGTCGTGTCACGGATATTATCCTTCATCATCTTCACCTGAGCCGGATAATCGTCCATACCGGAGCAGGAATAAAAATAATCGTAGGTAGTGAGAAGACCGCTTTTGAATTTAGCTGTGGTTGAAGAGCGAATCTTGCCGAGGAAGAAGTCATAATAAAGCTTCATCTTGTCATAATACTCTTCATCTTCGGCGTATCCCCTACAAACAAGCTCACGGTAAAGATAGAACTGCACCGGCACTATTGAGCCATGATGAACGAAAGCGTAGTCGGGGTTGTCCTTATCGCTGAGATATGTTTCAAGAATATAGCGGGCAAACTGCGGCGCATACTCAATCATTCCGAGCCCTATGAAGCCCGAATCCCATGTGTAGAGACAATCCCACCTTTTGCCGGGGGTATGATGAATTATATATCTGCCGTGTTTATATATCGGATAGACGACGTTTGTCATGACAGCCGCCCTTAAAAGCTCGTTCGAAAGTGAATATTTTTCGCCCGGGTTTTCAAGCGTAAAGGGTTTATACTGTCTCAGCTTTTCTCTGTAAGCCGCTTCGTATTCTTCCTTTGTCAGACACGTATGCTCTCCCTTTGACACAACGGCATACTCCGTGACGCAGGAGTGCTTCTGACAGAAAATTGTGTGAATGAGCATATTGTGAAAAAAGCCGAAGTCGCTCTTCTTTCGTGAGAACGAACCCGAGAAGGTCTCGGTCAGGTCGTCAAAGCTCTCGTCATTATTTGAAAGACGGACATTGAGACAGTCCTCAAGACAGCCCGTCTCAATCTTTCTGAAACGGGTGTTTTCGCTCAGCGAATAAATGTTATATTCCCCTCTGCCCTCGCCGTAGGTAAGCCTCGCTCTGTAGCCTGAGGCTGTTTTCGTCTCTTCAATTTCAGGTATAAATTCATGCTGTTTTGTTATGACTTCAAATTTATCGGCGTCTTTTTCATCACAGACGGCGAAAAAGTCAAATTCGACAGCACCCTCGCCCTCTGACACAAAATCGAGCCTTTCGGGCGTATAGTCAAGAGGTATTTTTATAATTCTGAGCTCGTCGGAGACAGGCAGAATTATTTTCTTCCCCCCGCAAAGAGTGAACACAGCTTCTTTATCGCCTTTGACGTAATGAACGCCGACCTGCTTGCCCTGTTCATAGTGAATACCGCTTGAACGGTATCTTATGACAAGCACGGGTGAATTAAAGCTCTTTTTCTCAATGTCATATGTAACTCTGTCGCCCTTTTCTCCGCCGAACGGGGCAAGGTATCTGTGCGGCAGATGCCACTTAGGGCACCTGTCGCCGAGCCCCCTGCCCGACACGAATTTTTCATCGGGGAAAACACCTTTTATCCATGCGTCGGGATTTTCTTCATCCCAAGGGCGCCCTATTGCGTATTCATATGACTTATAGTCGGCGGCGTCAACATAGACGCAGTTTTCGGGCTTTTTCAGCAAAGTATAAGTTTCTTCACGGTATTCCATAGAAGAAAAATAGTTTATAAGGATATTCTGTGTGACCTCGGTGTTATTGAAAACCTCGGTTCTTGTCAGAATTTCATCATCATTAAGTCTCACATAAGACACAATCGCATAGACGTCATCTTTACCCTCAAGGTCAAAGCGATAAGAGAAAAAGGAATAGTCGCTGCTGCACTGCCACGCACGCACTCCGCACATAAAGGTCGAATTAGGCACCTTTGCATCCGAAGCAAAGATAGTGGGCGACACGGTGAAATCAAAGCGGACGCCCTCTTTCATACTTTCATCGGCAACACGGGAAATTCCGAGATATTTTTTTCCGTAAGGACCCCATAGCGGGAAAACATTGTCAAGCTTTTTCATGGCATTACCTCACAATCAGAATGGTTAAATTTTCATTGAGTATTATATACCATATTATACCTTTTGTAAATCACTCAGATTTAATTAGTGATTTTTTATTTTTGCCACCGCACCTTTTTCAAGCCGTGACACCTGAGCCTGTGAAATGCCTATCTCCTTTGCAACCTCGGTCTGAGTTTTCCCCCTCATAAAGCGAAGATCAAGTATAAGTTTTTCTCTGTCGCTGAGCTCTTCAATCGCCTGCCGCATAAGAATTTCATCTATCCAGTTTTCGTCGGTGTTGCTGTCGCCTATCTGATCCATGACATATATTGTATCGCCCGAGTCGGTGTAGGCAGGCTCATAAAGCGAAATCGGGTCAACTATAGCTTCAAGCGCAAGAACCACCGTTTCTTTTTTTAGCTTCATTTCTTTTGCAATCTCTTCAATGGTTGGTTCTCTTTTGGTTCGGTTTATAAGCTCCTCCTTGACCTGCATTGCGTGATAAGCCGTGTCACGCACAGAGCGGCTGACCCTGACAGGGTTATCGTCACGCAGATAACGTCTTATCTCGCCTATTATCATAGCAAAGGTATATGAGCTGAGCCGAACGTCATACATATCGGGATTAAAATTGTCAATACCCTTTATAAGCCCTATGCACCCGACCTGAAACATATCGTCGGGGCATGCGTTTCTGTTTGAAAAACGCTGAATTGCGCTGAGAACGAGCCTGAGATTTCCGTTTATCAGCTCTTCCCTCGCCGCTTTATCCCCCGAGCGCATACGCCTTATCAGCTCTTTATTCTCTTTGTCGCTGAGTACTCTGAGCTTTGACGTGTCAACGCCCGTTATCTCAACCTTGCTGAATTTCAATAAAATCACCCCACATATCTGATTTTTGACAGATAAGCGGGGTGTCTTTATATGAAATTAATGGATTAAAGAACATGTACCGAATGATACAAATTCAGACTAAATATTGTTTTTTATCATATCCTCAAAAGTCTCACGTCTGACCGCAACATAGCTTTCGCCGTCCTTTATCATAACTATCGGCGGCTTAGCGATGCTGTTATAGTTTGAAGACATTGTGTAGTTGTATGCGCCTGTGGTGCACACGGCAAGAATATCGCCCCTTTCGGGAGAAGCTATTTTCACATTCTCCTGAATAAGGTCGCCGCTTTCACAGCACTTTCCGGCAACGGTACACTCATAATCAGCCTTTTCGTTCATCTTGCCTGCGTTTAACACGGTGTAGGCTGAGCCGTAAAGCGTGTAGCGGGGGTTGTCCGTCATACCGCCGTCGATTGAAACATAGCTGCGAACACCGGGAATCTCTTTTTTGCTGCCGACGGTGTAAAGTGTCAGACCCGAATCAGCGACGATGCTTCTGCCCGGCTCCATAAGAATATCGGGCACTCTGACGCCGTGAGCCTCGCACTCGGTCTTAACAACATCGGCTATCATTCTGATGTTCGCCGCGTAATCAATCACAGGGTCGCTCTCGACATATCTTACGCCCATTCCGCCGCCGAGATTGAGCACTTTAGCTTCAAAGCCCGTCTCTTTCTTCGCCGCAGCGATAAACTCAATCATAATCTTCGCCGCATCAATAAAAGGCTGAGCGTCAAATATCTGTGAGCCGATATGACAGTGAAAGCCTAAAAGATCAATGTGAGAAAGAGCTAAAGCCTCTTTTGTTATTTTCAGAGCCTGTGACGTAGCTATAGCCGAGCCGAACTTTGAATCAACACTGCCCGTTGAGATTTTTTTGTGAGTGTGAGGGTCAATGCCCGGGGTCAGTCTGAGAAGTATTTTCTGAGTGATATTTCTTTTTGCCGCTTCTCTTTCAATAGCAAAAAGCTCGTCCGAATTGTCGCATATGAAACAGCCTATGCCCTTTTCCATAGCGAAAGCTATCTCTTCGTCAGTTTTGTTGTTGCCGTGAAAATACGCCTTTTCCATCGGGAAGCCCGATGACCACGCAACATAAATTTCACCGGCTGACACAACGTCAATGCCGAGATTTTCTTCTGCAATTATTCTGTAAAGCTGTTTAAAGCACAGTGATTTGCTCGCAAAAAGCGGAAATGAATTTTCACCGAAGCACTCTAGTAGAGCGTTTTTATAAATCCTGCACTTTTCTCTTATTTTGTTTTCGTCGATTATATATGCCGGAGTGCCGTATTTCTCGGCAAGCTCTAAGGTATCTGCGCCGCCAAAAATTAAATGTCCGTTATCTGAGACAGTGAGATTATCACATATCATACGTCCTGCACCTCTGAAATTATAAAAGATGACCGCAGATTTCTTCTGCCGATTTGTCTGTGAGCATGGCGGGCGCAACATCAAAGACCGTCTTACAGCCGAAGTCGCCCTTTTTGTTCATTTTGAAAGCCGCTCTTGCGTATGCGGCTAAAACACTGCCGGTAAATTCGGGGTTGCTCTCGAGCTTTAGTGAATACTCAATGGTATGCTTTGTGGTTAAATCCATACCCGTGAAGCCGCTTCTTATGACGCTACCGCCGTGAGGTATTCCCATATGCTTTTCGTGAAGCTCTTCAAGAGAAATAAAATTGACTGTTGTGTCATAATCGGCGAAATAGTTCGGCATGGTCTTTATTTCGTTTTCAATTCTGTCTTTATCAGCACCCTCCTGCGCCACTACATAACACAATCTTGTATGCTTCTCTCTGACTGAAAGAGTGGGATTTTCACCGTTTCTGACCCTTTCGACTGCGCTTTCCACAGGGCAGGTGTATTGTCTTGCGTCAACAACGCCGTCAATTCTTCTTATTGCGTCGGAGTGACCCTGACTGACGCCTGTGCCCCAGAAGGTATAGTCATTACCGCAGGGAAGAACCGCATTCATATAAAGGCGGTTCAGTGAGAACATACCCGGGTCCCAGCCGACCGAGATAATGGCTGTCGTTTCAGCCTCCTGTGCGTTTTTATCAACCGCTTTCATATGCTCCAAGATATTTGCGTGCGTGTCGAAGCTGTCGATAACATTATAATATTCAGCTATCTCGGGCGTTGTCTGCGGAAGATCTGTCGCACTGCCGCCGCAGTTAATCATTACGTCGATTTCATCTTTATACTGAGAAATTTCTGAAAAGGGCAACACCTTTACACCTTCGGTAAGAACCTTTATAGAAGAGGGATCTCTTCGGGTAAAAACAGCTATAAGCTCCATATCGGCGTTGTTCTTGACCGCCGCTTCTACGCCCTTTCCGAGGTTTCCGTAACCGGCAATACCTATTCTAATCATATTTAGCACCCCATTTATTATTTAATTTGCTTTTTGGATTATGTCTTTCATGTTGTAAAGCCCTGCAGCTTTACCATATAAGAAGTCCGCCGCTGAGAGTGCGCCCTCAGCGAAGAGCGCTCTTGAATGAGCCTCATGTCTGAGCGTTATCGTCTGACTGTCCGTCGAAACGAGAACCTCATGAATACCGACGATATTGCCCCGTCTGACGGCGTGAACACCTATTTCGTCCTTTTCACGCTTTGCGTTGCCAGATCTGCCGAGCTTTAAGAAAGCCTTATCTCTGACGGTATTTATTTCGTCTGCAATCATAAGGGCTGTTCCGCTCGGTGCGTCGAGCTTTCGGTTATGGTGGGTCTCAACAATTTCTATATCCGCGTCGGGCATAACCGAAGCGGTCTTGACCGCAAGCTCACACAAAAGCGCTACGCCGAGCGACATATTAGCCGAATGAAAAACGGGAATTTTCGCCGAAGCCTCTTTTATCATGTCAAGCTCTTCTTCGGTGTGACCCGTTGTTGAAACAATCACTGGCAGATTACGCCTTACCGCATACGCCATAAGAGCTTCTGTCGCAAGATGATTTGAAAAGTCGATAATCATATCGGCTTCACCGTCAAAAGCATTTATATCAGTCAGGCAGTCGGGGTCCGTGCCGAATTTATCTATCTTTGCGGCAATTTCATATTTATCGCTGTCAAGCACAAGCCTTTCAACTTCCTTGCCCATTCTGCCGCAGGCACCGTTAATTATTATTTTCATCACACATCAAGTCCCTGTTCACGCATAAGCTTCAGCATATTTTTCTTGTTAGCCTCCTCCATCGGCGTGAGCGGAAGACGAACATAATCCTCACAGTAGCCCATTGCCGCCATAGCCGCCTTGACGGGAATAGGATTGACCTCGCAGAAGAGCGCATTTATCAGAGGCATATATTTAAGCTGCATATCAAGAGCGCCCTTGATATCACCCGCAAAATATCTGTCGCACATCTCAACCGTTTCTTTAGGCATAATATTTGAAAGAACCGAAATTACGCCTGAGCCGCCGACAGAAAGAAGCGGTATAATCTGGTCGTCATTGCCTGAATAGAGGTCAAGCTTATCGCCGACAAGCGACATTGTCTGAACTATCTTTGAGATATTGCCGTTAGCCTCTTTTATTCCGCATATCATCGGGTGTTCAGCCAGCGCCGCATACGTTTCAGGCTCAATATTCACGCCTGTTCTTGACGGAACATTATATAAAAGACACGGTTTTGTGCTTTGGTCGGCTATAGCTGTGAACGAACGGATAAGCCCCTTCTGCGTCGCCTTGTTATAATAAGGCGTGACTAGAAGCATTCCGTCATAGCCAAGCTCACATGCGTGCTTTGTCAGCTCTATTGCGTACGCCGTATCGTTTGAGCCTGTGCCGGCAATCATAACGGTTCTGCCTGCCGCTCTCTTTACGGCAAATTCGAGCGCCGCACAGTGCTCTTCATGGCTTAATGTGCTGCCCTCGCCCGTTGTTCCGCAGATAACAAGAGCGTTTATACCCTGCTCTATCTGCCAGTCAATAGTTCTGCCGAAATTCTCAAAGTCAATACCGTTTTCATTAAGCGGTGTGATAAGCGCAGTTGCTACGCCCTTAAAAAGACTTTCCTTTTTCATTGATATTACCCCCTGATTTTAAATATGATTAATAACTTCTTATAAAGGCTTTTCACCTGAACAAAAAAACGACAGCTCGCCGAAAAATCGGAAAAGCTGTCTTTCTTAATACAATAATGCACCTGAAATTATTGCGATAGCTCTCCGCATCAGCGACAGTAGCCGAGATTTTATTCCCGTCTCCCAGTACGGCTGTGGCAAAGCCGCCTTCGGCAACGATTCCTTTCACTAAGGTCACAGACTATGCCGTAAGCCCTCACGACCAAAGCTACTCTTAATCAATTGCGCCTCTATCAATTTTTTGTTATTCTAACACAAAGATTTGCATTAAGCAATAGAAAATCGACAAAAATTTTAAATTAACAAAAATACATTATTGATAACAAAATTCATCTGAATTTATCTGTTGTTTTGTAAAATGCGACAACCCTTTTTCATCAAAAGAAAGGCTGTCGCATAAAAGTATTATTTTGAAGTTATTACCCTGTCCGGAATTCCCTCTTCGGGCGTTTCGCTCATTTCGCCGTTTTCAGAGACCTCATATGTCATAAAGTATTTCATAACGGTGTTTCCGCTTTCGTCTGTGGTGAGCCGATAGACCCGAACGAAGTATTTCCCGTTATCGCTCTCTTTTGTTTCAAAGACAAGGTTTCCGTCGTCGTCGGGGTTATCCTTTATCAGAACCGATTCAACGAGCTTTTCAGCCTCCGCAACGCTATTAACGCTGACTTTTGTTTCTTCGCTACCGGGCGTCTTGTCAGATATAATACTTGCGGTGATTTTGAAGTCTGGACTAACCTTTATTGAATAAACGACCTCTCTTAAAGTCTTTTTATCGGCAGAGGAAATCTGACTGAATGTAATCTTTGTTTCACCCTCGCCCACCGATTCGAGCAGGAACACATATGAAAGCTTTCCGTCAGCTTCCGTGACGGTGCTTTGCGACACGGTGATTATACCCTCGCTTTCGGTTTCGTATTGCCACGCCGAGTTATCATCGTCACAGGTGAAAGTTACAACATAGTTCACATCTTCATCCTTGTCGCCCGAGCAGGCGCAGAATACGCTTAAAATTATAAGAACGCTCAGAATCAGAGCCGCCGCTTTTTTCATTTTCGGACCTCCTGTTTTTTTACAATATTTTCAGCTTCTATCGTGATTATATCATCATCACAGCGAAAAAACAAGTGCCAATACACAAAGAAAAGTATCCGTTTCACACTCAGGGCTGAATATATTTGCAATTAGATGTTGAAAAAAAACATATTATATAGTATAATTAATCATCAAAATGGGATAATGGGGTGTTTGTATGTCACAGTACGGTTTCAGCACAGAAGAAAACGGCTACTCTATACCTGAGGTTGACACATATATTCAGCGTCTTCGGGAGGAATATCAGAACGCTGTCGAATGGGGCAAAGAAATAGAAAAAAACATGAAAGATAGCTTTGACCCGTCAGCTATTTCGGCTGAAAACGAGAAGCTGAAAAAAGAAAACGAAAGGCTCAATTCTGACTGCCGTATTCTTGCGGCGAAGCTTCGTGAGCTTTTATCAAATAACGCAAATATTGAAAACGCAAAGGAAGCGGCGGCTTCAGTCGTCGCAGGCGCGCAGGAGCAGGCCGCTCACGCAGTCAGAAGCGCAGAGGAAAAGGCCGCTTCAATTCTTCGCACAGCCGAAAAGGAATGTCAGAGCATTATTCATGACGCAACACAGAGAATTGAAGAGCTGAAAGCAGAGCTTCACTCACTTGAAGAAAAGAAAGCTGCCGCTGAGGCCGAAATAAGAAATATGACGGCTTTCAGAGACGATATACGCAACCGTCTTGACCGTGTAAAAGAACTTCTTGATATCTGAATTGTCAGATGTCATAAAATATAGCATTAACGAGGTTAATTATATGAATCCGCACAGACCGATAGATCTCGACAGCTTTGATGAAGAATTCTTCTCATCCGAAAAAACTGCCGCAGACAATGATGCGCAGGAAAAACAAGTTTTTTCAAGTTTTCCCGACGCAAGCGAACAAATGAAGTCGCTTCACCCCTCTCTGACAGATGATGTTATTGAGGGGCTGATGAATGTAAAAATTCAGCAAAACGGTCCTGTTTTTCACGATCTCCCCGAAGACGAAAGCGAGGGTGAAAAAGCTACGGCAGAGCTTTCGAAAAAGGCTTCTATGTCTGAAAATCCGCTTAAGAGAACGCCTCAGATAAGCGAGGAGGAGGCTCTCAGGAGCTTTCCCGATTTTGATTTTGATGCGTCAATATTCGAAGCCGAAGAAAATGAAAACAGTGGCACGACTCTGAGCGAAAAAGAAGCGCTCAAGGCTCACAAGGCTAAGGCGAAGCTGGAGCTTAAAGCAGAAAAAGAGAAAATCAAAGCACAGCACAAACTTGAAAATAAAGTTCAGAAGCCTTTCAGACAAAGGCGCATTTTAGCGTTTTTCATGGTTTTATTCATGCTTTTCGGCTTTCTTGCCGCAGCTTTCACAGCGGCTCTTTATCTGACCGGTACTTCACCCGAAACAACTCTTCATATCGGCGATTATTCAGTTCTGTTTGTTGACGGAAAGAATATAAAGAGCACAAATTATGAAAACAAAATTGTCATTTTGAAAAACGAAAGTGTTAAGAGCAACAACCCCGTTCTGTTCGCCGCAAGTGACTCACTGAGAATAGAAGAGATTGTCGCAATCGGCGACGGTGTATGCGCTGTCAATATCACAAACAGGATTACAGCCCTCAGAACCAGTGACATTAAAAGTGTCGTCAGTTTTTCGCTCGTCAACATAGAGTCGCTGTATAAAATTATTCACAATGAAACATATAAGGTTATCATAGGCTTCGGCGTTTATTTCGCCGCAGTGATTATATTTTTCTCTGCTCTTATTGTTATGAAAAACAAAAAAATTAAAAAATACCGTGAAAGCTATGAGCTTATCGGCTGAGCTTTCCGAAAGAGGGATAAAATGAGAATTTTCAGAAAAATAACAGCTTTTCTTTTTGCGGCGGTGCTTGCGCTCGCGGTTTCCTTGACGGCGTATGCGCATGATATTCCCTCCTTTTCCGAGAGCGGAAAAATAATCAGCGTCGCCCACAGCGGAGACACGATGTCATACCCGAAAAATTCACTTGCCGCTATACAGTCGGCTTTTGAACAGGGCGCAGACTGCGTCAGCATTGATATAAGAAAAACGGCAGACGGATACTTTGTCTTGTCACAGAGCGATGAGCTCGGCGATATCTCGCTTGAGGGGAGCGGTATGGTTATCAGCAAGCTCCCGCTTTCACAGATAACCGCGCTTCACCTGACAGATAAATCGGGCAAGCTGTCCGAACATCTTATCACAGACCTTCAGACCGTCCTTCAAGCCGCAGTCGCATACGACAAAACGGTTATTATCGACGGCGAATGGGAAAGCAGGGAGCAGGTCTATAAATTCATTTGTGACAACAACGCAAACAATAACGCAATTATCAGAACAGACGCTCCGAAAAAAGAGATAGCCTCTTTTATCTTAGCCACAAGCTCAATGTGCCGCGTCATAGGGGAGTATCACGGGAACATTATTTTCAGCGCGCGAAGCTATATCACCTCCCTGAGCAAAGCCGGTTGCAGTATGATTTTTCTCGGCACAAAAAACTCTTTCGGCGTGATTTTCAGAAGCGGTGTTATTTCCGCTTTCTCAAAAACAGGCTACAGCGCAAGAGCGGCAATGAAAACCTATGACATGAATGAGTCAGGCGCCAGACCTGACTGCGAAAGCACTTGGAGCGATATTATCGACAGAGGCTACAGCGTTATTGAAACAGACCGTATAGCCGATCTTTTGAGCTATTTAGACAAACTGGGCACCGAAAGACAGGAGCTGTCCGCCCTTGTCTCTCAGGCAAAAAGTGTTGAGAGCGCTTTTCTCACCGTTCAGAGCAGAAAGGATATTGAAACAGCTCTGAAAGACGCCGAACATTCGCTGACAACTATTTCGTCAGCCGACACGCTGTCGCTTCAGAAAAGCCGTCTCAATCTTGCGCTGAATAATAAGGTATTCACTGACTCATCTGACAAATCAAGTCAGGGCGTTTTCAAAGTGACCGCCGGTAAAATTGCGGCAATAGTTATTGTTCTTTTTGTTTTTATAGTTGTTCAAATATATTTTTATTATAAACAAGCCGATAAGAAGCTGCCACGATGGATTAAAAAACTTTTAAATAAATAATTTTAAGGAGGAAATTTGAAGATATGATAGCAAAAGCTGTTAAAACAAAAAATCTGCCCCGTGCTCTGTCAGCCGAAGAGGTAGGCGTAAGTTCAAAAGAAGTTCAGGCATTTATAGATGAATGTGAAAACGAGGGAGTTGAAATTCACGGTCTTATGGTTCTGCGTCACGGCAAGGTTGCCTGTGAAGCGTTCAAAGAGCCTTATAACGCCGACGACGCCCACATGATGTATTCTGTTTCAAAGAGCTTCACCTCGGCGGCAATAGGCTTCGCCGTTGAAGAAGGGATACTCACTCTTGAGACAAAGTTTCTTGACGTATTCCCCTGGCTTCGCCCCGTGAAATATGACCCTTATCTTGAAAAGCTCAATGTCTGCGACCTTCTCACCATGAGAAGCGGCAAGAGCGTCAGCCCGATGTCAGACAGGACGAAGGACACATGGCTCAAGGATTTTGTTGACTCACCGTGGGTCAGCGAGCCGGGCACCGAATTCAAATACATAAGCGAGAATATGTATGTTCTCTGCGCAATGATAAAACAGCTCACGGGTCAGACCGTGACCGAATTTCTCACCCCGAGACTCTATGAGCCTCTCGGAATGAACGTTCCCTATTGGGAAACCTGCCCCGGCGGAATTGAGACAGGCGGCTGGGGACTTTTCCTCACGCTTGAGGATTTAGCAAAATTCACCCTCTGCTATCAGCAAATGGGCGTTTATGACGGAGTGCAGGTTATTCCCCGAAGCTGGGTTGAAGAAAGCACCAAAGCAGTGACCCCCTCTGTCGGCGACACTATTGACAGCGAACAGGGCTACGGCTACTGCTTCTGGCGATGCAGCTACGAACACGCATACCGCGCAGACGGAATGTTTTCACAGTTCGGCATCGTCTTTGAGGATAAGGACGCCGCTCTGTGCGTTACGGGTGGAAACATTGACGAGCAGCAGACAAGAGACTGCATCTGGAGACACTTCCCCAAAGCCTTTGATGACGACGCAAACGAAGCAGACGCCGTTTCGCTTCATATGCCGCCTTATGAGAAGCTCCCCGAAGCACCGAGAAGCTTTCTTGAAAGCAGCTTAGACGGAAAAACCATTTCTTTCGGCAAGGCTCATGTTCTCAATATCATGGGTATGCCCGTCAGTATTTTACCGCTCGCCGCCGTTTTCATGGAAAAGGATAAGGCAGGCGTTATTGACAATGTCCGTCTGAGCTTTCTTGAGGACAGAATGATTATGACCTGGACCGAGGGCGACGAGATGAACACCATACCCATAGGTATGAACGGTGACTATCTCAGAGGCAGTATTGTTCTGGGCGGCATAGCCTATAACACATTTTCAGTCGGCACATGGTCAAGCGAGGCTGTGCTCGAAGTTCACATCAGAGTTATTGAGACTGTCGCTGAGCGCAGACTTGTTTTCCGCTTCAAGGACGGCAGCAGGGTCACTATGGAGCCCTCGACAGTCCCCGCTTCAAGCGTAATGCTCGACAATGTCAAGAGCTCTGTCAAAAAGATTCTCCCGAGTGAATTTATTGCAAACCTTGCCGAGAAGGTTATACCTTTGGCTAACCCGTTCGCAGACCCTGTTCACTACGGCAAGATAAACTAAACGGAGGGAAATAATATGGCTGCAAAAATAATATACATAATCGCTGTTGCGCTTGAATGCGTTTTCGTTCCGCTGTTTCTGAAATATGCGTGGCCGAAAAAGTGCAAGACTTCGCTTATAATGAAAACTATCGCCTCTGCTCTGTTCATCATAACAGGCGTCTGTTCGATTTTCATCGCGGGCAAGTTCACCGTCTATGGAAAATTTATACTCGTCGGTCTTATTTTCGGTATGCTCGGTGACATTCTGCTTCATCTTCTCACGGATAATCAGCTTGTTTTCGCAGGCGGACTTTTCGCTTTTCTTATCGGTCACATATTCTATATAATCGCTTATAAAAAGGCGCTTGACTATTATACGCCGGGGGCAAAGGTATTTGACTGGAGAGCCGTTATCGCAATCCTTGTTCTGGTTTTCTCATGCATCATATATGCCGTTATGAAAGACATGAAATTCGGCATTGCCGCAGTTCCCGTTCTCATGTATGCGGTAACAATCTCAATCATGCTTGTCACGGCGTTCCAGCTCGGTGCAAGAGTATTCCTTGAGGGCTTTGACCACGATGTCGCTATTCTGTTCACCGTATCACTGGGCTCGCTCCTGTTCCTGCTCTCCGACGCTACGCTTGCAATTCTTCTGTTCGGCGGTCAGGCGAAGAACAGACCTCTGAAGATATTCAATATCCTCACCTATTACTCAGGTCAGGTTCTTATAGGCTCAAGCATTATGTTTGTTCTTATAGCAAGATAAATCAGTTTGAAATTCAGACTTTCGCCCCCGAAATAAGCGGGGGCGGTTTTCTGTCTTTTATATGAGTAAAAAAGTTATTTTTTATCAAAAAACTATTGACAAATCATATTTAAGTTAGTATAATACCAAATGTTCCACACAGAGGAATAGTGTAACGGTTAGCACTGCAGACTCTGACTCTGCCTGTTGGGGTTCGAATCCCTATTCCTCTGCCAAAAATCCCGTTCGCGTAAGCGAACGGGATTTTACTTTTCACTCTTTACTTTTTTTGAAGCAGTGGTAATTTGTTTCTTAACGGATTCGTCTTTAAAACACGTCGAGAAAAAGGTAAAAAATTGCAGCAAAAAGAACCTCCGAACAAATTTTCGATAAATTTCAAAAAAATCGAACATTTGTATTGACAAATATAAAAAACGTGTTATAATAACACTTGTCAAAAACATTTGTTCGAAAGTTTAGGAGGAAAAATCATGGAGCTTGTAATTCTTTTAATCGTAATGATAGTTTTAGGCGCTTTCACAATAAAGTGCATGAAAAGAGAAGATTCTATCATTGAGCTTGAGGACAAAATCATTGCGGACCTGCGTGAATTTATAAATTCAGATAAGAAGAGTTCAAAAAACACATCTCAGCTCAGAATAGCTCACAGAAACGAATCGGCTCACAACCGTGCCGCCTGATACCGACAGGAAAACTTGATATTGGCAGTCAGAAAGTATTTTGCGTTTTTACCTGTCGCTTATTTATGAATATCTCGTGTGCAAACTCACTTTCCGTAAAAAGCACCGTAGGCATTTGCCGAACACTGATAAGGCAGTATTTCTTTAAAATATGAACTTTTGGCGCAATAATGCGTTAAATCCCCACGATATGCGTCAGCATTATCGTGGGGATTTGCCTTTTCTTGCATCCAAAATTTATATTTTAAAGTGCTTCGCAGTTTCGTAGGTGCAAAAATTTTCTGTATTGAAGCCACAAAACGAAGCAAGGCTGTCGCCTTGTGAGGCTTTTGGCAATAATACGGATAATTTTTGCCCGAGAAACAAATACTTCCTTATCAGTGCTCGGCATATGCTCACGGTGCTTTTTTCTTCATTCATTTTTCTGCCACAGCGTAAAAATTACTCTCCCACGCCGGGATATAAGGATGGTGTCTGAAATATATTTTATAGCCGGGGCAGAAAGATTTAATCTTGAGAGGAAGATGAAACATATCCTCTTTTCTGTGATAAGCGCAGACATATAGCTTAGGCTTATATTTTTCTATCATTCCTTTTGCGCCATCAAGCGCCCTGCTCTCAGAGCCTTCTATATCCATTTTGATAAATGTTACTTTCTCATTTATCACATTGTCAACAGCGTCAAATTCCTGAGCCGTTCCGCTTTCGCCTCTTCGTGAATTTCTGCCCGCCTTCTTTTCGAAAAAGAGGGTTTCTTTTTTATCCCATGCGCCTATATTAAAAATCTCAATATTTTCAAGCCCCTGCGTTTTATTCTTCAGCTTTATGAAATTCTTAGGGTCAGGCTCAAAGGCATAGATTTTCTCATATTTTCCGCCCGTATAGGACAGAAATTCCCTTATCGTGTCGCCGTCATAAGCCCCGAGGTCAACTATAGTCTCGTTCTCTGAAAGCGGAAAAACAGTGCGGTAAAGCTCCTCCTTTTCACTTTGGCAATGAAAAAGATATTCGATTTTTCCGCTGACCTTGAAGCTGAGAATATCAATAAAATCATTCTTTGACTTTTCGTCGGCAAGCATTTCATAGGCTTCGTCAAATTCCTTTTCATGCTCCCTTATATAATCAAGCGTGAAAAGACCATTATCCGCCACAGGAACAGTCGGCGAAAAAAGTGTATATTCCCGTGATAGCTGCCTTATATAGTCCATTGTATTTTTGTCATGAACGGCAAATGTCACAAGAATAATAAAATCGTCATAAAGCTCTTTAATCTCGCTGAACTTTTTCACTCTGACGCCGTGAAACGAATGACCACGAACGAAATTATCGCTTGCGAAAATATCCGTGAAGCTTATAGAGAAGCTTTCGAGCGCATCAATTATCATATCTGCGCCGTTTCCCATTCCGTAAAGGATAATTGGTTTATCTGTGCGGCTGAGAAAGTCCCATATGTTTTCTTCTTTGATTTTTTCGAGCATAGTATCACTCCCCCGTGGTGTAATAGCCACTTTTAAAAATTATCTGAACACCCCGGGCTTTATTCTTTGCCGGGCTTTGCAAAAAAAACAGCTTTTATATATTTCATCTATATCTTTTTGGGTTCATCTAAAGACTCTGTTATTCCGGCTTGCAAGCCTCATTTGACACCTTTCTGTATTGCGGCACTCACCTGTGCAAACCCCATTTTCGTCACTCCAAAATCAAAATATCTCATTTCGATTTTGAAGGCATTTTTTAAAAGTTAATTTGTTTTTTACACAATCTTGGCATCATCATTTTGTGCAACTTTTCCCTTTGTGCTTAAGTTAATGACGTTGTTCCTTGAGGGAGCTGTCAGCGTAGCAAAACTGAGATGGTAAAATCAGGCGCACTCACAAGTGAAACCGTTTCTCCCACATGAGTGCGCCCGAAAGCACATTATTAGTGCATTATTCTTTAATTTTCGTTTCTGCCCTCGGCGGAATAAACAACCTTGACGGCTTCTTTTCTTCTGACAAGTGTAAGTAAGCAGGCGATTATGCACATACTGCCGGTTATCGTGAGAACCGCTCTTAAATCGACCTTTTCGCCGAGCCACCCGACAAACAGACTGAGAACGGCGCTGATAACAAGAAACAGCATTGAATTAAATGCGTTGACCCTCGCGCGCATACTCTCGGGGATATATTTCTGAACGGCGGCGTAACGCATTGTTGCGCTCTGAATTCCGAGAAAGCCGCAGACAGTTCTGTTTACGAGCATCAGCGGATACGGCAGCCACAGCAAGACGGTATCCATAATATCATAAAAGAAATGCACAAACATGGCGTGAGCGTATTTTTTCTCGCTCTTAATCGGCTTTTTATACATAAGCACTCCGCCGACGGTTCTGCCTATCATTTCGACGACGGTGAAGAAAGAATACATCGAAATTGTGAAGCCCGGCATTGAAGAGAAAAAAGCGACCATAATCGACTCATAGCCCATACTCATGCCGTTGTTTATGCTCGAATAGACTGACAGATTGAGAATACCTCTTTCGTTTTTGAGGTATGCCGCCGACTCTTTTATATCTCCCCACCATTGTTTTACCGAAAAACGGGTGCCCTCACGGACTTCTTCTTTTATTTTAATCCGGCTTTCGGTCACAGAAGCGAGCAGGCATAATCCGCCCTGAGCTATAAGAATATTCGCAACGCCGATTTTCTTATACAGAACAGCAGAAAGCGGCATCATCACGGAGGTGAGCAAGGGGTAAAGCATTGATGTGACGGAATAGCCCTTTTCTTCCATTCCCTCGGGAATAAGTTTAGGATAAACCGAATTGTAGCTCAGCTCGTCAAAACTGCCGAGCGATGCGATAACGAGCGAGAAAAGCAGATAATAGATATATTGAAAGTCATGCTCCCGAAGCCACAGACCGGCAATTATATAAACAACCGACGCCGCCGCGTCACAAACGACAAGAAAAGGCTTTCTCGGCAGTCTGTCCATTATCGGGGAAATAACAAGAGGTATAATGAACCCGGGTATTACCTTTAGCGCAATAGTTACAGCCGCCGCTAAGGTGGATTTTGTTTCTTCATAAACAAGAAATGACATAGCGAAGCCGCCGGCAATGTTTCCGACAGCGCCGAAAGTGGTTGCAATTATTATTGTTGTGAAGTTTTTAGTCCACAGTGTGTTATTTTTTGTAGTTTTCATATTTGCCTCTATAGAGTTGTGTGTTATTGTTTTCTTCTTATTTTTGACACTAAAACAACGGCAAGATATATCGCAAGGTCAACAAGCACTACCGTTGCGCCCGCAGGGGTGTTGAGTGTGAACGACACAAAAAGACCTATTAAAAAGCTCAGAACAGCAGTCAGTGCCGAAAAAAGCACAGTCCCCTTGAAGCTTTTGCACACACGCATTGTTGTCAGCGCAGGAAATATTATAAAGCTCGACATAAGAAGAGCCCCCATCATCTGCATACCTATAACGGTTATGACCGCCGTCAGAACTGCTATCGCCGCCGTATAAACGCCTGTTTTTATGCCTGTCGCTTTAGCAAATGTTTCGTCAAAGGCGGTCGCAAAAATTCGGTGATACATCACAAAATAGAGCATAGCCGCTATAACCGAGACAACGGCGCAGATTATGACATACTGAGTTTTCATGGCGAGAATTGAGCCGAACATATAGTTATTCAGGTCGATATTCATTCCGCCCGTGAGCGAAGCCGTGACAATGCCGACGGCGAGGGAAGCCGTTGATATGAGCGCTATTGCGGCGTCGCCGTTTATCCTGCTCGATTCGTTAATCCGAAGCAGACACACAGCCGCAATTATAACAACGGGTATGGCAACTTTAAGCGGCGCAACGCCTGCCGCCGCACCTATTGCCAGAGCACCGAAGCCGACATGAGAAAGCCCGTCGCCTATCATTGAAAACCGTTTCAGCACAAGGCATACTCCGAGTAGCCCCGCGCATAGCGAAATGAGAACGCCGCCTATGAGCGCATTTCTCATAAATGTATAGCTGAATGCATCTAAAAAGAGTGACATAATAATCTCCGTAACATAGTTTTTCAGTTTATTATAGCAAAGCCTTTGCTGTTTTGCAAGAAAAATATGTTTGATTTATGCGCCGACCGTCAGCAGGACTAAGAGGAAAAACAAATCCGCCAAAACAATCAAAAAAGAATCCCTCCGGAAAACCGGAGGGGCATTGTCAAGTTCGTTCATTGAGCAATGTCTTAACTTAACAGCGTGAATTAATGACACTGTTTCTGTGGGGATTTTTAGCACAGACGGCGCCGTTTTTCAACAGCGCCGTACCATTAATATATAAACATTATCTCTTCTCTTTATTCTTTAAACTCTCTTTATTTTTCTACCCAGCCCATTTCAACAAGCTGATCATATGTGTCTTTGTTTATATCGTTAAGACTGCCGTTTTCAATCAGTTCAAGGTGATAAATACCTGTACTGCCGGGGTAGGTTTCCAAAATCATATCGCATGAAATTCTTATTTTGTCACCGTCCGACAGACCCTCAAAAATCTTTCCGTCGCTCTGTGTTTTGTCGTGCATCACGACAGGGCCCTCGTTTTCAATGATGATAAGATGATCATTTTTACCTTTCAGATACAAGCCCTCGCATATCATATAGTCTGTCTGAGGTTCTTTATCCGTGGGGGCTGTGTTTTTACAGGCATAAAAACCGACGGACAGCAAAACGGCAAGCAAAACCAAGGTTATTCTTTTATATCTGTTCATAAATTCTCTCACTTTCCTGTTTCTGTCTCACAGATTTTGTCTGCGCTGTCAATGTCAAACGCACATATTTTCTTTTCTGAAATCGTGTAGAGCGTATCGCCGATATATGTGCCTCTGAAAAATTCGGGGATATATTCTTCTTCGGGCACTGTCTCTTCACCGTATTCTATGATTTTATCGGGGTAATAGTCATATTTAACATAGTCGTGAAGGTATTCGTTGACAAGACTGAGTTTTCCGTCTTCGACCTTGAAAAGAATGTATTTCTGCTTAATGCCCGAGTCAATGTCTTTTTCGACAGGAACGCCGATAATATTCTTTTCGGGGTAGTAAAGGAATGCCTTGAAGTTATAATTTGTCTCAGTTGAGGCATTATTTATTTTATATTCTGAGCTAATCTCAGGGTGCTTCTTGTCGCTTATATCAAACACAGTCAGCTTCACGCTGTAATCGGTTCCGTTTTCGTCACCGCCGAAGCCGACGCCGACAATATGGTTTTCGTCCAACGGGTGAAGATAAGCCGAGAAACCGGGCAGCTTCACTTCACCGTCTTTTTTCGGGTTATGCGGGTCTGAAAGGTCGAGCACAAAGAGCGGGTCTGTGTTTTCGAAAGTGACGACGTAGGCGACTTCGCCCATAAAGCGAACTGCTTTTATCTCTTCGTTTTTAGCAAGATTATAAATTGACGACACTTCTTTAAAGTTTTCATCAAGAATTTTGACAGAGCTTATTGCGTTCCAGTCATTGTCATGGTCTGTGACCGCGCAGCGAAAATAACCGCCGTATTC
Source organism: Acutalibacteraceae bacterium (assembly GCA_051880635.1). GTDB lineage: Bacteria > Bacillota > Clostridia > Oscillospirales > Acutalibacteraceae > UBA6857. The sequence goes on along the minus strand of JBJEOI010000039.1, from coordinate 5,963 downwards.
ATCCATAGAAAACTGGTTGAGAAATTCACCTCTGACATAGCCCTTGTTTTTGAAACTGATGTTATCGGGGCTTAGCGAAACGGCATAGATATTTGTGTATGTCCCCTCGTCAAGACCGAGTTCTTTTGAAGTTTCGTCGTCATAACAGTCTATAATCGAAGAAATATAAAGCGTTTTTTCTGTGCAGTACGCTTCATAGAAATTGCCGAAATAAGCGTAGCCCGTGCCCGAGCCGCTCATAATATCGCAGGAAGAAACGACAATATAGACCGAGTCGGTGTTCTTATCAGAGAAGTCTATCTTATTGCGGCTGATTTTTTTGCCGTTTATTTTCGGTATGCATCTTTCGGCAAGGTCTTTTTCTTTCTCGTTATATTTCGGTGAGACGACAAACTGTGAAACGGTGTAAAGAGTATCGCCGACCATTCTTGATGTCATACAGTCGCCGTCCTGAGTGTGAGTGAAAAGCTGTTTCGGTTTTTCACGGTTAGCTATATCATAAACAAAGCATTTTGTCTCAGCGTCATTTCTGAAGTAACAAAGAGAATACAGTGAAACCCTGCCCGAATCCGAATAGGCTATTGCATAATCTTCAGGGATTTTATACACGGTCGCCATAATGACAAGGCGGTCAGAAGTGATATATATATCACTTAAACTGACATCTTCATTTTCGCCCTTCTCAATTTTTATCTCTGACATCAGCTTTAAGTCAGACGCGCGGTAGATAAGCACGCTCCTGTTTCTGACAATATAAAGATATGTTCCGTCATTCTTTATGATATCGGCTTCATCAACATTATCAACCTGTGTGTTGGTCTGACCGTGAGAGAGCGAAGCACCGCTTCCCTCAACATAATCAGACGCTTCGCCTTTGATGAAGCTTTCCTCACTCGCGGCATAAGTCGGGGCGGAATTTATATTGCCTTCAGGCATGGTCGCAAATTCCGCAGCATCGTCGTAGTTATAAACCACCACTTTTTCTTCAAGCGAAAGAAAATATTCGATAATATCGCTGTAGTCTCCGTTTTCTTCTGTCTGACCGCTGATGCCTGTCGGAGTGAGCGCTGTCTCGGGTACGGTTGTCTGCGAAGCCGAATCATTATCACTTTTAAGCGGCGAAGAGAAAACGCCGACGAGCAGAACGGACAGAATAACCACAGCTAAAGAAGCCGCAAGAGTCAGCGCTTTTTTTGAGGGGAATTTTTTGATTTTGCTCTCGGTGACTTCACTCGGGAGAAGCGAAACTATTTTATCCCTTTCAAGCGAGGGCGGCAGTTCTGTCGGGTTTTCTGTCAGCTTATCTCTTATAAATTCATATTTTTCGTTATTTTTCATTCTTAACACTCCTTTCACTGAGTATGTCGTAAAGCCTGTCGGTTGCCCTTGAAAGTTTAGATCTGACTGTCCCCGGCGGCATGGAAAGCATTTCACCTATTTCCTTGCTCGTGAGGTTACCTAGTGCCGAAAGCAGAAGTATCTCTCTGTCTTCAGCGCTTAACTGATAAAGCGAATTTCTTATTTCAACGCTTTCTTCAACAGAAAAATCATCGATTTTCTCATTGAGACTGTCGGCTTCAACCACCGAGCGCATACCTATAATATGTGAAAGCTGTCTCTGGCAGCAGCGAAGAAGAATTGTGAACAGCCAGCTTTTGAATTTTTCGGGCTTTCTGAGCTTTTTTATTGAGATAAAGGCATTCATGGCGGCTTCGCTCACGGCATCTTCAGCCAAAAATCTGTCCGATAGATACCACACGGCAAATTTATACATCTCTAGACTGTATAAACCGTAAAGGTCGCCGAACGCTTCTTTATCTCCGTTTTTTGCTTTTTTGACCAATAATTGAATGTTTTCTGAGCTCATATGAATCACTCCTGTCCGGTCATATATTTAGTGCGTATTTTTTCATAAAGTGTTGCAACCATTTTACATTTTTTTCGTAATCTTTTCAATCCTTTTGGGAAACATAATACAGGAGGTGAGAAAAATGAGTAAGAAAAAACAGAAGAAAAGTGAAAAAGCCCGCAGACTCGCCCAAAACTGGCAGATGCATGAGGGCAACAGTGATGTTTTAGGCTCATGGACAGGCACACCCGAGGACGATGACGACAGACCCGTTCAGGACGCAGACGACCTTTGAATTCAGTTTGATTATCACTAATGTTAAAGAAGCTGTATCGTTTGATACAGCTTCTCGGTTTAAATGATATTTTATTTTGAAAGCTCAACAACAAGGCTTGTTATTGTCTCCATACTCTCAACGCAGACAAACTCATGAACGGAGTGAAAGTTTGCGCCGCCTGTGCAAAGATTAGGGCAAGGCAGTCCTTTATATGAGAGCATCGCCCCGTCAGTGCCGCCTCTTATCGGTACCGAAACAGGCTCAACGCCGAGCTTTCTCATAGCTTTTTCGGCATTTTCGACGAGCCAGAAATGCGGCTTAATCTTTTCTTTCATATTATAATAGCTGTCACTGAGCGTAAGAACTATTGTGCCCTCGCCGTATTTTTTATTCAGAAAATCAACAATTTCCGTTATAAAGGCCTTTCTTTTCGTGAAGAGCGTCATATCATGGTCACGGATAATCATTCTGACCGTTGCGGCGCTCTCGTTGCCCTCAAAATCGGAGACATGATAGAAACCCTCATATTTCTCGGTATGCGCCGGCGTTTCTGCGCTCGGGAGCATTGATATAAGCTCACTGCCTATGAGAACGGCGTTTTTCATTTTGTTCTTTGCAGAGCCCGGGTGAATATTCACGCCGTAAATATCAATTTTAACCGAAGCGGCGTTGAAGTTTTCGTATTCGATTTCTCCGAGCTCGCCGCCGTCAAGCGTATAAGCCGCTTTAGCGTTGAAGCTGTCAAAACTAAAGTGATCCGTGCCCCGCCCTATCTCTTCGTCGGGCGTAAAGCAGACGGCTATCCCCCTGTGGCTCAGCTCGCTGTGATTTATCAGATATTCAAGGGCGGAAACTATCTCGGCTATACCCGCCTTATCATCGGCTCCGAGAAGTGATGTTCCGTCGGTGACGATAAGGTGCTTGCCCTTATATTTTTCAATGAACGGAAAATCGCTGACGGTGATTGCCATCCCATTTCCAAGTTCAATGTCGCCGCCGCCATACTCAATGACCCTTGCGCCCCTTACGTCGCCGCTGACATCGGGCGAAGTATCCATATGAGCGATAAAGCCGATATTTTCTTCGTTTTCTCTGCCCGAAGTTGCAGGCAGAAAACCATAGACATAGCCGTTTTCATCCATAAAAGCATTATCCAAGCCTATACCTTTTAGCTCCTCTGCAAGGTATGCGCCGAGCTCTTTCTGCTGAGGTGAAGATGGCACTGTCTCCGAAAATTCATCGGAGTTTGTATTAAATGATACATATTTTAAAAATCTTTCTGTTATATCCATTTTAACCCTCTCAAATTCCGTATTTTTTAAGGTCAACCGTTCCGTCCTCTTCAAAGACTATACCTTCGCTTTCAAGAAGCTTTCTCTGCATATCCTCACCGCCGAAAGCGAACGCTTTTGACGTTCTCCCCTCCCGGTTCACAACTCTGTGGCACTTAATGGTTGACGGGTCGGGGTTCACATGAAGCGCATACCCCACAACTCTCGCCCAGCGGGGATTGCCCGCAAGCATCGCCACCTGACCGTAGGTCGCCACCTTGCCCTCGGGAATTGTTTTAACCGCCTCATAAATTCTCTCAAAGCTGTTCATAGTTTCACTTTCTTTCGCCCATAAGCTTTCTGCATTTTTCCTTTTCAAGTCTCAGACCGTAGCCGCCTATGTTAATAATGACGCCCGACACCTGCTCGAGGGACATATATCTTTTAAGCTCCAAAAACCTTGTCGTGACCGTCTCGCCCGTCATCAGCAGCTTTGCCGCCGACGGAACGGTGACATATGTCTCCTGAATTTCACAGGTATCGGTGAAGATAGGTATCCATTTTGAATTGTCACGTTTGTCGGTTATGAGAAGCGCTTCAAAATTGCCGTCTATGGTTTTTCCCATACACGCAAAAGTGCCTGCGGCAATCCCTAAAAGCATAGACGCTTCAAGCCCTTTCAGCACAAGCGGATTTCTTTTGCCCTCCTGAGCCTGAAGAAACCTGAGAATGTTAAAATTGAGCTTTCCGCCCGAAATTGAGACAAAATCGGATTTATATAGCTGATTTTGCTGATATCTGAGCTTACAAAGTGTCGGTTCTATCATCACAAATTCAATACCGAACCGTGTCAGCGTAACAAAGTATTCTCTTATTTCGTCGTTTTCAAACTTTCTGAGCGTAAATTTTTCATTAGTTTTTTCAGTGAGCTGAGCGATATATTTATTGCCCTCGTCTTCGCTCAGAAAAATAACGCTGTCGTTGACCCCTGTGATATACGGGTATTCTTTCGCAAGCGCCGCACTATACAGAGCATACATCGTTTTCGCTGTTTTTATACGCCTTGCTATCTCTGAAACGAGAATGTTGACAATGCCCGCAAGCAAGTCGTTGTGAAGTTCTAAAACATAATTTGAAAACACAATAACGTCTCTGTCCGAGGCATTTTTCAGCCTTTCTTTAAGCTCTGCGGAGGTGAAAAGAAGCGGAATTTTTCTCACATCGCAGTCGGGCATAAGCTCGGGTGCAATAGCCTCAGTTGCCTTTATAAGCTCGCCTATAAGTTCCATTTATTTTTCCATGCGCCGAAAGCGCTCCCTTTCGTTTTATATAAATCAGCCGAAAAACATTTTCTTTCGTTTATTTTATCATACGTTTTTTTGTTCGTCAACTTTCTGAAAATAAATAAATTTTCAGGCTCTTGATGTTAATTTGTTAAGCGTACACCGAAGCATACATATAATAAAAGCCCCTTTTTGTCTGTTTCATAAGGCGAATTTGAAGCAGGAGGAAGCTATGACTAAGCTACAAAACGGCATATTGGTTGAGAGCGGAAACGAAAATCCGTGTTGAAACCTAAATTCCCCGCAAAATTACCACATACAAACCGAGCAAACGTGAGAAAAATTGAGATAATTAAAGAATAAGCGAGATTATGTGCCTAAAAAAGACAGGTTTTTGTATGTGTTAATTATTGGGCGTGTTTTACAATATTTTCGCAAATAATTCGATATTATTATCAAAGTGCCTTATGCACCGTATTTTTCGCTCTCTTTGTTTCAAAATTAGGTATATGCGTACAAAAAATGCGTATGGGATAATTCGAGGCGGAATTTAGGATAAAAAATAAAGCGGAGATTTCCGCTTTGAGATAAAAAAGAGAGGATGTTATCACCTCTAAGACAAAAAATGGAGCGGATGTTATCCCCTTGATAAGGGGAATGTCTGCGAAGCAGACAAGGGGTTCTGGGCGAGCCTTGCGAGCCGTACCGGGGCGCAGACCCGTCAGACGCACTTAAAAACTCTGCAAAAACAAAAAAATAAAGCGGATATTTCCGCTTTGAGACAAAAAAATGGAGCGGATGTTATCCCCTTGATAAGGGGAATGTCTGCGAAGCAGACAAGGGGTTCTGGGCGAGCCTTGCGAGCCGTACCGGGGCGCAGACCCGTCAGACGCACTTAAAAACTCTGCAAAAACAAAAAAATAAAGCGGATATTTCCGCTTTGAGACAAAAAAATGGAGCGGATGACGGGGCTCGAACCCGCTACCTCCACCTTGGCAAGGTGGCGCTCTACCAGATGAGCTACATCCGCAAATTATGGTGCCTCCGGTCGGAATCGAACCAACGACACGTGGATTTTCAGTCCACTGCTCTACCAACTGAGCTACAGAGGCAAATGTGTGCGGACAGAAAAACTATCCGCTTTTTTGGCGACCCGGAACGGGCTCGAACCGTCGACCTCTAGCGTGACAGGCTAGCGTTCTAACCAACTGAACTACCGGGCCAAAAAATGGTGGGAACAACAGGGCTCGAACCTGTGACCCTCTGCTTGTAAGGCAGATGCT
>JBJEOI010000038.1:0-12560 GCA_051880635.1 Acutalibacteraceae bacterium | reverse complement strand
CTTTATCTTCCCCCAGTTCAACTGGGGGTTTATTTCCACGCTTAAAAGCACCAACAAAAAAAGCGGCGCCCACCGCAGGGCGCCACTTTTGCTTTATTATTAAATTTACCACGCAAGGGCTTTTTTGAGATATTGCCCTGTGTATGACTTTTCGCACATTGCCACCTCTTCGGGCGTACCCTCAACAACAATGTTGCCTCCCCTGTCGCCGCCGTCGGGTCCGAGGTCAATTATGTGGTCGGCGCTCTTGATAACGTCAAGATTATGCTCGATAACGACAAGGCTGTTGCCTGAGTCAACAAGTGTATTCAGAACATTAATAAGCCTGTGAACGTCAGCCGTATGAAGACCCGTTGTCGGCTCGTCAAGAACATAGATAGTCTTGCCCGTCGCTCTTCGTGAAAGCTCTGTTGACAGCTTCACTCTCTGAGCTTCGCCGCCCGAAAGAGTTGTCGCCGGCTGACCGATTTTCACATAACCGAGCCCGACATCATAGAGCGTTTTCAGCTTATTATATATTTTCGGGACGGAAGAGAAGAAGTTCATACCCTCTTCGACTGTCATTTCGAGAACCTCATAGATGTTCTTGCCTTTATACCGGACTGACAGAGTCTCCTGATTATACCTTGTTCCGCCGCAGACCTCACAGGGAACATAGACGTCTGAAAGAAAATGCATCTGAATTTTCAGAATTCCGTCACCCTGACAGGCTTCACAGCGACCTCCCTTGACATTGAACGAGAAGCGTGAGGGAGTGTATCCCCTCATTTTTGAGTCCTGCGTTTTTGAGAAAAGCTCACGTATATCCGTAAACAGACCCGTATAGGTCGCAGGGTTTGACCTCGGGCTTCTGCCTATGGGCGACTGGTCAATGCTTATTATCTTATCAAGGTATTCAACACCGAGCATCTTATCGAAGTTGCCCGAGACCTTTCTTGATTTATTCAGCTTCTTTGAAAGCTCCTTGAACAGAATTTCATTGACAAGCGACGACTTGCCCGAGCCCGAAACACCCGTAACGCAGACAAACTTCCCGAGCGGAATTTTAACATTGAGATTTTTAAGGTTATTCTGTCTTGCGCCCGTTATCTCGAGGAATTTTCCGTTGCCCTCGCGCCTTTTTTCGGGCACGGGGATTTTCTTTCTGCCGCTGAGATACTGACCCGTGATTGACTCTTCACAGTTCTTGATATCTTCAACCGTGCCGGCGCAGACGATATTGCCGCCGTGTATGCCCGCACCCGGTCCGACATCGACAATATAATCGGCTTCGAGCATGGTTTCTTCGTCATGCTCGACAACAATAAGCGTGTTGCCTATGTCACGCAGATGCTTCAGAGTGCCGAGAAGTCTTGCGTTATCCTTTTGGTGAAGACCGATACTCGGCTCGTCAAGGATATAAAGAACGCCCATGAGCGACGAGCCTATCTGTGTGGCAAGTCGTATGCGCTGACTTTCACCGCCCGAAAGAGTACCCGAGGAGCGTGAAAGTGAGAGGTATTCAAGACCGACGGACTGTAAAAATGTCAGTCTGTCTTTAATCTCTTTGATAATCTGCTCCGATATGAGCTTTTGCGTCGGTGTGAATGTATCGTCAAGTGAGCTTATGAACCTAAGCTCATCCTTGACAGACATACGGCATACCTCGTCGATATTTTTGCCGCCCACCGTGACGGAAAGCGCTTCTTTATTGAGCCTTGCGCCGTGACATTCGGGGCACTCAAGAACGCTCATCAGGCTTTCAAGCTCGTTTCGTGAAATCTCGCTCGTTGTCTCACGGTAGCGTCTTTCAAGATTGTTTATTATACCCTCAAAGGCGGTTTCATAAACACCGCCGCCGAATGAAGTCAGTCTCTGCATTTTCATTTTTTCGCCGTTCGTGCCGTAAAGAATGGCGCTGAGAGCTTCATCGCTGAGCTCGCATATGGGAGTGTCAAGCGTGAAGCCGTATTTATCGGCAAGACCCTGATAATACATATTGGCTATTGAGCCACTGTCTGCTTTCGTCCAGCCGTATGCCTTTATCGCACCCTGATTTATCGAGAGACTTTCATCGGGTATGACAAGCTCGGGGCTGAACTTCATATAAACGCCGAGACCGCTACAGGTCTTGCATGCGCCGAACGGGTTATTGAACGAAAAGGTTCTTGGCGATATTTCGCCTATGCTCACGCCGTGATCGGGGCAGGAATAGTTCTGTGAAAAGAGCATTTCTTCACCGCCGATAACATCTATTACGACAAGCCCGTCGGCGGCTTTAAGAGAGGTTTCAACCGAGTCGGCGAGCCTTGAGCGTATTTCATCTTTGACCACAAGTCTGTCAACGATTATTTCTATATTATGCTTCTGAGTTTTTTTAATGGGGATTTTTTCACCTAAGTCGTATATATTACCGTCTACACGCACTCTGACATAACCCGATTTTTTTGCGCTTTCAAGCTCCTTTGTGTATTCGCCCTTTCTGCCCCTGACAATAGGCGCCATGACCTGAATTTTTGTCCCCTCGGGCAGCTCAAGCACCTTTTTGACAATATCGTCAACTGTCTGCTTCTTGATTTCCCTGCCGCATACGGGACAATGCGGAATTCCGACTCTCGCATACAGCAGACGGAAATAGTCATATATCTCCGTTATCGTGCCGACAGTCGAACGGGGGTTCTTCGAGGTCGTTTTCTGGTCGATTGAGATTGCGGGTGAGATGCCCTCGATGCTTTCAAGCTGGGGCTTCTCCATCTGACCGAGAAACTGTCTGGCGTAGGAGGAAAGCGACTCGACATAGCGTCTCTGACCCTCGGCGTAGATTGTGTCAAACGCAAGCGACGATTTGCCCGAACCCGAAAGACCCGTGAAAACGACAAGCTTGTCTCTCGGAATTGTCAGATCGACATTTTTGAGGTTGTGCTCTCTTGCTCCCTTTATAATTATTTCTTTCTGCATTTTAACTCTCCTGTTACATTGAAGCCTTTATCTTTTCTATTTTATCTCGCAGGTATGCCGCATATTCAAATTCAAGAAGCTTCGCCGCTTCTTTCATCTGCTTTGAAAGCTCGGTGATAAGCGCCTGTTTTTCCTGCTTCGTCATATGCTTTACGTCGCCCGACTTCTTCTTTTCGTGCGTTGTGATTTCAAGAACGTCTCTGACGCCCTTATTTATCGTTTTGGGCACTATGCCGTGCGCTTCGTTATAAGCCGACTGTATCTGACGGCGGCGGTTTGTCTCGCCTATAGCCCTTTCCATTGAGCCTGTGACCTCATCGGCATACATAATGACCTGACCATCGGCGTTTCGGGCGGCTCTGCCTATGGTCTGAACGAGTGAGGTTTCGCTTCTGAGAAAGCCCTCTTTATCGGCATCAAGTATGGCAACAAGCGACACCTCGGGAATGTCAAGACCCTCACGAAGCAGGTTGATGCCGACGAGAACGTCAAATTCGCCCATTCTCAGGTCACGGATAATCTCCATTCGCTCAATGGTATCGACATCGTGGTGCATATATCTGACGCGAATGCCGAGATTTTCAAGGTATGCGGTAAGGTCCTCCGCCATTTTTTTTGTGAGCGTAGTGACAAGCACCCTCTCCCCTTTTTCGGCTCTGACGTTTATCTCAGACACAAGGTCGTCTATCTGACCCTCGACAGGTCTGACCGACACAAGCGGGTCAAGCAGACCCGTCGGTCTTATGACCTGCTGAACTATCTGCGCGCTCTTCTCTTTTTCAAGCGGTCCCGGGGTTGCCGAGACGAAAATCTTCTGACCCGTTTTAGCGTAAAATTCATCAAAGGTCAGCGGTCTGTTATCATAGGCTGAGGGCAGTCTGAAGCCGAAATTGATGAGATTATCCTTTCTCGCTTTGTCACCGGCATACATAGCTCTGACCTGCGGCAGAGTGACATGGGATTCATCGACAAAGAGCAGAAAATCATCGGGGAAATAGTCAAGCAGCGTAAACGGAGCTTCGCCCGGCGCTCTGCCCGACATTATTCTTGAATAGTTCTCAATGCCGCTGCAAAAGCCTGTTTCTCTGAGCATTTCCATATCATAATTAGTTCTCTGCATTATTCTCTCGGCTTCAAGCAGCTTTCCCTCTGCGGTAAACTCGTTATACCTTTCCTCCATTTCACGCTTTATCTCTTCGAGAGCCTGTTCCATTTTGTCTTTAGCTATGACATAGTGTGAGGCAGGGTATATCGCAACATGTGAAAGACTGCCTTTTATTTCGCCCGTCAAGGGATTGATTTCGCTTATTCTGTCAATTTCATCGCCGAAAAATTCAACTCGTATTGCGCTGTCGGAGGAATAAACGGGGAAAATTTCAACTGTATCCCCTCTCACTCTGAACTTGTTTCTCGTGAATGAGATATCGTTTCTGTCATATTGAATTTCGACAAGTTTTTCTATAAGCTCATCACGGCTTTTTTCCATTCTCTGTCTGAGAGAGATAACCATACTCTTATAGTCAATCGGGTCACCCAAGGTATAGATGCACGAAACGCTGGCGACGATGATAACATCACGCCTTTCGCTCAGCGCGCTTGTCGCCGAGTGTCTGAGCTTATCTATTTCATCATTGACCGAGGAATCCTTTTCAATATAGGTATCCGTCGTCGGGATATATGATTCGGGCTGATAGTAGTCGTAATAAGAAACAAAGTATTCGACGGCGTTTTCGGGGAAAAACTCCTTGAACTCACTGCAAAGCTGAGCGGCAAGTATCTTATTATGGGCAAGAACAAGGGTCGGGCGGTTGAGCTGAGCTATAACATTAGCCATAGTGAAGGTTTTACCCGAGCCTGTGACGCCGAGTAAGGTCTGTTCCTTTGCTCCGCTCCGGACGCCTTTGACAAGGTTTTCTATAGCTTCGGGCTGATCGCCTGTGGGTTTATAGGGGGATACGAGCTTGAATTTATCCATAGTTTTTCCTCCGTAAAGACTCTTTTTCTCTTCTCATATATTTGCACGCTATTATATCACACATTTTTTCACTTGTATCGAACAAACTGAAAAAAATATCAGATTGCAAAAATTTACACCCCCGCAAAAACGGAGGTGCATAACAGTTTTTTAAAATCAGCCGGTTATTATTGAAGCGGCGGCGAAAAGCCTCTTGATAATAGCAAATATTGACTTAAAGAGATTTATGTAATACTTTAATGTTCCCGCTGTTTCATCACGGGAATTCTCAAGATAAAGACCACCCGCCCATGTGAGAAGGTTGCCTTCGCCCTTATATTTCGAATATTGCGGGAAATTCATATCGTCCCACACGGTCATCTGACCGTCATATCTCGCAATAGCCAGAAGCAGCTTGTCAACACTCTTGGGGAAGTCGAAGTGATCAACACCCTCGGCAAACCAAGTGTAATCGGGATAAAGACAGGTCGAAGCGTCTATACATGAGTCGGGAGAAATATATTTCAGAGTGTCATTCTTCTTAGCGGCTCTCATATATTCTGCTGAGAATTTCTCGCCGTTTCTGCCGCTTGTCGCACCGAGTGAAGCGCTCGGCACTTCGACTATTCCGTCGGCGATAAGGTCGCAGTCTTCAACCATCGGGGCAAGATTTGAACCGTATTTGACGATATTGGCATAGTTCGTACCGCTTTCTTTCATATCGGAGAAAATCTTGCTTGCGTTATTTGTGACCGAGTAGTGATAATAGTCTATCTTTTCAACAAGTTTTCTGTATGTCGTGTTAGCTTCGTCGCCGAAGATAAAATCTTTAGCTTGATTGTAATAGTTATCGCTGACCATGCTCCAATAGCCCGGCATTGAAGCAAACGAGGTAATGAGAGCTTTCGGCATCATCGTGTTACTTATTCTGCTGTAGATTTTATTGACAATAGCCGAGAATGCTTCAAATGATTCGGGTCCGAGCTTAACGCTCTGAGCGATAATTGAGCCTATGAGGTTATTGCCCTCACCGAAGAGAAAACCGTCAAGATAATTTGCAATTCCCTCGGGGCTGAGTTTGAATTTGCCCGAGAACATCTCTCCCGTGACTATACTGCCCGCCGCAGTTGAACAATAGATGATATTTGTTTCAACCTTGTCCGTGCCGTATTTGTCAAAATAGCCGGCGACAACATTACAGCCGTAGCAGCGGCTTATGAGAACGCATTTCTTCTTGCCCGTGACCTCGAGAACATTGTTTATGTATTCGTTGAGCTGGTCGGCGGTGTAATACATATCACGGCGCCAGTCGTAATGGAATGTATAGTCATAAAGGTCGTAGCCGCCGTAGGGGTCAACAGTGTTTTTGAGAATTGTTTTAAGATTAGCCCTATATTGTTTCTCTGTAATACGACCGTCGGCCCTGTCACGGTAGTTCTTGTTCCAGTCCCAGATAATGCCGCTGTTGTCCCTTGGCTCACCGTTTTCATTCATGGCGATATCATCCCATATATCGCCGACAAGACCGTAAAGCTCCATACCGTACTTTTCCCACGCATCAAGCTTTTCCTGCTCGGTGGCGGAAATAATACCGTATTCTTTAGCAAAAGCCTCACCGTAGGCGGGCATTATTTTTTCAAGACATTTTTTAACCTCAAGGTCGTCTAATGAAACGGGATATATTACCTTATTATTCTGATCGTCGCTTCTGCCGTCCTTATCCTCATAAATGACATCAACCTTGCCTAAAACATAGACAATAGGCAATTCGTCCGAAAAGAAGCCCGCCGCAGCCGTCGTCATAAGAGACGCAGCCGTCAGCACGGCAAGAATAACGGCGATAACCGCCCTCAATTTCCTTTTCATCTCCATACCTCCGTGAACATATGTAGGAATTATCAACTTAATTCTATCATAAGAAAATTTTAAATTCAACAGCATGAGCCAAAAATCACACATTTTTTAACTTGATTTCACATTAAATGCATATTTGGGCTCAGATTTCACTGTTTATTAAAATTTCGGTTTTAGGGCAAGAGCTTTTGTCGCTCTGAACAGTCAGCGAAGCCATATATGTGCCGACTTTTACCGCATACCCCAAATCAAAGCCTCTCGTCAGACCTATGACCGTGCCCGAGAGAAATGCGTCGCCCGCCCCTGTTGAATCGACAAGCGGTACTCTGTGCGCCGGGCATACGCCGCATTTATCGCTCTTTTTATCGTAGTACGCACAGCCGCTTTTGCCCATAGTGACAACAAGCGACGGATAGCCCTGCTCTTTTGAAGCCTTCTTAATCTCCTCAGCCATGACATCCGGCGTGAGCATTGTCATATCCTTTTCAAGAAGGTTGCCTATTTCAATCTCGTTGCAGATAAATGCGTCAACCTTTTTGACAAGGTCACGGCGCTTGAGAATGACGCTCATATTGCCGACTATCACATAAACCTTTTTGTTATATTTTTCGGCAAGAGCCAGCACTTTTTCGCTGATTTTCTCGCCTAAATCCATCTCTAAAACGATATTTTCACAGTTTCTGACTATCTCGTCGCCTTTTTCGTCAACAAGCTCCTCAAGAGCCGTAATGTCGGGCATTTTTGAAATCTGACCCGCTACGTCGCCGCTCTCGTTGAGAATAACCATCCACATTCCGAGGGCGCTGTCCTGAGTCTTTTTAATATAGTCAAGATTAACGCCCGCTTTCTCAAGCTCGGACACAGCTTCTTGTCCCATTGCACTATTCTCTGTCATTGTGACAAAGCTGACTTTTTGACCGACATTTGCAAAATTCAGAGCGACATTTCTCGCCACTCCGCCGTGAACGAAGCGGATATCCCCTAAATTTCTCCCCTCGGGGACATATTTTCCAAAGGGAAAGCCCTTAATATCGACGAATATTACGCCGAAAACAGCCGTATATGACATATTAATCCTCCGCTATTTCACAGCCTGCTCCGACGGGGGTGCAGACATAAACTTCCTTTGTGACGCCTTTAAGCTCGTCGCAGGCTTTATTTGCGTCTTTTTCGTTTTCGAAAATGCCGAAAACGGACGGGCCGCTACCGCTCATGCATGCCGCTTTTGCACCGTGTTTTCTCATGACTGATTTAATATGCGCCCTGTCGCATACCTCAACAAACTGTTCAAAAACATTATCACATTTTGAGCAGATACGGTTCATATCCTCGCTCAGAACAGCCTGAAGCATACCCTGCTTGTCTAGGTGTCTTATCGAGCTCGCCGCTTTGTCGTATGCGGCATAGGCTGAGTCGGTTCTGACGGACTGAACGGGCTTTGCGATAACGATAAAGCCCTTATGTATATCGGGCAGAAACGATATGACCTCGCCCATATTCTGAACAAGAGCCGTTCCGCCGAAGAGACAGAAAGGCACGTCCGCACCGACCCGAAGAGCTATACGCACAAGCTCATTCTGCCTGATTTTCTTTGAATAAAGTTTACTCAGCGCACGGATAACCGCCGCTCCGTCTGCGCTTCCGCCCGCAAGCCCCGCTTCATGCGGAATATGCTTTTCAATTTTGATATGTACCCCTCTGTCGTCTATATCAAAATAGTCGAAGAAGCACATCGCCGCCTTGTATGCTATATTGCGCTCGTCCTCGGGTACGCCCTCCTCGGCACATTCAATAGTGATTTTTCCGCTGTCGTTTCGTGTGACAAAGACCAAATCGCAGAGCGACACTGACTGCATAACGGAAAAAATTGCGTGATAGCCGTTTTCAAGCGTGCCGACAACATCAAGCAAGAGGTTTATTTTTGCATAGGCTTTGACTAACATGGTTTTCCCTCCGGAAAATAAAATGAGTATGGTTATGTGGGTGGGTGTTGTCCTCTGAGTCATTTGACAGGTTTGATTTTCGCCCTCTCAGTCTCGCTTCGCTCGACAGCTCTCCCAATGGGAGAGCCAAGAAAGATGTTTCTTTTTGGAGGGTGAGTTATATGTAGCGTAGGGCACTGCCCTACGGAAAAGATTTAATCTTTCTTAAAAGGCGGTCAATGACCGCCGCTACGGGGGTTGGATAAAAATATATTTATACAGGAAAGGCGCAGAGGGAAAATATGTTACTCCCTCAGTCAGCTTCGCTGACAGCTCCCTCAGAGAAGGAGCCTGATAATGCCCTCTCAGTCCTGCGGACAGCTCTCCCAGAGTGAGAGCCAAGAAGATAACAGCTCTTTCAAGGGTGAGTTTATGTAGTGCGGAGCATTGCTCTGCTGAAATAGGCGGTCAATGACCGCCGCTACGGGGGTTGGATAAAGATATATTTATACAGGAAAGGCGCAGAGGGAAAATATGTTACTCCCTCAGTCAGCTTCGCTGACAGCTCCCTCAGAGAAGGAGCCTGATTATACCTCTCGGGTATGTGGCGGAATTTATACTTTTGGTTATTTGTATGACTTTGTTTTTGCCCTCTCAGTCTCGCTTCGCTCGACAGCTCTCCCAGAGTGAGAGCTAAGAAAAAACAGCTCTTTCAAGAAAGTATTCAAGTGAGAGCCGATAAGAAAAGCACTTGCCTCGCCCTTTGGGAGAGGTGGAAATTTCGAAGAAATTTTCGGAGAGGGTTATTACTCCCTCAGTCAGCTTCGCTGACAGCTCCCTCAAAGAAGGAGCCTGATAATTCCCTATCAGACAGGTTGATTTTCGCCCTCTCAGTCTCGCTACGCTCGACAGCTCTCCCAGAGTGAAAGCCAAGAAGATAATCTATGTATTCGGCGGAAACGGAAAACTCCCTTTCTGTAATTTAAAGCAAGTATATCACAGAAAAAGGAGTTTTTCCATATCAAATATTAAAATTTCAGGCTATCCGCTTTATTATTTTTCAGGCTTTCCAGCTATCAAGCGAATAAAACTCATAGCCCTCGCTTCTCGCCTTGTCAATAATTTCGCCCAAGGCGTCCGCATTATCCTGAGAAACGGAGTGAAGAAGAATGACAGCGCCCGGGTGCAGTCGCTCTATAACCGTTTTCACCGCATAGTCCTTGCCGTGTGGGTTATTGACATCCCAGTCGGAATAGGCAACCGACCAGAACACGCTTGTGAAGCCGATAGAACTCACAAGGTCAAGCGCACTGTCGTTATATTCGCCCGCAGGGAAACGGAAGAATTTCGCCGAATAACCGTATTCTTCTCTTAAAAAGTTATCGCAGTTTTCAATCTCCTTCGCCATCTGAGTTCGTGAAATCTCTGCAAATGACGGATGTGTGTCGGAATGATTACCGACGATATGACCCTCTTTTATCATTCGTGTGATAAGCTCGGGCTGTGATTTTATATGATGAAGCGTGCAGAAAAATGCCGCAGGAACCTGTTTTTCTTTAAGTGTATCAAGGATTTTCGATGTCAGATTATTATGCTCATAACCGCAGTCAAAGGTAAGATAAAGCCTTTTTTCGCTTGACACTGTGTCGAGCGTCAGAGCGCCGTATTCATCAAAATGCTTCTGAAACTCTTTAACCGTATAGTGCGCTTCTCCGCCTGAGGCAGGTCCGTGTGAATGACTGACTTTTTTTAAAGAAAGCCCTCTCGAGTTCTCAGGGTCGGTGACCTCATAGTGTACGCTCGGCAATTTCGCATACCCTGTGAGAGTGTCGCTCGTGCCCGTGTTTTCACCGAGAATTACCCTTTGAGACGCTGTGTTTTCGCTCTCAACGACGCCCGGGGCGGTCGTGTTCGCCGCCCCTGTGTCATAACTTCTTGAATTGTTCTCAACTGTCGGATTACTGTTTGAAGTCATATCACCAGTAATGCCGCTAAGACCCTCGCTGATGTCATCGGTAAAATCGTTAAGACCCCGACTGATGTTATCGCTTGCGTCCTGAGCATCACTCGATATATCACCGGGTAAATCTGAAAGGTCGCCCGATGAACTGTCGTTCACAGTGCCGTTTTCGCCGTTATTTTCGGGAATTTTTCCCCTGCCGCAGGCTGTCATAAACGCCAAAATAAGCACAAGCGCCGCTATGAGACATATTATCTTTTTAAAATGCATATTCATATCACTTGAACATATCCGTTATATCGTCGGTGATATTGTCAATCGCCTTGAGCGCCTTATTTGCTTTTTTCTTGAGCATTCTTTTTGTGCTCTTCGAGCTCATTGATGACCACAGCGCCGCACCTGCACAGCCGACTGCAACGCCGACACCGACACCGGTAATCATGCCTGAAATACCTTTTGTCATAAACTATTCCTCCGTATAAATATATATTTAAACGGTTTAACCGTTCAGATTTATTTTTTGCCGAAATGATACTTTGTTACATAGTAAAAATTGGAAAATAAAAGTTCTTTTAACCTTTTTCCCGAAAGCGGCAATTATCTGAGCGCATACCTAATATAATATGACTTTTCACCGTTCTTGACATTTTTTTCTGTCAAATATATAATAGTCAGAGTGAAAATATAATCCGGACAAAAGGCGGTGACATGATGAGTGATTCAATAAAACAGACGGTTCAATGGTTCCCCGGGCACATGTCAAAAACAAGACGGCTAATTAAAGAGACTCTCCCCTCAATCGACCTCGTAACCGAAATTTTAGACGCACGCATACCCTTATCGAGCAGAAACCCCGAGATAGACGAGCTGACACAGAAAAAGCCGAGAATTATTCTTCTGAACAAATTTGATATGGCTGACGAAAAAACCACCGACGAATGGATTGATTTTTTCCGCTCAAAGGGTCAGTATGCGCTTGCGGTGAACTGCAAAAGCGGCAAGGGTCTTGAAAAATACCGCCCTCTTGTCAGGCGCGTGCTCAAAGACACGATAAAAAAGAACGAAGACAGAGGTATGCCCGGCAAGGCGCTTCGGGTTATGGTTGTCGGAATCCCTAACGTCGGCAAGTCGTCGTTCATAAACAAAATGGCGGGCAAAAACAAGGCAAAGGTTGCCGACAAGGCGGGCGTCACCCGCTCAAATCAATGGTATTTCATAGGCGACGGTATTGAAATTCTCGACACTCCCGGCGTTCTGTGGCCTAAGTTTGAGGATAAAAGCGTCGGCGACAAGCTCGCTTTCATCGGCTCTGTCAAGGACGAAATTCTCGACACCGAAACAATGGCTTTAAGGCTTTTAGAGGTTCTCAGAGACGGCTATGAAGAGCTTCTCAGGGAGAGATACAAGCTTTCGCAGGCTGACCTTTCCGCTCTTGAGGCGTGGGAAATTATGGAGCTTGTCGGCAAAAAGAGAGGTATGCTTATAAAGGGCGGCGACATTGATTATGAGAGAGTTTCCGTTATGCTTCTTGACGAATACCGAGGCGGAAAAATGGGTCGGATAAGTTTTGAAAAGCCATAAAATATCGGGTATGCGCTGTCGTGTAATCCGATTTTTGTGATAGATTTTCACATATAGCTTATAATGTTCCGTGAGTAAATATCACTTTTCTAAAATATGGTGAACAATGTGAATATTCAGCGCATTTCGAATATATAAGGGTAAAAGAACAAGCTATACCGTTAAAAAGTCGTATATATGTGAATATCCGTCACATATATACAATATTTTTTGTGAAAATGTATTTGATAAATCGTGTGAATATCCGTCACATCATAGCATAAATAAACCCTTTATCTATATCATTGCGTTTCGGCATAGGGTGAAAAGTATAATCCGAACCAGCCTTAAAGCAAGAATTTTTCGTGCTTTT
>JBJEOI010000037.1:0-12684 GCA_051880635.1 Acutalibacteraceae bacterium | reverse complement strand
TCTTTAAAATATGAACTTTTGGCGCAATAATGCGTTAAATCCCCACGATATGCGTTAGCATTATCGCGGGGATTTGCCTTTTCTTGCATCCAAAATTTATATTTTAAAGTGCTTCGCAGTTTCGTAGGTGCAAAAATTTTCTGTATTGAAGCCACAAAACGAAACAAGGCTGTCGCCTTGTGAGGCTTTTGGCAATAATACGGAGAATTTTTGCCCAAGAAACAAATACTGCCTTATCAGTACTCGGCAAAAGCGTCTGTTTGTTTTTATAAAAAAGTACGGCGCCCGGAAAAGGGCGCCGTTGCCTTTTGATTTTGTCAATATGTTATTGATGTGTAGTTCGTTGTTGTCTCAACATTCATTGTGAAATAAGCTGTGAGCTTAACGCCGAGAGTGAGCAAGCTGATGTCTAAATCCGTACCGGTCAGTTTAGCTTCCATATTGAACACAGCATTATTAACCGAAACCTTTGACTTGTAATGATATTCGCTGTCGATAACCTTATTTGTGAGTTTATCAATAGTGTAGATTACATAACCGTCTGAATATCTCTGCTTTATTGTGCCGTAGTTTAGAGTAGTTTTAGCGTCTGCACCAAGCTCGTCAGAACCCGCCTTATTAAGCTGCTCGGCGTAATTATCCATAAATGCCTTATCAATAACTTTCATTGTCTTGCCGTAAGCTGAAGTCTTAACATCTGCAAGCGCAACATCAGCGGTCTGATTGTTAAGCGTGAGCTTCATTTTGTATGTAATTTTTCCGTCGTCAATAACGTCGATTCTCTTAACATTAGCTTCGTCAACAGTGATCTCTGCGGGGTAGCCTGCCTTGCCGACTGTCGATTTGTCAACAGTATCGTCTGTGAAGAGATCTTTTATCATAGATTCGGGTGACATTTCCGATGTGAGTTCATTTAATTCACCATCGTCGAGGCCTTCTTTTAATGATTTAATAAACTTATCAAGAGACATGCCGTTGATAGTCATTTCTGTCTTTGAATTTTCTTCATCAACTACAAGATCGTTGTATTTGATGGTTTTCAAGCATTCGGATGAACTTAATGCCTTTGCGCTCTTTGAATAAGCCTTGAAAGCGCTGAGAAGCTCTGCCTTTGAGCCTGAGGGAAGCTGATATTTTCCGCTGATAAAGGCAACCTTAGCCGAAACATCGCCGTAAAACGACTTAAATGTGATGTAAGCTCCCCCTGCGGGCAGGTCTTTTTCTATAAAGACAGTGTATTCACCCGTTGTTTCATTAGGTTCAACTCTGAAGTAATCTGCGTATTCGCCAAGGAACACGTCAATATCAGCATTACCATCTGCCTGAGTTACTCTGCTGCCGTTGAAGAGATATGCGTCAAGAACAAAGCTGTCGCCCTTTTTGACATTTTCAAAGAAAGTTCTTTCTTTGCCGCCCTCTTCAACCTTCAGAGTTCTGACTTCGACTTCTATCCAGCTGCTTGCCGCTTTGCCGTTTGCGGTCAGAGCACGGACTCTTGTCTTACCGGCGCCCTTGAATGTAATAAGCGCGCTGTTGGGGTTAAGATTACCGTTATAGTCTTTGACAGGCTCTATAACCGCAACGCTTGCATTCTCTGTTTCAAACTTCGAGCCTAAAGAAGCGAGTGCCTCCGGGGGTGTGGTATAGCAGAATAAGCGGGCTGTGTCTCCGACAGAATAGAATATCTTTTTGCTCGTGATACTGGCGTCAATTTTGACACTCTTGACAGTGATTGTCTTTGAAATCTTCTTGGAAGAGTCAAAATTCGATGCGACCGTTATTGTCGCCGTGCCGGCTTTAAGTGCCTTGAGAGAACCCTTACTGTCAACAGATATAACCGACTTGTCGCTTGAGGTGAAGATAATACCTCTTTCTGACGCATCAACAGGGTCAAGCGTTACGTTCAGTTTTGAGGTCTGACCGACATACATAACATCTTTGACAGTGTCGGCAAAAGCGATTGATTTAAGAGCTTTATATTTTGTGACCGTGACTTTATATGTGCCCTTAACTCCGCTACCGTCTGTAGCTGTAGCCGTAATAGTGGCTGAGGTGGTGCCTATCAATTTTTCTTTAATGACTTTAACATTGCCGTCAGCGTCAACAGTGATATATTTCGAATTGTCAGATGACCATGTGACTTTCTTGTTGGTAGTGTTCGTCGGTGAAACCGTTGCAACGAGCTTAGCAGTCTTTCCCTTATACCACGAAAAGTCCTTTTCAGCAGGAGAAACAGTGATCTCCTTTGCATATGTACCGACAGTTATAACACAGGTTGCTTTCTTTCCGCTACCGTCTTTTGCCGTGCAAGTGATAGTCGCTTTCTTGCCCGCCTTGACAGCCTTGACAACGCCTGTTGACGAAACTGTAGCAGCCGTTGTATCTGAGCTTGTCCACTTGACCGCGGGGTTAGTCGCGTTTGTGGGTGAAACAGTTGCTGTGAGAGTGAGCGAAGCGCCCGGGTAGAGAGTAGCCTTTGTCTTATTGAGCTTGATTGAGCTGACAGGGACATCTTTTACTGTAATCTTGCAAGTTGCCTTCTTGCCGCTTCCGTCTGTGGCGTATGCGGAAATTGTAACGGTGCCTGCCTTTAACGCCTTGACCGTACCTGTTGAGCTGACAGTTGCGATTTTCGAATCGCCGGTCTTCCATTTATAGGTCTGGTTCGTCGCATTTGACGGTTTAGCCGTAACCTTTAATTTGAGTGAACTGCCTGTGCTGATCGTCTTTGAAGTGTAATTCATCGACATTGAAGTAATTTTGACGAAGTTCTTGACGGTTACTTTGCAGGAAACCTTCTTGCCGCTTCCGTCTGTGGCGTATGCGGTAATAGTAGCTGTGCCCGCTTTTTTGGCGGTGACAACGCCCTTTGAAGAAACCGTAGCAACTTTTGAATTGCTTGTCTTCCACTTATATGTAAGAATACTTGCGTTAGACGGTTTGGCAGTAACCTTCAGAGTGAGGGTGTTGCCTGTGTATATCGTCTTTGAAGAATAATTCATCTTCATCGAAGTTATCTTCACAAGTTTCTTGACGGTTACTTTACAGGTGGCTTTCTTCCCGCTGCCGTCAGCCGCTTTGACGGTGATTGTGGCTGTGCCGGCACTCTTAGCGGTGACAACGCCCTTTGAAGAGACCGTCGCAACTTTTGAATTGCTCGTTGACCAGGTGACCTTCTTGTTCGTGGCGTTTGTCGGTGTAACCTTCGCCGTCAACGTAAGCGTCTGTGTTGTATAAATTGTGGCTTTTGTCTGACTGATTGTGATTTTAGTTACCTTTTTCGTTGCGGCGAATGCAGTCAATGCAACAGAGAACATCGACATTGCCATAAGCACTGCAAGAAAAAACGCAACTATTTTCTTTGTGGTTTTCATGTTGTTCCTCCTTTGGGTTATTAAGACAACTTTGCATTTTTATAATATCATAAGCGATGGGCTTTTTCAAGGAAAAAAACATCCATTTTATGGCATAAAAAACTTTTTTACAAAAAATTCTTTTTCATACAACAGTTTCGGAAAATAAAAAGACAAAAACGCTAAAATCTGATATTAATCTTTTCCGCGATTAAAACATCGGCTTATGTGAACACTAATAATACAATAATAAATATATATTCTTCGGGGCTGTTGCATTCAGATGCAGAAAGCGTTTTCTTCGCCCCGAAGCTGTATATAGATACTGCGAGCGGGCAAAAAAACGATTAAAAAAGCAAAATTATTCTGATTATATTATCAATTAATTTTTTGCTTTTTGCTCTGCGCTGAATGCGAGAGCCCCCATTTGTATGGCTTTCACAGTTTTCCTTGTGTCACATTGTGGAAATTTTACTATATTATTTTTAGAAAAGGTCTTTTCAAAATGAAAAATGCATGATATAATTCTACAGTATAATATAATAGTTTATTATGTGTAACTATGTTCAGATTGTTTCAACGCATCAGGCGTATCATAATACATACAAATTTCAGGAAAGAGGGATTTGCTTGGAAAAGATCGTTATCCGAGGCGGCACAAAGCTCTGCGGAGAAGTTGAGATAAGCGGCGCAAAAAATTCCGTCGTTGCTATTCTTCCCGCTACGCTTCTGGCTCAGGATGTCTGCCGAATCGAGAATATTCCCAATATCAGCGACGTCAACAGCATGCTTAAAATTCTCAGCGGCATGGGTGCAGATGTTAAATATATAAACAAAAACACTGTCGAAATTAACACAAGACCCGTCAACTCTTATATTATTCCCGAAGAGCTGACAAAAAAACTGCGCGCGTCATATTATCTTATGGGCGCTCTCTTAGGTCGTTATAACAGAGCAAAGGTGGCTCACCCCGGCGGCTGTGATTTCGGCGTCCGCCCAATAAATCTCCATATCAAGGGCTTTGAATTTCTCGGCGCAGAGGTCAAGGTCGAAAAGGGTATGATTGACGCAAGAGCCGATAAGCTCACAGGCAGTTCAATATATATGGACCAGGTCTCTGTCGGCGCAACTATCAATGTCATGCTTGCCGCCGTAAAAGCGAGAGGTCTGACGATAATAGAAAATCCCGCCAAAGAGCCTCATATCGTTGATGTAGCTAACTTTCTCAACGCTATGGGCGCAGATGTCAGAGGCGCAGGCACTGATGTTATCAAAATTCACGGCGTCAACGAGCTTCACGGCTGCACATATTCGATTATTCCCGACCAGATTGAAGCGGGCACATATATGGTTGCCGCTGCGGCGACAGGCGGCGATGTTCTTGTCAAAAACGTTATTCCCAAGCACCTTGATTCAATCTCGGCAAAGCTTGAGGAGTGCGGCGTGACAATAGTCAAGAACGACACCTCGATTCATGTTATTTCAAACTCAAGACCTAAGTGCTGTAATATAAAGACAATGCCTCACCCCGGCTTTCCCACCGATATGCAGCCTCAGATAGCTGTTCTTCTCTCAATAGCTAAAGGCACAAGCGTAATCAATGAAGATGTGTGGGACAACCGTTTCCGCTACACCGAGCAGCTCGCAAAAATGGGCGCTGATATTCAGGTCAACGGCAAGGTGGCTGTCATTCAGGGCGTTGAAGAGCTCACGGGCGCTCCCGTCAGAGCGGATGACCTCAGAGCAGGCGCCGCAATGATGATTGCGGGTCTCGCCGCAAGAGGCACAACCGAAATTGAAAATGTAATCTATATCGACAGAGGCTACGCTGACTTTGTTGAAAAACTTCGCTCACTCGGTGCGGATATCTACAGAAAAGATTTCCCCGAGCCAGGCGAAAACTCGGTTAAAAATATCGGCTGATAAAACAGGGGCTGTCGCATTCAGCGCAGAACAAAAAGCAAAATATATCAAATTGATAATATTTGGAATAATTCTGCTTTTTTTACCGTTTTTCACCCACTCGCAGTACTCAGTTAAAAATACCGGCTGATAAAACAGGCTGTTGCACTAAGATGCAGCAGCCTTTCTGCAATATAATAATCAGCCTGAAAGGATTGATAAATTTGTCCCGTTTCTGTTCCCTCTTTTCTTCATCTTCGGGCAACTGCACCTACATAGGCACGGCGAAAGAAGGAATTTTAATAGACGCAGGCGTTTCCGCCAAAAAAATGTGCGAAGCGCTCTCCGCCCGTGACATTGCGCCCGAAACATTGCGAGCGATATTCGTCACTCACGAGCACACCGACCACACAAACGGAATCCGTGTTCTTGCTTCAAAATACAATATACCTGTCTATGCAACAGGCGGCACTCTCGACGGTCTTGACAAAAGCGGAATAATTAACGGCAAATTCCCATGCGATATAATAGATGAAAAAGGTATGGAAATCGCGGGAATGTATATAAATTTTTTCCGCACGCCGCACGACGCTAACGAGAGCTGCGGCTATACGGTTATGATGCCTGACGAAAGAAAAATTTCCGTTGCCACAGATATAGGTCATATGACCGAGGGAATAATAAGTGCCGTTTCAAAAAGCGACCTTATTCTTATAGAGTCAAACCACGACACGGGTATGCTTCAGAACGGCGACTATCCTTATATTCTCAAAAGACGCATACTCTCGGATATCGGTCACCTATGTAATGAAAAGTGCGCCGAAACGGTAAAAATCCTCCTTGAAAACGGCACGACAAGATTTTTTCTCGGTCACCTGAGCGAACACAACAATATTCCCGAGCTTGCCTATCGCACAACATATGCGGCTCTCTGTGAATTAGGCGCAAAAGCAGGGGTTGATTATACCCTCGAGGTCTGCCCCAAAGCCAACAGCAAAGGCATAGTTAAATTCTGAGGAGGGCAAAAATGAATTTCACAATTATCGCAGTCGGAAAGCTCAAGGAAAAATACCTCGAAGACGCCTGTAAGGAATATCGGAAACGGCTCTCACAGTATAACCCCGAAATTATAGAGCTGACGCCCGAAAGGCTGAGCGATAATCCTTCCGAAAGCGAAATAAAAAACGCCCTCGAAAAAGAGGGAAAGCGCATAATTGAAAAAATCCCCAAGGGAGCAAGAGCATATGTTCTCTGCATTGAGGGCAAACAGCGCACAAGCGAGGAGTTCAGCCGTGAGATTGATGAGGCGAAGCTGAACGGCTTTAGTTCGATAGCTTTCATCATCGGCGGCTCGTTCGGTCTGAGCGACGAGGTCAAACGCATAGCTCACGAAAAGCTCTCCATGAGCAAAATGACATTCCCTCATCAGGTCGCAAGAGTAATGCTTCTTGAACAGATATACAGGGCAACACAGATAAGCCTCGGGACGAGATATCATAAATAATGCAAAAGGGCTGTCACATTCAGCGAAAAAATCCGCCGAAGTGACAGCCCGTGTTTTTTATACCGTAGCAGGCTCTTTCGCAAGATGCCTCTTTATCTTCATTGAGGTCGTCTTGGGAAATTCCTCGTCTCTTATTTTAATTTTGCGTATTCTCTTAAAGTCAGCGAGCTTATTGTTGACTTTTTCAACATCATCTTTTAAAAGCTCTCTTGCGTTTTCTTCCTTTGATTCATCAAGGAAGAACTCGGCGCAGATTACCTTGTTTTCATCATAAACGATAACCTCTTTGACATAGTCGATTGTCGCCAGAAGCTCAGATTCTATCTCTTCGGGTGAAACATTCTTTCCGTTTGAGAGAATGATAAGATTTTTCTTTCTGCCTGTGAAGAAGAGATAGCCGTCATTATCAATATAGCCGTAATCGCCCGTCTTGAACCATTCGCCGTCGAAAGCCGATTTTGTGGCTTCTTCGTCGTTATAATAGCCCATCATGACATTGTCGCCTTTGACATATATTTCGCCTATTCCGTCCTCGTCGGGGTCATGAATTGAAATCTGACAGCACTCAAGCGGAAGCCCGACACTGCCTATCTTATAGTCATAGCGTCTTGAGCAGGTGACGGTCGGGGAACACTCGGTCAGACCGTAGCCTGTGATAATCTGAATACCGATATCATGCATGAACTCTTCGATTTCAGGCGCAAGGTATGCGCCGCCGCAAAGAATATATTCAAGATTGCCGCCGAATTTTTCATGAATTTCAGAAAACATCTCCCGCCTTGCGTCATAGCCGCTGAGCATAAAGTTACGGCTTGTCTCAACGCCTGACATAAGAGTGTCATATCGCCCGCTTCTCTTTGCCGAGACGATAATATTCTTATAAATCATCTCAACAGCGAGAGGGACAGACGCAAATTCATACGGCTTATATTTTTTGATGTCGTTATAAAGGTGGCGAAGATTGGTGCAGATATAGCCCCATTCGCTTCTGCACAGGGTCGCGAAAAGACCCGTAACCCACGCATACGTATGATTAAGCGGCAAAAAGCCGATACCATGACCGCCCGTAACAGCGTGGAGCGAAGCGTTGACATCAGAGCAGATGTTCTTGTTTGAGAGCATGACGCCCTTTGTCTTGCCCGTTGTGCCCGAGGTATAGACAATACAGGCGAGATCCTGCGGCGAAACCTCTGCCGAAAGGTATGCGTCAAGATAAGTCTTGTCGGCTTTTTTCCCCTCTTCGATATATTCGGGCAGTTCATCAACATTAAAGATATGGGTAAGGTTTACCCCCTCCTGCTCTTTTGCATAGAGAATCTTTTCCATCTGCTTTTCGCTGCAAAAAATCGCTTCACAGCCGCAGTTTGCAAGCTGCTTTGCTATTTCTTCCCGGGAAAGACCTATGTCAAGCGGAACAATAACCGAGCCGTTCACCGCCGCCGTGTAGAAAAGCACATTCCACTCATAGCAGTTCTCACAGAGAATTGCAATCTTTTTCTCCTCAGTGACGCCCTTTGAACGAATGTATGCACCGAGAGCGCACTCGTCTTCATAGACCTCTTTGAAGCTTTTTTCTTCTTCCTCGCCGTCTTTGTTTATAAAAATAAACTGTCTTTTATCCTTTCCCCTCATGGCGCCGTCAACAATCAGTTCTTTTATTGTGTAAAACTCGGGGAAATCGTTATAGTATTCTCTGGGCAAAACTTCAGCCTCCGTTTCTTATACACCTAAAGCTGAAGCGAGTTCGCCGACTGTTCTGACATTTCTCATGTCAATCGCCTTTTCGTCAACGCCGAATTCGCCGCAAAGGTCGCCTATAAGGCAAACTGTGTCAAACGATGTGAGTCCGCAGTCAGACTTCAGCGCCGAGTCGGCAGTGATTTCACCGTCAACTTCTACGTATTCAAGTATCTTCTCAATTATCTTTTCCATAATACACCTCATAGTTCAACTTTATCAAGTATTTCTTTCATTTTTATCTCGGGATTTGTAACTCCCATCATGAGAGCCGTGAAGAGCTTGTCATAGAAAACGGCAAGAGCCTCCTGCGGCTTCTCATTAATTCTGTATTCAAATATAAATTCAAGTCCGTTGTCATTAAGTCTGTGCTTGACAGTGAGATAAAGATTCTGACATGAATAGTCGCTGTTATACCATATACCTTTAGCGGTTTTTCTGTTTTCCTCAGTCTCAAACTCTATTGTCTGAGGGGCGTGATATGAAAAGCTCATACTGTCATATGTCTGACTGAGGGTTGACATCTTCATTGCCATGTGCTTGATATGATACATTTCAAGGGTGTCGAAGCTTGCGTGACGGAAGAGCTCACTCTGTGCGTCTTCAACCGCCTTAACAGCCTCTTCAAACGTCATATCTTCTTTTATAATTGTTCTCATGCCGTAAAGATGCCATCTGTTACCGCCTGATTTCTTTTCAAGAAGAGTCGCTCTTCTGTTTATCATATATTTGAACGAAACATCCTCCTGTCTTTCATTGAAGGCCGAAAGAGCTGTTCTCAGAGCAAGCATCAGAACGCAGGGTACAGACAGCCCATGTTCACGGCAGAAAGTGAGAACCTTTACTGTATCCTCTGCCGATACGCTGTAGTTGAGCGTTCTTGACTCGGGGTGTTCGCTTTCAAAGAGAAGAATATATCTGCGGTTCGGGTCGTTTTCTTCTTCTCTCTGCTTCTTGAGACGGTTGTCAAAAAGATAATCGTTGAAAATCGGTTCGGGCGAAGTGGCAAAAAGATTCATATAATATTCTCTGTCTGCCTTTCTTTCATCCGACTCAAGATAAGCAAGCTCTTTCTTCATAGCCTCAAGATAGCTTTTCATCGGCTTGGGATAGGGCTTGCCTGTTCTCTTGCTGACATATATGGCCATTGTGTCGGCTATGAACATTCTTGATGAATAGCCGTCAAAAGCAAGGTGATGAAACTTTGTGTAAAAGCCGTTTGACCCGTCGGGGAGACGCATTATTTTAACGGTGTTGAGAGGCTTTTCAATCATGTCAACGCCATCTCTTGTCCACGCCTTTATAATGCTGAAAGATTCTTCCTCAGAAAGGCCTGTGTGGTCAACCTCTTCAATCTCGGTTTCTGCCGAGTCGGCGAGATACTGAACAAGACCGAACTGCTGATCGGGTGAGAAACGAAGCCGCATAGTGTCACAGCGTTCAACAGCTTCTTTAAGAGATTCAAGAAGCGTGTCTTTGTCAAATTCGCCTTTCCAGTAACAGCCTGTGCCGATATTCAGAACGGCGGGATTTTTGCCGTATGTATTAAAGACGAAATACATAAATCTCTGGGCCTGTGTGAGCGGATACGCCTCAACAACAGTGCCGTTCATTAATTTCTTTTCTATCATTATGACTTGTCACCTCATTGTCTTTTTCTTATTATTTTTCCGGTGCTTGTTCTCGGCATCGGTTCTTTTAAAATTTCGACCTTATCTATTTCACGGGCGGCAATATCCTTTGCGTTTTCTCTTTCAACCAGCTCGTCTATTGCCTTTTTAACATCTATACCTTTCTTTTCGGCATATTCGTAATCGGGATAAATTTTTGCAGCGATTGAACCATTATCTTCATAAACAACTATTTCTTTAATAAGCGGGTATATAACATATTTCTTTTCAATCTCTTCAGGTGAGACATTTTCGCCGTTAGAGAGAATAATTACATTTTTAAGCCTTCCTGTGATAAAGAGCTCCCTATCCTCAGTCAGTCTGCCCAGATCGCCTGTTTTGAGATAACCGTCATCTGTGAAAACAGCGGCGGTCTCTTTCGGCTTCTTATAGTATCCGCTCATAAGCGAGGGGCTCTTAACCTGAATTTCACCGTCAACAATTCTTATGTCGCATATGCTTATTACCCTACCGCCCGACTGAATGCAGGTCTTTCCGTCGGGGACAGAAATACGGGGACCTGTTTCTGTCATTCCGTAGCCCTGTCTGACCTCAAGCCCCATTTCGATAAACTCGTTCTCGCTCTCAGGGCTGAACGCTGCGCCTGAAATAATAACGATGTGAAGTCTTCTGCCGAACACCTTTTCGGCGGCTTCTCTGGTTGAAAGCTCGGGCTGTTTTTTTCTAAGCATTCTGACTCTTCTGCACATTGCGTCAAAAATCATCGGCACAAGTCTGACAACAGATGGCTCAAATGTAACAAAGTCATTTAATATCTTTTTCTTGTCAAGGTTCAGACAGATTGTTACGCCGTCTTTGAGGTTCTTTAAATAGTCGCATGAAAAGCAGAAAATATGATGAAGCGGAAGAACGCAGAGCGCAACATGGTCGCCCTCGAAATTAAGCTCCTTATAGAAAATGTTCGACATAAGCGCATAGGACGAAAGCATTGCGCCCTTTCTTGTGCCCGTTGTGCCCGAAGTATAAATTATAGCGGTGCAGGCGTCGGGGTCGTTGTCGAAGGTGTCAAGATTTTTTTCGTCTATGCCCTTTCTCTCATAAATCTCGGCAAACTTCTCCTTATCGGCGAGGCTTAAAACATATTTAACTTTCGGGCAAAGAGCAAAAATCTCCTCTTCGCTTTTAAAAGAATTAAAGTCCGTGATAACAAACGAAGCGTCGCAGTCGTCAAGAAGCGTGACCGCCTCTTCGACGGGAATGTCGGGAGCGAACGGAACAGCGACATTGCCGCTCATCATGGCGGCGTTAAAAGCCGTGAGAAATTCATAGTTCGTTTTTGCGATAAGAGCGATATGCATTCTGTCACTGCAAATTCCTTTTATGTATGCGCTGACAGAGAGACTGTCCTCATAGAATTTTCTGTAGCTCTTCACATAAAGCTTATCGTCAATAATATATTTGATAGCCGCCTTATCTTCAAAGGTCTGAGCCGTATATTTCATCAGCTTGCCCATAGTGTTTATTCCGCCGGTTATATCTTCAACCATTTTTTTGCCTCCTTATACAACGCTCTGTAAAATATTCACGGTTAATTCACAAAAAATTTATACACATCAGTATGATAAATGTCATACAGCGTGTTGCTTTTTAACTTTGCTTATTGTATAATATTGTTGCTGATTTTTCAAGCACCAGTTTTTTTGAAAATGAGCTATTACATACACATCGTGTTTTTGCTGATAAAAATGCAACAGATTTTACCAAATTGTCTCATTTAAGGAGGAAATATTATGCCAGCTAACCCTTATGACCGCAGAGTCAGAATGACCCGTCATCTTCTTCAGACCTCTCTTATTGAGCTTATGAAAGAAAAATCGCTTCACGAAATCAGCATAAAAAAAATCTGCGAAAACGCAGATGTCAACAGAACCACTTTCTATAGATATTATCATTCGCAATATGACCTTTATAACGAAATTCTCGCCGATATAAGCGAAGAGGTCAGAGCAAGAATAAGACCTTTAAGCGAAGAAAACGCCCTTTTGAATTCTCTGACGGATATTCTCACTTACGCCGAAGAGAACCGTGAGATTATTCTTGTCATTCTGAGCCGTAACGGAAGTCTTGTTATAGGCGAGATGTTCACAAAGACCGTTTCATCGCACATAGACCCTGATAACACTTCTGAGCTTTCAATGTATTGCACACAGTTTATCAGCGCAGGTCTGGCGAATATTATCTGGACATGGCTCAACAAGGAAAACCGCCGAAGCGCAAAGGATGTCGCAATGACCATAAACACCATTCTCATGCACGGCGTCAGAAGAGCTATCCTGTTTTCGAAAAATCCGAGCTTATAAGCAGATTTTATTGCATACATATTAATATAGTATAATACGGGGCTGTTCACGAAAAATCGGAACAGCCCCGCTGTTTTTTATTCTTTTTCGCTTAGGGTGAGAAGAATAATCCGAACTCAGTTTTTTATCGGAATATTTCCGTCCTTTCTGCGTTAAAATACTCGTGGTACGACAGGATTGACTGCGTTTTGTGCCTT
>JBJEOI010000036.1:0-2454 GCA_051880635.1 Acutalibacteraceae bacterium | reverse complement strand
AATAAAGACCGATTTCGGGGTAGCCCTCTCTGTGTGCAACTCTTGCCATTGCAAGATACATGCCTACCTCTGAGCATTCGCCGTTGAAGTTGTCACGAAGACCCTGAATAATCTCTTCGGGAGCGTCCATGCCGACACCGACAATGTGCTCAGCAGCCCATGTCATTTCGGCACTTTCTCTCTCTTTCATTTTTGCCTTGCAGATGGGGCAAACCTCAATGGGTTCGTCGCTTTCATATCCGCATACGGGACAATAATACTTTTTCATTACATTTACCTCCGTAAAAATTAATTTTTGTTTTTGCACTCACTGCAAATACCGTAAAAGATAAGCTTGCAGTTTTCAATCTCGCCATCAAAAGCCTTACTTGCTTTCCCGATAATCTCATCAGTCACGTCAATATCAATATCAAAAATATTACCGCATTTGCTACAGATAACGTGTCTGTGAGAGCCCGTGTGAGCGTCGTAATGTGTAACATCTTTTGTATGAATTGAGCGGATTGTTCCGTCAGCGCTCATGAGATTAAGATTTCGATAAACCGTAGCAAGACTTATACTAGGTATTATCTTTTTAACGCTTTCATAAACCTCTTCGGCTGTCGGATGATCATATCTTGAAAGTAGGTTGCTCAATATGACGTCATGCTGTTTGCTCCGTCTTGATGCAGCCATGTGCATTTCCTATCCTTTCTTAATGATAATGATTATCATTAACGAGTCTTATTTTATATTAAAACTATTCGTTTGTCAACAGTAAAATTAATTTTAATCAAATCTTCATATCCTTGTTTAATATTATACATAAATATAATTTTTGTTGCGATAAAATAATATAAAATATGAATTTCAGAGGATAAAAAATATGATTGAATTAAAAAGCGGTCTGCTTATGAATGAAAACGAACTTTTAGAAAAAATAAAGACCATGAACTCTTTCGGGGTTCGCTATACAGGCAGCAGGGCGCACAAGGATTTTATTGAATACCTGAAAAAAGAAGTAAAGGATATGGGGCTTGATGTCTTTTCCGACGAGAGAAGCTTCATGCGCTGGGAAGCAAAGAAAGCCTCAATAATGCTTCACACCGATAAAGGCGATATTGATTTGCCCGTGTCGTCACCATACCCTTATTCGGGTGAAACGGGGGAAAACGGCGTCAGAGGAAAGCTTGTATGCGTTCACGAAAAACATGTCGGTTATTTCGCCAAAGCAAAAGATAAAATCTGTGTCGTTAAGGTCAGCACTTTGTCGGTGCCGACAGTTCTTGTTGAAGACAGAAGAAACTCAAAGCCTGAGGGTATTGACCTTCCGAGACGGTACGGCGGCCCTGTTCTGACAACTTTCGCTAACTTTCCGTTTCTGAAAGCGGCTAAAGCCTCGGGCGCAAAGGCTGTTATATGCGTCTGGAACGGAATATCCGATGAAAGCACAAAGGGGCAATATCTGCCGTTTATTCTTGACTATCAGGGAATGCCTGCGTTGTGGGTCAGCCCGACTCAAGGCAAAGAGCTGATGAAAGCGGTGAACGAGGGCTGTGAAGCAACCGTGGTTCTTGACGCCGATATTGAGCATAACTGCAAAAGTGAAACATTTTATACAATCATTGAGGGCGAAAATAAAGACGAAGCAATACTTATCAATACGCATACAGACGGTGTGAACTGCGTTGAAGAAAACGGTGCTTTTGCTCTACTATCTATGATGAGATATTTTAAAGAAAATAAACCTAAGAGATCTATGATTTTTATTTTCATGACAGGTCATTTCAGACTGCCTGCTTTCAAAGAGATGGGCTCTTTACAGTGCACATCTGTCTGGCTTCATAATCACCCTGAGCTTTGGGACGGAAAGCAAAATCATATTCTTGCCGTTGCAGGTCTCACTATTGAGCACCTCGGCTGTAAGGAATACACCGATAATGAAAGTCACAGTGTCTATATGAACACAGACCCGATTGATATTGAAATGTGTTACACTTCAAACAAAAAGGTTGATGAGATATATTATCAGGCCCTTGAGGGTAGAGAGAATGTCAGAACAATAACATACAGAGGGTGTAATGCGCTTCATTTCGGCGAAGGTCAGCCTTTATTTGATGTCGGTATTCCTACAATAGCGCTTGTTCCGGGACCGGGTTATCTCTGCGTTGTCGATAAGGAAAATCACTGTATGGATAAATTTGATGTCAGTCTTATGCATTCACAGATAGAAACGTTTACCAAAGCCGCAGTTATTCTTAATGAAACCCCCACACACGAAATAGGCAGAGCGGACGGCTACAGCTTCGGTATAATAAAGAAATATGTGCCGAAAGAAATAATTGGCAATCTTGTTTCAAAGGTTTCTTCAATTCTTTCTCATAATAACTAAAAAAGCAGTAAAAATTCCTGTCCGGTTTTGCCGAGTACTGATAAGGCAGTATTTCTTTAAAATATGAACTTTTGGCGCAATAA
>JBJEOI010000035.1:0-50287 GCA_051880635.1 Acutalibacteraceae bacterium | reverse complement strand
TAATACGGAGAATTTTTGCCCGAGAAACAAATACTTCCTTATCAGTGCTCGGCATAACAAAAATTTTAGGTTTTCCCTCTTGCATACATGACAATAATAAGTTATAATATCGGTTGGTTTAGAAATTCCAAATATAAATCTTTATGAAAGGAGAATGGTTATGAACTATTCCCATGAAGTTGAAACCATGTGCACGGTCGCTAAGGGACCCAAGCACGATCCCGCTCCCATTCCCGAAGAAGGCAAATGGGTAGCCGCAAAGCAGATAACCGACATTTCAGGTTATACACACGGTGTCGGCTGGTGCGCTCCCCAGCAGGGCGCTTGCAAGCTCTCACTCAACGTCAAGAACGGCGTTATCGAAGAAGCTCTTGTTGAGACAATCGGCTGCTCGGGTATGACTCATTCAGCCGCTATGGCAAGTGAAATTCTCCCCGGCAAGACAATTCTTGAGGCTCTCAACACCGACCTCGTTTGCGACGCTATCAACACAGCTATGCGTGAGCTCTTCCTCCAGATAGTTTACGGCAGAACTCAGTCGGCTTTCTCAGAAGACGGTCTTGTTATCGGCGCAGGTATGGAAGACCTCGGTAAAGGCTTCCGCTCAATGGTCGGCACAATGTACGGCACAAAGGAAAAGGGCGTAAGATATCTCGAAATGACAGAGGGCTACTGCACAAGAATGGCTCTCGATGAAGACGATCAGGTTATCGGCTATGAATTTGTTTCACTTGGCAAGATGACAGACTTCATCAAAAAGGGTATGACACCCAATGAAGCATACGAAAAATCAATGGGCACATACGGCCGTTTTGCAGACGCTGCAAAATATATTGATCCGCGTAAGGAATAAGAAGGAGGTACGGTATAATGGCTACATTTGAAGGTTACGAAAGACGTGAGGCTAAAATCCTCGCTACTCTCAAAGAATACGGTATTTCCTCGATTGACGAGTGTAAGGCTATCTGCGAAGAAAAAGGCATCGACCCCTACACAATCGTTCAGGAGACACAGCCCATCTGCTTCGAAAACGCTAAGTGGGCATACACAGTCGGCTCAGCTATCGCTATAAAGTCAGGCTGCACAAAGGCTGCTGACGCCGCCGCTATGATAGGCGTCGGTCTTCAGTCATTCTGCATCCCCGGTTCAGTCGCCGAAAACCGCAAGGTCGGTCTCGGTCACGGCAACCTTGGCAAGATGCTTCTCTCGGAAGAAACAGAGTGCTTCGCTTTCCTTGCAGGTCACGAGAGCTTCGCCGCTGCTGAAGGCGCTATTAAAATCGCTCTTAACGCAAACAAGGTCAGAACACAGCCCCTTCGTGTTATCCTTAACGGTCTCGGCAAGGACGCCGCTATGATTATTTCAAGAATCAACGGCTTCACATATGTTGAAACAGAGTTTGACCCCTACTCAGAAGAGGTTAAGGTCGTTTATGAAAAGGCATACTCAAACGGTCCCAGAGCTGATGTTAAGTGCTACGGCGCTGACAATGTTCCCGAAGGCGTTGCTATCATGAAGCTCGAAAAGGTCGGCGTTTCCATCACAGGTAACTCAACCAACCCGACAAGATTCCAGCACCCCGTTGCAGGCACATACAAGAAGTGGTGTGTTGAAAACGGCGTCAAGTACTTCTCGGTTGCTTCGGGCGGCGGCACAGGCAGAACTCTCCACCCGGACAACATGGCGGCAGGTCCCTCATCATACGGCATGACTGACACAATGGGTCGTATGCACTCTGACGCTCAGTTCGCAGGTTCATCATCAGTTCCCGCTCACGTAGAAATGATGGGTCTTATCGGCATGGGCAACAACCCGATGGTTGGCGCTACAGTTGCTTGCGCAGTTGCTGTTGAAGAAGCGATGAAAGGCTGATAAATAAAGGGTTTTGATAAAAATTTATCTCCTGTTCCTTTTTCGGAACAGGAGATTTTTTTGCCTAAATGACATCAAAACTGCTCAAAACTTATCAAGATTTTTGAAACACACGGAGAAACATCCAAAATTGATCGTATCTGGCAAATATTTTGTGATCAAATAGGAGTATAAAGTTTTTGCCGAATAATCCGATAACGGATATATATTCACATAATATCGGAGCTTTACACAAAATATAATAAGAAACACGCTTAATAAAAACGTTTGATAGATTTTAGAATCATCAAGAAATATTGTTTTTGTTTTTGTCGATTTCATATAGAACTAAATAATATTTATCCTTAAATAAACTTTTGGCTATTTGTTTAATTGGAGGGGTAACCCAATCGATAGGCTTCTGCTCAACCACTGAAGAAACATCTAAAAAATCTATATCTATACCATAATCAATCATTTGCTGAGTCAGAGTGTCTGCAAGAATATATTTCTTCAAATTAGCAATTACTAAAACAGATGGCATGAGTATAGAAATCATTACAGCAAATATTGAAATAGTATTAATTAAAGATTGTACATCATTGTTATTTTCCATAACAGCGATAAAAAAGAACGAAACAATAGGAAGAATTACACTGATTATTTTTAAAAAATTCGACTTTATCTTTTTTCCAATTACAAACAGACCTGCGCAATTCACTATACCTAAAGCGGCGCTAAAGAGTAGCATGCAAGTTTTAATAATTGTACTTATTGATATATTCATTATCCGAACATCTTGAAACAGTAGCTTTTTCCTTCGATTTGATTTCTTTAAAGAATCTATTTCTGAAGAAAGTACCTCTATGCTTCTCTCTATTTCATCAATATCTTCTTCAGCTTCATCAATGTCTTTTTCCATTTCATCAACATCATTTTCTAAAGACCCCATATCTGTTTTAATATTGCAGATATCTTTGTGAAGCTCTTTAATATTTTTTGTGTTATTATCTGTTTTTGACATCATATCTTCTCTTGCTTTAAGATCAGAAATAACGCCCATTAGCTCTTGACGAGCTAACTCATTCAACTCACCCTTTGAAGCTCCCTCAAGCTTGAGCTGCAGTTCCCTTACTACCGTTCTGTTCGTCGCTATACTTGTAACACCTAAGCTGAATAGATATTTGGTAGTTTCTGCAAGTTGGGTTATAAACTCAAAGGTAACTCTTTGTGCATCAGCAGCGGCTTGTTGTGCTTTTGCCAACTCTTCTTGACTATCTTGAAGGGACTCAATAGTTTTCGAATTGCGAAAAAATCCGGTTTTTCGATGGCTTGCTATATCAACTTTTTTCATTGCTGCATCCGCCGCTCTCTCCGCCGCTTCCACCTTTTCACTTAGTTCAGCAATTTTTTTAACGGTATCCGTAATTCTTTTTGGCAAGAAACTTATATCTGGGTTTTCCACTGTAACTTCTCCGTAGTTTGTTTTTAAATCAGTATTTTCCATGGATACGACCTTTCTTTTTATTATGTCTTTTTCGTTTTCCTTATTATATCTGCCCCTATAGAATTTTGTCAAGAATCTTATATATGTGTTTTCCCCTGTAACTTCTCCGTAATCTGTTTTTAAATCAGTATTCTCCATGGATACGACCTTTCTTTTTATTATGTCTTTTTCGTTTTCCTTATTATATCTACCCCTATAGACTTTTGTCAACTATTTCTCTTTATCCCCATGACAATATATCGGACATTTCCTTTAAAAGCCCGGGATTGTTCTCTTCTGTCTTTTCTATATATGTGTCAATTTTTTCCATATTTTTTTCTATTTCTTCTATTGATTCGGCGGCGAAACGAAAAGATTCTTCAGTAACTTCATATAGTTCATTGATAGCCTTTTCAGTGTCTTCTGCCGCCACCCACATATTCGCCTGTTTGTATGCGACTTTTGCATTTAACAAATAGAGTTGCTGACTGCGAAGACGGACGCGTTCACGCCGGGTTTCATATCTTTTTATCCCTAATGTAATATCCGTTCCTACAGCTACTGCAAATCTTCCTATACCAACAAAATTTACCCTCAAAATAAACTGACCTGCTGAAAAACAATTCACACCTCCTGAGGAAGTAATTGCTCTGATTGCCGCATCACCAATGTCAACAGCGGTAAATGTACCGCAAGAAATAGTAAGCATACGGGCTATAGTTCTGTTTTTAATAGGGAGAGTATTTTGCCAATTAATGTTTTTCATCTCTTCCGGAGAGCAAATATTATTTGAACGTAATTCTGATGCAAGTCGCCTTATAAAGTAAGCCCCTCTGACCAGACATTCATTTATTATTACAGGCATAGATTGTTTTGACAATTCATTGGCTATTCCTATTTCGGTTCTTAAATCAAATTTAGTACCTAATAATGTTCCGTTGAACAGTTTTGAAACCAGCTTTGGCAATTCAACACCGCCGATTTCTTTATTTTTAAAAGCAGTCAATGAAGACAGTTCTTTCAAAAGTGATAACAGTGGACCAGGCAATCCGGTGCCTTCACTTAATTTGCCTGATCCTGCCATATCACTAACCATATGAAAAAGCCAATAAACAAAACCAAATAAAAACTTATGGGGAATATCTTTGCCGATAAAAGACTTGTCATTAATTTCTTTTATGATGAAATTACCATAAACGTCAGTTCCATATGCTCTTTCTGTGAACTGTGTAAGAATAGAAAAGAGCAAGCCAACGGGTGTGGGATGGTGTGCAAAATCCCTCAAATGATGTTGCAAACCACCACCGAAATCACTCGTAACACTATCCGACGCTAAATGAAACCCTCTACTGCCATCACTATGCTTTTTATAATCGGACAGATACTTTATTGCGCCGACAACATCATCATCCGAACCTTTAAAGCCTTGCAGTTTTGCGACTCTAATGACAAATATATTGACTTTTTCTTTGCCAATCTCATGGGCATTATATAAGGAAAACTCACCCACAAAGAATGAATCTATAAAGCCGGCGATAATTCCGCTTGCTACTGCTATAGCATAATCAACTCCGTCAGCATGATTGGTAAGTTTTTCAATTTCTAAATCATATTTGTCAATTTCTCTTTGTATTAATTCAAGCTGTTGATCAATATTCTTTATTCTTTCATCTCTTTCAAAAGGAATAATATCATATTCTATTTGGAAATCTTTATCTTCAAATTCCTCAGAAACAATTCTAAAAGTTGTCGGTTCCATTTCTTTCCCTCCTATAAAACCAAGTGGTTATAATCAACTTGCTGTATTTTTAAATGTTTTTGATAACCGGAAACGGTTATATTTTGAAGGCTAAGCCTCGTGTTTTCAACACAGAATAGGGTGTTGCTTTTTTATCAGTTCAGGATTGAATTTTGTCTAATCCCCTACTCATCTTTAATCATCTCCACATTCTCTCCCTGACTTCGTATCCACATATCGATACCGTTGCCGAAAACTTCTGCCGATATAAAATAACCTGTGTCATCATGACTGATTATCCTCGCCGTAGGCAACCTGTCAAGAACAGCTTCAACAGACTTTCCTTTGTATCTGAATTTAATCTTACGCAAATTACCGCCGTACATAAACTGAACTCTTTTTCGGAAATCCCCTTCTTCAAACCGTTCTGCATACGGCACAGTAAATCTTTCCTCAAGAATTTGCAGACGCTGTATCCTGTCAACTCTGTAAATGGTCGGGAAAAGGTCATCCTTATTCTCAAAGTCATTGCGCACCTCTTCGTCTTTCACGAAAGCAGTCAGGTAGAAATAATACTCTGAAAAGAGAAGCCCTGCGGGCTCAAGTACTCTTGTTTTTGTTTCTC
Organism: Acutalibacteraceae bacterium; assembly: GCA_051880635.1. GTDB lineage: Bacteria > Bacillota > Clostridia > Oscillospirales > Acutalibacteraceae > UBA6857. The sequence continues at coordinate 44,587 of JBJEOI010000035.1, read as the reverse complement.
CGTCTTTAGTCCGTGTATAGTCTACCTCGATAAGTCGGTGCTCTCTGATAGCCGTGCCTAAATCCCACAGACTTTCGAGCACGCTTTTACCGTGATGGGGCTCTATGTAGTGATATAATTCGTTACGGATAAGATCATTCACCTTTCTTTTATTATGTTCAGGCACACAGTTTTCCAAAAGTTTTTCTATGATTGCCTGCATTTCAGGCTTTATCATAGACCGGCTTTCAAGAAGTATCTTACATACCGCCAAAACCTCACTGTTGGTCAGCTTGCGTTCATCATGTTCAAACAGCCTATAACCACGAAAAGAAGGGTCATAAATAATATCTTGACCTGTACCCTTATCCGAAAGATAGCATCTCAAAGCGTCTATATCCCGCTGTATGCTCTTCTCGCTCACGCCAAAATGCTCTGAAAGCTCGCTCTTTTTGACTGTGTCGCCGCTAATCAGACAGTCATACATATATAAAACTCTGTCTGATTTGAAACCTTTTGAAGTTTTCATTTTATTCCCCTCTTTATGCTGCTTTAATCCATATCTGCATTATACTCTTTGAGAAGGACAATAGTTGTCTGTAGTGTTAAAATTACTTTTTTTAATAATAACATATAACGTTTTACATATCTACTGATTTCTTTCACAAAAATTAAGAATTTTGATAAAAATTTCTCCTGTTCCGTTTTCGGAACAGGAGATTTTTTTGCGCTTGTATGGCATTTTCTGATTTTGGCTTTTTTTCCGGTCAGACATTTTTTTGATGTTTAGTCATGCCTTTTTTCATACTCTTTCTGTGTTTTCAGAACAGACCCTTTGCTTAGGGTGAAAAGTATAATCCGAACTCAGTTTTTTATCAGAATATTTCCACCCTATGATTGCCAAACGTTAAAAATCAATAATGGTTAATTCCGCAGTCGCAGGTCTTATTTATTCCGAACAACTTCCAGAAGACACGAATTATCTTATAGATAAATCCGGCAAAGCCTGTTTTATGGCATATGCAGGAGCAGTTCTCGCTCGGATTCTCCAATATGCTTCCGCACTCGTCGCAGACACCGTCGCCGTTGCTGTCGCTATGGGAGACAAGCGGTATTGTTTGCTTCCGTGACTGACCGCATACCGCACAGGTCATAACCTGTACGCCTTCATTTGTGCAAGTGGCAGGCGTGACAACAACTGTTGTGTAGGTATGCTCTTTGACAGGCACTGTCTTCTGTGATGTGATAACTGCGCCGCAGACTGAGCAGTGACTGCCTTCGGTTTTGCCCTCCTTGGTGCAGGTTGCCGCAACTGCTTCGTCTGTTATGACCGTGTGCGGCGTTTTAGCTATGGGTTTGGTATATGCACCGCCGCAGACTGTGCAGCTAAAGGTCATAACGCCTTCTTTGCTACATGTTGCCGCCGTTGTAACAGTTCCCTCACCGAAAGTATGTGCCTTGACAGGCACTGTTTCCTGAGGTACAAGAACTGTACCGCAGACTGAGCAATGACTGCCTTCGGTTTTGCCCTCATTGGTGCAGGTTGCCGCAACAGCTTCATCTTTTACAGCCGTGTGGGGAATTATGTCAATATCCGTTGTGTAGGTATCGCCGCACTTTGAGCAGACATGCGTCACAACACCCTTTTGAGTGCAGGTGGCTTCTTTTGTAATGCTTTCAGTATAGCTGTGATTTGTTGCAGCTATCGTTTTCTGAGCAACAAGAACTGTGCCGCATACTGAGCAGTGGCTGCCTTCGGTTTTGCCCTCCTTGGTGCAGGTTGCCGCAACAGCTTCGTCTTTTACAGCCGTGTGGGGAATTATGTCAATATCCGTTATGTAGGTATCACCGCATTTTGAGCAGATATGCGTCACAACGCCCTTTTGAGTGCAGGTTGCTTCTTTTGTAACGCTTTCGTTATAGCTGTGATTTGTTGCCGCTATCGTTTTCTGAGCAACAAGAACTGTGCCGCATACTGAGCAGTGGCTGCCTTCGGTTTTGCCCTCCTTGGTGCAGGTTGCAGCAACAGCCGCATCTTTTACAACCGTGTGGGGAATTATGTCAATATCCGTTGTGTAGGTATCGCCGCACTTTGAGCAGACATGAGTTACAATACCCTTTTGAGTGCAGGTTGCTTCTTTTGTAATGCTTTCAGTATAGCTGTGATTTGTTGCAGCTATCGTTTCCTGAGCAACAAGAACTGTGCCGCATACTGAGCAGTGACTGCCTTCGGTTTTACCATCCGTTGTGCAGGTTGCCGCAACTGCTTCATCTTTTACAACGGTGTGGGAAATCTTTTCAACAGGCTCTGTATAGGTGTCACCGCAGGTTGTGCAGGTATAGGTCATAACACCTTCTTTACTGCAAGTTGCCGCTGTTGTGACTTCGCTGTTATACTTTTCGTGCTTACAACTCCATATACTGATCAAAGAAGCGTTCTCTGTCGGAGTGTAGCTTTCTCCTGCCTCATATGTTACCTCTGAATCACTGCCGAGCGCCCAGCCGAGGTGGTTATAACCGCTTCTTTCCGCAGACGGAAGCACAAAGGATTGACCGCTTTCTGTCAGAACATAAGCCGGTGTTACAGAGCCTGCGTTTGCATCAAGTGTAGTTTGAAGCATGGTTATGCTCACGGTTTCGGAAAGATTTCCGGATGTATCCTTAACAGTCAGATAGTATGTACCCGCCTGTGAAACTGTTTTTTCAACACTTTCAGCAGAAACCTGAGCATAGGAATTTTTCGTATAGTCTGCGCTGCTTCCCCAGTAATAGCCGTCAACTCCGGCATTATCCGAAAGAGAGAGCGTTACGGTCTGGCTTTGTGCAATATCGTTTGTTGATGTGATTTCACCGTAAGGTGCCTTGATATCGTAAAGCTTTTTTTGTGTATAAAGATTCTTTGTATCAGCATCAAAATTCGGTGAGCTGTTATATACGCATGTCAGGTATCCGCCGTCATAATCAAATCCGTAAACGCAGGGATTTGACATTCCGCTCGGTGCTGTCGGCTTCCATACCGTTTCGCTTGTGGCGGTTGTTATGTTATATCTATACACACCGTCCTGAAGCGAATAAAGCAGGGACTGACCGTCATTGCTCAGTTTTGCATAAGTATTGCTATAGTATGTACCCGACGAATTAATCGTCCATTTCCCGAAAGAAAGCAATGTTTCACTTTTTGAACTGTCAATAAGATCACTTGTCTTTTTCAGTGCGTTCCCTGAAACATCAACATAATAGTAGTTTCCGTCAAGATACTGGAAAGCGGTATTTACATTCGTCCAATAGAATTCATCGTAAGTGGAATTGGCAGGTTCAAGAATCTCATAATCTGTTTCTCCGTTCTCGCTGTGCCTCTCGCTGAACTTTTCATATGACTGGAGAAAGTTCGTATGCTTCACTCTGCCGTTAACATCCCACACGGGATCGTCCCATGTTGCGTCAACATAATACCATGCGCCGTCAATATAAACATTATTCCACGCATGATTGAGCGCATCTGAGCTCATGTAATGCGCCTCAACACCAACCTTTCTCAGAAGATATTCATAAGCCATAGCATATCCCTGACAAACGGCATCGCCCAGAACAAGAACGCCATAGATATTTCTTGAGCTCATCGGGATACTGTTAGTCATATAGTTGTCATAATCATACTCACAGAAAGCAATTATACGGTCATGGATAAGAAGCGCCTTTTCAATGTCAGAAAGACCGCTGTTTAACAAATCCGCAACCATTTCATTTGCGGCTTTTTCACTTTTCTCATACATCTCGTGATACTCATCGGCTGTATAGGAGTATGACCCACAGCGAACGGAGGTAATCTTTTTACTCGATGAATTATAGCTGCATCCTATGCTATATATCTGAAAAAGTTCGGGAATCTCGTTCCATATCAGATTATAAATTGCCGTTGCATTGTCAGAACTATACGGTATGCCGAACTGAGAAATGTCAACACTGTTTTCAGGGCAATCATAGAATGAATCAATAAGATATTGTGAAAATTCATCCAAATCAACCAAGTCTTCAAGCGCACTGACATCCTGAGAATATGAGGCTCCGTCATTAAACTTTGGGACTTGTGAACGTGTTGAAACTTCGTAGCCGTCTTCAATCGCCGAAGCCGGCACAAACAGGCTAAGCAGCATCAGCACCGAAAGCAAAACGGACAAGGGCTTTTTCAGTCGATTTTTTTTGATCATGACTTTATCATCTCCTTAAAAATTTGACAAACACCGATAATATACAGATTAACCGGCGCTTTATTGCACATAATACATAAAAAATCCCATATTATCAGTATTTTTTATATATACATGCTAACATTGATATTTTTCTTTGTCAAGAGTCTATTAACAATTTATTAAAAAAGCAGAGGGGCTGTCGCCTAAGACAGCCCCTCGTTTATTATGTTTTGATTATCAACCGGTAGGATTATTTGAAAAGGTTTGAAATTTTTTCAAAGATCTTTTTGAACCATTCGATGATCTTCTGGAAGAACTTAAGAAGACCGTTGGGAGCTATTCCGTCGCCGTTAATAATATCTCCGCCGGTTATTTCATCGAGGAGCGAGCCGATAAATGTGCCGAGTCCCTCGACCTTTGTGCCGTCGAGCTTCTTTAAGACGTTCTGCCATGTCTTATCGATATTCTTCTTTCCGTTTGCCGTTTCTTCTGCGCCGATATCAAGACCGAAGAATACATAATATGTTGAGGCAAGAGCCTTATCCATACCGAGTCTGTTTGTGACAGTGTAATCGGCAAGCAGGTAAAGGAAGCCTGTAATGTATTTCTCTGCGTCAGCGCTCATACCCAGGTAATCCTTGAGAATACCGACAATCTTATCCATATTCTTTTCCGTCATGATGAAGCTGATAACAAGTCTCATAATGATGGTGACCATATCAGCCTTTGCCGATTCTGACTGATAGACCATTGTGTAGGCTGTTTCGCCGTTCTTTGAGGTGAATGAAACAAGCTTACCGAGTGTGAGCTCCTTGATAGCTTCGCCTCTGAGCGGTGTGAGGTCATAGCCCGTGCTGTCTGATATTGCCTTGAGAAGGTAATCATAAAGTGAGCTGAAGGTCAATTCATCAAGTCTGAGATTAATAAGCTCATAAAGGTCAACCTTTACAAGAGGCTCAATAGCGTCAAGAATGGTATAGACCGCATGAAGAGCATTCTTAAAGCAGGTGTCAAGACCCTTTGAATTGACAAAATAGATGATTGCGGGAAGAATTTCAAGAATCTTGTCAGCGGGCGCTGTCATGATATCATCAACTCTGTCAAGAAGCGGATTAAGAATATTCTTAATCATTGCGTCACCGCTTGTCTGAGCCGCTTCGCAGTATGCGTCGGGAGTCATGATGTTATCACAGCCGAGAGCTTCGAGAATGGGAATAACACCGTATGCATAGCCCTCTGCGCCGAGGAGAGTTATCATATCACTGCCGTTTTCATCAACAAAGAAGCTGAAGTCTTCGTCACAGAGTGCCCACTTGAGAACCGGGTAAAGCGGTGAAAGAATATCGCATACCGCCTGTGTGAACATAGCTCTGTTATTATCAAATTCGGGAACCGTGTAGTTATCCCATGCGTGAAGGTCAACGCCGAGCGATTTGTTGATAAGAGCCTTGATATGTTCACTGCCCTTGATTGTGTCAAGCTTTGAAACTGCCGACTTCACTGCGTCGAGTATTTTCTGAGCTGTCGCAGTGTTATAGAGCGAGCCTTCAAGAGCCGCATTAAGAACCTCTTTAAGGTTATCAACCGATACGCCGTTTATCTCAATGCCGAGAAGATAAATGATGTTGTCAATGAACCTGTCAATATTGTCAGCGATATACTGAGCCATCTCCTGAGTATAAATCGGACCGTAGCTGTAGCCTTCATAAATCTCGGATGTGTAGAAAGCTGAGAATACCTTATCTGTGTCCGCATACTCCGTGAAGAGCCATGACGGCTTCTGCATCGGAGCTTCTCTGAGATTGAGAACATTGTTTATAACCGTGTAGGCATCGTCGCCGAGCAGTTTTCTGAGTGCGGCTTCATTTTCGCTGTAATTCATCACCTTGAGAAGAAGTGAAGCGACTATTGTTATCATGTCGTGTCTTTCTTCTGATGAATTATATGTCATTCTGTATGCCTTGTCACCGTTTGCCGATGTGAATGAAACAGTGTCGCCGAAATTGAAGATCTTTACATATTCGCCTATGGGTGAAGCAAGGTCAATGCCTGTCGCATCCTTAATAAGAGCGAATACGGCGTCAAATGAAATATCATCAAGATTGAAGCCGAGGACTTTGTTTATATCGGGTGTTCCGCCTGTTGCCGTAACCGCCGCATTATAAAGAGCGACGAGAGGAGCAACAAGGTTATTGACTGAGGCTGTAACGCCGTCAGCGTTAATGAAGTAGATAATATTCGGAAGGATGTCAAGAATCTCTTCAGCCGGATCAGCTATTATTTCATCAATTCTGTCACAGATAATTGATAAGATATCTGTCTTACATGAAACAATATTGTCATAATCAGCCTTTGAAACTTTACAGTCGAGTGCTTCGAGAACGGGGATAAGACCTGTCTTATAGCCTTCGCCGCCCTTGACGATTATCATGTCATCGCCCTTTTCAGCGCCTTCGACTGCGCCGGTGTGAACAAAGAACTCATAGCTGTCGCCGACAAGGATATAGGCAAGAAGTCTGTCAAGAGGTTCTGTTACCTTTGAAACTGCGTTAATGAATGTCGCCTTGTCGTTTACGCCATAGACCGTACCGTCTTCATAGGCGAGAATTGCGTCAACATCAACACCGAGAGCCTTATATATTACCTTTGCTGCGCCTTCGCTGAGCGACGATGAAAGCTGTTCGTCAAGTGAAGCGACAAGCTGCTTGAGAGCCATAGCTATCTTATTGACCGTCTCGTCTGAATAAAGATTGAGTTTATCTTCAAGAAGAGCTGAAAGTGAACCGTAATTCTCGTCAACGGCATTTGCTATTGTGTTAGCAATATCAACTATGTTGCCGTCAACATATATTGCCGTTTCTTCAGTCCAGTTGTTCGGGTATCCGAGGAATGAAGCCGATTTAGCGAGATCCTTATTATAATCCCAGTTGATTTCGTGCATCTGAGCCTCTGCGCCCTTTGTGAGAATTTCTGCAAAAGCGGAAACAACATCTGTGCCGAGCATGTTATCAAGCGTCTCTCTGTTATTGCTGTAGAGAACGGTCTCTAAGAGTGTGCTGAGAATACATGTGATAAGTTCGCTTCTGTCTGAATCTGTGTAGGTGGTTCTGTATGCGGTATCGCCGTTTGCCGAGACAAAGGCTTCAATGGAGCCTATGCGGTTGACCTTTACAAATTCGACAACCGTGTCGGGAATTTCAAGACCCGATACATCTTCAAGAATATTGACAATAGCGTCTATTGAAAGGTCGTCGGTGTATTTTGTAATTTCACTGAGGTCTATATTAATTCCGTCAATGCCGTTGAGCGTGTCAACCATTGTCAGAACAGCCGCAAGAACATTGTTTGCGCAAGCTGTGAGACCGCCTGCATTGACAAAGTAGCATACCTCGGGCACAATTGCAAGAGCTTCTGAAATGATATCGTCGCTGTGTAAAATACCGTCAATTCTTTCAAGTATTGCTTCAAGCGAATCTCTGAGAAGATTAACTGCTCGTGTTTTGCCTGTGTATGCGTCGGCGTCGGGAGCGGCAATGCCGAGTGCCTCAAGAAGAGGAACAAGACCCTCATTGTAGCCCTTTGCGCCTGAAATTGTGACAATGTCTTCGCCTGAGTTTTCGGCTGAGGTGAAGTACTCATAGTTTTTGCCCATGAGCATGAACTCAAAGACAGTTTCAAAGCCTGTGAGAACACCGTTTTCACCGAGAAGAGCATTTATAAAGGACTCTCTGTCGGTTACGCCGTAAACTGTATTCTCTTCATAATCAAGAATCGGTGTAAAGTCAACGCCGATAACCTGACCTATAAGTTTTATGAGAACTGGGTCAACTGCGCTGAGCGCATTTGAAATAACAGAAACGAGTGAATTGACGGTTTCGTCATTATAGAAGTTGACTTTTTCAAGGAGCTTATCAAGGTCATCCTTGCCGAACTTGTTGAGAAGATCGTTGACTATGTTTTCAAGATTTTCGTCAACATATTTGGCTGTCTCCTTCGTCCAGTCATTATACTTTTCAAGATAGACAATACCGTCTGTGTATGTGATATCACCCTGCGTGATTTCTCCGTCGTTTTCAACAAAGTAGTTCCAGTCGATATCCTTATACTTAACTTCGGCTCCGTCAAGCGCCTTGACAGCGTCCTGAATAAGTGTGCCTGTGCCGAGGAGTGTGTCTATTGCCTGAGCGTTTGCGCCGTTGTTCTTTATAATGTCAAGAGCAAGGCTGACAATGATTGTAATCATGTCTTTTCTGTCGCCCTTTTCAGAATAATGAATTCTGAAAGCGGGCTTTCCGTTGACAGAAGTGAAATATTCGACATCGCCGATGAAGAAGCTTTCAATGATTCCTCTTTCTGCCGCGCTGAAGCTGAGACCTGTTGCGTTTTCAATAAGTGTGAGAATATTATCCGTTGTCAGTTCGCTGAGAGAAACGCCGTTTGACTCACCGAGAATGTCAGCCGAGGCGTCGCCGTTAATCTTAGCGATAAGCGCATTAATGGGAGCAACAAGGTTGTTGAGACAAGCCTTGACGCCGTCTGCGTTGATGAAATAAATTACATTCGGGAGAATGTTGAGAATTTCATTTATCGGGTCAGCCGTAATCTCGTCAACTCTTGTGAGAAGAGCATTGAGGAAGCTACCGACCGCCTTTTCGGTGTCATATGTTCCGTCTGCGCCTATAAATTCGTTCTTGCTTTCAACTTCACAGCCGAGAGCCTCAAGAACGGGCACGAGAGCGTAGTTATAGCTGTCACTGCCCTTAATGGTGAGAAGGTCGTTATAAACGAAGTTGCCCTGATCGTCTTTGACTGTGCCTGTGCCGAAGCTGTAGTCTTCACCGAGGAAGAGCCAGCCGATAAGCCTGAACGCAGGAGCCGTCGCTTCCTTAAAGGCTGTGACAAAGCTGTCTCTGTCTGTGACGCCCCAATCCCTTGTGCAGGAAACGTTTGTCACTCTGCCCTCTTCGTCATATTCAAATTCACAGTAGTCAAACCACGATGTGACATTTGTGTCGAGAACGACATCAACAAGTCTGAGAAGCTCTGAGTCAAGTTTGACAAAAAGCTTTGCGATAAGAGAAACAAGAGCGTTTATAACGTCGTTTGTATAAACATTGTCATTGATAAGAGCTGTGAGAAGAACTGAAACATAGTTTTCATCCTCACCCGCTGTTTTAAGAGCCGCCTTGACTATTTCGTCAAGATTTTCGTCGATATATTTTGCTGTTTCTTCCGTCCAGTCATTTGAATAGCTGAGATAATCAAGAATCTCTTTTGTCTGTTCGGGGAGACCGACATTTTCAAAAGCCGAGATGTCAAGATCGTCACTATACATATAAGTCCAGTTGATATCTTCAAGCTCGGTTATCTCTTCGCTGAAAATTGAGAGAATTGTATTATAGGTTGATTTGATATTATCTTTACCTGTCAGGTTTTCAATAAATGTGAAGAGAATATCGGCGTTGGTTTCACCCGAAGCTGTCACAAACTGTAAAGCCTCGATAACAGATGAAAGAACTATAGTGAGTGCGTCTGCTTCTGAGACAGATGTCTTATAGCCTGTCTTGCCTGAAGCGGATTTGTATGAATATCTGCCTGCACAGATTGCGGGAAGACCGTAGGTCATAAGCTGGCTACGTTCAATATCTGTGCCGATATAGGTGTCAACAAGTTTAATGATATCTGTGAGTCTGAGGTTATTGACGTCTATATCATAGACCTTGTCGCCCTCTTCTATGTCAACCTTTGCGCCCCCGAAAAGCATATCAGTGATAACACTGCTGTCTGTCTCTTTGCCGTTGAGAAGCATTGTGACAAGATATGAAAGAATGCTGTTGATATCGACATCAATTATGGGTCTGACATCGTCAATCACGACAAGAAGCGGCATAAGAAGATTGTGAATAACCGCCGCAAGACCGTTGCTTTCAATGAAATAAATTGCGTTCGGAATGATTGAAATTATCTTCTTGACGGTGTTGTCCGTGAGAATGTAGTCAATCCAGTCTGAGAGCTGAGCGCAGAGAGCGTTGAAGGCTTCAACCGCACCATACTGCTCGGCGTATGCGGCATACTCTGAAGCGCTCATGGCGTCAATGCCGAGAGCCTCAAAGAGAACCGCTATTGAGTTTTCATAGGTGTTATAACCCTTAACGGTGATAAGTCCTTCAAAGACTGAGAGATCTTCACCTGTAAGAATTATCTTGACTATCGGGGAAAGCTCCTCGCATACCGCACAGAAAATGTCAAGGAACATTTCTCTGTCGCCGTCTGTGAGAACTGCGCCGCCCTTCGACCATATGACGACCTTTTCGCCGTCAACCTCTGAAGCTACGCCTGTAACACCGGTGTTATTGACATAACCCGCGTCTGTGGGAAGAACCGGAGCAATACCTTTCTCTTCGAGCACCTCGGGGAAGAGGTAGCCGAATGCGTTCAGCCATGCGTGAAGGTCAAGACCGACTTCTCTCTTGACAAGGTCGAGCACCTTTTCGTCATCAACGCCTGCGCCGAGTGAAACAAGGCTCTTGACAAAGCCTGTAACGCTTTCGTTATTGAAGACCTTTGAAATTGTGTTCTGAAGAGACTGATTGAGCGTGAGTCCGTCAGAGCCGAGCGAGGTCATGAGTGTTTCAAGAACCTCGTCAACATTGTTGACTATGTATTCAGCCTTTTCCTTTGTCCAGTTATTTGAATATTTAAGATAAGCTATATCAGCCGCCTCAAGACCCTCTATCGAATCATAAGTATAATCAGATTCATACCAGTCATAATCCATGAAGTCATATGTCTGAGGCACAATTATTTCAACAAGAGCGGCTAGCGTTGCGTCTGCGTCTCTTGCGATATTGTTGACAACAGCCATTATTTCATCAGCGGGAGTATCGCCTGAAAGAGCATAGAGAAGCTCATGAACAAAGGTGTCGTCGCCGAGCGCTCTGACGAGCCAGTTAAGAATAACATAAAATTCATCTGCCTTATCGGCGGTGAAGTTTATTCTTGAGCCGAGTGAAGAAGCTCTTCTTGTTGAAGCGTTTTTATTGAGTGAAGCCGACTGAATAATTCGACCGCCGTTTATAACGGGCAGAGTGAGATTTGCGTCGGGCAGGAATGACTTGACGAGATAGCCGATAAGAGCGTTCACATCTGTGAGAGCTATCGGGTTGTCGTTATCATCTTTGACAAGAGTGTTGAGATCGACAAGTTCACCGAGATTAATGTTGTACTGATCATTAAGAACCGAAATCTCAATACCGAAAATTTCGCCCTTTGCGTTGTAGTGAATAGCCGTCTTGATATAGTTAATAAGCGTTGAAAGCCTGTCAAAGCTCAGACCGTAGAGAACATTCGGGAGAATGTTGAGAATTGTTGTGATAGGCTTATCGGCGAGCGTACCTGTGACAAAAGAAGAAATCGGGTCAATGATTGCATTGATGATTGCCGAAACCGAGGTAAGATTCTTTGCCTCCGCCTGAGTTTTAGGTGTAATACCGATAGCTTCAAATATGGGCGCCATAAGTATTGAGTAACCTGCAACAGGGTCAACATCAACATATATATTGCCGTCAAGTGAGACTGTGCCTAAGAAGCCCAAGCTCTTTGACGCCTTAGCTACACTGTCAACCGAACCCGAATAGCTGTATTCGGCAAAGAGAGCTCTAAGAACAGGTGAAACAGCTTCAAGTCCCTGTGAAAGCGCGCTCTTGAACTTATTCGCCTTGGCTGTGTAATAAGCGTTCATTGACGAATACTTAGCCGGGTCTATTGTGTCAATGCCCCAGGTGAGAGTGATATCTCCGTCGGCATTCTGAAGCTGTGACCACTTTGTCGCACCCGCCAGAGCGTTCTTAGCCGCTGAGAAGGTGCTGCCCATCTTTTTAGCGACCTGATTGGGGTAACAGCCTAAGCCGAGTTCATCAATGACCTGTGTGAGCGGCTTGGGGTATGAAAGCTTGATTACTCCGACAACGCCGCCTACGTCATATTCCGCAGGCAGACTCGCCCAGACATCTTCGAATGTCTTGCAAAGCATCGGGTAGAGAATGCCCATGAGCATATTGACCGTTTCATCTGTGAAGAGCTTATCGGCGATTGTTCTCATAAGGAACTCGTCAAGAGGCTCATCAAACGAGCTGAGAAGATAAGCTACCTCGTTGCTCGTGAGGAATTTATCGAGCTTTGAAATAACTTCATTTATAGCTTTTTCTGTTACGTTATAGTTATCGGCCGCACCGTCTCTTGCTATATCGGTTGCGTAGCCGACATTTTCTCCGTTCACGGTCTGTGAGCCGGCGTATCTTGTTGTGAAGACGCCGCTTGAATTGTGGTTGTGCTTCTGAGAGAAGTTTGAAAGACCGCCCGAGGCAATAAAATTATTATAGTTTGTCAGAAGAGTGTTAATCTTGCTGTAGGTTGCCTTATGGCTTGCATCAACCCAGCCCTTGCCGTTGGCGTAGTTATAAAGAGCCTGATCGAACTGACCGACAGCGCCCTTGACGCCCATAAAGTTGTCGAGAGTGACTGTTGTTGACGAACCCGCATACTCAGCGATTTCGTCAAGCTGAGCATTATTTCTGGTGATGATGTTTGTCTTGAGGGTTTCAAGATAGATATCGACCGCTGCCTGAAGAAGCATATCTTCACCGGCGTAATTCATTGTGAAGACTGCGTCAACAATATCCTGACCGACCTTTGTCTTATATGAATTGTATGTGGATTTGACTTTGGTGTTCTTCGCTGAATCGTCTGTGTATCTCTTTGTGATTTCGTCATTCGTCCAGACCGTTATATCGGCGTAGAGATAAGGAATAAAGTACTCATAGAAAGCTTCATATTCGACCTCTGCGCTTCTTGTGTCAATCTTCTTCTGAACTAAAGCCTTGAAATCAGATACATAGGCTGTGCCCTCGGTGAAAATCTCAGCGACCTGTTCGGGGTATGCCGAATATGAATTGAGTGTATTGACATAGCCCTTGAACTTATCGTTAAGCGCCGCAAGCTCAAGGTCGGTGATATCGTCATTATTCAGAGGGTCGCTGACTCTGTCGGCATAGTTCTGAATATCAGCGTCTATTGAAGCCTTTAACTCACGGAGATTATAGAGATTGATATCTTTTCTGAGCTGTTCGACATATGCCACACAGCTATCAAGTGAGAATGAAGCGTATTTGCTGTCGAGTGTAACAACGAAATCAAAGACAGACTGGTCATAGTCCTTGATTGAGTCGTAGGTTTCAACAACAAGAGTAGCAAGGCTGTTCATCTCATTGATATCGTTTTTATTGTATTCCTTGCCGACATTTGCAACAAGAATGTCAATGCTCGGCATTGCGTGAACGACTTCTTTAGCGAAGACAAGTCTTTCGCGGTATGCGCTGACTGTGTTTGTATAATCGGGGAAGAAGTGTTTGACAACATTTGCCGAATATTTTGTGACCATTGAATTGACGGTTGATGTTGCACTGTCAACAGCGGCAATTTCGTTTTCAAGCTCCAATTCGGTTTTGTTGACGAGAGTCTGAACCTGTGTCGCCGCTATAGTGTTCAGATAGTTCTGTAAATTTGTAAAATCTGTTTTTGCGGCTGTGTTTGTGGCAGTGGTTGAAGCTGAAACTGAGCTTATGTAATTCCACTTATCGCTCTGCCATTTGATTGTCCAGTTTCTCTTCCAGTCTTTGCTTGCGCTTGTCTTCCAGCAATTTGTAGCGTATGTGTGAACATATTTATACACTCTTGTGGTATTGATTGTTGCAGGAATTGAGCTGACTGAAGAAACAGTCAGAAGATATTTCTGAATATTAAGACTGACCGTTATAGTTTTAGTCACGCTGTTAGTAACCTTCGTGCTGTAGCTGACCTTGCTTGTGTCTAACGAAGGTTCACTCCAGTTGTAGGTGGTATAGCTGCCTGTATTTGACTGTCTGTTTGAATAGCCGTAAACAGTAGTACCGGCAGGATTAATAAGCTTTGTGATTGCGGCTGAGTTAGCGCTCGTAAGAGAAGCAACTCTTGCGGCGAGCGTGTCACTTGAGTTATAAGCGCCGGTGTTGCCGGTGCCGCCCCCGCTTCTGACGGTGTTCACCGCATAGTCATAAACGGCATCCGCCGCTTTCATGACCGTGCCGTCGTCACCTGTGTAGGTGTATGCATTACCGCTCGGCGTTTTGCTGTTAATCGCTGTCGCCGCCGCATTGACTGTGCTCTTGACAGTCGCCGCGCTCGTTGCGGCAGAAGCGATAACGCTTAGACCTGTTGTCATAGTGCCCACAACCATTACGATTGAGAGCAATACGCTGAGCAGCTTTTTCGGAATATGCTTTGATTTGACATTTTCCATAAAACTTTCCTCTTTTCTTTCTGATATTATCGAATTATTATTCCGGATTTTGCCGAATTTGTGGCTATTAACCCGAAATAAATCGGTTCACTATGATTTTATCACACTGCGTTGAGCAAATCAACAAAGAAACAGCCAGAATATATCGAATTTATGAACAATTTGTAAATCATAATAAATTTTAATAATGCATTTCATATTGTATTTTTCAACTAAACATTATTAAGTTTTTTGTTGGATTTAAACAAATTATACAAAAATCTAAATTTGCATAATATCTCGCGTATCTTTTATTGCTTTAAGGTTTTAAAAAAATATGAACAGTTTTTCGTTGCAAAGTCTGAATGTTACTTATCATTTACCTGTCGTGTGCGGCATACACCGGAATAATTCACATCATCAGCATTGACAAATCTGCCTGTCCCTATTTTATAATAACGCTATCTTTATCTATACTACGGCTTAATCACGGTACGGGATTATCCGTGAAATCATCAGGTTTGGTTCGTGAAAAGTGTCATTTTGAGGGAAATCTAATCGCGTGTCGGACAAACTCATTTAAGCAGTCAGACACGCAAATTATGTTTGACAAACAGAAGCGGTCACTGTATAATAATTATTAATATATTGTTAATGGAGGTTACTTATGAAACACACAATTAAGAAACTTTCGGTTCTGTCGATGATTATTGCTCTGACTGCTTTGTTTTATTTGTTTGCTTTTTCAGAAGATGACTGTTATCACTGGACAAGCGGACCCCAAAATGACACGGCAACTATTGAAGAATCGGGCAAACTGACATATACCTGTGATTTTTGCGGCAAAAAAGTAACCGAGGACTCGATCTGTCTTCTCGGGCAAAAACTTCAGGCTGTTCAATGCTATTTTTTCAGCAACTATTTTGATGACACCCCAAACGCCGACAGCACCTTCAGAATGGTTTCTTATTATTGCTTCGGCGATTATACGGCACAGAACAAGAACATTCCGTATGATGCGTTTATGCGCGCCGCTAAAAAGATGTTTGCAAAAGTGCCTAACATGAAGCTTATTTATAACTACGATGAAAAAACAAATTCATTCACTCCTGATCTTGGCGGAATGGGTGACCCCGATCATGTGAAATATGATGGTTTTTATAAAACCGACGACGGCTGTTATAATGTTTTTGGTCATTGGCTACGTTGGGTGGAGTCAATACCTGAAGGCGAAAAGTTTGAAGAAGAGGGCGGAGTAAAATGGCTTGTCGGTCAAAAGGTAGTAATGAAAGCAAAAATCAATGCCGACAAATCAATTCAGGTTGTGTCTTATACATTGGTGGAGAAACACACTCACGCCGAAGATTGGGTTGTCACAAAAAAACCGACCTGCACCAAAAACGGAGTCAGAAGCTATATTTGTAAATACTGCGGAAGAACCAAAAAAACAGAAACTATTCCGGCGACAAAACAGCATACCTATAAGCTTTCGTCAGAAAAACCGGCTAGCTTCACAACAGATGGTTATAAGCTTCAGAAGTGCACAACTTGTTCTGCAACAAAAAAAACAGCCGTTCCCAAAGCTGTTGTCTCTCTTTCAGGCACCTCTTTTGTCTATAACGGAAAAGTACAGAAGCCGACTCTGACAGTAAAAGACTCAAAGGGCGACAAGATTTCTTCAAAGTATTACACAGCTACATGGTCGAACACTTCAAGCAAGAACGTCGGCACATACAAAGTAACCATAAAATTCAAAGGCAACTATACAGGCACGAAGACTCTTACATATAAAATTACACCTAAACAGGTCACGGGTCTTAAAGTGTCATCAGTCAAGACAACATCAATTACCATTGCATGGAGCAAGGTCACCGGTGCAAAGTATTACAAGCTTGAAAAGTCAACCGACGGCAAAAAGTGGACAACTGTCACCACAACCGATAAGACAAGCTACACCGTCAAGTCGCTTAAATCAGGCACTAAGTATCAGTTCAGAGTAACGGCTCTTGACTCAACAAAGAAAATAGCAGGCAAGTCAAGTACGGTTCTCAAAACGGCAACTCTCACCGGTACACCTTCGGTTACATTGAAGTCGTCAAAGTCAAAAAATGCCACCGCTTCATGGAAGAAAGTGACGGGAGCTTCAAAATATGTTGTCTATAAGTCAACCGACGGAAAGAAATGGACAAAGGTCACAACCACAACCAAGACATCATATACTCTCACAAAGCTGACAGGCGGAAAGAAGATATATGTAAAGGTTACAGCACTTAATGCATACGGCAAAGCCTCAGCGGCAAGCAGCGTCAAAAATGTGACAGTTAAGAAGTAAAAATAAAATCGAGTAGGAGGGATTTCCCCCCCTCTCTCACGCCACCGTGCGTACTGCTCGGTACACGGCGTTTCGGTAAGTTGTTGCTTATAACTTTGCTCTTGATGATTACTAAATATTCCTGACTTCAGCTAATGCTTCCTGCTATCAAGCGCATAGCGAACTTGCACCGCAAAGTTATCACGCATAACGAGCGCACTAAACAAAAAAATCCGAACCCATTTCCTATCGGGAAAATCTGGTTCGGATTTTTCTGGTTTGGTGCGCCTGACAGGGCTTGAACCTGCACACCTCTCGGCACAAGATCCTAAATCTTGCGTGTATGCCAATTCCACCACAGGCGCATATTTTTATTCTGTTTTTTTCTGTCCTCTGAGTTCAGGCAGCCACGCTGCGTGTGACTCTTGCGGTGCCCGGAGACTCGTTGCTGCCGCAACTCGCTTTCCGACCGCTGCGCCATAACTCGGCTCGCTTCTTCCACCACCGGCGGCGCTTCGCCGGTTATGCTGCCAATTCCACCACAGGCGTATAATTATTATGTTTTCTACAGCTCGGATATTATACTAAATCATTTCCGAAAAGTCAACGGTACATTTATAACGCCGCAGAAAGTTCTGTTTAGGTTAGGGGCAGTCGCTTCAATGCGACTGCCCTTAGATTTATATTTATGCTCTGTGCCACTTGACGCCCTGCGGAGTGTCTTCAAGAATAATGCCCTGCGCCTTGAGCTCGTCACGGATTCTGTCCGCTTCAGCCCAGTTTTTCGCTTTTCTGGCATCGTTTCTTGCCTTGATAAGCTCTTCGATTTCATCGTCGAGGCTCTTTTCCTCCTTGCGCTCATAAAGAAGTCCGAGAACATTCATAAGATCGTCGAATGTTTTCATTGCGTATGCGACTAAGTCCTTCGACTGAACGCCTTCGTTTATTTTGAGATTGATTTCCTTAACAAGCTCAAAAACTGCGCCGAGAGCTTCGCCCGTGTTAAGGTCGTCTTCCATAGCCGAGATAAACTTATCACGCTTTGAATCAATAACAGCCTTTACCTCTGCGTCGCTTTCGCCCGCTTCTTCCTTTGCGTTACTGAGCGCAAAGTCGAGATTGTTGCGGCAGGTGTATAGTCTTGTCAGTGAAGCCTTGCACTGCTCAACTGCGTCGAACGAATAGTTTATCGGGCTTCTGTACTGACATGAAATCATAAGATAACGAATAGGTTCATAGCCGTATTTTTCAGCGACATCACGGACAGTGAAGAAGTTACCCAGCGACTTGCTCATCTTTTCGTTGTCAACCGTGATAAACCCGTTATGCATCCAGTAGTGTGAAAACGGAGAACCGTTACAGCACTCCGACTGAGCGATTTCGTTCTCATGATGCGGGAAAATCAAGTCCTGACCGCCGCAGTGTATATCAATGGTTTCGCCCAGATAGCGTCTGACCATAGCCGAACATTCAATGTGCCAGCCGGGTCTGCCCTTGCCCCAGGGCGACTCCCAATAGGGCTCGCCGGGCTTTGCGTTCTTCCACAGAGCGAAGTCCATAGGCTCTTTTTTAAGCTCGCCGACATTTATTCTTGCGCCGGCTTCAAGGTCTTCAAGCGGCTGATGCGAAAGCTTGCCGTATTCACTGAATTTCTTTGTCGAGAAATATACGTCGCCGCCGACAGCGTACGCATACCCCTTATCAATAAGGGTCGAAACAATATCTATAATCTCGTCAATATTTTCGGTCGCCTTTGGGTGAACCGTCGCTTCTCGGATATTCATTCCTTTGGCATCAGTCCAGAACTCTTTGATATATTTCTCTGAAATCTCTTTGAAGGTGCTCCCCTCTTCGTTGGCTCTTCTGATAATCTTGTCGTCAATGTCTGTGAAATTCTGAACGAAGGTCACCTTATTGCCGCGGTATTCAAGATAACGGCGAAGAACATCAAAAACACAGAGTGGTCTGGCGTTGCCGATGTGAATATAATTATAGACCGTCGGTCCGCAGGCATAGATTTTATATTCGCCCTCAGTAATCGGAATAAGCTCTTCTTTCTGTCTTGTGAGTGTGTTGAAAATTTTCATTTTGCTGCCTCCTTGTATGCTTCAAGCTCTTTTTCAAGTCTTTCAATTTTCATGTTCATCGCACATAACTGCTGTGCCACAGGGTCGGGCATATGGACATGGTCAAGTCTGTCAACCCGCTTGCCGTTCTGTCTGACAACTCTCGCAGGTGAGCCGACTGCGGTTGAATTTTCGGGTATCTCGCTGAGCACAACAGAGCCCGCCGCAATATTTGAATTATCACCGACCTTGAACGGTCCGAGAACCTTTGCGCCTGCGCCGACCATGACGTTATTGCCGAGCGTCGGGTGACGCTTGCCTTTATCCTTACCCGTGCCGCCGAGGGTTACGCCCTGATAAATTGTGCAGTCGTCGCCAATAACCGCCGTTTCACCGATAACAACTCCTGTGCCGTGGTCAATGAAAAAACGCCTGCCTATCTGCGCGCCCGGGTGAATTTCAATATTTGTCTTTCTGACGCACCGCTGTGAAATCAGCCTTGCGATAAAATACATCTTATGGCTATAAAACCAATGTGCCTTTCTGTGCATACGAATAGCCTTAAAACCCGGGTAAAGAAGCATTATCTCAAAACTGCTCCTCGCCGCAGGGTCATTACGCTTGACGCACATAAGGTCTTCTTTTAATCTGTCAAGCATATATCTGCCTCTTTTCTAAAAGATTTTAAGCCCGAGCCGACAAAAAACCTCTGATGTCCCAAAGACACCAGAGGCGCAAAATTGCACGGTTCCACTCTGACTTATTTCTTTATACCCTTTAACGCAGGAACACGTACCCCCATACTTGTCGCCTTTCCGGAGGTCTGCCGTCGGGTGCATTTCAGAGGAGTCCTGACAAAGCGCTTTCAGCTTCTGCGCTTCTCTCTGAGAAAGGGGCTTCCTTTTACTTCTCCCGACCATTGCTTTGTTTTCGTTATTATATCACCTAAACTCCTGAAATGTCAACTGTTTTTAGCTCTCCTTTGTTGCCTGATTTTCATTCTTAAAACTCTAAAAAGTCTTATCGACAATTCGCCGTTTTGTGTCTATTTGTTATAAAATTCATAATTAATGCTGATTTTCTGTATGATTTGCAAAAAAAGTTTACAATCTAAAATCTTTGTTAAATTATTTTCCGTTTATTATTAATTATTATATTGTATTATTAATTCAGCGGTTTTCCGACAAAAAAACAAAGTGAGGTACAAGTTATGCTACCTGAAGCAGGCAACTATAATGTTTATGAATTTTTAAAATTATGCACCGGCATATACGACGACGTATATATGATGCAGCACTTCGGAGTGAAATATCTCCGCTCGGAGGTATTCGCCGATATTGACGCTCTTTCAGGCTACTTCCAGAAGGAGCTCTGTTTAAAGAGGGGCGATGTCTATACTGTGTTCATGCCCACAACAATGGAGGGTATCATTGCATTCTATGCTTTAAATCAGATAGGTGTTATCGCAAATTTCGTTCACCCGCTTATGTCGGCTGAATTTCTTAAAGAAACCCTTGAAGACGTTGACGCAAAGGGCGTAATGATTCTTGATATTCTGTTTCTCAAAAACGCCAAACACGCCAAGGAATACGTTGATGTTATCAACAACAGCGGTATTCCCTGCCTTGTTTGCAGTCCATCATATTACGCTAAGGGAGTCAAGAAATTCGGCTCGGGGCTCGGTGAAAAGATAACCAAATCCGCTTTCCTTGATCTGAGAAACGCAACATATTACAAAGACGCAATAAAAAGATACAAAACCTGTACGCCTCTTATAAATAACTGTGACGATATAGCCGTCTATCTCAACGGCGGCGGAACAACAGGAAAGAGCAAGACAATAAAGCTCAGCTCAAGAGCAATAAATGAGCTGACAAGCCGTGTCTCCGACCTTGACGAAATCCACTACCCGGGTGAAGAAGCCGAGGTAATCGTTCTGCCGATGTTCCACTGCTTCGGTCTTTGCCTTGCTATCCACATGGCTCTGTGCAACTCGGCAAGGATTATTCCTATGCTTCAGTTTGACGCAAAAATTTTCACAAAGCTCATGAGACAGAATAATGTCGTCGGCTTCGGCGGAATTCCCCTTATGTTTGAGAAGCTGATGAGAGATAAGCATTTTGACGGTCCGTGGCTGAAAAATGTTCGCCTTATGTTCTGCGGCGGCGACGATATCAGCGACAAATTCATTGATGAATTTAACTCATATTTTGAAAAGTGGGAAGCTCCGGGCAGACTCCGTCAGGGCTACGGTCTGACAGAGATAGGCTCCGTCTGTTGCACCACAACAAATGAAAGCTATAAGCGAGGCTCAATCGGCAAGGCGCTCAGAGGCGTCCGTGTTGAGATATGGGATGATGACCATAAGAAGCTCCCGACAGGTGAGATAGGCGAATTTGCTATTTCCGGTCCGACACTCATGAGCGGCTATTACACTAAAGACGGTCCCGAGGATCTCGGTCTTTACACTGATGAAAACGGTGAAAAATGGGTTCTTTCGGGCGACCTCGGTTATCAGGACGAAGACGGTTATTTCTTCTTCTCGGGCAGAAAAAAGAGAGTTATCATCATTTCGGGCTATAACGTCTATCCCAATGACATTGAAAAGAAGGTCGGCGAGCTTGACTTTATTAAAGAGGTATGCGCTGTTCAGGGCTGGCAGGGCGACAGAAGCATAGTCAGACTTTACGCCTCTCTGAAAACAAGCGGCGACGAGGAAGCATACAAAGAAAAAATCAGAAACGTATGCAAAGATAACTTTTCAAAATTCTATATTCCCAGAGAAATCGTCTTTTTGGAGGAGCTCCCGCAGACGCCTCTTATGAAGGTTGACTTTATGAAGCTCACTCAGCAGAAACCCGACGATAAAGTTTATTCACTCAAATAAAATCTTCAACGGCGCTAGTTTCTGTTATGAAGCCATGCGCCGCCTATGTTTTTTATTTATTTTAAAGGTTTTTAATTGCGGTAATATTTACAATTGCCGTTTGTTGTGATAAAATGTTAATTTATAAAAATAGTATTTGCTAAGGAGATGTTTAAACTTATGACAGAAATAAATAACTTCCTGTGCAAAGGCTGCGGATACTGTATAAAATTCTGCCCCAAGCACATTCTTGAAATGGGCACGCAGAGAAACAAACGCGGGCATTTTTACCCCGTGAACACAGACCCCGCCTCATGCACATCCTGCGCAATATGTGCCACGGTATGCCCCGAGGGTGCGATAGAAATTCCGAAGAAGGGAGAATAATTACATATGGGCGAAAAAAGATTTATGAAGGGCAACGACGCTATTGCCGAAGCTGCCGTCAGAGGCGGCTGCCGCTTTTTTGCGGGCTACCCTATCACACCGCAGAATGAAATCCCCGAATACCTGTCGTGGAGACTCCCCGAAGTCGGCGGAGCATTCGTTCAGGGTGAAAGCGAGATTTCATCAATCAATATGGTCTATGGCGCGGCGGCTATGGGCACACGTTCTCTGACAAGCTCATCAGGCCCGGGCATAAGCCTCAAGGCTGAGGGTATATCATATCTTGCGGCGGCTACGCTCCCCGCAGTTATTGTCAACATAAGCAGAGGAGGTCCCGGTCTCGGCTCTGTTCAGCCGGCTCAGTCTGATTATCTTCAGGCGACTAAGGCTCTCGGTCACGGCGGTTTCCACGCAATGGTATTTGCGCCGAACTCGGCTCAGGAAGCTGTTGACATAATTTATGACGCTTGGGAATACGCTGAAAGAGACAGAAACCCCGTTCTCGTTCTCATGGACGGATGTCTGGGCAATATCATGGAGGAAGTTGAGCTTCCCCCGATGAAAGAGATAAAGCCCGAAGATGCGCCCGACTGGAGCCTTTCAAGAAGAAACGGCAGAGACTGGCAGGGTAACATTACCCCCATTTATACCGAACCTATTCTTGAGGGTCTAAATATAATGGCGGGCGAAATGTATAAGCAGTGGGAGGAAGGGGACGTCAAGGTTGAAGAGTTCATGACCGAAGACGCCGAATACATCATCGTCGCATACGGCATTGCTTCACGTGTTTCAAAAGAGGCAGTTCTTACTCTTCGTGAGAGAGGTATAAAAATCGGTCTTATAAGACCCATAACCCTCTACCCCTTCCCCAAAAAGAGCATAAAAAATCTTGACTATTCCCGTGTCAAGGCTATTATCGACATTGAAATGACAATCCCCGCTCAGATGCGTGAGGATATTGAGCTTCAGGTTATGGAGCGCTGCCCTGTCTATGAATACGGCAGAAGCGGCGGCTGTCTTCTTGATGATGACGGTGTTCTTGAAGCTATCGAAGAAATTCTGGGAGGTATGGAATAATGGGCGAATACAAAAGATCAAAACTTATCGCAGATTCCCCCAGCGGATACTGCCCCGGTTGCCTTCACTCACTCGCAACACGGCTTATTTCAGATGTTATCGAAGAGCTCGGTCAGGAGGATAACTCACTCAATGTTATCTCGGTCGGCTGCAGCGCTCTTAACATTCTCTATTGGGGCGGCGACTTTCTTTCTGTCGCTCACGGCAGAGCCCCTGCCGCGGCAACAGGTATAAAGCGCACTAACCCCGAAAGACTTGTTTTCGCCTATCAGGGCGACGGCGACCTTGCCGCTATAGGTCTTGCCGAGATTATGTCGGCGGCTAACCGAGGCGAGAACTTCACCGTTATTTTCGCCAACAACCAGACATACGGCATGACGGGCGGTCAGATGGCGCCGACAACTCTTATCGGTCAGAAAACAACAACCACTATCTACGGCAGAGACCCTCAGACAACAGGCTATCCGCTCAAAATGTGCGAGCTTATTTCAACTCTCGAAGCTCCGAGGTTTGTCGCCCGTTACGCCCTCAACTCACCTAAGGGTATCATGGACGCAAGAAAAGGTATAAAAAAGGCTTTCGAAATGCAGCTTGCCGGCAAAGGCTTCACATTTATTGAGCTTCTCACAAACTGCCCCACAAACTGGCATATGACGCCTCTTCAGACGCTTGAATATATGAACACAAACACTATCCCGTATTTCAAACCGGGCATTTATAAGGACACGGAGGAGAACGCATAATGAAACAGTCATTTGTATTTTCAGGTTCGGGCGGTCAGGGCATTATGAGTGCGGGTATCACTCTTGCGCATACCGCCATTGATATGAATAAGCACGCAACATATCTCCCCGAATACGGACCCGAGCAGAGAGGCGGCAGTGCAAAGTGCACGGTTGTTATAAGCGATGACACAATCGTTTCGCCTTTGCCGAAAAAATGCGACAACCTCATCGTTATGAATGAAATTGCATACGCTAAATTCTGTGAGGATATAAAGGAGGGCGGAATTCTTCTTCTCAACTCAAGCCGTATCAAGGAAAAAATTGAGAGAGACGACGTAACGGTTATATCCGCTCCCGTTGACGATATCGCCGTTGAACTTGGTAACGACAAGGCGGCTAACATCATTCTTTTAGGCGTTCTTATAGGCGCAACCGAAGTGGTTTCAAGAGAAATCTTCGTCTCATCGCTTGAAGACAAATTCAGGTCAAAGAAGCCCGAAATTCTCGAAATGAACATCAAAGCTCTCGACAGAGGCATTGAAATAGGCAAAAAACACAGAAAGTAAGGTAAAATGTTATGGCAAAAATAGGTATCGGCTCATGGGCAGGTAAAATCAGTCTCCGTATTGCACGCGGTGAAGTTAAATTTACAATCGGTGAAGATGAAAACGGCGATTACAAGATTGACGTTACTCTCCCCGGCGCTCTTAAAACAGCTAAAATAAAGTTTATGGACCTCAAAGAGGAAGAAGACGGCAAGACAATTTCGGGCGCTGGCACAATCTCGGTTCTCCCCGGCAGAAAATTACAGGGCTCTTTCACCTTTGAAGGCGACACGTTCACCGGTGAAATTCACGGTCCTGTTGTCGGCAAGGTAATGATAACCGACGGTCACAGAATCTGAAATACCAAAAAACAGGCTTATGCCGAGCACTGAAAACGAAGTATTTCTTCCTTTTCAGCCTCGGCATTTTCTTTCTTTTTGACAGAGTTTTTAGAAAGTGTTGATATTTAAGGTGTTGACTTTAAAACTCTGCTTTTATATAATTCACTTATATAATGAATAAATTAAGGATTCTGCTTATTATAAAGGACCCTATGCGGAAGATGAAATAAGGTGATATTATGGATTTTGAAAAAACAGCCCTCGGCATTGAACTCGGTTCAACACGAATTAAAGCTGTGCTTATTGACGAAAAGCATACCCCTATAGCATCGGGTAGCTTTGAGTGGGAAAACAAGCTGAAAAACGGTGTCTGGACTTATTCTATAGAAGACATTCACAGTGGCTTACAGGCTTGTTACGCTGATCTTAAAAGGAATGTCAAAGTAAAATTCGGCGTGAAGCTGACAAAGGTCGGCGTTATCGGCGTTTCGGCTATGATGCACGGCTATCTGCCCTTTGACAAAAACGGAAATCAACTCTGCGAATTTCGGACATGGCGAAACACAATCACGGGAGAAGCCGCCGAAAAGCTGTCTGTGCTTTTTGACTTCAACATTCCCCAAAGATGGAGCATAGCGCATCTTTATCAGGCAATTCTCAATAACGAAAGCCATATAAACGATATTGCTTTTCTCACTACGCTTGCGGGTTATATTCACTACCGTCTCACAGGTAATCACGCGGTGGGTATCGGCGAAGCGTCGGGTATGTTCCCTATAGACAGCTACAGGCTTTGTTATAATGAAGAAATGCTCGATAAATTTGACAGTCTTCATAACTGCCCCTGGAAAATCAGAGACATACTCCCTGCTGTTCTTGTTGCCGGCGAAAATGCAGGCTGTCTCACAAAAGACGGTGCGGCTTTTCTCGACCCTGACGGCGGCCTTGAAGCCGGTATCCCTTTAGCGCCGTGTGAGGGCGACGCAGGCACGGGAATGACAGCCACAAACTCCGTCAGAGTTAAAACGGGTAATGTTTCGGCGGGTACAAGCGATTTCGCAATGATAGTCACGGATAAAAAACTGCGTGCGCACCGTGAAATTGATATGGTCACCACTCCGTCGGGCGCACCCGTAGCTATGGTTCACTGTAACAACTGCACCTCGGATTTAAACGCATGGGCTGAGCTTTTATGCGAATTTGCTCAGGCGGCAGGTATGAGTATCAGCAGAAACAAGGCGCTTGATATCATATTTTCAAAAGCGCTTGACGGTAACAGTGACTGCGGCGGTCTTCTGAGCTATAACTATTTCTCGGGCGAGGGCGTCACCGACATAAATGAGGGCAGACCCGTTTTCGCAAGAACGCCCGACGCGGATTTTTCGTTTGCGAACTTTTCAAGAGCTCACCTGCTTTCAGCTCTCGCTACGCTAAAGATAGGTCTTGATATTCTCATTGACGAGGAGGGCGTTGAGGTCGATAAAATCTTTGGTCACGGAGGTTTCTTCAAGGCCGAAAAATCAGGTCAGATAATGCTTTCGGCGGCTATAAACGCCCCTGTGTCGGTCATGCAGACAGCCGGTGAGGGCGGTCCTTACGGAATGGCTCTTCTCGGTGCATACAAACTGTGGAAAGACGAAAACGAAGCTCTTGAAGATTACCTTGATAACAAAGTGTTCAAAGACGCTGTTGCTGTTTCTCTCTCGGCGACAGGGGAGGATATAGACGGCTTTAACCGTTTTCTTTCAAAATATAAGACCGCCTTTTCTCTTGAAAAGACGGCTGTGGAGGTGCTCTGATGCTTGAAAGGCTTAAAGAAGAAGTGTTAAAGGCAAATCTGCTTTTGCCTCAGTTCGGTCTTGTCACATTCACATGGGGCAATGTTTCGGGTATTGACAGAGAAAAAGGCTTAGTTGTTATAAAGCCGTCAGGCGTTGAATACGACACTATGACAGCCGACGATATGGTCGTCACAGACCTTGACGGAAATGTTGTCGAGGGGAAATATAAGCCCTCAAGCGACACTCCGACTCATGTTGAGCTATATAAGGCTTTCCCGAATATCGGTGGCATTGTTCACACACATTCACGGTGGGCAACCTCATTTGCTCAGGCTCATAGAGATATACCTGCTCTCGGCACAACTCACGGCGACTATTTCTACGGCGACATTCCCTGCACGAGGCTCATGACTGCGCAGGAAATCGACGGCGAATATGAAAAAGAAACGGGAAAAGTCATTATTGAGACTTTCAAAGATAAAGACCCTGACGCTATACCCGCAGTTCTTGTAGCAAGTCACGGTCCGTTTTCATGGGGCAAGACGCCGTATGAGGCTGTTCATAATGCGGTTGTTCTTGAAGAGGTTTCGTTTATGGCGTTACAGGCTATGTCGCTTAACCCTGAAATAGGAAAAATGCAGAGGGAGCTTCTTGACAAGCACTATCTTCGAAAGCACGGCAAAAACGCCTATTACGGGCAGGGATAATAACTGATTTAGCAAAACAACACTGCATACCCACCGAAGAGAGTGAGTATGCAGTTATTTTTATATTCCGTTTTATGCGGCGGCTTTTGCCGAAACGAATACTTCCTGAGGGAAGCTTTCACAGCCCATCGCTTTTGCAGTGCGGATTGAAACCTCGCTGTTATCTATTGCGGCGCCGTTTTCGATAAATCCGTCCTTGCCATAGACAAAAAGAGGAACATTCACGCCTGTGTGTGAGCCGGTCGTGTATTTATATTCGCCGTCCATGAGGGTAATTCCGCCTGTTTCATGGTCGGCGGTGACGATAACCATAGTGTCTTTGTGAGTTCTCGCATATTCAAGCGCAACGCCGATTGCGTTATCAAAAGACCTGAGCGCATCTTTCATCTTCTCGCCGTCGCTATTGTGGCTGTTCTTATCAATATGCGCGCCCTCGACCATAAGGAAGAAGCCGTCCTCATCGTCGTCAATAAGGTCAATAGCCTTTTCTGTCATCTCGGCAAGCGTCGGCATACCTTTATATTCATAATTGTGCCAAAGTGAATGAGCAAACTGACCGAAGCTCTTGCTCCCCTCTTTCAGAGCGTCCATTTCGGTTTTGTTTGTTATAACCGAAAAGCCGTTTGAAACTGCAATATCCGATGAAAATGAGCTTGCCCCGGTGCCCCAGACAAGCGTCAGATCGCTTTTCATCTGCTGCGAAGTGATGTCGTATTCATTGCTTCTTGAGCTTGTGTGAGCCGAGAACGAAGCGGGTGTTGCGCCCGCAGTTGAGTCTGTCGTGATAACGCCCGCCAGCTTTCCCTGAGAAACGGCAAGCTCGGCTAAATTGAGCGGATGTGAATTTTCATTATTCGGGTCGCTCGGATAAACACCGACAGCGCCGTTATTGATTTTGAGACCGCAGGCAAGAGCCGAACCGCCCGCCGCAGAATCTGTGACAGAGGAATTTGCCGAGTTTGTTTTTGACTCGCCCTTCAAGGGGAAAGCGTCCATATTGAACACGCTGATGTTTTCTTCTTTGCGCGTTTTTTCAATGCTGTTGAAGCCCATTCCGTCGCCTATCATGAATATGACGTTTTTTATAGTATTGTTCTGTGGGGACGGGTCTGAGGGCTTTCCGCCCAGACCGAGAAGAGACTGAAAAAACATAAGTATCGTCATAAAGAAAGAGACGATTTTTGAAAGAATTTCTGACATAAATATTCTCCTTTTAAGTTTTATTTATCGTATGCGTTTGCTTTTTCGGCAGACTGTCATTTGTTTTAATCAGCCGCCATTTTTTCTTCATTACCGATGAGAAACACAATGCTTCACCGGAACCTGATTTCATTATTATTTTATCACTCAATAACGCATTTTTCAAGCATAGCGGCATATTTTTAAAATCTTCTGTGCCATGCAGTTTATGGTCGGAAAGCCTCATTTTGACTCGGTTTCCCTTTGCGGTATTCAAAGGGAGTCTGACAGGTGAACTGCTTGAAAATGCGGTTGAAATGACTGAGACTTGTGTAGCCGAGCATGTTTGAAATCTCAATAATCGGTTTTTCTGTATTCTTTAAAAAATCGCAGGCAATTGACATTTTCAGTTCTTTAAGATACTGCTTGACCGTTTTACCTGTGTATTTACGAAAATACTCAATCATAACCGGCGGCGAAAAGTTCCCGAGCTTATAGACATCAGCCGCCGTGCAGGCATAAAACGACGGTGAATGAATGCTTTCAAGCACAGATGTGAACCATTCGGGGTACTTTATATCCTCGGAAACCTCGTTTGAGAGAAGAGCGGACACCGCGCGGACAACGAGCTCTGCAAACAGAAAATAATCACAATCAAAGCCGTTGTGTTCAAGCATATTTATTCTTTCAGCCCTGCTTTTAAAAAAGCTGAGATCTTCTACGCTGAGCATAACCGAGCGCTTTTCTCTTTTGCAAAGTCCGTCTGTGGTCACGCCTAACGCAGAGCAGATTTTTTCAAGCCTTTCTCCGACAATACAGATATTCATGTGAATACAGCTCTGCTCCGTCTGAGATGAAATTCTGTGGCAATCATCAGGGCGGATAAAATAAAGAGTGCCCTTTTTTAAAACGGAGGTCTCTCCGTTAATTTCATGAACGGCACTGCCTTTGGTTATAATAAAAAATTCATAAAAATTGTGATTGTGAAGATCGGTTGTGTCTGCGCTCCACCAGTGAAGCGATATTCCGTTTCTTTTAAGCTCGTCATTACCTCTGAAATCAACAGTGACCGCTGCCCCGTCTCTGTTTTTCAGACTGCTATCTTTCATCGTCTATTCCCTCTTATTATTATTTGTTTCATAGTATCATTTTCGTGCGGTGTTGTCAATCCTCGACGCATACTTAAAAAAATCACCTATATAGATTAAATAAAAGCAAGAAAAAATTTCGACCGTGTTTTACAATATATTTGGGTTAATGCCTAAATCAAAAAGGAGATTTTCAATATGGAGAAAACACAGGTTAAAAAAACAAATCCGTTGCGTTACGCTATAGGTATGTTCGGAACTTCTATACCTATAAATATGTTCAAGACCTTTGCCGCCGCGTTTTATGTTGACAGACTCAGTCTTATCACATTCAAGCAGTTTGCTGTCATTACGGCGGTTTATACCTTTCTTGACGCTATCGACAATCCTATCTACGGCTTTTTATCCGACAGAACAAGAACACCTTTCGGTCGCCGCAGACCGTGGCTCGTTATCGGCACTCCCCTCTTGGTGCTCTGTTTCATTATGTTCTTCAACCCGCCCGCCTCTCTCAGCGCAGGCTCGATTTTCTGGTATGTGCTTATCATGTATATGCTCACCGGTACGCTTGACTCGCTCATAAGCTCAAACTACGGTTCACTTTTCCCCGAGCTTTTCAAGACGGAGGAGGAAAGAGCAAAAACAAACGCAATCCGTCAGGTGTTCCAGCTTATCGCAATGGTCGTGTCAATCGCTCTCACCCCGATCATTGCCGAAAAACTCGGCTACAATAAAACAGCTCTTGTCTATGGTGTTCTCGCGATTACCGTTATCTTATACATGACCTTCGGCACGCATGAAGACATTTCGGTTCAGGACAAACCCAAGCCTCCGCTTTTAGGCTCAATCAAAGCTGTTATTATCAACCCCAAATACTGGAAATACGGCTTCACAAACGCCGCCTTTGCCGCTTCAATTTCTCTTGTTCAGGCAGGTATTCCGTTTTATATCAAATATTTTCTTAAAAGAGAAGACGGCATGAGCTCAACAGTTATGCTCGGCGTATCAATATTAAGTGCAATCGTCTTTATCCCCGTATGGTTCAAAATTATCGGCAAAACAACCGTCATGCCTGCGTGGAGATCGGCTTTCGCAATTTTAGGCGTTGCTCTTCTGCCGCTGTTCTTCACTTATAATTATATCGCCGCAATTTGTGTAGCCGTTGTTTTAGGCTTCGGTATGGGCGGTGTTCAGGCTTCAATGGATGTTGTCGCCGCAAGAATTATTGACGAGGACAGCAGAAAATACGGTCTTCAGAGAGAGGGTATATATTCCTCACTTTTAGGCGTTCTCAACAAGGTCAGCGGTCTTTTCGTCTCCGCCGGTTATCTTATTGTTGACAAAATTTTCGGCTTTGAAAGCGGAGAAAACCCCGGCGCACACCCCGATGTTGCGTCAAGATTTCTTGTCGTTATCTTCCCTGCAATTTTAATGTGCCTTGCGTTTGTTCTCTCATTCTTCTTAAAGTTTAAAGATGAAGATGAAACAGATGATAATGAATTTGACGAAGGCGGAACAAATGAAGTTTATGACGAATTAGCGGCTTCTGTGGAGGCATAAATAATGGCAGTTATCAATATCACTTTCCGTTCCGAACAGCTGAAAAGAAACACGGCGGTCTGTCTTTGCGTGCCCGATTCAATCAGAATGAACGACAGGGCAATAAGCGACAGAAAGGTTCTGTGGCTTCTTCACGGTCTTTCAGACGACAACACCTCGTGGCTCAGCTATTCGAATATCGCTTATTACGCTATGAAAGGCGATTTTATTGTCATCATGCCCGCCGCTGACAGAAGTATGTATTGTGACAATATCAACGGTCAGAACTACTTCAAATTCATAGCCGACGAACTGCCCGACTATTTTCACCGAATTTTCGGCATTTCAAATGAACGGGAAAAAAATTATATCGCCGGTCTTTCTATGGGCGGTTTGGGGGCGGCTAAAATTGCTCTTACATACCCTGAAAGATATAAAGCAATGGGCAGCTTTTCGGGACTTCTTGATCTTTCACCGATGAAATATGTTCTCAATGATGAAATGAAAAATGATTTTCCGTTTATGCTTTCTGCGCTTGACGATATCAAACATTCACCTTTAAGCCCGGTTGCTCTTCTTGATAAGGAAAAGCATAAAAACTTAAAGATGTATATATCAAGCGGTCTTCAGGACAACCTTGTCGTAACGAGCATATCATTTAAACGACGGGCGGACAAGCTGAAGCTTGATTGTGAGCTTGTTCTGAAAAAAGGCAAGCATGAATGGACTTTCTGGGACCCACAGGTCAAGCATTTTTGTGAAAAGATAATGGGGTGCACCTGCGAATAAGCGCAGTTATGATTCTGTTTAAATACGGCAGTTCAGATATCTGAGCCGCCGTATTTTTTTACGCATACATATATCAGTAATTTTCTTTTCAAGCCTTTTCAGCAAAAAAATCCTCCTATAGCTTTCACACCATAGGAGGTATTTTTAATTATATGAACCCATAATCACCACTGCATTGTGATGTCTTCTTTTTCATATTTGCTCGGGTACTTATCCTGATAATAGTTTTCAAGTGAAACTGAAAGCTCACCGTCCTGCGTGAGACAAATTACCGTGCAGCCTCTCTGAGCACCCTCGTTGTTAAGCTCGTTATAAGCAAGATAGTCAACGCTCATGCCGTAGGTAAGTCTTATGCCCTTGTATTCAAGAGAAGCATTATTGACATGGTCGTGCCCGCAGAAAATACCCTTTGTTGAGCCGAGTTCAAGCATAGTTTCAAAGAGATTCTCGGGGTAAACACCGCAGTAGGACTTTTCGCCGTCCTCATGATACCAGCCGCCGTAGTATTTGACATTTTCGGTGTCGGCGTATCCGTTTGCTTTATATTCGTTCCATGCAATACCGTATTCTTCAAGCGGAATATGGAAGAAAGCAAGTGAAGTGAACATTGCGCAGTCGGGGTCAATCGCTTTATTCTTCGCGTCAATAGAAAGAACGGTGTCCTTATACCACTGAATCTGATTTTCATGAATGTTGTCATATTTCCACTGGATACCCAGAATATCGCCGTCAGTGTAATCGTGAGAGTCAAACATGAAGTATGCGTTCTTGACAATACCCTGAGAGTTTCTGACCTTTATAACATGGTTGCCGTAGCCGTCAACATCTTCACTCCCCTCCTGATAAAGGGAATATTTCAGCTCGGGGTCCCCCCACATATCTGAAATCTGCTCTCTTGTGTGAGTGCCGTAAAACTCAGAATCGTGGTTACCAAAACAAACAGTGTAATAAACGCCAAGCTGTTCCATAAGAGTAATCAGCATTTCGGTCGAGATTGAATTATTGAAGGTTCCCGCCTGGAAAGGAACAGGATAAACCATGTCGCCTGTCAGAACAACAAGGTCAGGCTTTTCGGCGCTTATCATCGCCGCAACCGCATTGAGCGCCTTAGCGTCTCTCTTGACGGAAAGAGCGCCGCCGCCGATATGAATATCGGTCAGCTGAAGAACCTTGAGGTCACGATCTGTCGTGAAAGTCCAGCAGCCGTCCTCATCAAGCTCGGGAACAAGCTGGTTTTCATACACAACCGTATCAAAAGACTTCGCTTTTTCAAAGTTGCCCGAGTCAATAGCCATTGTCAGCGATGAAAAGCCAAGAGCAACCGTAGTGATAATACTCATGACCTTTGTGAGTAATTCGAGTAAAAATGTTGGCATAATGTGTCTCCTTTCGACCGTAAAATTAAGTTTTCTTCGGTCACAGTGCAACGCAATTTTAACATATCGCCGGGGATTAGTCAACAAAAGTTGTTCAAAAATTATAAGTGTTCACGGTATGCGTCGGAAAAATATTAAGGCAAACGATTATTAACCGCTCGGTCAATTTATGTTATAATGAGCGAAGTTTTATAAAAAAGATAGATTCTGTCTGACAGATTGAAAGGAAGATGTCAAAATAATTTTAAATCTTTTTCGGTGAATAGCAATAATTACGATTGCGTTTCTTTTCGGAAGGCTGATACAAAAAATAAAATTGCCGGCAATTTCAGGCTGGCTTATTGCGGGCATGATTTTCGGTCCTCACGCCGTCGGTCTGCTGACTGAAGAGGTAATGAGCGCCGAATGGTACAAAACAACAGTCACTTGGATGCAGTGCGCTTTCGGTCTGATGCTCGGAAAACACTCTGCTCCGCTTTTGCCGTATGCTATATGTTTGCTCTCTGCGTCTTGTTACGCCCTAAAACCACTATATCGCATACTATATTTATAAAGACACTTGACACCGTCTGAGTTTCATAATATACTTTTATCGACCGCACGGTCAATAATGAAAGGTGAAAATATGAAAAAAGATTTAAAAACAGAAATTACGAAAGAAAAAATACTGACTGCCGCCTGCGAAGAGTTTGCCCGCTTTGGCTTTGACGGCGCAACCGTCAATCAGATTTGCCAAAAACACGGTATTTCCAAGGGGCTTGTATATCACAACTTTGAAAGCAAGGAAAATCTATATCTTCGCTGTGTTGAAAAAGCGGCTGACGAATTTGTTTCTTATATGAGACAAAAAACGCTCGGGGCTGATTTCAAGTTATACATGAAAGAAAGATATTCATTTTTTGACGCTCACCCTTATTACAGCCGTCTGATTTTTTCGGTTGTGCTGACGGATAACTCGGATTTTTCAGACAAAATAAAAAAGGCAAAAGAAAAATTTGACGAATTCAACAAAAGCGTTTATCTGAATGTTATTGAAAAAATAAAACTCAGAGACGGTGTTTCAAAGCAGGATGTGACCGAATACTATTCCTTGCTTCAGAATATTCTCAACGGTTATCTTATCGGTATAAAATCTCAGGAAAACAGCTTTGATTCTGTTTTTGTAAATCATGAAAAGGGCCTTGAAAAAATACTTGATTTCATGCTTTACGGTATCGCTGAAAAGGAGGAAAAGCAGTGAAAAAAATCTTTGTCGTCTCAAAAACTCATCTTGATTTAGGCTTCACCGATTATGCTCAGAACATACACAGAAAGTATATTGACGATTATATTCCCTCAGCCGTTTCACTGGCTAAAAAAGTGAACACAAACGGCAAAAAGCAATTCATATGGACAACCGGTTCATGGATTATCAAAGAAGCGCTCAACGACTCTGACGAAGTGAAAAAGAAAAATCTTA
Organism: Acutalibacteraceae bacterium; assembly: GCA_051880635.1. GTDB lineage: Bacteria > Bacillota > Clostridia > Oscillospirales > Acutalibacteraceae > UBA6857. Next base: position 9,867 of record JBJEOI010000035.1, on the reverse strand, counting down.
TCAAGGCGCTTCAGGAGGGTAACATTGTCCCTCACGCTATGCCTTTCACAACACATTCAGAGCTTTTTGACTTTGACACCTTTGATTTCGGTCTTTCGATTGTTGACGAAATAGATGAAATAAGAGGGAGAAAAACCGTCTCAGCCAAAATGACCGATGTTCCCGGTCACACAAAGGCTATTGTTCCGCTTCTCAAAAAGCACGGCATCAAACTTCTTCATATCGGCGTCAACGGAGCTTCCGCCGTTCCCGAGGTGCCCAAGTGCTTTTTATGGAAATACGGCGACAGTGAAATAGTCGTTATATATTCGGGCGACTACGGCGGCGCTTTCGAATGTGAATATGTTGACGAAATTTTATATTTTGACCATACGCTCGACAATAAGGGCGCGCCGTCGTCCGATAAAGTCATAGCAAAGCTCAGAAAAATCAAAAGTGAATACCCTGATTATGAAGTCACGGCGGGTACGCTCGACGACTTTGCCGAAATAATCTGGAAGGTCAAAGATAAGCTGCCTGTTATTGAAAATGAAATAGGCGACAGCTGGATTCACGGCAGCGCATCAGACCCTTATAAATCGGCGGCTCTTCGTGAAATGATGCGGCTTAAAAAGCAGTGGCTTTCAGAAGGCTCAATGACAAGAATGAGTGAAGAATACAAAGGCTTTTCCGACGCTCTTTTATGTATCGGCGAGCACACCTGCGGAATGGATTCAAAATCTCATTTTGCCGACTATGAAAACTATCTGAAATCCGACTTTCAAAAAGCCCGTAAAAGGGATAAAATTAAAATCAAGCGTCCTTTCAGGGGGCTTAAATATAAGCTCGCAACCGTGGGGCACATTCACTCCTACAGCGTTATCGAAAAAAGCTGGAGTGAGCAAAGGGCATACATTGACAAAGCCTTAGCCTGTCTTTCGCCCGAGCATAAAGCTCAGGCTAAGACTGCTCTCGACGGGCTCAGACCGAAGAAGCCCTGTGACATATCGCAGTATAAAAAGCTCGAAAGCAAAGTAAAACAGTCTGACTTTGAGCTCCGGATCAATGAATTCGGCGGTGTCGGAGAGCTTACATACAAAGGCGAAGAAATAATTCGTCATAACAATAGTCCTCTTCTTGAATACCGTTCATACTGTGAAAAGGATTATGATTTTTGGTTTTCTCACTATTCACGGAACTTAAACGAAAACGAAATCTGGGCGTACCCTGATTTCGGGAAGCCTCTTTTAAAGCATTTTGACAAAAAATATCCCGTCGGGCGGTTCTTTTACAGCGTTTCCGACGCCCGTATTCTTGAAGAAGAGACGCAGACAAAAATCTTTGTTAATCTTGAGTGTGACAAATCGCTTTCAAAAAAGCTGGGCGCACCCGAAATGTCACAGGTCATATATACTCTTGACAATGAGGGGCTTTCTGTTGAGATTTCATGGTTTAACAAAGACGCCACCCGGACACCCGAAGCGATATTCCTACATTTTTATCCCAAGGCGGAGGATTTTTCGCTGATAAAGATTGGCGGCAAGGTCGATTACAAGAGCACGGTATCAATGGGCGGAAAAAATCTGCACGCGGTCGAAAAATGTATTATGGAGACAAGCGCCGGTTGCTTTGAGCTTTGTAACCGTCTCTCCCCTCTTATTTCCGTCGGTCAGGGAAAAATTCTTGAATATGACAATAAAATCGAAAGCCTTGAAAAAGACGGAATTTCCTATGTTCTCTTTGACAACATATGGGGAACAAATTTTCCGCTTTGGTATGAGGACAACGCAAGGTTTGAGTTTAGTATAAAGGTTAAAAAATAAGACTGCTTTTAAGGAGGCATAATAAAAAATGATTTATAAAATTAAAAGAAATCTGCACACGGATTTTTCTGTTTTTGAAGAAAATAAACTTAAAGCGAGAAGCTATTTTATTCCGTTTTCAAGCGAAGCGGCGCTTGAAAGCTCGGATTATAAAAACGAGAGATATAAGTCCGACCGCATTGTTATGCTCAGCGGAGAATGGGATTTTGCTTACTACGGAAAGTTAAGCGACGTGCCTGAACCGTTTGACAGTGAAAAGGTTCGCTTCGATAAGACTGTGACCCCGTCAACATGGCAGAGAACGGGTTACGACCAGATTGCATACATCAACACACGCTATCCGTTCCCCAAAAAACCGCCGAGAATACCCGACAATGCGGCGGCAGGCATTTACAGAAAAGAGATAAATATAGAAAAATCCGCCCGTCAGGTTATCACCTTTTTGGGCGTTGCGGGTGCTTTGGCTCTTTATGTCAACGGAGCGTATGTCGGCTACTCCGAGGGTTCTCATAACACGGCGGAGTTTGACATCACCGAATTTGTCTCAGACGGCAAAAACGAAATTGTGGCGGTTGTGTATAAATGGAGCAACGGCACATATCTTGAGTGTCAGGATATGTTCAGAGAGAACGGCATTTTCCGTGACGCTTATATCACTCTTCAGGGCAAAAGCCGCATAAACGATTTTCTTTTCAGACCCCGCAAAAATTCAGACGGCACTTATGACCTGACGGTTGAGCTTGACGCTGATTTTGCCGAAAACGCATACGCAGAAATTATCGCCGACGGTCTTTTCAGTGTTTCTTTTGAAAAAAGCGGTCAGAAGCAGATAAAATCGCTCTCGGTTAAAGAGTGGACAGCGGAAACGCCGAATGTCACTCAGGTGAAAATCACGCTGAAAGAAAACGGAGAGACAGCCGAAGTCATAAGGACTTATATCGGCTTTAAGGATATTAAAATCAATGGTGAAGTTTTCCTTTTCAACGGCAAGCCTATCAAAATACTCGGTGTTAATCACCACGACACCCACATGACTAAGGGGTATGCGATGAGCATTGACGACCTTGAAAAAGATATCAGACTGATGAAAGAATATAACTGCAACGCCGTGAGAACCTCTCACTACCCTCCCGACCCCGTATTTCTGACAATGTGCGATATTTACGGTCTTTATGCCGTTGACGAGGCAGACATTGAAACTCACGGCTTCTATGCAATCCCCTACAGCACATATAACCCGAACCGCCTCAGCAACGACACGAAATGGGCTTCTCACTATCTTGACAGGGTCAGAAGAATGTATGGCAGAGACAAAAATCACCCCTGTATCACTATGTGGAGTCTCGGCAACGAGTCAGGCGGCTATAAGTGTCAGGACGTATGCTATGATTTTCTGAAAAGCGTAAATCCCGAAATACCCGTTCACTATGAGGGTGCTATACGCAGTAAACGCTGGGCGTACGACGTTGTTTCGAGAATGTACGGCACGCCCGATCTTATGAGAAAAATACTTGCCGGCACCGCCGGAAATAAGTATAAGGGTAAGCCTTTCTTCCAGTGTGAATACGCTCACGCAATGGGCAACGGTCCGGGCGGTCTTGAGGAATATATGGAGCTGTTTTATTCGTCAGAGCAGTTTATGGGCGGCTGTATCTGGGAATGGGCTGATCACAGCGTCTATGACGAAAACGCAAAGTATAAATGGACCTACGGCGGCGACCATAACGAGCCTATTCATGACGGAAACTTCTGTGTTGACGGTTTGTTCTACCCTGACCGCAGACCGTCAAGCGGTGCGCTTGAGATGAAAGTCTGCTACCGCCCCATAAGAGCCGCATACAAAGGAAACGGCATTTTTGAGCTTAAAAACACAAGGTGCTTTAAAAACACAGCCGATATAAAGATTAAATACTCAATATCGGTCGGCGGAAGAATAACCGAAAGCGGCGAAATAAGCGACGTTATAGAGCCGCTTGAGAAAAAGAGAATTGAAATAAGCTCTGAAGCATTCGGTCGGAAAAACGAAGACGTATATATTAACTTTGAATACGAAAGTGCCGAGACAGGAGAAGAAATCGCAGTCGAGCAGATTGAAATCTCACAAAAAGCAGTTGAACAGCCCACTATGTCGGACTGCGCCGAAATATCCGAAAGTGGTAACAGCATAACTGTAACATTTGAAAACGGAAAAGCTGTTTTTGACAAAAAGAAAGGTCTTACCGAGCTTACAAAGAACTCAGTTTCGTATCTGAACAAAGCTCCGCAGGATAAACTTACAGGCTTTATTCCTCATATTTACAGAGGCAGACTTGATAACGATCAGTATATGATGATTTACTGGCTTATTCTGGGACTTGCCGAGGCTGAACCTGTTTTAAGAAAATGCAAAACGGTCAATGTTGACGGCGTGAAAAAAATCCGCACAGGCTTTGACTTTGTGACAAGAGGCATTTTTGTTCTTGCTCACTGCGATGTTGATTATTTCTTCAGCAAAAACGGCGAAGTTCAGATTACGGCAAGTCTTAAAAAAATCTGTCCTCTCACAGCTCAGCTCCCCCGCTTCGGTGTTCACGCCGAGCTCCCGTCTTCATTTGAAAATGTTGAATATTTCGGCAGAGGACCTATAGAAAACTATTCTGACTTCAAGGAGCACAGCCCTGTCGGAATTTATAAGACCGTTGTTTCGAAAATGGGGCATAAATACATAAAGCCGCAGGATTCGGGCAACAGAGGTGACGTCAGATACGCCGAAATCAGTAACAGAAACGGAAAAATCAAATTTTCGGCTGTCGGAAAGCTCTTCAGCTTTAACGCAAACCATTTCACACTCGGTCAGCTTAAAAAAGCAAAGCATATTGAAGACTTGCCCGACACGGATACCACTTTTGCGGCAATCGACGGATTTGTCAGAGGTACGGGCTCAGGAAGCTGCGGACCGATACCTTCAAAGGAGCATCTGATAAAGTTCGGTTACACAAAACCGCTGAAATTCTCATTTAAAATCAGTTTAAAATAAGATAAAGTCTTGTTTTCTGAAAAAGTATTCCTATAAAATTTGAAACCACAGCTTGCGGTAAAGCAGGCTGTGGTTTTTACAGTATAGAGTGCTTTGAAAAATTGCCTAATCGGTCATAATTTTTATTCCCAATTATTATTGATTTTTAAAACGGTATTATAATCCCGCTGTTTTTCGTCGCCTATCATTGAAAGAATAAAGCTGTCAATATCAGACAGAACAGGGTTTTTAGCCCCCAGCTTCTTTTCAGCTATATGTGTAACAAAATGAAGCCGTTTTATCAGCTTTGCCATTGCTTCATATATGGGCGTACCTTTAACATAAGGCTCGTTGCCTATAAAAATATTGCGCACAAATTCAGCTAATACATCCTTCACAAGTCTGCCCTCAATACTTTTGTCAACCTTGAAGCAAAGCAGTCTGCCAAGTTTTTTAAGTGTAAGTTTATCAAGTATTTTCTTTGCAGTCCCGGGCAGAACTTCATCCATTTTCCAGTTAATCATTCTGTCAAAACGCCACTGAAAATACTGCTCTGCCGTTTTTCCGCCCTTATCATATTCAAAATCTTTTATTGTGTATGATTTTATTTCAGCAGTGTCACCGCTTAAAACAACCTTTCTGTATGCACACGGGCAGCCGACGAAACAGCCTGTCTGCACATCTGTTATTCTTTTGCCGTTTTTCGCTATGTAATCCGTGACTGCCTGAGCGTGCATATGACCCGTAAAAATCAAATCAAGCCCTGCGTCTGCAAATTCATTTGCCCTTTTTTCCCAGTCAGTCAGCTTTGCGTCGCCTATCAGATTCATAATCGGTGAAAACGGAAGCAGCGGATAATGCATCATTGCAAATATGTAGTCACCCGCTTCATGCGCCTTTTTTATCTCATCAAGTGCCCACTTCATCTGGTCATCCCACAGACCCTTGAAGTCTTCGCAGTCACCGTCACAGTTAAGGGCAAGCAGTCTGTAGCCCTCCTGAAGCTGAACAACATATGACATTGTTGCTCTATGCTCTGATATTGCCTCATCAAAACCGAAATCCTTATAAAATTCTCTGAGCTCTTCACGGGGCATACCTTTAACAGGCACACGCTTATCACCGTCAAACTCAACAGGCTCGCAGTCCTCACAATAGTCATGCCTTGCGGTTATAAGATAAATTCTTTTGCCCTGCTCCTTTAATTTATAAAGCCTTTCACGAAAGCCGACATGGCTTTGATATTCGCCCCTATAGACCAAATCTCCGGGTATAAGAATTATATCCGTATTTTTATCCTCGGCAAGTTGCGCAAACCCTGCGTCAATTATCGCCGGTGTTTCAGCGACGCATTTCTGATCTGTTATGCTTCTTTCCTCATACGCCTTGCCTGTTCGTTTAAAAGAACTGTCATAGTAATGAGTATCGGTTACAAGATAAAATGATAATGAACTACCCATATCAATAATCCCTTCCTCTGCCGCTATATCTGATAAAATCGCCTATTTACCGGGGCGGTGGAAACGAATTTCACAAATGTCATCGCCTCGGGCAATTGTTTTGGGCAAATCAAGCACACAGCCAAAGCTCTCGGCGATTCCCCTGTCGCCGCACATAGCGTGGTCACAAAGCTCTCTGATTTCTTCATCGGTACAGCCCTGCTTCTGCCACGCCTTTACAAGCGGGCAATAATGGAAATCTATGAATAAATGGTCATCGTCGCATTGCTTGATTTTCATTTCAAAAACCGCTTGCGCAAAAATTGAAAAAAGTGATTTCTTTAATCCCTTTAGTGAGTCGCCCTTCTTCCCCTTTTCACGCAGCAGTGCGCCTTGATAAAGCCCGCATCGCTTAACTGCATCAGGCGCATACTCGGTTGATGGTAGCCCTTTTTTCTTCGCCTCGTCGCAAAGAAGGTACATCCATAAAGCTCTGTGTTCAAGCTGTTCTCTGACTGCGGCAGTTATCGGTGTCTTGATTTTCGGTTCGTTTTTGATACTCATTTTTGTCATCCTGTCTTTTAAAATGATATTTTCTTTATTAGTTCTTTATAAAAGCAGACGCACTGCCCGACATTCTGAATTTTAATATGCTCGTTCGCCCCGTGAACGGAGGCATATTGCGCTGTATCCAGATCAATAGGCGCAAAGCGGAATATATTGTCCGCAACATCGGTGAAGCGTCTTGCGTCAGTGCCGGCAACCAAAAGAAACGGAGCTACAATTACATCGGGAAAGACATCGTTTATGACGCTTTCAAGCAGTCTGAACTGTGGTGTTTTATAATCCGTCGGGCGGCAGTAATCCCTCTCAACTTCTTCAATTTCAACCCCATGCTTTGAAGCAATTGCCTTTATTTTTTCAAGACCCTTATAGAGGTCATCCTCTCTGACACAGCGCAGAAACATTGTCGCCGTAACCTCCTGCGCCGCAATTTGCGGGTCAACCTCGGAACCGCCCGAAATTGTGGTAAAGGCAACGCTTGTCGAGAGCATGGGCTTTGCCTGCGGAATTTTTTGCATAACCTTTTTAATTAAGGGAGCAAATAATTTTATGTTGCCCATCACAATGTTCAGGGGGAATTTCATATACGGTGCGTGAATCTCAAATGTACCTCTCACTTCGCTTGACAAATCGCTCTTATATATCTTGCTGTTCTCAACCTCTTGAATAAAAGCGGTCATCTGCGAAATCGTGTTGTTGCTCACCTGATTTAAGCCGCCGTGTCCTTTCCGCACTTTCTTAGCCGTACAGCGATACACATGTCTGCTCTTTTCGTGAACGGCAACCATAGCGCTTTTTTCTTTAACACTCGGAACCATACCTGTCGTGATTGCGCCGCCCTCGTCGAAAACACAGTCAAAATGAATACCGTTTTCTTTAAAATACTGCGTTGCAAGCACCATTCCGTCGCCGCAGAGCTCCTCGTTATTTGATGAGCCGATATAAAGATTTATTCCGTCAAAGGAGTAACCTTCTTTTAATAGCTCCTCACACGCCTGAAGCTCCGCAAATAACGGTGTCTTTGTGTCAATTGTGCCTCTGCCATACATAGCACCGTCCTTGATTGTTGCACAGAACGGCTCGGTATTCCAGTCTTCACCGCCGTCAACAACATCGTGATGTGACATAAGCATAATGTTTTTCCGGGCATTTTTGCCGTGAATTATGTAAACAAAGCATCCGCCGCCGAAGGTCAAACGCTCCGCCTTTTCTGAGAGAACCGGGAAACGCTCTTCTATAATTTTATAAAACTTTTCAAATTCTGCCCCGTTTTTGTTGTCATGAGTAAATACTGTTTTACAGTTTATCATTTGAGACAGTGTATCGGTATAGCTCTCAAGCACTTTCGACGAAACATTTTTTCTGTTTGCTTCGGGTGCCAAAATCCGTTTTTTCATTCGGTATCGCCTCCGTTATTGAACTTTTTAATACCTTCGGTAACTTTTTTGTCGTCATAAACAATAAACATAATTAATGACAACAGGCTGAATACGCCGGCGCACGCACCGGTGAGCTTAACGCCAAGCATACCAACAGACTCGCCACTTGCCGCACCGATTGCCAATACGCTCGACACGATTATCATGGCAACGCTGACGGCTATTTTTTCAAGGAAGGTTTTAACTGCCGAGAATATTCCCTCTCTGTTCACTCCGCTCTCCAGGCAGTCTAACTGAATAATATCGGAGATAACGGACTGCGGAAGAATATTAATGGCGGCAAACGGGAAAGCAACCAACATTCCGAATATGATGCCGATTACCAATTCCTGACCCGAAAACACTGCGGCAACTTTATCACCGACATAAATAAGCGCAAACACTACGGTAAAGACTGCGCTCGCTATGAGCAGAGGGATTTTTTTATTATATTTTCTCGAAATCTTTACAATAACGGGGAACAGGCAAATTGCGGTTACGATAGCCGAGAGCAGAACATAAAAGACCTGACTTTCGTCAATATTCAACAGCATGGTTATGTAGTAAAGCATTGCCGTTTCAAAGAAGCAAAGTGAAATAAAGCTGAACAAATCTCCCAGACTGAAAATCACAAAATTACGGTTTCTTAAAACCAGACCGAAGGATTTAAACACGGTATCCTTCGGCTTTGTACTGCCCTGAACATAGTCCTTTTCGTTGAAGGCGTATGCGCTGAGCAAGAGGCACGCAATACCGATTGCAACAAAAATTGTGAATACCGCCCGCCATGCCCACAACGGTGACAAGCCTGCATTTTTCAGTAAATTCACAAACAAGGTTGCGCCATACATAAAGGCACTGGACCCCATAAAGAACACTGTGCTGACAGTGTAGTAACCGACACGCACATTAGCGTCGGGAATTATTTCCGGCACAAGGGCATTACGCGGAATGAAGAAAAATGTATATGATACATAGTATGCAACAAGGAAGAAACCGACCCATACAGCGTTTCCTGCAGAATTTTCTTTAAACGGTGCATAGAAAATCAGCAGCAGTGAAAGCGCATACGGAAGAGCCGCATACCTCAAAAACGGCATACGCCTGCCGTCCTTATGACCGCATTTATCCGAAAGAGACGCAACTAACGGGTCTGTAACCGCATCAACAATCTTGCCGATGCCCGTGATTAAAGCCATAACCGTGATAAATCCCAATAATTTGTTTTGGGGCAAAAGATTGGGCAAGCCGCTTTTCACTGTCGGCTGAAAAAAGTAAAGTAAATAGTTTCCTATCATACCGTTAAAAAGACCCTTGGCAATATCCGCAAGGCAATAACGGTACATTTTTGTTTTGGGTAACGCTTGTGTCATAATAGACTTCCTTTTCAACAATTTTTTATATATTATACTATATATTTACAGATATTGCAAATTTTTAAACGAGAAATCAGCAGAAAGAAAAGACCGCCTCTTCGGGCGGTTTGGGCGGTTTTTCGCTGACAAATAATAATTCTGATTAATATTTAAAGGTATGCACTTTCTCGGCTCTGCTCCCCTTTTGGCGAAATTGAGCAAGAACGCCAAAGCGGAAGTTATATTTTTTTCTGCAAATAAATCATATCTACCAGTTGAGTACCTGCTTCATAT